>NZ_BAKM01000007.1 GCF_000614185.1 Phocaeicola sartorii JCM 17136 = DSM 21941 | reverse complement strand
AAAATGTTCCGCAGTCTTCATTCGTTCGTGTAGTGGATCTGAATGGCCGGTTGTTACAGACAGAATCCGCTTCCGATAATTCTATCCGGTTTACGTTAAAGCCGGGTTCCGGACTGAATATTGTCAGTCTCTATAATTATGACGGAAGACCGGTCAAGTCTTTTAAAGTTATCCGTTAGGATAGTCGTTTGATATGTTGTTTTACATAAAGTTTGAAATGTTTTTGTTTTTCTAAAAGTGAAAGGGGGTATGGATTCGCACTTCCTTTCGCTTTTTGTCTATGTTGATTAACTATGAAAATATTGTTTACGCTGTTATTTGTTATTGTTACACTTATTTTTGCGGGATGCAACAACAAACATAAATCCATGCATTCTGTCTTGGAACGGTCAGATCTGATGTTGGAGTCAGATCCTGAATTGGTTTACTCCATGCTTGATTCCATTATTCTGCCCGAATCATATCCGGAGGGTGAGTTCGCCCATTGGTGCCTGTTGTATGGCAGAGCTATGGATATATCAATCGGAAATTACCTATACGGCTGCAGATATCTATATTATTCGTATTTGCACAAATAATTCCACAGAAAAAGAATCCCTATTTTTGGCCAACCGAAAGGACATTGATTTTAGAGATTTTTTAAGGAAATATTGACCTCATGATAATATTCGTATTATCGTGTTTATTAACTCGTGGCAACAGATAATAAAAAGCTATTTAACATATTTAATCAATATTGTTAACGTGAGGTCTGTAAAAAAAGGATGATTTTGTAACCTTTGACAAAATCATCCTTTTCTCTTATTAATCAACCGATTAACACGACTTGGTACTAATAAGTATATTTATCCCAGCATGCTTCCGGACACGGTGAAAAATTGAAAGGACAACCGAATCGATTTTAAACTAAAGACCTACAAATACGAAACTTACATACATCAGATTAACACATTACCCGCCACACATCATGACAAAAAATGCCAAATACAAAGCTCCGTATCCAACTTTTATTTTAATATTCTATCTGTTCAATTTTAGAAGACAACTTTTCAATAACAGTACTCAGTTCCTCTTCCCACGGAATAACATTAAACTCCCCCCAAAAGTCAGCATCATATTTAAAATGCGTATCCGAAAATATAGTGCGTGTAGGTATCCGTTCTTTACGCTGGAAACGAGTCACATTATCTGTATCCACCTTACAAGTAACCATTTCAAACCATGTGTGCAGAGAAGAAGCACTAAACCATTGCCGTTTAGGTTTCACTTTAAAATAAAGATCTCCACGAATATGATTCATGTAATAAATGCCGTTCCACTGCCTGTAAGAAATGGTATAAACCACCTTTTGCGCGGTTATTTTCCACTTCCGTGTCTTCCGTTCTATAAACATATCCGTAGCTTGCCTCACATAGGCAGGATTAATCTCAAGACGAGCCTGAACCAACGCATTGTTTTCAGCATCAATATATAATTCGCCACAATAAAGAGGTTCTTTTATTCCTTTATTTTGTCGAAAAGATATTACATTAACCAGACGATTATCTATCACCGTCATATCACAGGAGGCATAAGAGTACACACTACCCTGATCGTCAGGCAACAGAAAATCCGGCAAGTTTTTGACAATATCCAGTTGCAAACAAGCATCAATCCCCGCACTCATCTTGGCTATCAGTGTGTCCTGTTCCTGGCTATCGACGATGCGACTCATCTTTAATAATTTTACATGATCCTGAGAATGAAGCAACAAAGGAGAAGGTTTGTAGATTTTAAAAACGGCCTCTGTCAGATTACGGAATTTTTGTTTATACCGAACCCCTTCCCTATAAAAGGTAGTGAGATAAACAGGAACCGATGCATAATTTGTTTTTTTGGCTTTCAACATCTCACGCAACAACCGTATAGGATTAACAGCACGAATCACCACTTCTTGAATAGGAATGACCCGAGGTTCCAGAGACCACACCGCATGTTGAGCCTCTAATAAAGACATATCCATCTCCTGTCCCACATACCCCACATGAGAAACCCCGATGCGGCCCTGCCTCAACGAATCGGGCAACCGCAAACGGAATTCGCCATCCTGATTGGTTATACTGCCTATAGAAGTACCGACTACCCCTACCGTACCGTAAGCAATCGGAGCCCCCGACTGATTATCCTGTAATTTGCCTTCTAAAGTAAAATAGGCCAAAGTATCTTTAGAAGTGGGAACAACCGCATATTGTACCTGCGACTGATTGATCAAAATATGATTTTCCACAACGCGCAGACTGATATCCTGCCGACCGATAATTTCGTAAACAGCCTGACGAATGGTGCGCTGTCCTGCACCCAACTTCACCGTACGATCATTGTCCACCACCTTGCTGTCATAAACAAAAAGGAAACCAGACTGCTCGGACACCTTGCCCAGTAAAGCATAGACAGTACCCTTACTCTTAGTAAGATAAATGACCCGCTCCAACACATCCCTATCCGCCGCCTTCGCAAATCCTGCCATGCAAATCAGCAAACTGAAAAAAAAGATATGCCAATAATAATGATATGTACGGATACGATTCATCTTCTCACTTTATTCGGATAAAACACCTATATCACCTTCACGAATATATTTTAAATTCATAGCCAGACAGATCAGTTCTGCCATAGACTCCGGAGATTCTCCGGAAAATGCAACCGTAAGCCGACGCTCCCCCAAGGAGGGAGAAGTCTGAAGCTGCAAACCGGAGGAATGCAGATTAATCACTCGAAGAATATTCATCAAAGGTTCGTCTTTGAAACGCATACTTTCCAGATAACGGGCTATCCGGGTATTGTCCCTATAATCCGTGAGACGCAATTGATGTGTTTCAAGCGTCACCGCTTCACCTGCATTGACATACATCTCTTGATTTTTATTTTTCAATGCCACTTTGACTTTTCCACGCTGTACGGACAGCTCGAAAGGACTCCCCGCATCACTCTTCACATGAAACGCCGTTCCCAAGACTTCAATTCTGACCTCCTCCGTTTCAATCAGAAAAGGACGTTCCCGATTACCGGTCACATCAAACAAAGCGTTTCCCTGCAAACTGACTTCACGCTTATCCATAGAGAAATGTTCAGGATACCGCAAAGAGGTTTCCCCACCCAGATAAACAATAGATCCATCCTCAAGCGTGGTCACCAAAGTAGATTGCTCCGTGTTCTCCCGCATAAGTAAGACTTGAGCCTCCACAGACTCGTCCACCTTCCGATAAGTAGTCGTCAAAAAGACACCTATTCCGATCCATATAGCAGCTACGGCCCCCCACTTCCACAACATGGATGCAGACAAACGTTCCTATCCTGCCGGCCTGATAACAAAAGTCCGTCAGCATCCAAACGGTCATACAATTTATTCCATGCCCGATCCACTCTTTCCTTATTTCTTTTTGTTTCACTCATGTCCTTATAATATAGTTCTCAATTTCTTTTTTTAATGCTTTAAGAGCCTTTGTCATCTCAGCCTCCACAGTCTTCACCGACAAAGAAAGCTGCGAGGCTATTTCCGCATACTTTTTACCTTCCATACGATGCATCCGGAATATGCACGACCTTCGCTGCGGCATCCGAGCAAGCGTAGTGTCTATCAAATGTCTTAATTCCTGGTATTCCATCTCTTCTTGAGGACTGCTGTCCCGTATCCGCTCCTTCCGCGAGAGAACAAACTCCCTATATTTGTTTCTCACCTCCTGATGCTCGCAATATTGAAAAGACTGATTGCGCACCGCAACATAAAGATAGCTTTTCATAGAACGGAACAACGGCAGACTCTCCCGGTCTCTCCAAAACCCATAAAACAACTCCTCTACAATTTCCTCCGCAGCCTCCATACTGCCGGTGATACTCATGGCATACCAACAGAGAGGGGAATAATAACGGCGAAACACATCTTCAAACGCCTTTATATCTCCCTCTCTTATTCTGGCCAGTGTTAACAAATCATTCAGCATCCACTTCTTTTTTGGTAATTCTTTTCAACCATACGAACCTCATCCGAGACTTTAACGCGACTGTTTCTTTAACTTATGGACTGCATTTTCCAATGATTCCGTAGGTTCAATAATATTATAGGAGCCCCAAAAATCCTCGCTCCAATATTCATCCACTTTATCATAAAAAGCATCTTTCTGATGAAAAGCCATCTTTCCGGGAATTATCGCCACATTATTTTCCTCCCTATCCGTTGCCACCATCTCTGAAAGCACAGTATAGCCGGTAGAGAAAAGTTTGCGCTTCCAGTCACACTTAAACCGGATACGGTTACGGATATAATTCAGATAGGTTTTCCCATCCATATCTTTATAGGTAACAAGGAAAGAAAGTTCCTGTGGCTTAAAACGTAAGCCATAGGGTTTCTTGGCAAGAATAGCCTGTACTGCCTTGACTTTATTATCCATAGACAAACTAAATTCCGCACGGGTAAACGACAACTTGTCACGATCAATATACAATTTGCCATAATACAAGGCATAAGGCAAAACGACACGGGGACGGAAACTAACCACATATTGCTGACGATTGTCTATCTGTACCGGTTCTTCCATAAAGAAATCATAATAGTTCAACGTTTCCATATCCAACAACGCATCCTGATTTTTCACAATGTCCACATAGATAGACAAAGTGGGACCACCAGCCAGTTTCACCCCCAACGTATCACTGACTTTCTGACTGAGCAGCCGGCGCCCCTTCAAAACCTGTACCCGGTCGCGAGTAGTTGTCATATCCTCATAAGAAGTCTTGTAAACATCAATAATAGCTTCCGAAATATTGATATAACGACGCCCTTTCTGAACAGTTTCCCTGTAAAAACCGGTAAGCATATTGTTTTTATTACTGTAATTGACAGGAATCTTGCGAATGGCCTCTTCCACTATAAGACGAGGATTGTGGGCATAAACCACAATCTCATTCAACATATTGGCATGAGGGGTAAGGTAAATCTTTAAATCCGACAAATGTTCTTTATCCAAACGTACTCTATTATTATGATAACCGATATGTGAAATCTCTAAAGCAGAAACCATCTCCGCATCTTCTATCTTCAAAGAAAATTCACCATCCGCATTTGTCACCGTCCCCACACTGGTACCCGGAACAGATACATTGACATACTCTAAAGTCTTTCTATTTTGTTTGTCCTTTACTACACCGCTGACTGTAATATAAGTATTCTCTTCAGCAAACGGTGTCTCCTCCTGACTCCATCCCGGAATGACACTCAACCAAAAGACAATGAGCAGTGTCCATTCGATCAATTGTTTTTTATGCGCTCTCATATTCATTAAGGTATTAAAAAAGTGAATACTAATCCTGTTTCTACTTATAAGATCACCCAAGATTAAAATACCCTATGAAAATAAGAAAAATAATTTGTTTTATCGACATTGACGCCCTTTTTTATAGACCCAAACAGTATAAACAATCAAAACAACCGTCATACTTGTCATAACGATCAAAAAGAAAGAGAAAAAGACAGACTGCATCCCCCATTGGGGAACAGTCGTCATCAACATTAAAGCGATAAACAACAAACCACACAGTACAGAAAGAACACGCATCATACGCCCTATGATTGTAACCTGCTGTGACAGACAAGCCGGATTCAACGAAAAAGGAAGATTGACCATCTTATAATTATAAGCCGCAGCACTGCATATTGCCATAGCCACCACGCCTAATGCCGACAGCATGAATATCATACCCTTGCCTCCCCATCCATCCGCCTCACCCACACTATTAAAATGAACCGGAATACGTTCCGGCAAATAATGGTAGAGAGCAACTGCCAGTACGACAAGAAAAACGGCCAATGCCAACGCGGCCATCTCCAATATACGATCCGTCACTGTAACCGAACCTATATTGTTTTTCATTCTAAAATGTATCATTCTGTTTCTTCCTTTTTGATTATTGTCTTCTTTTTCTTCATTCTGCCACTCTTGCGCAAAGCTTCCGCTATAATCCATTGAAGCTGTCCATTCGTGGAACGGAATTCATCCGCCGCCCATTTCTCGATAGCTTCCATGGTTTCCGCGTCCACTCTGAGCACAAAGCTTTTTATCGTCTCTTTCTTTGCCATTTCCTACACTAATGATTCAACGTTCCGGAATTAATTACCGGCTGTGCCGGCTCGTCCGCACAAAGCACTACCAACAAATTACTGACCATAGCGGCTTTCTTTTCTTCATCCAGTTCTACAATTCCATCCTCGGCTAATTTATCCAAAGCCATTTTAACCATAGAAACAGCCCCCTCCACTATTTTTTCGCGCGCGGTAATAATAGCACTTGCCTGCTGACGACGAAGCATCACCGCTGCAATCTCCGGAGCATAAGCCAAATAATTGATTCTGGCCTCTACTATTTCCATACCTGCCATAGCCAGACGCTCATTAAGCTGACGTTCCAGCTGGTCATTAATCTCCTCACCTCCGCCACGCAAGGTCAGCTCATTCGTATCATGCTCATTGTCATCGTAAGCATACTGTCCGGCCACCTGGCGGAGGGCCGCATCACTCTGCACACGTACAAAATCCTCAAAGGCATTCATACGCCCTGCCACGCTGACACTTGCCGTCCCTGTCCCTTTACTGTCCGCCATCGTCTGCGCGTCAATCTCAAACATCGCCTTATAAGTATCTTTCAATTTCCAGACCAAAACCAGCCCTATCAGAATAGGATTACCAATCTTATCATTCACCTTTATCGGCTCCACATCCAGATTACGGGCGCGAAGAGACAACTTTTTCTTGTTCATGAAAGGGTTTACCCAAAAGAAGCCTGTGTTTTTAAAAGTGCCTTTATATTCACCGAAAAACACCATTACACGTGCTTCATTGGGTTCTTGAGAAAAATATCCCGGAAGCATCAGCACAAACAACAATACCAGCACAAGCAAAACAGGAATAAACAACCAGGGCAGTTGTCCAAAAATCAAAAAGTTCAGAAATACTAGTGCAGGCAACATAACCAAGTTAAAGAACAAAGCCATAAATCCATTGATCACCAGCTCATTGTAAGAAGTTTCTTTTGTTTCCATAATGATTTATTTTTGATATTATTATGATATCACAAATCAAACAATATTTCTTGAGATAAACAAACCGATTTATATGTTATACGGCAGAAACAAACAAAATATTCACCAAAATGCAACAAGAAACTCCTACTTTGTTGACCTAAATCAATAAAATTGGGATATTGATTAAAAATATGCTTCAAAACATATATCATAACGAACAAAGGCTTTATCTTTGTGTTGTAAAACATAAAAAGATGTTTTTTAGTAGCTACTAAGGTAAAAAGAAAGATTGTTTAAAGAAGGTCAACCGTGAGGTGCGCCTGCTATTTATGAGTGTTTTTAGGTATTAATTAAAAAAAGAAAGGATAACATTATGAAAAAGGTAAAAAACATTTTTCACAAAATCGCTAACGCTGATCCTATGATTTGGGGTTACGTTATGTTGAACGAAACAAAGTAAATTAGAACCCATACAGGGCAACTCCCTGTAGGACTATAAAAAAGGACGGTTATTTAACCGTCTTTTTTATGCCTTTTTACGGGATTTCCACTATCTTTGCCCATTCATTTTCAAACGTATGGACAAAATGCAAGTAGATACCCATAATAAAGAATTTCAAGATGCCTTGAATCTTATCCAATATACACGTCAGTCAGTATTCCTCACTGGAAAGGCGGGTACAGGTAAATCTACTTTTTTAAAATATGTCTGCGAAGTAACTAAAAAGAAACATATAGTACTGGCTCCCACAGGAATCGCAGCTATCAATGCCGGTGGAAGCACACTGCATAGTTTTTTTAAATTACCATTCTATCCACTTTTGCCGGATGATCCTAAATTCAGTTTGAAAGGTGGAAAGTTACATAGCTTTCTAAAATATACTTCCGCCCATCGCAAACTGATAAGAGAAGTAGAGCTAGTGATCATCGATGAAATTTCCATGGTCCGGGCAGACATTATTGACTTTATAGACAAAGTGCTGCGGGTATATTCACAAAATATGCGTGAGCCGTTCGGAGGCAAGCAAATTTTGCTGGTGGGAGATGTTTTCCAGCTGGAGCCAGTCATTAAAAATGATGAACGTGAGATAATCAACCGGTTCTATCCCAACCCTTATTTCTTCTCGGCACGCGTCTTTCAGGAAATGGAGCTGGTATCCATCGAACTGACCAAAGTGTACCGCCAGTCGGACAAAGTTTTTGTTAATGTATTGGACCACATCCGTACCAACACCGCCGGAGCGGCCGACCTGCAACTGCTGAACACCCGCTACAACACCCTAATAGAAGAAAATGAAAGTGATATGTACATCACACTTGCCACCCGGAGGGATACCGTGGATTTTATCAATGAAAAGAAATTATCCGAACTACCCGGAGAACCAACTCTGCTGACCGGTGAAATACACGGAGAGTTTCCAGAGAGCAGCCTTCCCACCCCAATGGAACTGGAAGTAAAGCCAGGAGCACAAATCATTTTTATAAAAAACGATTATGACCACCGTTGGGTGAACGGTACGATTGGCACCATCTCAGGTATAGACGAAGAGGGTACGTTATATGTTGTCACTGAAGACGGACAGGAATTTGATGTTAAAAAAGACAGCTGGCGCAATATTCGATATAAGTATAATGAACAAGAAAAAAAAATAGAGGAAGAAGAGTTAGGAGTATTTATACAATACCCGATCCGTCTGGCATGGGCCATCACCATACACAAAAGCCAAGGGCTGACTTTCAGCAGAGTCGTTATTGATTTTACAGGAGGAGTATTTGCCGGCGGACAAGCCTACGTGGCATTGAGCCGTTGTACCTCCCTGAACGGCATCCAACTAAAGAAACAAATTACACGCGGAGACATCTTTGTCCGCCCGGAAATAATAAATTTCTCGCAACGGTTCAATAATCGCCAGTCCATCGAAAAAGCATTGAAGCAGGCACAAGCTGATGTACAATATGTAGAAGCGGTAAAACACTTCGACAAAGGTGATTTTGAAAGATTTCTAGAACAGTTCTTTCTTGCCATCCATTCACGTTACGACATCGAGAAGCCTTTGATTAAACGGTTTATACGTAAGAAACTGGGAATCATCAACAATTTGAAAGCCGAAAACAAACGACTGAAGGACCAGCTTCATGTGCAACGCAAGAATCTTGAAAAATATGCCCGCGAATATTATTTAATGGGAAATGAATGTATCACCCAAGCACATGATTCACGTGCCGCCATTGCCAATTATGACAAGGCGATTGAATTGAATCCTTCTTATACAGACGCTGGGTACGTAAAGGCATCACATTACATAACAACAAAGAATATTACGAAGCCGAAGTCTGCCTGAATGAAGCGGTACGCCTTAGTCCCGCTTTGTTCAAAGCTATTTATAATCGAGGAAAAAACAGACTGGCACTAGATAATATAGAAGGAGCGTTGGGAGATTTTGACCGGGCTGTCTCTCTAAAGCCAGAACACCCCAAAGCCCATGAATATTTCGGAGACGCATTGATGAGAGTAGGAAAAGAAGAGGAAGCCGCCCTGCAATGGGCCATTGCGGAACAGTTGCGTGAGAAAAACTCTAAAAATTAAAATAACATGCTTTTAAGACTTTACAATAAGGATAATAATCCCAAAGATCTGGAAGAAGTCGTCCGGATATTGGAAGAGGGAGGATTGATTATTTACCCTACCGATACGATGTATGCCATAGGATGTCATGGTCTGAAAGAACGTGCGATAGAACGTATCTGCAAACTGAAAAACATTGATCCACGTAAAAACAACTTATCCATTATCTGTTACGACTTAAGTAACATCAGTGAATATGCCAAAGTAGATAACAGCACATTCAAGTTAATGAAACGAAATCTTCCCGGACCGTTTACTTTTATCCTGAACACAGGAAGCCGCCTGCCTAAAATATTCAAGAACCGTAAAGAAGTAGGCATACGCGTACCTGACAACAACATCATCAGGGAAATATGCCATTGGCTAAAAGCACCGATCATGACCACCACGCTGCCTCTGAAAGATGGTGAAGATATAGAATACATCACTACCCCAGAACTGATAGAAGAAAAGTTCGGGAAAGAAGTAGACCTAATTATTGACGGAGGAATCGGAGACATAGAACCTTCCACCATTGTGAACTGTACAAACGGAGAAGCGGAAATCGTCCGTCAAGGCAAAGGCATTCTGAACGATTTTTAATCTGAATTGTTTTATATATTAGAAATATCAAATTAAAGTAAATTTATCATGTTATTAGCATCTGAAACCAGCATTCAATTAACCAATGCACTAGAGAAACTGATCGACTCCGGCATTCAATTAGGAGAAAGAGTATTAGGAGCACTTATTATTTTTATAATCGGAAAGTTCCTTGTAAATTGGCTGAACAGACTTTTTGCACGTATCCTGGAAAAAAGAAAAGTGGACCCAAGCATCCAGTCGTTCCTAAAGAGTATGGTGAATATCCTACTGCTCATCATGCTGATCCTTGCTGTGATAGGGAAATTAGGTATCGAACTGACAGGATTCGCCGCACTTCTTGCTTCTGCCGGTGTCGCTATCGGTATGGCACTGTCCGGTAACTTACAAAATTTTGCCGGAGGACTGATTATCTTATTGTTCAGACCTTATAAAGTAGGGGACTTTATCGAAGCTTCTACCGGCGCTTCGGGAACCGTAAAAGAAATACAGATATTCCATACGATTCTTATCACAGCAGACAACAAGATGATATATGTACCTAATGGAGCCATGAGTAGTGGCGTCATTACAAACTACAGCAAACTGGACACCCGCCGTATAGAATGGAATTTTGGTGTGGACTATGGAGAAGACTATAAAAAAGTAGAAAAAGTATTGCGCGAAATCATTGCCAATGACAAACGTATTCTTACCAGTCCGGCCCCTTTTATTGAATTAGGAGAACTTGCCGCCAGCAGTGTAAATATAAAAATCCGCGTATGGGTGAACAGTTCGGATTACTGGGACGTATTCTTCAGTATGAATCAGACCGTTTACAGCACTTTCAATAAAGAAGGAATCAATTTCCCATTCCCGCAGCTTACCGTACATCAAGCCTGACACTAGCGATCGTTAGAGCACAAATGGCGCAAATGACACAAATGATTGATAAGATCAGAGTTGTGTCAATTGCGTCATTCGTTTTCTATCACAAGATTTATTTTCTATCCGCTTTCAAGCGGTCAGCCATAGCCTTAGCCAGCTCTTTTGCTTGAGCATAAGTTTCAGCCTTCATGCTATGCTTCATTTCTACAGGATTTCCGACAGGTTCAAATTTCAACTTATCATTAAACTCCGCAATCTTCTTCACAGCAGCGCTAGCCCATGTAAATGAGCCGAAATATCCCAGATAACGTCCCTTTATCTCACGAGAAGCCAGCTTGCTCAGCAGAGCCTCCATTTCCGGATACATCTGAGTATTATAAGTGGGACATCCCACAATCAGTCCTTTATATTTGAATACATCCGCAATAATAAAAGAATGACTGGTATGAGAAACATTATGCATCACAATATTACGGATTCCCTGCTTGCTCAGTTCTTCCGCAACAGCTTCCGCCACCTCCTCTGTATTACCATACATCGAGCCATAAGCTATTACAACCCCTTCTTCAGCCTCATAACGACTCAAACGGTCATAAATACGTACCACACGAGGTATTTCTTCCGTCCATACCGGACCATGAGTAGAACAAACAGTGGTTATTTTCAAGTGTTGCAATTTCTGTAAAGCCTTCTGTACCGGCGCACCATATTTGCCTACAATGTTAGAATAATAGCGCACCATTTCATTCCAATAAATATCTGTATTGATATTTGTATCAACCACCCCACCATTCAATGCGCCAAAGCAACCGAAAGCGTCACCGGAAAACAAAATACCTTCCGTTTCATCAAAAGTAACCATCGTTTCGGGCCAGTGAACCATCGGAATCAATGAAAAGCGCAGTCTGTGATGTCCCAGAGCCAGAAAATCTCCTTCCCCCACTACATAACGTTCACCGCCTACACCATAAAATCCTTCAATCATCTCGAAAGTCTTCTTGTTACCGACAATCACAATGTCAGGATAATATTGCTTGATCAAACTGATAGAACCGGAATGGTCGGGTTCCATGTGGTTTATAATCAAATAATTGATAGGTTTATCACCGATGACACTACGAATCTTCTTCAAATAAACCTCAAAATAGCATACATCCACTGTATCCACCAAGGCGACCATCTCGTCGTCAATCAAATAAGAGTTGTAAGACACACCGTAAGGTAACGGCCACAAGTTCTCAAACAAAGCCTTGTTACGGTCATTCACTCCCACATAATGTACTTTTCCTTTGATTTCCATATTTGTTTCCTTCTTTTAATATTTATAGTATTTGCCTTGCCAGGCATCTTTTTCTCTCATCCGCTTTTTCACCTTGTCTGTAAATTCATAATTCTTCAGTCCCCAATCAGGAGCTATCAACAATTCTTTGGGCGATTGGGAAACAAAACGCTCCAGTACGATGTCCGGACGAAGATGTTCTATATAATCAATAACCAGATCAACATATTCGTCAGCAGTATAAAGATGGAAAGCTTCAGGATCTTTCACATATTCACCCGCCATACGCGTACCTTTAATAAGTTGTAACTGATGTAGCTTTAAAGTAGTCAGAGGTAACTGTGAAAGTATTCCGGCCTGTTCGATTAACATGTCCCTTTCTTCTCCGGGCAAACCAAGAATTATATGCCCTCCTACCAAAATCCCTCTCTCCGCTGTCTTCCGGACAGCCTCTGCGGAAACAGCGAAAGTATGTCTCCGGTTTATCCGGCGCAACGTCTCATCATCCGTACTTTCAATGCCATACTCCACTAATAAAAAAGTGTGTTTGCCAAGCTCTTCCAAATAATCCAGTAATGAAAGCGGCATACAGTCCGGACGGGTTCCTATCACCAACCCTACCACATCCTCTACCATCAGCGCCTCTTCGTATTTCCTTTTCAACTCTTCCAGTTCCCCATACGTATTGGTGTAAGCCTGAAAATAGGCCAGATATTTCATTTCCGGATATTTACGTACAAAGAACCGCTTTCCTTCTTCCAACTGCTGAGTAACAGACTTTTCCGTATGACAATAGGCCGGATTAAATGTTTGATTGTTGCAATAAGTGCACCCTCCGTATCCTACCGAGCCATCGCGGTTAGGACAAGTAAATCCGGCATTGATAGAAATCTTCTGCACTTTGCAAGGAAAGTGCATGGCTAAAAAGCCGGATAAGTCGTTATAAAGCTTCTCTCTGTTCATGAACTTATTTTGCGGGACAAAGATAGGCATTTTCAAACAAAAGTTTTACCTTTGTCTTTGATTATCATTTAAAGAATTTATCTATTATGAGAAAATTAAGCATATTTATTATTTTATTCTTCTGCCTGCTGACTGTCGGAGCCCAACAAGTAAGCTTGCAAAACGTAGCAAACAGAACATATCGTGCCGAAGGAATCAGAGGTGTCAAACCGATGTTGGATGGAGAACATTATACCCAAATGAGTGCCGACGGCAAAAAAATCGTGCAATATTCTTTCAAGACCGGTAAAGAAACAGGTACGATCTTCGATGTAAATACAGCCCGTGATTGCAACATCAAGTCATTCGATGACTATATCATGTCACCTGATGAAAAGCTGATTCTAATACAGACTGACACCAAACCTATTTATCGTCGTTCGTTCACCGCCAATTACTATATTTTCAACGTAAAGAACAACAAGATGGAACCGCTCTCAGAAAACGGTCCGCAACAGGTTCCTTTGTTCTCGCCGGACGGCAATCAGATAGCTTTTGTACGCGATAACAATATCTATCTGGTAAAATTACTGTTCGGCAACAGTGAGTCACAAGTAACCAAAGACGGCAAATTCAACGAAGTGCTGAATGGCATTCCCGACTGGGTATATGAGGAGGAATTTGGTTTCAACCGTGCTTTCGACTTCAGCGCAGACAGCCAGATGCTTGCCTATATCCGTTTTGACGAAAGTCAAGTGCCGATGTATTCTTTCCCGCTATACAAAGGTATGGTTCCTGCATTAGAGAGATTCAGCACTTATCCGGGAGAATATGAATATAAATACCCCATGCCGGGAATTGACAATTCCAAAGTAACCGTTCATACTTTTGATATCAAGAGCAAGGTAACCCGCAAGATGGATTTGCCTCTGGATGCAGATGGTTATATTCCCCGCATCAAGTTTACGAATGATGAAAATGCGTTGGCAATCATGACTCTGAACCGTCATCAAAACCGTTTCGACCTCTATTTTGCCAATCCGAGAAGTACATTGTGCAAGCTGATGGTACGTGATGAAGCTCCCCAATACATTAAAGAAGAAGCCTACTCCAACCTTGTTTTCTATCCAAAAAACTTTGTGGTGATGAGTGAGAAAGACGGTTATAACCACCTCTATCTTTATACGAGTGGAGGAAATCTGGTAAAGCAAATCACAAAAGGGAACTTCGAAGTGAAAAATTTTCTGGGATGGGATGAAGCTACCAATACATTCTATTTTGAGAGCAATGAAGGCAATCCGCTGCGCACCGCTATCTATAAAGTAGACGGTAAAGGAAAAAAGACCAAACTATCCAAACAGGAGGGCACCCACAAAGCTATTTTCAGCAACAATATGAAGTATTACATCAATACTTTCTCCAATATCAACACCCCCCCTATCATTACCCTTAATGACAATACGGGTAAAGAATTGGCAACCTTGATAGATAATAACAAGCTGAAACAGCAGATCGCACGTCTGAATATGCCAAGTAAAGAACTATTCAGTTTCAAGACCCATGACGGTGTGGAATTGAATGGTTGGATCATGAAACCCGCAAATTTCAATTCAAGTAAAAAATATCCTGTTATCATGCACCAATACAGTGGACCGGGTTCACAAGAAGTAGCAGACAAATGGGGAATTGGCGCCCGTAGAGATGGTGGTATGTTCGAAGCTTACATGGCCGGCCAAGGATTCATCATGGTTTGTGTAGATGGACGCGGAACCGGTGGACGCGGTTCTGATTTCGAGAAATGTACTTACTTGAATTTAGGGGTAAAAGAATCAAAAGACCAAGTAGAAGCCGCTAAGTATTTAAGCACATTACCATACGTGGACGGTAGCCGTATCGGTATATGGGGATGGAGTTATGGAGGTTACAATACCTTGATGTCCATGAGTGAAGGAACTCCGGTATTCAAAGCTGGAGTCGCTGTTGCAGCCCCTACAGACTGGCGTTTCTACGATTCGGTATATACAGAACGTTTCATGCGCACCCCCAAAGAAAACATGGAAGGTTACAATGCTGCATCTGCCATTAACCGTGCCAACAAACTGAACGGTGAATTGTTACTGATTCACGGCACAGCAGATGATAATGTACACTTACGCAACAACGCGGAATACAGTGAAGCATTGGTACAGGCTGACAAGCAATTTGATATGCAAATCTATACGAACCGCAATCATGGAATCAGTGGAGGCAATACAACCAAGCACTTGCTGACTCGTGTAGCTAATTTTTTTATAAATAATTTGAAATAAGAACCTGTTCACTACAGATTATACAGGTGTTCCACATCAAGCCGAATGAGGGCAATCTGCATAATCTGTGGTGAATTATAAATCTAATATCATCATGAATCACGTTAAAAAACCAGACTGGCTTAAAATAAACATAGGAGCAAACGCTCGATACGCCGAAACCAAACATATTGTAGATTCCCACAAACTACATACCATTTGCAGCAGCGGACGATGCCCCAATATGGGAGAATGCTGGGGAAAAGGTACTGCCACTTTCATGATAGGTGGCGAAATTTGTACACGTTCCTGCAAATTTTGCAACACACAGACCGGACGCCCTCTTCCGTTAGACCCAGAAGAGCCCACCCATGTAGCAGAGTCCATTCAGCTCATGAAATTATCCCATGCTGTTATCACCTCTGTGGACCGTGACGATCTGGAGGATTTAGGGGCGGCTCATTGGGCTAAAACAATCTCAGAAATCAAACGGTTGAATCCGGAAACCACTTCTGAAGTTTTAATTCCTGATTTTCAAGGAAGAAGCGAACTGATCCAACTGGTTATTGACGCCAGACCTGACATCATCTCACACAATATGGAAACCGTACGCCGCATCAGTCCTCTGGTACGAAGCGCAGCCAACTATGAAACCAGCTTAAAAGTCATCAAACAAATAGCAGATAACGGCATTACAGCCAAGTCCGGCATTATGGTAGGTTTGGGAGAGCGCCCGGAAGAGGTGGAAGAAGTCATGGACGATTTATTGGCACAAGGTTGCAAGATACTTACTATCGGTCAATATCTGCAACCTACTCACCGCCACTATCCGGTAGCGGAATATATCACTCCCGACCAATTTAAATTATATAGAACTATCGGATTAAAGAAAGGATTCCGCGAAGTGGAAAGTGCTCCTTTAGTACGTTCTTCCTATCATGCAGAAAAACATATAAAATTTAAAGGATAACGAGTAAACCAACTTAATATCTTTTTTGTTATAAAGGGGTAAATTGAGATAGAGAGAATGAAATCGTTACTGGAATACAAGAATTTAATCATGTCCACAGGATTAATTCCAACCATCATGTGCATGATTTTCTGCATTTTCTTTCAAGATGCAGTTGTTTTGTATGTCTGTAGTTTGGCCAGCATTATTTATATCTTATACAGACTTGTCAAACCACCTGTTTATCAACCCAATATAATATTACTGCATGGGACTTTGTCTTTGATCATTGCATCTATTATAAAAGGAATAAGCGGAGACATGCTTATTCCGGACCGCACTGTTCCCATCACTCTGGAAATACTGATACTCAGTTTTTCATTACTCTATCTCATGATTCCAAGTTTTTATACTAAACTATTCTCTTACTTTCATTATAAGATATCTATTCTGAACTGTTGGGCAATGCAGATTATAGCAGTCTTATCTGGCATTCATCTGTTCACCTCCTGCATAATCTATTTATTTTTCAGCCCACTATCCTATCATACCCTTTATACGATGACTCACATCATTCCTCCTTTGGTATACGTCATTTGTATTATTGTTAATCATGCTTTTGTGAAAACAATCAGCTTAACTTATCAAAAAATGCCCTTTTTGCGTATTGCACCTATCTGCAATGGAAAAATTTATGTTGCTCCCCGCAGTTATCAAGGAGAAGAGCCAGGTAAATTAGACATACCCATGGAAGACTATATTTATGCCTGCAAAACAGACACGGATAAATATGCCAAAGAGATAGAAAATAAATATAATAATAACCTTACCGGACAACTGGAGCCACGCTTCAGCCTAAAGCATTTAATAAAAGAAAACAATGGAATAAAAAGGACTATCATGCTCTATGTTCTCCCTTTGAGCAGTGAAAGCCAAATACATTTTACAGGAGGAAGATTCGTTACTCCCGAAGAAATAGAGCAGAACTCCACTCTATACAGCTCTTTTCTAAAAGAAGAAATAGATCATCTGAATATAGTAGCGCAGATGTGGGAAGAGTTCAATTAAAAATCTTTTTGTCGTAGTTATCTATAAATCAAAAATATACATGGGATCTTCGATAAATCCGGCAAATTTCCCTGCCATTCCTTTATCGTCTTAGTCTTGATATACTCTCCCTCACACGTAATGTTGGCAGCAATACAAAGTTTGGTTTGCGGACGACAATTCTTAAGGATATCTTCCGCCATCTTATTATTACGATAAGGGGTTTCTATAAAAAGCTGCGTCTGATCTTCCGCATAAACACGTTGCTCCAATACTTTAATACGCTTTGCACGCTCACCGGATTCAATAGGCAAATAACCATGAAAAGCAAAACTCTGTCCATTAAAACCAGATCCCATAACAGACATAATAATAGAAGAAGGACCGACCAAAGGCACCACCTTAAGATTCTTGCGCTGGGCAATGGCAACCACATCCGCTCCCGGATCGGCAACAGCCGGACAGCCTGCTTCAGATATAACTCCCATGGATTGTCCAGCCATCAAGGGTTTCAAATAACCGGAAATATCTTCAGGAGAAGTATGCTTGTTTAATGGATAAAAAGTTAATGTGTCTATATCAATCCCACGATCCACCTTTTTCAGAAACCGACGTGCCGAACGTACATCTTCTACTATAAAATGTTTGATACCAAGAATGACTTCCTTATTATATGCAGGCAACACATTTTCCACAGGAGTTTCGCCCAAGGTAACAGGCAATAGATATAAAGCAACTTCCATCATACTATTCAATCAAAATATCAAGGTTTGAAATCTGTTTCAACCAACATCTGGTGATAATCTGTTTTAGCCAACAAATCCTCTATTGTCATATCAGGATGCTTTTTCATATATTCATCAATCATCATAATTCCCATCCAGACTCCAATGCTTGCCGGAGTTTTCTCACCCATAATAGAAATAAAGGGATCTTTGCGTATATAAGTACGTACTATAAGAGGATCAGTAGCATATAAATGACCATTTTCAACCATTGTCTTCCACAAACTTCTTTTGTTTTTCCTGCACCATTCAGCCTCATCCTCGCTATATCCCATTTCTTTTTCAAAAGATTCATAACCCAAAATACGGGCCACGATCCAATTTATCTTTCCACGATGCATAATCATATCCAATAAAGTACGGCCGGGCTGCCATGGCAAAGGATACTGACTCAATAAATAAAAAGTGAAACAATCCGGAACAATACGATCGGGTTCCATACTACGGCATTGATAGTCATAATAGAAACGTTTATATAAAGGATAATCCGCCCCCATATATTTATCAATGCTGAACCCTAAAATACTATCTCCCACTACAACCGACTGGTTCAGCGCAGCTATTTGGGCATAAAAATGAGGAACAAACAGCGTAGGAACTTCTTTTTTCAAACGTTTAAAACCTTTAGTCAGCTTTTCCTCAACCCAACCAAGATCTTTAAATTTCACTTCGGCATCATGCATCAAAGTCAATAGGGTAGAATCCGAATAATACTCCAACATCCGGTCATTAATCTTCATGTCATCCACCTCACCTATCGCCAATACATCTTCTATCAACAGCTTGGTAACCTGAGGATAGTCCGTATTCATTTTTTGCAGTGCCGAGAAACTGTTCATCGTGACATACTCATACTGCAAACGATCATAACGGGCAACTTTTACATCCACATCAGCAGCGTTGCCACTCTTTCCATCCCACTGACAGGAGGAAAGAGCAACAAAGCATACCACTAATATGAATATAATTTTGCGTATCATCAATCCTTATCCGTAAATGATGTTTCCGTTTTCGTCTTTATATTCATCCAGACCTTTTTCATAAGTTGCCATGGCACGCAAACTCATACCTACACTGGAGAATCCTCCATCGTGATATAAATTCTGCATGGTCACTTTACGAGTCAGGTCAGAGAACATTACAATACAGTAATCCGCACATTCATCTGCCGAAGCATTGCCTAAGGGTGACATACGGTTAGCAAAGTCAAACAGCTTATCCATACCTTTCACACCCGAGCCGGCAGTAGTCATGGTCGGTGACTGAGATATGGTATTCACACGCACGTGATGTTCACGGCCATAAATGTAACCAAAGCTACGTGCGATAGATTCCAGCAATGCTTTTGCATCCGCCATATCATTATATCCATAGAATGTACGTTGTGCAGCAACATAACTCAATGCCAGAATTGAACCATACTCAGCAATAGCATCCAGCTTTTTGGCAGCCTGAATCATTTTGTGGAATGAAACAGCAGATATATCCAAAGTCTTGTTCAACATATCATAATCAAGATCATCGTATGTACGTTTCTTACGAACATTGGGAGACATACCGATAGAATGAAGGACGAAATCTATTTTCCCACCTAATACTTCCATTGAACGCTTGAAAACATTCTCCAAATCTTCCACACTGGTTGCATCTGCCGGAATTACCTCACAATTCAGTTTCTCAGCTAAAGCAGAAACTTCTCCCATGCGGACAGCTACCGGAGTATTGGACAATGTTATGGTCGCACCTTCTTCTACAGCCTTTTCCGCAACTTTCCATGCGATAGACTGTTCATTCAATGCACCAAAAATAATTCCTCTTTTTCCTTTCAACAAATTGTAACTCATACCTTCTTTATTGTTAAATTAGTTTGCAAAGATACAAACAAATAAATTAATCATAGCCTTTTTTGCACACAAATGAAGAAATAATGCAATTATAAAACTAATTTTTACCATTTAAAGTTTCAACTCTATGAGAATTTAACAAAAAATCCACTTATTCTATCAAATAGTGCACATAAAGGACAAATCTTTCAGTTATATTTGCCACCGAATTAAGAGGTTTTTTCATAATATTTATTTAAGGTTAGAATTAGGTTAACATGAAACATTATTGCTGCTCCCGTAAATAGCCCGTGAGGGTCTTTTACGGGGGAGTAATAAGACTTCTTAAAGCAACTATCAACTAGATAATTATTAATCTTAAACATATATAATACCCATGATTACTTTAATAAAGAAGATTCTATTACTTCCTGCCGCATGTTTAATCCCTTTTTTGACAGGATGTAATAATTGTCCTTCCACGGCTACTGTAGAAGAGATCATAGACCCCGCTATCTACGCAAGCCTTCCTTTCAAGATGGACAAGGTTGAACAACCCACATTCCCTGATTATTCTGTAAACATCATAGATTTCGGTGCCAAACCGGATGGCATTACCTTGAATACAAAAGCCATCAATGACGCTATCAAGCAAGTCAATGAAAAAGGCGGTGGTAAGGTTATCATCCCCGAAGGTTTGTGGCTGACCGGCCCCATCGAACTATTAAGCAATGTAAACCTGTACACCGAAAAGAATGCCTTGGTATTATTCAGTGCAGACCATTCACTATATCCTATCATCAACACTTCTTTCGAGGGTTTGAAGACTCGTCGTTGCCAGTCTCCGTTATCAGCACGCAATGCTGAGAACATAGCGATTACCGGCCACGGAGTATTTGACGGAAACGGAGACACATGGCGTCCGACCAAAAAAGATAAGTTGACTGAAGGACAATGGAATAAATTGGTTGCCTCCGGTGGTGTGGTAGATGCCGATGGAAGAATCTGGTATCCCAGCGAAGGTGCATTGAAAGGTGCTATCCTGTCAAAAGACAACTTTAACGTACCTCGTGGAGAACTGACCGACGCTGACTGGGACTACATGCGCGACTGGTTGCGTCCTGTATTGCTAAGTTTCATCAAATGTAATAAGGTATTGCTGGAAGGAGCGACATTCAAGAATTCGCCCAGCTGGTGTCTACATCCGCTATCCTGCGAAAACATTACGATTAATAAAGTAACCGTATCCAATCCCTGGTACTCACAAAACGGAGACGCACTTGATTTGGAATCATGTAATAAAGCACTGATTGTCAACAATTCGTTTGACGCAGGAGATGATGGCATCTGCTTAAAATCAGGAAAGGACGAACAAGGACGCAAACGCGGTGAGCCTTGTCAGAATGTGATTGTGATGAATAATACCGTGTTACACGGACATGGAGGTTTCGTAGTCGGTAGCGAGATGTCCGGTGGCGTAAATAACATATACGTAGATAATTGTACTTTCATGGGTACAGATGTCGGGTTGCGCTTTAAGAGCAACCGTGGTCGTGGCGGATTGGTGGAGAACATCTACATCAGCAATATCAACATGATCAATATCCCCAACGAAGCTTTGATCTTTAATTTGTACTATGGCGGAAAAGGCCGTGGTGAGGATCCCAACCAAGACGACAAGAAAGTAGAAACCACCATTCCTCCTGTAACAGAAGAGACTCCGATATTCCGCAATATCTTTATCAAAGATGTTACTTGTAACGGAGCAGGCAGAGCTGTATTCTTCAATGGTTTACCTGAAATGAGAATCCAGAATATCAATATGGAGAACATTATCGTGTCCAATGCCAAAGAAGGTGTGGTACTGAGCGAAGCCGATGAAGTAAACATGAAGAATATCAAGATAGAGTTGCTGAAAGACGGAAATAGCTTGAAAATGCAAAATGTGTCCAACGTAACGATAGACGGAAAAAGTCATGCAGAGATCGGAGCCGCAGGAGAAGAACTCAACTTCTAACTCTCACATCAATCAGCGAATATCTTTACTTGATTTACAAAAATAGTCAGGCACGGATTACGCGGATAAACACAGTTTCTATACAACACTGTGCCATCCGTATAATCCGTGCTTCAACCAATAAAATACATAGCATTATGACAAAACACTCCATGATTGTCCTTGCATTATTGGCAGGATGCTTTACCAGCTCTTTTGCACAAAAAGGAGAAAAGACACTAACCGTAGAAGTCAGCAATGAATGGAATCAAAATAAAATCGACGAACCGGTAGTGATAGACTTAAACAATCTGAAAGCAAATTTCAACATCAAGTCCGCCACCGTATGGGAAGGTGATAAAGAAATTCCATCCCAATTAGATGATCTGAACGGTGACGCGCGAGCAGACGAACTGGCTTTCCTGACCGATATGCCGGCCCGAAGCAACAAAATCTTCCGTGTAATTCTCTCCTCCGAAAAAAGCAACAAAACCTATCCGGCACGTACCTATGCCCAGATGAAGGCTTATGGACACAACAACAGGTTCGCCAACATCACGGGATTTTCAGCGGCAGGAACCGAAAATGTGTATAGTTTTGTTTACCATCACGGACCGGCCATAGAAAGTGAATTAGTAGCTTATCGTATCTATTTCAACGAAAAGCAGACGGTAGACCCCTACAGCAAAGTAAATAAAAGACTGGAAATAAAAGAGACTTGTTTCTACCCTACCAAAGAGCAACGCGCCAACGGCTACGGAGATGATGCGTTACGTGTTTACAATAGTGGCGGCGTAGGTGCATTAAAAGGCTGGAACGGTACTGAAGCGACCCACATCAAACCTGTAATAAACCGCACGGAACGCGTACTAGCCTCGGGACCAGTACGCGCCATCGTCGAAGCAGAAGTCATCGGTTGGGAATATCAAGGAAACGACCTGAACATGATCAATCGATATACCCTCTATGGCGGCCATCGGGATATGAAGGTAGATGTCCTGTTTGACCGTCCGCTTAAACAGGAAATCTTTGCTGCAGGTGTGCAGATTCTGAAAGAAGGAGGCCACATGAGCGACCATAAAGGACTGACCGGAAGCTGGGGAACCGACTGGCCTGTCACAGACACCATAGGCTATGTGAAGGAAACAACAGGTATGGGAACTTTCATTCCTAAATATATCGGTAAAGAAGTGCAAGACGGGTCAAACTACTTATATACCTTACAAGCACCGGGTCAACAGCATTTCCACTATTACGTTACTTTCACCTCAAAAAAAGAAAGTTTCGGATTTAAAGATATGAAAGACTGGTTCAATTACCTTCCCCAATGGAGAAAAGAATTGGAACATCCTTGCAAAATTACGATTAAATAAAAAAAAATCTAAAACCATGAAACGACTAATCACCCTTTGTCTGCTAGGAGCCTGTTTTTTGTCCGCTCCCGCACAGAATTATGTATCCCAAGTCTGGGTGGCCGATCAAGGCAATGGAACCTACAAAAATCCAGTCCTGTATGCGGACTACTCCGATCCGGACGTTTGCCGCGTAGGAGACGATTATTATTTGACCTCATCCAGTTTCAACTGCCTGCCCGGATTACAAATATTACACTCCAAAGACCTGGTCAACTGGACTATCATAGGTGCGGCTGTCCCCTATGCACTACCCCCTGTTACCGATGTCCGTCCTGAACATGGCAACCGTGTATGGGCACCCAGTATCCGCCACCATAATGGCGAATTCTATATATTCTGGGGTGACCCTGACCAAGGAGTATTCATGGTGAAAGCCAAAGACCCGAAAGGCCCTTGGAGCGAACCTGTTCTGGTAAAAGCCGGAAAAGGCATTATCGACACAACTCCATTATGGGATGATGACGGTCGTGTATATTTGGTTCACGCTTATGCAGGAAGCCGTGCCGGGCTGAAAAGTGTCATCACCATTTGTGAGTTGAGTGCCGACGCCAGCAAAGCGATCACACAATCCCGTATCATATTTGACGGCCATGAAGCACATCAGACTTGCGAAGGACCTAAATTCTATAAACGCAACGGATACTACTATATCTTCCACCCGGCAGGCGGTGTTCCTACAGGCTGGCAAGTAGTGCTTCGTTCAAAAAACGTATATGGACCATACGAATGGAAAACAGTATTGGCGCAAGGCAACTCTCCCATCAACGGGCCTCATCAGGGAGGCTGGGTGGACACCCTACGGGAGAAGACTGGTTCATGCACTTCCAGGACGTAGGTGCTTACGGACGCCTGGTTCACCTGCAACCTATGGAATGGGTTGATGACTGGCCCGTCATAGGTATTGATAAAGACGGAGACGGCTGTGGCGAACCTGTTCTGACTTATAAAAAGCCTAATGTAGGTAAGAACTATCCTATTTGTACTCCGCAGGAAAGTGACGAGTTTGATGGTTATACATTGTCTCCTCAATGGCAATGGCAGGCTAACATCAATGAAAAATGGGCTTATTTCAACGGAGGAGAAGGATTTGTACGTCTATACTCCTACCCGATTCCCGAAGATTATAAGAGTTTATGGGATGTTTCTAATCTGATGCTACAAAAGACTCCGGCTCCCAATTTCACTGCCACCACCAAACTTACTTTCAAGCCGACAGAAAAATATAAAGGTGAACGTACGGGACTGGTTGTAATGGGAATGGATTATGCCGGATTAGTTGTTGAAAACACAGACAACGGACTCGTCCTGTCACAAGTGGAATGCCTGAAAGCCGATCGA
Source organism: Phocaeicola sartorii JCM 17136 = DSM 21941 (assembly GCF_000614185.1). Lineage (GTDB taxonomy): Bacteria > Bacteroidota > Bacteroidia > Bacteroidales > Bacteroidaceae > Phocaeicola > Phocaeicola sartorii. The sequence goes on along the minus strand of NZ_BAKM01000007.1, from coordinate 129,862 downwards.
GGGGGTACTGAAAAAGTAAATGCTTCCGTTCCCTTAAAAGACGGCACAATCTATCTTCGCGCTAAATTTTCCGCAAAAGGAGACAAGATTAAAGCCAGTGAAGGCGGTCACGACCTGTTAGTGAAATGTAACCTCAGTTACAGTACGGACGGCAAGAAATTCCAGCCATTGGGGGAAACCTTCCAAGTAAAAGAAGGTAAATGGATAGGAGCCAAAGTGGGTATCTTCTGTACGCGCCCCGCTATTTTAACCAATGACGGAGGATGGACAGACGCAGACTGGTTCAGAATTGAAAAATAAAGAAGATATTCTATATACATTGTACTTTTTGCATTTTTATTTGATGTAAATCGCACATTTTGCCGGTTAAATTCCTAATTTTGTGCCATAAAAGGCATCTATGGACAATAATGCAAGAAAATACAATAAATATGATGAAGTAGACGAAAGGATATTAGCCCTCTTTACTGAAAACAAAGAAGAAGCCTTTCGTCTGCTTTATGATACTTATTACCTTCCCTTATGCCTTTACTCTGTACAGTTCACAGGCTCTACGGAAACTTCAGAAGATATCGTGCAGAATCTATTTGTCAGTTTCTGGGACAAGAACTCGCATACTGCCATTTCCTCCAACCTACATGCTTGGTTGTTCAATGCCGTCCGTTTTTCCTCACTGACCAAAGTACAACGAGAACGCTATTTCTCCTTAGACGAGCTGGAGGAAGAATCTTATTCTCCCATCGATGACTTTTATGATGAAGAAGAACTGTTGCAAAAAAGAAGCCAGTTGCTGGCCGAATTAAAAAAACTGCCGGAACAGGAATACAATGTTTTAGTCAAAATTATTCTGGAAGACAAAAAATACAAAGAAGTAGCCGAAGAGCTCCATATTTCTGTAAATACAGTAAAAACTCATTTATCACGCGCACTCAAAATGTTGCGTCGTTTCAATATGACAGAAATCCTAATCTTATTTAATTTATAATTTTCTTCAGATTTTTGTCACCCGTTTTGCGTATTTGTGATACTTAGTGTTAAACAGTACAACAATTATGCAAAAGAGTAAAACAGAAGCCTTAATTCAAAAATACCTGTCCCACCAACTCAATGAACAGGAATTTAAAGAATTAAAACAATGGATTGAAGAAGACGCTTCGCATAGAGAAGTCTTTGTGAAGTTACTTTCACTCCGCCATGTCAATAACCAACTTAACTTATTACAACAGTTTGATAAAGAAGCTTCATGGGAAGCTATTCAAAAACGTTGCAAGCAGCCCCACTCTATCCGCTATCGGGTTGCGATTTATTCATCTGCCGCTGCGATAGCTGTTATCATAGGGATTGCTTCCATTTTATATTTGAGACACCAAGAATCAAGTTCATTGATTACAGAGAATAATATAACTAAAACTGAAAAATACAATATAGTACCTTCCTCTAGAGCCACTTTGGTATTAGCAGACCAATCTGAAATAAAGCTATATTCAAACCATCAGGAAATAAACGGCAGTCATATTAATAATGGGGAAATCATTTACCCTCAAGAAAACAGCAAGGAAGCTGATCAACCTGTTCTAGATACAATTCTTCTACAAAATCAATTAAAAGTACCTAGAGGTTCAGAATATTCCATAGTTCTATCAGATGGTACAAAAGTAAAATTAAATGCAGACTCCCACCTTGACTTTCCCGTTCAGTTCACCAACATCCGTGAAGTAACACTACAAGGTGAAGCCTTCTTCGATGTTATCCATGACCCTCAACGCCCTTTTATTGTAAAAGCCAACGATCATGTAGTCTATGTATTAGGAACGACATTCAATGTTACAGCTTATCCCGGTGAAGACGTATCCATTACATTAGTCAGCGGTAAAATAAAAGTAACATCCCCTACCGGAGAATACACCATGACTCCTAATGAGCATTACTCATCACAGACTTCCCAGATCAGCCAAGTAGATCCAGAACTATATACTTCATGGACAACTGGAGCTATGGAATTTGACGCCATGCCTCTGCCAGACTTACTTGCCAGGCTATCACGCTGCTACAACGTAGACTTAAAACTGGCTTCCAAAGAATTAGAAAATATGAAATTCACTGGAATCATCTTTAGAAACAAACCACTCAGTTTTGCTTTAGAGATATTACACCGGGTTTCAGACGTAAAATTCGAGAAAGACGGTGAAACTATTTTAGTAAAAAAACAATAGAGTTAATTTTAATATTATAAACAATTCAAAGTTAATGAGCTAGAGTTTTATGAAAAAGAATGAAATGTGGAGACGCTCAGCGTCCCGACCTCCTAAGATGAGGCTATTAATGATGCTTATATGCATGTGTTGTGTTTTCAATTCCGCCTTTGCCAATATCATGGCAGACAAGAATGTCACGATTAAAAGTGAAAACATTAGTGTTAAAGAAGCACTAAACACAATCAAAAAGCAGACAGGGATTAACATTATGTATGAGGATGCAACACTAAACAATGTCCCTTTAAAACTGACATTAGAAAAAGTGCCTTTAGAACAAGCATTATCCGTTATCTGCAGCCAGGCAGGTATGCGCTATGAGCTAGTAGAAAACAATTATGTATTAATTCTCCCCATTGATCGCAATGCCAAACGCAAAACCATAACAGGTATTGTCAGAGATGAATTAGGAGAACCTGTAGTTGGTGCCTCTGTCGTTGTCAAAGGAACAACTTTCGGAACTATTGCTGATATGGACGGCCAGTTCATGCTTTCTTTTCCGGAAAATGCAGGAAACAAATTGATGTTCAGCTTTATTGGCATGAACACTGTTGAAGAGAATATGGGAAACAAACGTGTATTCAATGTGAAGTTGAAAAGTTCCACTACAAATCTAGACGAAGTTGTGGTAATCGGTTACGGTACAGCAAAACCCAGAGACTTAACCGGCGCAATGGCACGTGTAAGCAAGGAGGACATCAAAAGTGCTCCTATGACCACTAATATTCAAGGTATGCTACAAGGTAAAGCCGCCGGTGTAAATGTCATGATTGCCAGTGCATCTCCTACAGCTCCGGTATCTGTCGTTATCCGTGGAGTATCCTCTTTATCGGGTAATGGACAGCCTTTATGGATCATTGACGGTGTACCCCAGTACTCAAATGATGTTTCCGGAGATGTTTCAAACACGCTCTACAATCTAAATTTAAATGATGTAGAAAGCCTTGATGTTTTAAAAGATGCCTCAGCAACAGCTATTTATGGTTCACGTGCAGCCAATGGTGTTGTAATTGTTACAACAAAAACAGGTTCAGCAGGAAGCAAGCCAACCATTGAACTGACAACCCGCTATGGATTTCAAGCTATCAGTTCAAACGACTTCAGAACGATGAATGTTGACCAATATATCATGTATTCCAAACAAATCAATATTGATGAGTCTTTCCGGCAAGGCAACTTAACATATTTCAGCAAACGTTACCTTGATGAAAACAAATTCAAAGCTTTAAATACCAGCCAGTGGACTAAAGAAGATTTAGCAGGCATGTTTAAAGAAAATGCATATTATAATGGAAAGGATGATTATTGGGACATGATGACTCAAAACGCTGCCATACAGGAATATAATTTATCCGTACGTGGTGGCAGTCAACAAAGTTCATACTATGCCTCTTTAAATTATAAGGATCAGGATGGTATTGTAAAAGGCAGCAATTCCAGATTATTAAGTGCTCGTTTTAATTTTGAAACCAAAGTACGAGAAGCCTTAAAATTCGGTCTTAATATGGATGCCTCTTCCCGCGAAGCTACAGACAAAGACAACATGATTTCCAAAATAGTAGGAATACGTCCTGATTATCCAGCTTATAATGAAGATGGAAATATCAATACGATTGATTATTATACCAAGAATCCATTACTGGAATTAAAAGATAAGAATGAAAGTCAATCACGCAACTTAAATGCATCATTATTCTTGGAATACAACATCTTATCTTACTTAAAATTCAGGACAACGGGCAACATAGCATATACGAATTATAAATTAGATCAATTTACCCGAAAATACTATGATGACGGTACCAATTCGGCTCTTCAGAGAAACCGCCAAAATTATGTCATGGTATGGGAAAACCTGCTGACTTTTTACAAAACAATGGGAAAACATGATGTTCAAGCCATAGCAGGTTACTCTATGGAAAAAAACTGGTATGATATGATGCAAGCAAGCGGATCCAACTTCCCAGATGATGATATTCTGACAGATTTAGGAAGTGCTGCTACACGAGGTGCTATGAAAAGTGCAAAAGAAACTAATGCACTTATCTCCGCATTTGCCCGAATCCAATACAAATTCAACAACCGATACCTGTTAACAGCAACTTATCGTGCTGATGGCTCTTCCAAATTTGGTAAAGACAACCGTTGGGGATACTTTCCTTCTATTGCAGCAGGCTGGATTGCATCTGAAGAAAATTTTATGGACTTTATGAAACCCGCCCTCTCTTATTTAAAACTAAGAGCATCTTATGGTCTGACCGGTTCTCAGAATTTGGACAATTACGATTTTGCCAGCCGTTTCTCTTCCAGCAGCTATAATGGACAGCCGGGATCATCCCCATCTTCATTAGGAAATAGTCTGTTGCAATGGGAATCACAGGCTCAAACAGACTTAGGTCTTGATTTCGGTTTCCTAAACGATCGTATTCGTGGTGGTTTTGGTTGGTACCGTAAATATGTAGATAATCTGATCTACGATAAACCTGTTCCAACTTCATCTGCTTTCGACGATGTTAAACAAAATATTGGTGCCATCAGCAATACCGGTCTGGAATTTGATATTCGTGGTGAAATCATTAAAACACGTGATTTAACATGGGAAATCAATTTTAACATAGCTCATAATAAAGGTAAATTAGAAAAGCTGAACGGAGTAACCAAGAGTGTTGGAGGTGGTGCTTATCAATATTTCAAATTGGAAGAAGGAGGTGAACTTGGACGTTTCTACGGATATGTAGATGCCGGTCGTTTATTCCTCAACAATGAAGAAGTTTGGGCTAATAAACCCATTGATCCCAGCACCGGAAAAGTCACTAATTACCGTGCGACGACACCAGAAGGAGCAGGAGATATCTATGTAATGGACTTAGATGGAGATGGAAAAATTACAGCCGATGGTGACCGTAAATATTTAGGAAGTTCAAACCCTGATTTCTTTGGCGGTTTTGGAACAACATTCTATTGGAAAGGTTTAATGGCCAACTTCACTTTCACCTATTCTGTAGGAGGGAAACGTTTATGGCAACAGGAACTAAGTACATGCAACGGACTTAATGTATACAATGCTCCAACATTTGTTTTAGACAGTTGGTCTATGAAGGGAGAAAATGCAACTTACCCATTTAGCAGTCACTATGGCTGGGGTAATAACGGTGTATTTACAGACCGTTGGTTACACAACGCTTCCTATCTGCGTTTAAGTGCCATAAACTTGTCATATCGGTTACCCGAAAAATGGTTTAAGAAATTCTTGGTTCAAGGAATAGAAGCGACTTTCCAAGCGACAAATCTATTTACCGTAACTCCATATCCCGGTATGGATCCACAAGGAAACTTCAGCAGTACCAGTAATGTAGCATTAAATGGTTTCGGAACTGATTACAGTACTTATCCGGCTGCCAGAACATTCAATTTCGGTCTTAAATTTATATTCAACTAATAGAAGAAAATATGAAAAAGATATATTTTATTATAGCTTTAACAGCCAGTATCTCCCTTAGTTCATGCGAGGATTTCCTTAATCAGGTCCCCGAACATGAATTGGTACAGGAGAATGCCGTTATAGATTATAATTCGGCAAAGAATATTGTTAACGGTATGTACTCCAATTATGCCTCAAGCAAAAACACGGGAGGTTATATATACGGCAACTTACACATGCAAGCCGGAATTTATAAAACAGGAGGCAAATCTGCCGAAGCCTTTTATAATATGACTTATAGTCAAAGTACAGATGAGTCAACCACATATACTTTCAATATATGGATGATCTGTACATTTGTATAAATGCGGCTAATGCAGCTATTAAAGGAGTAAGTGATCTAGATGTCTCCAAATTTCCTTCAGAGAAAGTAAAAAATGACTTGATAGCTGAAGCACGCTGTTTCAGAGGTTTTATAAATTTGCAGTTAATGTGGCTATTCAGTCACTGGTTTGACAATGCGGAATCTCCTTATGGCATCCTTTATCGTGATCAATTATCTGATTTAAGTAATTTGATGATAGACAGAAGCTCAGTAGGTGATAGTTACCAATATATTATTGATGATTTTGAATATGCAGAACAAAACTTGCATGATTATACTTCTGCAAAATATATGTCCAAACAATTTGCCCAAGTCATGCACGCCAAACTCTTGTTAGTACGTGGCTGGGAAGGTGATTATGCCAAAGCATTGGAACTAGTTAATAATGTAATTTCCACCGCACCATCCATATTCAAAATGGAACCAAATATTACCAAATTGTATGAGGACGCCTGGGACTCCAACGAGGTACTCTTCGCCCGCTATCTGGGTCAGGGAGATTTAACGTGGGATCTTTATAATTATGAATATACATATTCCAAAGGTTTGTATGATAGTGAATTCAGAGATATTCCCAACGAATGGATTGAAAAGGATGAACGCCATGACTATACATTCGGAGAAGCAGGAGGCGGCGAAAACTGGCAAGCTGAGATCATTAATGAAAATGTGTTAACGAAATTATACCATAGAGGAGCAGCCAATGGCCCCAATGACAAATACTGTACCTATGTATTCCGTTATGCCGAACTCTATTTGATGAAAGCCGAATTATTGGCCCGTACCAATCCATCAGATATTCAAGGAGCATTGAAACCTTTGAATGACATGCGCGCACAATATACCACTCCGGTTATGTCCCCTATCACAGGAATCACAACTCACGAACAGCTGATGGATGCTATCTTCAAAGAATATGTAGTCACTCTTTTGATGGAGAACGAAACACCTTGGTTTGCATCCGTCCGTTTCAAAAAAGATGGAAAGACTTGGTTGGAAGTGTTAAAACCGGATGTCAACATCAGCACCAATAAATATTGTTGGCCGATTCCTTATGCAGAAATTATAGCACACACCAACAAAATTGAACAAAACCCAGGGCTTGAATAATTTTAAGAAGAATATAAATATGAGAAAAATAATATTTAGTGCAATAGCACTTTTAGCATTGTTTACTGCTTGCAGTGATGATTTGGAAGTGAAAGTACCATACCCGACAAACATAACTTTCAATGAGCTGAAATTAGATAAGAATTTCACACATAATGTACCCGATGGAGGCTTCTCTTCACAAGGTCTCAACTTTAACACAGTGAAGGCAGCCGACGGACAGTTAGAAGCCGGTTTCTGTTACAGTAACCGTTCTCAACGTTCATTTGTGTGGAACAATGATGTAGTATCTATGGATACTGTCCGTTACAGCGTTTGGACCACACGCCCGAATACTACAGAAACTTATGTAGTATGCCATGTAAAAGGTGATGACGCTTTCTTTACTTTAGACGAACCTTCTGTTATTGACTATATGCTTGTATCCAATTCTACTTGGGGATATCTGGCCATGACTTATGGTGATACCTATGGTACAAAAGAAGAACCTCAAGCCAACCCTAATATTCCAAGTGCCCCCAAAGGGATTTGGCATTCCTATGTACCAGGAGGGGTTAAGAAATTCGATAGCGGTGATTACTTCAAGCTCACGGCCAAAGGGTTCAACAATGGACAAGCAACAGGAAGTGTGACTTTCGACTTGGCATGTATGAATACAAATGCTGAGCATCCTAACTGGAAATATGTAGTCAGCGACTGGACACGTATGGATCTTGTCACATTAGGTACAGTAGATAAAGTGGTATTCTACCTTGAGTCCACTGACATAAACACAGATGGCAATATGCGTACCCCCGCATGGTTCTGCTAGATGGTATTCAACTAAAAAAATAAATAGAATGAACAGAATTAAATCAATGATGGTACTCAGCTTAATGCTGGGTATCTCCTTTACAGAAGCAGAAGCTTCTAAATTAACATTCAAGATAGCTAATCCTGATGATGGAGCTAAAACTGTATTATCTTTTACTGAAACCGGAGAGAAAAAAGAAGTGGAAATTGATGCAACCGGAAACGGAACAATCGAAATCAATGACTTTACTCCGCAATACGTCCTTTTGCAATACGGGCGTGCACGGAGAACACTTTATCTGGATCCTGTACAAGATTTAACTATTTCTTTTGATGGCGGAGCAATGTGGAAAGCCATCAATTTTGACGGAGCGGCTGCAGCAGTTAACACTTACTTAAACACAGGTAAAATAAAGAATCTGACTTTTCAAGACACAAAACTTAAAGAAGATGCGTTTATAAATAAAGCAGATAGCTTGTTTGCTGCCAACAATGAAGGATTAAACGCTGCCAATCTTCCTGCGGCATTTACTGACAAGGAAAAAATACGCTTGAAATACTTTACATACGGCTTTTTCCCCATGCATCCGATGTATTATGTGTATCAAACTAAGGATTCTACACACGTAGCGTCAAACACTTTCTATAACAAATTACAATCACTCATTACTATAGATAGCAATTTGCTGACCTTGCCGGAATATAAAGAATTCCTGCCCAATGCCATTGCCAGCATGAGCAATCAAGGAGTGACAGAAAAGCCGGAAAACACCACAGAACAATTTGTTAACTATATAGACAAAAACATCAAAGACGAAAAAGTAGCAGAATATCTGGTAAACTTGTTTGTTTATGGCAATATCAGCAGCCGTGGTTTGGATGGATCGGATGCATTAATTTCCATGTTTAATAAACATGTCAAAGATGCCAAAATGCTCGACAAGTTTAATACGCTATGTACTAAATGGGAGAAATTAAAAGCCGGAACCCCATCTCCTGTTTTCTCTTGTCCGGATATTAATGGAAAAACAGTATCTTTAGCAGATTTGAAAGGAAAGTTTGTCTATATTGACGTGTGGGCTACCTGGTGTGGTCCTTGCCGTGGAGAATTGCCCCATTTAAAAACATTAGAAGAGAAATATGCTGATAAGGATATTTACTTTGTCAGCCTATCATGCGACAAAAATAAAAAAGCATGGGAAAATATGGTAAAGAAAGATGAAATGAAAGGAATACAACTGCATTTAGGGGTAGAGAGTCCGTTTATGGATGCTTACCTCATCAACGGCATTCCCCGTTTTATCCTGCTGGATCGGGATGGCAAAATCATCTCTGCTAATATGACACGTCCGTCAGATCCCAAGACAGCAGAGAAGTTCAATGAACTGTTAGGACTTTAACACACTCTCTCTTATAATTAAACATTAATTGGATAATAGGCTTTCTTCGTGAGAAGAGAGCCTGTTTTTAGCAATCGATTTGCCTTCTCCATAGCCGGTAGTCCAACCATAATTCCAATGCATCCGGCAAGTACCGGCATAGCGAGTAGAATTCATCATCACAATAATCAAAATTTTGTTTCACTCTTCGTCTGTTATTCCCGGCACTTTCATTACATATTCCGAACATTTAGTTACTCGGTTTTTCGCCTTACATAAATAATTCCGTTCCTTTTTCCTTCCGTTGTGATTCCGTTGGCCGGGTCTTCCCTCAACCGCTTCAGTTCCATGGTAGCAGCTGTTTTGCGCAATCCAGTCAGTTCCATGTAGTCGGCTACGCGCATAAAATGATGTTCGTCCAAGTATTTCATAGCCAGTGCGATTCGCTCTTCCAGCGAGTAAGCCGAGCGGCGGATGTACTCTACTCCGGCGCGTTTCAGGTCACACTGTCGGGCAGTCTCCTTCACCAGTTCTTTGCTGGCGCGGAAGTTCACGCCGTTCACTGTGAGACTGCGGGCGTTGGGATTCTGTCCTTCCTCGCACGGTGCGTCTTTATTCTTTTTCTTTATTATGCCCAGAGTGGGCTTAAAAGTTCCTACGCCGTCAATGGTCACGCTGTTTCCATGTGCCATGCAGTAGGCAAGTTCGTCGGCAAAGTTAGTTAGCACTTGCAGCACGGTTCCTTTGTTCATTCCTGAAGCCGGGCGCGCGAGCTTGCTGATAAATTCCTTGGTATCGATATTGTGACAGATCTTCATGCGGTAGAAAGTTCGTTCTTCTCCCGAGCCGTCTAAGTCACTCATTTCCTGCTTGATGTATTCAGCCATAATTGCTGGTATGTATAAAGTTTGTATTAACGGTATTCAAAGCATTTGGATACCGTACACAAAGTTAATTGATTCTGGCTGCATTTACAAATTATCGGCACAGATTCGTCGATCACTGCTTGTGATTAATGAATCTGTGCTTGTGATTGACTGATTTCCAGCGATGATTACCGAACAGAACAGATTGCCGCAAAGAATGGATCGGGAAGCGGATAGGTTTGCATCAGGATGGATGTCATCATCCGCTAAACGGGCAAAAATCATTTATATACTGCCTCAATAGAGTAAAGACCAAAAGAAATATATTTGTCTACAAACTTATAGCCGTCTTTACTATCTTCTTATCTATCTTCAGAATGCGCTGCACATCTTTGTTTTTTTCAAAGAGGCCTGACAATTCTTCTACCTTATCAACATGGAGAATTGCGACATCAGCAAGATAGGTTTCCTGTTTTCGCTATCCTTTTCATTGCTTCAGTCTGTCTATGATATCCCTAATACTTTTCATACCTTTCCATTTTCCGCACATAAAAATGGAAAAGATACTATTTATTCCAACCCAGAAATTCTTCAAAATCTTTTTTTAATACAGGATTCCCACAAATAATCAAATGTTTAAAGCCCAAATATTCACCGTGTATATCCAATAATTCTTCTATCATCGGACGATATTCCTCTTTTTTGCCCAACATATATTCATCAACAGCATATTGAAACACATTAATTTTTCGGATAAACTCATCATAAAACCTCTGTTCCCGACATGTCCGTAAACCGTTTTTTCCATTAAATAAAATAGTGAGTAACTGAATGGTCTGCCGTACTTCCTTTGACAGTTGGCTGCTATTAAAAACTACTTTCTTTTCCATAAATAGAACAGAATGCTCTATAATCTCTTCAATATTATGAAGACAAGGATTAAGTATTCCATCAAAAGAAACTCCTTTTTTCCCATTACAATAGCTACAAGCAATAAACAGATTACTCCATTCCTTCACTAATAAAGGGTAATTCGCTTGTGAACGTAAATGGTCCACCTGATAATCTGTACCCAAATACCGTTCACATAAATAACATTTCTCATATTGATCCTCTAAAATTTGCTTACAGACATCTTCCGCATTATATTTTGTGTCCAGACCTAAAGGTATTTCAAGACTTTTTTTTTATTCTAATCATACTTCCAGGCTTTACTATTCCATATTCTTTTCAGTTCATAAAATCTTGCTTTGACATTAGGAGCCAATACTTCAGGTATATTTTCAAAATCTTTTAGATACATTTCCAGTTCTTTCTCCTCCGACACGGACAATTTTTCTTTTTGAATCAAACTTTCCAACTGCTGCAAACGCATTTGTATTTCGCTAGAATCTGTACTGACACCAAAATAACCTTCCGCCAATGCCTCATAAGAATATTCAGTCAAATCTTCTATCGATTCTCTACGTTCCAAATCAAAAGCAACAGCATTGGGTAATGAACTTAATATAAAGGGGGAATGGGTAGTTACAATAAATTGTATATGAGGGAAAATCGTAGTCAATATGGGCAAAATCACCCGCTGGAGTTCCAGGTGGAGATGCGTTTCTATCTCGTCAATCAATACTATACCTTCTTTTTCATAAGCTCGTACAATATTATTCCCTTCTTGCATTTTTAGAATTAAATCAGTGACAATATCAAGAACAGCAGAATAACCGGCAGATAATTCTGTAAACTTAAAACTTTTACCATCCGTTTCAATAAAAAAGGAATAGTCCTTATAATTAAACTTCAAGTTTAATTGTGGATCATCAAAAATTCTTCCCAAAATAGTCTGGAAACTAATAAACCATTGACGAATATAATCAGCATCTTCATTCTTCCCTTCATTCCGTGCCAACGCTTCTTGAACTTTATAATCAACCATAAAATTAAGAAACTGATCCACTTTACTTTGTCCTACATTCTCTTTATTTACCTTTAAATCAGGCTTTACCGGATTACGAGATTCCTCAAAACGTGATTTACGTTCATCTGCATAAAAAGCTATAATAAAGTCTTGCTTTCTATATTTCTTTAATAAAGTCTCAGCATCATTACAATACAATCCTACTTGTTTTTCTGCAACAAACCGGTTTTCCAGCATATACTTTCCGGCAATACTTTTTACACTCGCAAAGGAATACATTTCATTAAAGAAAGCAGCAATGGCGTTGAGCAAGATTGTTTTACCACTGCCATTTCTTCCCGTTATAATCAGGTGTTTCTTTTCTGTTTCGGAAATAGGAATACAAAAGTCTTTCAGATGAAAGACCTTCTGAACTTTTATATCTGTTATAAAATTACTCATATATATTATATTGATGCACTACAAATATAATTCATTTCTCTTCATTTATAGCAAAAGGTCGATAAATAATTAACGAGTTCTTCTATAATTCAATACTTCGGTAAAAAATTACCGAAGTATTGATTAACCCAACCCCACAAGTTATTGACAAACTTTTCAAAGAACTCATTTTATTTACTGCCAAAGCCGTTTAGGCTTGGCTAATTTTTAACGAACTATTATATATCATACTTAATCACATACAGGGCGAATTGACATGGCATTGTAAAATCTCAAATCATCAGCTCCTGCAGCATAATTTCTCGCAGCCCATCCCCAATTAATTTGTAACTTACTTGTTGTAAAAAAACGATAGATAGGATAGGCTTTTCCTGCATCCAATCGGTTTCTTGTTCCAGACCAATAATAACCTATTTCTCCATGATCAACCGTAGCAACATTGTTTTGATAACCTGCGGCAGGTAAGAAAATACTATGTCCATTAGGACCAGTAACTTTTAGCCCAATAATATTATTTATCTCTGTTAGCTCCCATTTACATTTTTCTGTGAGTTCAGCTTGTTCTGCATTAGTCGGCAACCGCCAATTCTCTCCCCACTGTGCACGAGCAATGTCGTATTCTGTACCGCTAATTTCTTTTAAATAATCCGGTCGGCTACTTTTCGCATCATAACCCGATTTTGCATCAGGAACTCCCCAAGTATAGAGTTCTCCGTATTCTTCAGGTCCTGTTGCTCCTAAGTTCCAACTAGCCCATTTCACACTTAAGCCAAGATCTACTGCATCTGCAATTGTACCATAACCACCTGTAGGATCATCAGCTGGTTCATCGGTAATATTTTCATAATAGATGTCCCAAATCTGTGGCGATAAATTAGTTACTTCTCTAATTTGTATCGTTCTCCCTTTATCGTCTTTTTTAAATATAAACTCTTTCTTATTATAAGAACCGTTTTTGCCATGATATACAAATTCTCTTGGAAGGTATAAGGGTCTTTTTCCTACAAAATCGAAAAGTTCTAATGTGAAATTAAAGTATCCACCATATGTGTACAATGGAACAAGGTTTATAGAAGTATTATTGAGAAACTCGACATTATAAATATATTGGTATGTTTCTTTCTCATAAAAAGAGTTCAATGTACTAGTATAACCGTTATTTTCATATTCGTAATGTATTGTTCCTTTTTTTAAAGGATCTTCTCCATATTCAATATCAGTAAGATATTCATTTTTATCGTAAATCAATTTTTGTATATTTTCTCCTTTTATTGTTGGAGAAAGTTTTTTATTACCTATTTTTAAATAGCCATTTTCTCCTATAATGTAGTCTTGAAAATTAGTTTTTACAATATTTCCTTCATAACTATATTTTGTTGTTTCTTTAAACCCATTTCCATCAGTCACTGTTTCTGTCCACTCCTCTATTCTATTTTGGGAATCATATTTAAAATCATAATACCGCAAATTATCTTTTGTTATTCCATTTCTTAAATAATAATTAGTGATACGCATTATTTTATTTCCTAATACTGGTTTATATGTCCCCCCTGCATCTCTTTTAAATTTACAAGTAATATTGTACTCTCCATCTGCCCAATAAAGTGTCATCTCATTTTTAGAAAATTCTTTGATGTACCATTTATCAGTAACGGATGTTCCATAAGAAATGACACCTTTAGAAATAGACCAAGTAAAAGTGTACATATTCATAATTTCCATTAATTGATCATCCCCGCTGTCTAATACACCTGTAAAATTTTCATTGAACTCGATATAATACTCATCTTTTTTAGTGTCATAAGAAGATTGCCATTCATCTCCGCTTTCCACCCATTTTTGGGTGACACATTGCCAATGTCCTATCAAATCTTTAGCTAATATATCTTTTACTTCAATGGGATTTTTTTCTTCCGGATTCTCTAAATCGGCATCATTTCCAGAACTACATGCTGTTAAAATTGAGGATATGACTACAAACAAAGTAAATACTAAAAGCTGAATTGTTCTCATTATAATATTCTTTTGGGGGCTCCCGCTGTTCCTTAAAAAGAGCCATTATAAATCACAAGCGTGGAACTGCAAATGCCACGTCTTTGAATGAAGGTCCTAGGAAAACCCATGCGAACAGATGTAGTAATAGCAGCCCACGCTATAGCGTGAGAACCACCATGCTATTTCTTGTTCGCTTTTGAAAATTTCCTAGGTTTTCATTCGCAAGAGATAAGCATAACGCTTCTAAATATTCTAATATGTCATAGACTAAGTTACCTCAGTCCAAATACAAATTTACGCAATAATTTCAATAATCAATCATCTCGTAATGAATTTCTTCACGATTTCATGTAAAAAAGGAAAAGAAGTGGGCCTCCATGCGTAAAGAAACATCAAAAAAGGCTCAGTTAAAAGACCAAGACATTAAAAAAAATTCGTTATCTTTTTAAGAACGACCTGTTCTCGTTAATTTAGTGTACAGAATTTGACTCACCTGCAAAGTTATGGAGGAAGACTTTCACCCCTAAAGGATCATTTTTTTCTCCGGACAGGTCACACTTCCGGAAACGTCCTTGATGTATCGTCTTTTCTCACCAGCAAGTCTCTCACTCATTCAGCAATCATCCAATCTCCCAACGTACGGCGTTCACTGTCATAATCCTTAATCGTGATATAACCGCTTTGATAAAGCAAGAAGGTGATAGTGGTCATGGAGCATCAAAAGCCGAAGCCTTTGCCTGCTTACATCCTATTTCGGAAGGCAACACGCCGAATTTACCCAATATCTTTACCAGGAGCCATATCCAGCCTTTGTGCCAGTTCTTCCACATCTTCCCGGATTTCTAAAATGTCTGTATCCCTATCGGATATAATCGCTGTAATTTCTCCATACCAGTCTGAATGTTTTCACAAACTTATAGCCGCCTTTACTATCTTATCTATCCAATCAGCCAAAGGAATGGGACAGCTCAGCAACCCATCATTTATTTTCAAATTATTCATCGAAAAACGGATCTTCAGCTGAGGAGCAAACTTATTAGCATAGACGGAAAGACTCTTCCACTGATACGGCTGTCGGCCTTCACCTCTATCGGCACCACTTCAGTAGGGAATTGCAACAAGAAGTCCACTTCCGCACGATTTTCCGAACTCCAATAATAAGGCATCACGTCATTCCGGGGAACCAAAGATTGCAAAATGGCATTCTCGGCCAATGCCCCCTTAAATTCCGTATATACTGTATTGCCGGAAAGAATCACTTCCGGTGACAGTTTTGCCAAACGGCGTAACAGTCCACAGTCAGAGGCATACACCTTGAAAGCCGACAAATCCTGATAAGCGCTTAACGGAAGCCCCGGTTTAGCCACATTAAAAATACGATAAATAAGTCCGGCTTCCTCCAACCATAATAAAGCGTCCTCGTATTCGCGTGCACGCGCGCCGCTGCGGATGATACGATAAAGGAACTTGCGGTTCTCCTTTGCCAACTGGGATGGCAATGAAGCCCATAAGCTATTAATACGTGGAATCTCCGTAGAGGAAGCATATTTAGAAAAATCCAGCGTATACATGTCGAGTATATTCTGCAAGGCTTCATCAACAGCCTGTCCTCCCTTATTTCCCAAAAGTGCCGTAACAGCCTCGGGCATTCCGCCACACACCAAATAGCGCTTATATTCCAATTCCAACTTACTAAGAACAATATCCGGAAGCGGCTCTATCACCTCCAAATTGTTCACATAGTGGTATGTACGTCCATCAGAAGCCTGCAAAAACTCTTTAAAGGTAACCGGATACATTCTCAGTATCTGCACCTTGCCTACAGGGACAGACATTTTCTTTTTACGAATAGCAACGCCCAGCAAGGATCCTGCTGCAATAATATGATATTGTGGAGCATCTTCACAAAAATACTTCAAGCTATTGAGCGCACCCTCACAAAGCTGTATTTCATCAAAAACAAGCAATGTCTTTCCCGCTTCAATGGGTACATCGGTAAACAAGGCAAGTTCTTTCAGAATGCGCTGCACATCTTTGGTTTTTTCAAAGACGCCTGCCAATTCTTCCACCTTGTCAAAATTGAAAATCGCAACATGTTCAAAACATTCCTTGCCAAACTCTTCCATAATCCAAGTCTTGCCTGTCTGACGAGCCCCTTTCAGCAAAATAGGTTTCCTGTTTTCACTATCTTTCCATTGCTTCAGTCTGTCTATGATATCCCTACGAATTTTCATACTTTTCCACTTTTATATGCAGAAAATGTGTAAATACTCACATTTTCTGCACAAAATAATGGCAAAGATACTATTTATTGCTTATTTCATGCAAGGATAAGCTTTCTTTTTATGCGTACTCCCCCCGGTTTAACTATTTCAAATAAATAAAAAACCTTCACCCCCGGCATTAAAAAACTGCCGTGAGTGAAGGCCTTGCCAGTAATAAATCAAGCAATGTCTTATCCTAAGAACGAAATCAGCACACCGGCCGCTACCGCCGAACCGATTACGCCCGAAATATTACTTGCCATACAGTATTGAAGCACATGATTCTTCGGATCATACTTCAACGCAATCTCGTTTGCCACACGGCTGGCCATAGGCACGGCACTCAAGCCTGTAGCGCCAATCAGCGGGTTGATTTTCTTCTTGGTGAACAGATTGAAAATCTTCACAAAGAAAATACCCCCGGAGATAGACAAGGCAAATGCCAGGAAACCACCGATTACAATACCAATCGTAGTCCAGTTCAAGAATGCCTCAGCTGTCATCGTAGCACCAACCGACAATCCCAAGAAGATCGTGGCGGCATTCATAATACTGTTTGAAGCGGCATCAAACAGACGTGAGGTATCACTGCCTATTTCCTTGATCAGGTTACCGAACATCAACATACCAATCAAAGGCACCGAACTGGGAACAAACAAGGCAACGACCGTAGTCACCACAATGGGGAAGAAAATCTTCAGCACGCGAAGATTCTTGATCTCAACGGAAGAAGGGTATTTCTTTTCCTGTTCCTTCATATTGATACTCAATTCCTTCTTAGAGCACCACAATTTGACCACCAACGGAATGATAACCGGCACCAGAGCCATATACGAATAAGCGGCAATGGCAATAGGACCCAGCAAATGGGGAGCCAGCTTGATCGTAGTAAAGATAGCCGTAGGGCCGTCCGCCCCACCGATAATACCCAATGATGCCGCTTCTTTCGGAGTGAAACCCATCAGGATAGCTACCAGCAGTACGGTGAAAATACCCAACTGTGCAGCCGCACCGAAAATAGAGAGGCGCAGATTACGCAACATCGGACCGAAGTCTGTCAAAGCACCTACCCCCATAAAGATGATAGGCGGAAGGAAACCGGTCTTAATCAGCATATAGTAGATAAAGTTCATCAGTCCCAGGTCGTGCGCAATTTCGTGCAACGGCATTTCCCAGATGTTCTTCAACACTCCATTCACCATCACCATGCCGTTCTCATCGGCCTGGACAACACCCATGTCACCACCCGGAAAGTTGGCCAGCAACACTCCGAAAGCTATCGGAATCAGCAACAGCGGCTCGTACTTTTTCTTGATGCCCAGATAAAGCAGGATGAAGGCAATGGCATACATTATCAAGAATTGCGGTTCAGCAATGATATTGCTGAAGGCAGTCATATTATACAGTCTTTCGAATATATCTTCCATTATACAATCTTCATTAATACGTCATCCTCTGAAACCGTGTCACCCGGATTAGCGCAAATGGCGGTAATCGTACCGCTATATTCCGCACGGATGGCATTATAGGTCTTCATCGCTTCGACGTAACAAATCACATCACCTTTATTTACCTTGTCGCCCGTCTTCTTCGGGGTTTCCTGTGCATTCTTCACCAGGAAGAATTTACCTTCCAACGGAGAAAGCACATCTTTTCCTTCACCTACCGGAGCAGGAGCGGCGGCTTGTGCAGGAGCAGCGCCGGCAGCGGCTGTCAATGTAGCCGGATCTACGGCACCATACGCCACCGTGACGCGATAAGGTTGTCCGTTCACATCCACAGTCAGTACTTTGGTCTTGTTTTCAGCCTCTGCAGAAGCTGTGGCATTCGCCTTTTCCTCGCGGCGCTTCTTTACATCCGCCAGGAAGTCCTCTTTCGCCTTTCCACTCTTATAAGCTTCATACTGAGCCGGATGCATGGCATATTCAAACAGTTCTTCATCGTCCTGTCCCTTATCCCACTGTTTTTCCAGCATCATCTTGCGATATTTTTCCAACTGATCGGGATAGTTGTCCTGCGGATTGCCGTCAAAGAACTTGCGTCCCTCGCGTTCTGCCTTTTCTATGATTTCAGGAGCGAGCTTGCCCGGCAGACGTCCTGCCTTGCCCAGAATCATATCCCAGATATCATCGGCAATCATTCCCCAGCGTTCCTTGCCTTTTTCCATCGCCATCACATTCATCATGGCAAGGTTCTTCACATACTGGCTGAACGGAGTCACCAAAGGAGGATAACCTACACGCGGCCACACGTATGCCACTTCATTGAACAGTTTGATCAACAGCTCATCCTGGGTCATGAACGGCAGATTGCGTTTTGCCTTATACTTGTTGATGGATTCCAGATTCGTTTCAAGATCGGCCATCAAACTACCCATCATACCGCCCGGCAATCCCGGAGCAATCAGCAAGGAGTTCATCAGACGGTTTTTCGGGCTGATATACAATCCCAGAAAATCATCCATAAATTCCTGAACCAGAGAACGAACTTTCATATAGGCTTCCATATTGATTTCGGGTACTTTGAAACCTGCGTCCTTCAACATGGCCTGCACACTGATCAGGTCGGCATGACCGGTACCCCATGACAACGGTTCCATACCTACATCAATGTAGTCGCAACCGGCCTGGCATACTTCCAGGATAGAAGCCATATTGAATCCGGGACCTGCATGAGAGTGATACTGTACAGGGATATTCTTTATTTTCTTGATTCCGGCCACAATCTTTCCCAATGAGACGGGACGTCCGATTCCTGCCATATCCTTGATACATATTTCATCGGCTCCGGCTTCAATGAGCTGTTTGGCCATATTTACATAATATTCTACAGTATGTACCGGAGAGAAAGTGATGCAGAGCGAACATTGTGATATCATTCCGGCTTCGTGAGCATAGCCGATCGAGGGGATAATGTTGCGGATATCGTTCAATCCGCAGAACGTACGGGTGATATCGGTTCCTTGCGCATGTTTAACCTTATAGAACAACTTGCGGACATCTGCCGGTACGGGGCTCATGCGGAGACCGTTCAGCGCACGGTCCAGCATGTGAGTCTGGATGCCTGCTTCGCGAAACGGTTTCGTCCACTCGCGCACGGCTCTATTCGGATTTTCACCAAACAATAAATTTACCTGTTCAAAACCACCACCATTTGTTTCCACCCGGGCAAAACAACCCATTTCAATAATAGCCGGGGCAACCTTAACCAACTGGTCCACGCGGGGCACGTACTTACCTGCGCTCTGCCACATATCGCGGAATACCAGACTAAATTTTACTTCTCTTTCCATTTTTGATAAATGTGTTTTTCTTTTTTGGATTATAGCTTCTCAATCTTTATCACCTGACCCTTACCTGCCGTCAAAATCTCGACTGCCGCCTTAATAGCATCCATAGCACCGGCATCTGCCGTAGGTGCTACGGCAGGCGCTTTCTTGGGAGCTTCTTCGGGAGCCACCTTGTTGACAACAGTAATAAGGTACTTGCTTAGATAGATAACGATGAGGAGAATGACAAAGACAGTCGCCATACCGACCACCATCAACATCAATCCAACTCCTATGTTCTCCATAAATTTTAGTGTTATTAATAGTACTTACTACACTCATAGGTTATTCAAAGCCTAAAAAGCGCTCAAATTTAGGCATTTCGGCTTTACTTCTATCATAAACGGAATAAAAAATATGCAAAATTATTAGAAAAGGAAGAAGACGAAGAGAAAAAAGCGCGCTCAAAGCCCGAAGCGGTTATCAGGTTGTCAGCTGCGAGGGCGAAGCATACCCCCGCAGCTGAAGAACAGCAAAAATTACTTTTGATATCCTATTGTCTGTTTCTTAAAAAAGAATTTCATTCAATGGTTTACGCTTCTTTTCAGCCGGTTCATCCTCTGCATAACCGACCGGAATCAAGACAGCCGGTTCCAAATTTCCGGGCAGGCCCAACACTTCACGGCATTGGGCGGCATCAAAGTTACAAACCCAGCAAGTGCCCAGTCCCTGCTCGGTTGCCGCCAGGCAAAGATGTTCCACGGCAATGGCAATGTCAATATCCGCATGATCCTTATTATCGGCACGCCTATGCCAGAATTCATCATGGTTGGTACAGGCCACAATGATACAAGGAGCCGTAGCCAGCCATTCGCGCTTATAGCATTGCTGCAAAGCTTCCAGCATAGCTTCATCCGTAACAATGCGGAAACGCCATGGCTGGAAATTGACCGCTGAGGGGGCCATGCGCACACATTCCATGATATAATCCAACTTTTCAGCCTCAACAGGACGATTGGCATATTTGCGTGCAGAGTAGCGCGCCTTCACTAATTCTAGAAAGTTCATAAGCATTATTATTAGTTTGCGTGCAAAAATAGTAACTTTGCGCCGATAAAAGAAGTACAAATATGAAGAAACTTGTGATATTCGATCTGGACGGCACTTTGCTGAACACAATAGCAGATTTAGCAGCCGCCACCAACCAAGCCTTACTGCATTATGGCTATCCCACTCACGAAACGGAAGCATACCGTTTTTTTGTAGGGAACGGAATCAATAAATTATTCGAGCGCGCCCTGCCCGAAGGCGAGCGTACGGAAGAGAATGTATGGAAAATACGTTCACAGTTTGTCCCCTACTACGACAAGCACAATGCCGATTTAAGCCGCCCCTATCCCGGTATCCCCGAATTATTAGAGACACTGCAACAACAAGGAATCATGATAGCGGTCGCCTCCAACAAATACCAGGCCGCTACCCGAAAACTGATATCCCATTATTTTCCGGAAATCAATTTCGTAGAGGTACTGGGACAGCGTGAAGGTATCCCGGCCAAGCCCGATCCATCCATTGTATGTGACATCATGGCGAAAGCAGGAGTAAAAAATGAAGAAGTGCTCTATGTAGGCGATTCCAATGTGGATATGCACACCGCCCATAATGCCGGAGTGACAGCCATAGGCGTGGCATGGGGGTTCCGTCCGCGCACGGAACTGGAAGCATTGCATCCGGCACATATTCTGGAAAAAGCGGAAGATTTGCTGCCGCTTCTCCTGCAATGATTATTGTCACCAGACAGGTAATTCATCAAGCCCCTTGACAGACAATTTATCGAGGGGCTTGTCTTTTTCAACCGCCTCAGCATAAAAGACATCTATCGCCTCATCATTATGAATGCCAATCATCACGCTGCATTGCGTGACACATAACAAACATTACACTCTATAGAACTTCTAAACATTTCACCCTTTTGTTACGTTTATATAAATAGAGTATAAACAAAAAAAACGTATTATGTCCATCATTTATAAATTCTTATTTCCAGCCAAGCCCGATGGTACCGCCATGTCACTCCTGATAGTAGCTTTACGAATCCTGTTTGGCATTTTACTGATGTCGCATGGCGTACAGAAATGGGCCAACTATGATGTCATGTCCGGCAGTTTTCCTGATCCGTTAGGAATAGGCAGCCAGCTTTCACTGATACTGGCCATCTTCGGCGAGATGATTTGCTCGATAGCTTTCATTTTCGGATTCCTTTATCGTCTGGCAATGCTTCCGATGATCTTCACCATGTGTATCGCATTCTTTGTAGTCCATGGTTCTGATCCTTTCGCCGTCAAAGAATTGGCTTTCATTTATCTGGCAGTATTCGTATTATTGTATATAGCAGGGCCGGGTAAATTCTCGTTAGACCATTTCATAGCCCAAGCGATTGCCTCCCGTAAGAAGTAACCGGATCAGATATGTTTCAAGAAGCGTTCTATATCCGCTTCCAATTTTTTATAAAGAGGTGATAACTTATAGCTGGTATGTTTGCGGAGTACAATGTCTACTCCCAACTGCCGGCGCTGGTAACTGGTCAGTTCATTATGAAACTGCATATTGTGTTCCGCCAGTTCCTTAATTTCCGTTTCACGTTCACGGCGCAGTACATTGCAGACCGGCACCAACAATCTCATGACCACATTATCCATCATGTGATGTCCTTGAATAAACATATAGGTATTCTCTTCGTTCACTCCCAATCGGGCGAACTCGCCTTTCATCGCCTCTATTTCTTCCAAAGCTTTCGGGTGACGACGTTCCAATTCCAATAGTTTACGCCTCACCCTACGGTTCATACTTTCCAAGCTTCGTTCGGGATAATAAACACTGACGTGATCCAATTTCACATACGAACAGAAATCCAGCAAAGAGAATTCGGAAAGATTGTGTTTTCTATAAAACCAGACCGACCACACAAACAGCGGATAAGCTATCTGGGAATACATGCGCATGAAAGCGACAAAATCTATCAACGGATGATCATTCAACGTTGCCATGACACAAACCTCATGCAATGCTTCGGCATAACACTGATAGTTTTCTATGGCATACGCATACGTATGAAAAACATATTTGTTATTTATAATGTAACGTGACGTA
The DNA here is from genome assembly GCF_000614185.1 of Phocaeicola sartorii JCM 17136 = DSM 21941. Lineage (GTDB taxonomy): Bacteria > Bacteroidota > Bacteroidia > Bacteroidales > Bacteroidaceae > Phocaeicola > Phocaeicola sartorii. Next base: position 106,627 of record NZ_BAKM01000007.1, on the reverse strand, counting down.
TGGGTAGCTCCCTGCAACAGATAGTCATAATCACTATCCACACAAGCGATCATATTTTGCCCCAACTGAGGTCCCAGCTCGTTCATCAGTACAGATTTCTTGCCTTTTGCCAGAGTGGTCTTCGAAGGAAGCATCACCTCGAAATAGCGGGTCTCATCCTCGTACTCGCCCAGCAGGGTGCGCCAAAACGAGATATCGTCATAACTCTCGACATACGCAATAATCTTACGCCGCGAGCGTCTGGGCTTCAATTTGTTGGCCGCACCAATATATAAGGAGGACAGATTTTCGGACAATCTTTTTCCCATAGTGTTGTCGTTAGAAATTGTTTATTTTGTAATATCGCTCACTTCGGTCACCGCATCCAGCCATCCGTCCATAATCACAGCAGGCGAATGAGTTGTCAACACAATCTGCACATTCGGATTCAATTGCCGTATCAAGGAAATAAGGCGTTGCTGCCATTCCACATGCAGAGATACTTCCGGCTCATCCATAAACAGGACTCCCCGACGGTTGTCCTGTACCAGAACTGTCAGCAAGATGACCAGAATCTGCTTCTCGCCGGAAGACAATTGATAAGGATAAAGTATATCCCCATCCTGTTCAAACAAGATTTCATTGCTTTTGCGGATGATTTTCTTACCGGTCTCACCAAACAAGTCATCCATCAGATCCTGGAATTTAGTCTTGGGGTAAGACATCTCGGCAGCACGAAGCTGACCGTCAGGGCCACCGGAGGTAAGGCACTCGATAATGCGGTTGCCAATATTTACCTGATAATCCAGATAACGCCGCTGCAATTGATAAAGCTGCCAGTCCAACTCCGTCTTTACATTTTTATCCGCCATCTTCTCCAGAAGCTCCGAATGAATCAACGGGCGGTCAAAACTGCGGATTACATCAAAGTGTATCTGGGTAGCATCTTCCGGAGAAAAGACAAAATGTACTCCGGGAGCATAACCGTTACTCAACGCTCCACCTTCCAAAGCTGTCAGGCTGTTCACTGATCTGTTCAGAATCGTGCTCTTACCAATACCATTCACTCCGCTCAGGATATTGACATCCGGACGCAGTTCCCATGAGATATCCTTACGACCCCAAAGCCGTTTTATCTCGATACGTTTTATATAATCAGCTTGTTTTTTCATCTTTAATATATTTACTCTTAAGCAAAGATAGAAAATATAAAAAAAACCTCCTACATTTGCACTGTTATTTTAAGGTAAAAAGAATGGCTATTCAAAAGTACAAAGGACATTTGGCACTGCTAGGCGCTGCCATAATGTGGGGATTGATGTCCCCAATTGGTAAAACGGCGTTAGAAAACGGTATTTCAGGTCTCTCGCTCGCTACATTCCGAATGACAGGAGGTGCTATCTGTTTCTGGATAGCGTCTATTTTCGCTCCTAAAGAACAAGTAAAGCCGCACGACTTGATGATGTTGTTCTTTGCAGGATTATTGGGTATTGTCCTGAATCAGGGATGCTTCACATTCGGATTGTCACTGACCTCTCCCATCGACGCTTCCATCGTAACAACCACGGCTCCTATCGCCACCATGATTGTCGCCGCCATTTATCTGAAAGAACCGGTTACCGGGAAAAAAGTGATTGGTATTTTTCTGGGATCTATCGGAGCTTTGACATTGATACTGAGCAGTCAGGGGTCAACGGATGGAAAAAGCGGAAGCATTCCGGGCGATTTGCTTTGTCTGGCCGCACAAATCAGTTTTTCGTTCTACCTGGCTATTTTCAAAGGACTGATCAGCAGATACAACATATTCACCTTGATGAAATGGATGTTCACCTATGCGGCCATCTGCTTTATTCCGTTTTCCTATCATGAGGTCTCGGCCATACATTTTCAGGAAATCTCCGCTTCCACATGGGCCTGTGTAGCTTATGTCATTTTAGGCGGGACGTTCTTTGCCTATATCCTGATGATGATCGGACAGAAAACATTGCGCCCCACAGTCATCAGCATGTACAACTATGTGCAGCCCATTGTAGGAACCAGTGTCTCTATCTTGTTAGGAATGGGAACCTTCGGCATTGCCAAAGGAATAGCTGTGGCACTGGTATTCACGGGAGTGTATATTGTGACTCAAAGTAAAAGCCGTGAGCAGATGCTGGCAGAACAGGCTGCTAGAAAAGAATGACCTCAACTACACTGCTATCCGCAACCTGACACTCTTCATCGACCATAAAAAAGCCGTATCCACTTTTGAGTGATGATACGGCTTTTCTGTATTTAGGAATACTCAGCCAATAGGCTCCTCCAGCTTCAACTTCTCCAGATACGCCTTCGTATCCGCCCAAAGCTGTTTTGCCTGTGGATGATTCATGAACTTATCCTTTACTTTTCTAGGTTTGCAAGAAGCGAACATTCGCCCTGTAATCCCTTTCCACCGCTCATCCAAAAGCAAACTGACAGCTGTAGCGGCCCCTTGCTTAGGAGTACGGATACAAGGACGGAACAGTATGTCGGTCAACGGGTCAAACCACATATCCATACGGATGATATTGGTCGATACAATACCGGGGTCGGCAGCATTGACGGTGATCCCCTCTGCTTTCAGCCTCTCGGAAAGTTCACGGGTAAAAAGCCACAAAGCCAATTTGGTATTGCTGTAAACAGGGATACGCCAGAAACCTCCTCTCTTCCCACGGGTAAAAAATTCAGGAGTAATCCTCCCTATAGCATACGTACAAGAAACCATGTTCACAATCCGGGTTCCCTTCCCCATCAGAGGCAATAATTTCAGAGTCAGCAAAAAAGGAGCCACATAGTTCACGGCTACCGTATATTCCAGGCCATCCTCCGTTGTAATCAAACCGCTGGTACTCATTGTTCCCGCATTGTTCATCAGCAAATCTATATGCTTTCCGCGTCCCAACAAATCATCCGCGACATTAGTCACAGAGGCCATGGAAGAAAGGTCAATCTGCCTGACTTCTATCTCTTTATTGCCTGTTTCCAGAATCAACTGGTTCTTACGTTCTTCCCCTTTGAAAAGAGTGTAACACAACATGATTACATGATAACCGGCCTGTGCTACCGCACGGGTTATCTCTGTTCCCATTCCTCCATCGGCACCGGTTATTATGGCTAATTTGCTCATTGTTTCTCTAATTTTTCTATTTCACGTTCCAAACAAGGGGGTAATTTCTCTTCCAAATGTTTGTGGCATGCCATGTCAATCGTGTACATTCTGGCAATGCAGTAATTGCTATGCCCACAGTTGCAACGAGCCTTCTCCTCATTCCGCAACCGATTGACAAAACCCGGTTCATTCAGCAGTGCCCTTCCCATCTGTACAAATTCAAAACCATCATCCAATACCTCATCTATCTTCTCACGAGATACCAGCCCCCACATATACTAACGGAATTTCCTTTATTTCTGTTCTGAATCTCAACGCATCTTCCAAAAAATAGGCCTCTTTAAAGGGTACGGTCGGAATCATCCACTTACCTACCATACGCACCCCATATTTCAGCCACCAGCAATTCATATAATGTGTCATACTTTTTATAGGCATCGCCCCCCGCATGACATACATAGGCGCTTTGCTTACAAAGCCTCCGCTCAGCACCAGCGCATGGGCCCCATCCTGCACCAAGCGCTTCGCTACCTGCACAGCTTCATCTATTTCCATGCCTCCTTTAAAACCGTCACGCATGTTGGTTTTTACCAGGACAGCCATATCATTACCTGCGGCACGCATCACTTCCTCCATCACCATATCCATAAAGCGCATGCGGTTCTCCAACGAGCCGCCGAACTCATCCTTACGATGATTGGTGTAAGGTGAAAGAAACTGGCTGATAAGATAGCCATGACCTGCATGCACCTCCACCGCGTCAAATCCGGCCTCACGCGCCAGATTGACCGACTGACCGTATGCCTTTGCCATCTGCGGCAGTTCCTCCTTACGCAAACCACGCACGAAAGTAGGCGAATAAAGATTAAAACCGGAAGAAGCCCCTACGGGCATCACTCCACAAATACTTTTGTGCGACATATTTCCACAATGTCCCAGCTGAATGCTTGCAGCAGCCCCTTCTTTATGAATCGCATCGGTTATATCCCTCAAGCCCGGCACTATTTCAGGGCGCATCCATAATTGCCTGTCGAAAGAAAGACCGCTCTGTGTAACAGCTGCATAAGCAATAGTAGTCATTCCCACTCCACCTGCTGCCACCGAACAGTGATAATCCTTCAATTGCCGGGAGGGCGCATTGCCCGGACACATACTCTCAAAAGCGGCCGAACGAATCGTACGGTTACGCAAAGTCAGCGGCCCGATAGAAGCTGGAGTAAATAATTTAGAGTTCATCATTCATATTTTATGTTTTGCTTTCATCATTTCCTAAAACAGAAACGGTATACTATCTAATTTCAATAAATAAAAGGAATCATTCTTTTCTTTTTCCCCACCGCGTCTTTACCAAACTCTTCCCGATAACGGTTACGGATAGAATTGGCACGTGGTGCCAGATTAGCAAACGTCCACAGCACAAACACCCACGCAGCCGGCGAACAGGTGAGTACGGCAAATCCCGTCCATTCCACCAGCTCGCCAAAATAGTTGCCCGAAGTGACATACCGGTACATTCCCTTCTGTGGCAAATAATGGCGGGTGTCACCCGGTTTACGCAAATGACGGATCACACTGTCGGAATGCAGATTAATGCCCATCCCGATAAAGAATAAAATTGTCCCCATCCAAAACGAAGGAGTACTGAGCCAAGCATCCGTATAGAGTCCTTCCGGAGCCAGATAGAACAACCATTCTCCCTGTATCAGTCCGTTCAGGACATTAAAGACCACTCCCATCAGCATAATGGCAAGAGGCATCCGGCTCTTTCCTTTCATCAGGAAAGGGAAGATGAAAGAACGCTGGAAATAGTGTAATTCAAAAAGGAGAAAAAAGAGGAAAGGAGCAGCATCCATACGTACGTTGCTGTTCCACCACAGATAAAGCATTACAAAAAACACAGGCGCCTCCATCAGCACCCAACCTAATTTATTGTTCACTGAAAGTCCCCATTTCGGGGTGTGGAACATACCATAACCGGCACGTACATAATAAAGAGCTACAAATACAATCACCGCAAGCGCGGACATTGCCAATAGCAAGAATTCAAAAGTTTGTTGTCCCATACTCGTTCCTCCTAGATTAAATTTAGTAAGTCACTAACAAATTTAAGGGAAAAATCAGATGTAAGCAACAATTAAGAGATTTTTTGCGAGAAAAAGAAAGGTTTACCTTATAAACCAATCCGGCTGAGATGTATCTACATTGTCGGAGTTCAAACAGGAAATTATACAGCAATGTACCAACGATTGAAAAAACCAATCATAGCGAAGACGACGGAGCATCTTTTCTATCGTATCCATGTAGTCATTATAGACGTGAGTTCGGGATAAAATGGTTTTGAAAGAAAGCCTGTTTATCCTACCGTCCGGTTACGGATTATCCCACCACCGCAGAAAGGGGCTTAAGCCTATGATTCCGCATCCTGTATAAAGACAAACGAAGTTATGCTTTACCGTGTTGTACTGGTGCTATGCTGATGGTCGCGGATAGGACGCAATGTAAAGCCGTAAGCGTTGTTTGGGCCATAGATGGCATCAGCCTTCCCATTAAGCAGGGTGTCCAATTCTCCGAGTACGGTTTTGTTTCTATTTTCGCGTGTAATGAATTGCCGTTCTTTCCGAAAATCATGTAATTGGGGTTATATTATCTGTAATCCATCTACCGGCGTTCTCTGTAATCCGCTGTAATTTTGTACAGTGAAAAGAAAACAAGAAACGATAAACATTAAATTCACAGCGATTATGAAACGTATAACTATTTTAACGGCCACTTTCCTCTGCCTTTTCGGTCTGATGGAAAGCCCGGCGCAGAACACTCAAAGTAGTAGAAATATGGAAAAACTGAAATTAACACAGGAATGGGACAAGACGTTCCCGAAGAGCGACAAGGTAAGCCACAGCAAAGTGACCTTCGTTAACCGTTACGGCATCACGCTCGCCGCTGACTTGTATGTACCGAAAACGACCGCCGGAGGAAAATTGCCTGCCATCGCTGTCAGTGGTCCGTTCGGGGCTGTAAAGGAACAGTCATCGGGACTGTATGCCCAGACTCTTGCTGAACGGGGATTCCTGACGATTGCTTTCGACCCATCGTTCACAGGTGAAAGCGGTGGCCAGCCCCGCTACATAGCTTCGCCGGACATCAATACTGAAGACTTCTCGGCTGCGGTGGATTACCTTGCAACACGTCCGGACGTGGATGCTGAACGTATCGGCATAGTAGGTATTTGTGGCTGGGGCGGATTTGCCATCAACGCGGCTGCCAACGACACACGTATCAAGGCTACGGTAGCTTCCACGATGTACGACATCAGCCGTTGTTCAGCAAATGGTTATTTCGATGCCAATGACAATGCTGATGCACGCTATAAGATGCGCCAGGAACTCAACGCCCAACGTACGGAAGACTACCGTACAGGTACTTATCCCCGCACCGTGATGAACCCGAAGCCTGCCGACGACGCGCCGCAGTTCATGAAGGATTATTACGACTATTACAAGACCGAACGAGGCTATCATCCTCGTTCCATCAACTCTGGTTTAGGTTGGAACAAGACCTCCAATCTCGCATTTCTCAACGCACCTATTCTTGCGTATGCCGATGAAATCCGTAGTGCCGTGTTGCTCATTCATGGTGAGAAAGCCCACTCCCGCTATTTTAGCGAAGATACTTTCAAGAAACTGAAAGGCGACAACAAGGAACTGATGATTATTCCTGGTGCCGTGCATACGGATTTGTATGACCGGACGGATGTTATTCCGTTCGACAAGCTGGAAGAGTTCTTCAAGAAATACCTGAAATAAAGAAAACCTGAATAACAGTGATAGCACCTGCCACTCCAATGATGGTGGCAGATGCTTTTGAGTGATTTGTAGTTTCAACGTAATTTTGCAATGTGAAAATCAGAAGAATAACTGTTTGAAACAAGGATTATAAAATATGGAAAGAAGAACATTTTTAAGAAACAGTTTGCTGACTGCTGGCGGCGTATTGCTTGGGGGGGGGCGACTATTTTCCGTTTTCTGAAAGACTGCAAAATGGAAGAACCTCCTCATCTGAGAAAGAAACCGTGCTGCTTATGACCGCTGGAGATAATAACGAGCATACTTTCGACCAGGCTTTGAGTTATTTTCATATTATCAGCGGTGTGTTGGGTGGGAAAGAGGCCGGGACTTATCTGGCAGGCGGTTGTACGGAATGTGAAAATACAGCCCGTCAAATCGCACCTGAGCACCTTGAGAAAGCCTATAAAATGGGATTGGAATTATAACATATAAAATCCGTCAGGGCTGGCTTCGGCTCTTGGAAGAGGCAATGTGAACGTGACTTTTGAAATCAATAAGACTGATAACTAAAATAATATTCTAAATGAAACTGATTAAAGATACTGAATTTGGGGGCGAGCGTCCCCTGTTCGAGTCCCATGATCTCCGTCTGGAAAATGTGATTATCCGCGCTGGTGAATCGGCCATCAAAGAGTGTAGCAATATAGAAGCTGTAAATTGCCGTTTCGAGGGTAACTACCCCTTCTGGCATGTACACGGTTTCAAAATCGACCGTTGTTATTTCGATGTCGGAGGTCGCTCGGCCTTGTGGTACTCCGACCACCTGAAAATGACCGACACGATTATCGACGCACCGAAAATGTTCCGTGAGATGGACGAAATAGACATTGAGAACGTAACGATGAACGATGCCGATGAAGTGTTCTGGCGTTGCAACGGCATCCGCATCAAGAATCTCAAACTGCAGGGCGGTACCTATCCTTTCATGTTCAGTAACGACATTTATGTGGACGGATTGGAGAGCGACAGCAAATATGTGTTCCAGTACGTGAAGAACGTAGAAATCCATCGTGCCAAAATCACGACGAAGGATGCGTTCTGGGAAGTTGAGAATGTGACTATCTACGATTCCGAACTCAACGGCGAGTACCTCGGCTGGCATTCGAAGAACCTGCGTCTGGTCAATTGCCATATCACCGGTGAACAGCCGCTCTGCTACGCTCACGACCTCATACTGGAAAACTGCACCTTCGGACCAGACTGTGACCGTGCATTCGAGTACAGCACGTTGCAGGCCGATATTCGCGGAGCCATCACGAATATCAAGAATCCAATGTCGGGACGCATCGTAGCCGATGAATACGGCTCCATCACCATAGACGAGAACATCAAGCTCCTGCCGATTGTGAAATCCGTCTCCGGGACGATCGTACTTGTTTCACCGATTAAGATGAAGGTATGAAATACGACTTCGATGAACAAATTTCGCGCCGGGGAACCGATTCCTACAAATGGGACAGTGCCGAAAACGAGAATGTATTGCCGATGTGGGTGGCTGATATGGATTTCCGTACAGCCCCTGTTATCGTCGATGCTTTGCACCGACGGGTAGAACACGGCATTTTCGGTTATACGTGTGCCCGACAGTTATTACGAGACTGTTATAGACTGGTTCGTACATCGTCACGGTTGGAAGATGGACCGTGAATGGATTATTTACACATCAGGTGTGGTGCCGGCGGTATCGGCAATCATCAAAGCTTTGACCGTTCCGGGCGACAAGGTGCTGGTGCAGACACCCGTCTATAACTGTTTCTTTTCGTCCATCCGCAACAACGGGTGCGAAATGGTCTCTTCTCCGTTGGTCTTTGCAGACCATACTTACACGATTGATTACGAAGACTTGGAGCGCAAAGCCGCTGATCCGAAAATAAAGGTGATGCTGCTGTGCAATCCTCACAATCCTGCCGGAAGAGTCTGGAAACGTGAGGAACTGGTACATATCGGAGAAATCTGTATCCGCCACGGCGTTACAGTCGTTTCGGACGAAATTCACTGTGAACTGGTTTTTCCAGGATATTGTTACACGCCATTTGCCTCTATCTCAGAAGATTTTTTGCGACATTCCGTCACCTGCATATCCCCCAGCAAGGCGTTCAATATCGCCGGATTGCAAATTGCAAACATCGTCTGCGCCAATGCCGACCGCCGTGCGAGAATCGACCGTGCCATCAACGACAACGAAGTATGCGATGTCAATCCGTTTGGAGTAATCGCTACCCAAGCGGCTTATAACGAAGGGAAAGAGTGGTTGGACCAACTTATCGAGTATCTACACGCCAATTATCTCTATATGCGGGATTTCTGTCGTGAGCATCTGCCGGAGTTTCCTGTCACAATATTGGAAGGAACTTATCTTGTCTGGATGGATTGCCGCAAACTCGGTATATCTTCGGAGGAACTCGAACGGCGATTGGTCACCGAAGCCCGATTGTGGCTTAATGCAGGAACTATGTATGGCGCGGAGGGCGAAGGATTCATGCGTTGGAATATCGCCTGCCCTCGTAATACACTGACAGAAGGGCTGAAGCGTTTTGTGCATTTTGTAAAAAAGACTTCAATAGATGCATAAGATATTCATAACGAGAATGCAATAAACATCAAAAGAAATGATATTTATCCGAAAAATAATTGTTTCTGGTTATTTGCTGATTGCTCTTCTGCTTTTGGCCATTTCCTATATCATCATGCACCGAAATGCGAACTGTATCAAACGGTATAAGAAAGAAACGACAGATTTGATAGGGTAACTGAAACATTCTGTGGTACAAAACGAGTCACTGATTGCTTCCCGCAAGAAAGCGGTGCATGCCATTCTCCATGAATTGCGTACACCGCTGACGACAATAACCGGGCCGCACTGTTGGATAAAGAGGATGTCTCTAAACCGTTATCTCTGTTTCAACGGCACATATTCCAACTCTTCCAATACATTCTTGTAGGCCGGACGAATAATACGCTTTCCTTCAAAGTTCAATTCTTCATTGCGATGTGCGCACCAGCCCACGATACGGGCCATTGCAAACAACGGAGTAAAGATTTCCTGAGGCAAACCAATCATTTCATAAACAAATCCTGAATAAAAATCAATATTGCTGGACACCGTCTTGCCGTTATTCTTAATCTTTCCGAACATAGCAATGGCACGTTCCTCCAACAATTCCAGGAAAGCAAACTCTTCTTCCTTACCTTTTTCTTTTGCCAAGTCACGAGCCAGTTCTTTCAACAAGATGGCACGAGGATCGGAAATAGTATAGACCGCATGGCCGATACCATAAATCAGACCGGACTTATCATACGCCTCCTTATTCAACATACGGGTAAAGTAAGTATCAATTTCGTCCACATTGGTCCAATCCTTGATGTTTTCCTGCAAATGATGGAACATATCCGCCACCTGGATATTCGCCCCTCCGTGAAGCGGACCTTTCAACGAACCGATACCGGCAGCAATGGCCGAGTAAGTATCCGTACGGCTGGAAGAAACAACACGGACGGTAAAAGTCGAGTTATTACCACCTCCATGTTCAGCCTGAAGCACCAACAGCAAATCAAGCGTACGCGCATCGAGATCCGTATAATCCTTTTTCAACATATACAGGAAATTTTCCGCAACTGACAGTTTTTCACGCGGATGACGGATATGCAATGAACGTCCGTAGGTGGCATGACGCAACATGTTATAAGCGTATGCAATAATGGTCGGGAACTTGGAAATCAAGTCAATACTCTGGCGCATCAGATTATCGCGCGAAGTATCATCCGCCTGCGGGTCAAAACGGTACATCTCGAGCACACTACGGGCCAGAATGTTCATAATGTTATTTCCCTCCAGCTCAATGATATTCATCTTGGTCTTCTGCTCCAACGGTGTATTGTCATTAATCAGTTCACAGAAAGACGCCAGCTCTTCCTTGTCAGGCAAATGACCGGACAATAGCAGATAGGCCACCTCCTCAAAACCAAAACGTTTCTCTTTAATGATGCTATGTGCCAAATCTTCCAAATCATACCCACGATAGAAAAGTTTGCCGGGAATCGGTTTCAATCCTCCGCCGGGAATACGTTCATACCCTACTACGTTACCTATCTTGGTCAACCCTACCAAGACACCAGTACCGTCTTCGTTACGCAATCCGCGCTTTACATCATACTTCTTGAACAGTTCGTTCTCAATCCGGGTGGCATTCTTCATTTCCTCGGAGAGTTTGTAAATGATATATTCTTTCTTCATATCCGTGAGTTTTTAGGGGTTTATTCTTTCTATGATTTCTTTTGTAAACGCTGATGTTCCAAGTGAAACACCTCCGGGCATAAAACGGGCAAGGTCATGAGTAGCCCGTCCCTCGCCAAAACTGGATTCCAAAGCATTCACTATCAGCTCTGCCGCCTTATTCCAGCCAAAATGTTCCAGCATCATGACAGCCGAGAGAATTAATGAGCAAGGATTCACCACGTCTTTTCCGGCAATATTGGGAGCCGTGCCATGAGTCGCCTCAAAAATGGCATGACCGGTATTGTAATTGATGTTCGCTCCGGGAGCAATCCCGATACCGCCTACCATAGCAGCCAACTGATCTGAAATGTAATCTCCGTTCAAATTCAAGGTAGCCACCACTGAATATTCTTCGGGAATCAACAAGGTGTTCTGCAAAAACGCATCGGCTATGCAGTCTTTTATCACCAGTCTGCCCGATGCAACGGCATCACCGAACTCACGCTCCGCCAGTTCATACCCCCATTTTTTGAAGCCGCCTTCAGTAAATTTCATGATATTTCCTTTATGCACCAACGTCACTGACGGCAAGCCATGCTCTAAAGCATAGTTGCACGCCGCACGTACCAAACGTTCCGTTCCTTCTCTGGACACCGGTTTTACACCAAAAGAAGAACTTTCAGGGAATCGCACTTTCGTCACTCCCATTTCATCGTGCAAAAAACGATAGAACTTCTCAGCTTCCGGCGTACCTGCTTCCCATTCTATACCTGCATAAATATCCTCCGTATTTTCACGGAAAATATGCATATCCACTTTCTGCGGCTCCTTCACCGGAGATACCACTCCGCTGAACCAGCGTACAGGACGCAAACACACATACAAATCCAACGTCTGACGCAAAGCCACATTCAAAGAGCGGATGCCACCTCCTACGGGAGTAGTCAACGGGCCCTTAATCCCTACGCCATATTCTTGAAACGCTTTCATGGTCTCATCCGGCAACCAGGAGCCTGTTTCATTAAAAGCACGCTCCCCTGCCAATACTTCCATCCATTCTATTTCATGTTCATCGCCATACGCCTTTTTCACGGCTGCATTGACTATGGCTTGCATAGCGGGAGTGATTTCCACTCCCACTCCGTCGCCTATAATATAAGGTACTGTCTTTTTCATCTTTTATCTTGCATTTAGAGCAGAGCCGGCACGGAACCAACCTATCTGCTGTTCGTTATAGGTATGTTGCACTTCAAAACAATCCTTGCTCCCATCCTCGTGATACAAGGTTACAGTCAGATTCTTGTCGGGAGCAAAGTCCGCCAATCCGCTGACGGTAATCAAATCATGTTCCTGAATCTTGTCGTAGTCCGCTTTATCTATAAAAGTCACCGCCAGCATTCCCTGCTTTTTCAAATTCGTCTCATGAATACGGGCGAAACTCTTCGCCAGAATAACCTTTACATTCAAGAAACGAGGCTCCATAGCGGCATGTTCACGGCTGGAACCTTCACCATAATTTTCCTCTGCAACCACAATGGAACTGATCCCTTTGGCCTTGTATTGCTTGGCCGTACCCGACACACTCTCATACGTATTTGTCAAGCGGTTCCACACCTTGTTCGTCTCACCGTTGAATGCATTCACCGCTCCCATCAGCATATTGTCCGAGATATTTTCCAGATGGCCACGGAAACGCAGCCACGGGCCTGCCATTGAAATATGGTCTGTGGTACATTTGCCTTGCGCCTTAATCAGTAAAGGCATATCTGCAAAATCTTTTCCATCCCAAGCCGCAAACGGAGCCAGCAATTGCAAACGTTGTGATTCGGGATTCACTTTGATTTCTACCTGCGCGCCTTCCGGAGCCAGATAGCCTGGATTTCCCTGAGTAAAACCGGCCAACGGCAATTCATCCCCTGCGGGAACTCTCAGTTTCACCTTCTCACCATTCTGATTGATCAAAGCATCCTTCAACGGGTTGAAGCACAAATCACCTGCAATGGTCAGGGCCAGCACCACTTCGGGAGAAGCCACAAAGGCATGTGTATTCGGATTGCCGTCCGCACGTTTGGCGAAATTACGATTGAAAGAGGTCACAATCGAGTTCTTACGGGCCGGGTCATCTGTGTGCCGCTTCCATTGGCCGATACATGGGCCGCAAGCATTGGCCATTATGATAGCTCCTATTCTCAGAAAAGCATCCATCATGCCGTCACGCTCGGCTGTAGCACGAATCTGTTCCGAACCCGGATTGACAATCAAAGGAGCCGCCACTCTTAAATGCTTCTCGGCTACCTGCCGGGCGATGGAAGCCGCACGGCTTAAATCCTGATAAGAGGAATTGGTGCATGAACCGATCAGCCCCACTTCCATTTTACGCGGATAACCGTTGACCAGCACTTTTTCGGCAAATTCCGAAAGAGGAGTGGCGGCATCCGGTGTGAACGGTCCATTAATATAAGGCTCAAGTTCGGACAAATCAATTTCAATCACCCGGTCATAATAAGCTGAGGGATCAGCCACAACTTCCGCATCAGGCTGCAAATCAGCAGACAACGCATCGGCCATGGCAGCCACTTCCTTGCGTCCGGTCGCCTCCAGATACACCTTCATCCGCTCATCATACGGGAAAAGAGAAGTCGTAGCCCCCACCTCTGCACCCATATTACAAATAGTCGCTTTGCCGGTAGCCGAAAGCGAAGCCGTACCTTCTCCAAAATATTCGATAATGGCATTTGTCCCTCCTTTCACAGTCAGAATTCCAGCCAGTTTCAAGATAACATCTTTCGGAGAGGACCATCCGTTCAACGCACCTTTCAAATGTACGCCGATCAGTTTCGGCATTTTCAATTCCCATTCCATGCCGGTCATGACATCCACCGCATCGGCACCACCGACTCCGATTGCCACCATGCCCAAACCTCCGGCATTCGGAGTATGCGAATCAGTCCCCACCATCATCCCTCCGGGGAAAGCATAATTCTCCAGCACCACCTGATGAATGATACCCGCACCCGGCTTCCAGAATCCGATGCCAAAGCGTGAAGACACCTCCCGTAGGAAGTCATATACCTCGCGGTTGGTTTCTGTCGCCGTCGCAATATCCGGTCCGGCACCTTTATATGCTTGGATCAAGTGGTCACAATGCACGGTAGAGGGAACAGCCGCAGCCGTCTTTCCGGCATTGATAAATTGCAGCAGCGCCATCTGCGCCGTCGCATCCTGCATAGCCACACGGTCGGGACGGAAATTCACGTAATCCTCACCGCGTCTGTAGTTTTTCAACCGTGCATCATCGTACAAATGTATGTACAGAATCTTTTCCGCCAACGTCAACGGACGCTGCAACACTGCTCTTACCTGCCTGATCTTCTTTTCATAAGAAGCATAAAAGGCCTTTAACATATCCAAGTCATATACCATACCTACCACAATTTATAGTTACTATGTTTTTTAATCCATTTTATCTTTGGTGAGATAAAGAAATCAATAGAATCCTTGTGTAGTCTATAATACATTTAACAATATAAAACACAAAGCACTTTTAGAGAGATAATTATTATCTTTGCAATTCTTATAAAAAAGAACAAATATGAACCAGCACAAATCCCTCTCTACTATTATTAACAAATTACAACGCAAAGAGTTGTTGCTTCACATGGAATATAATTACGAAAAAGAAACTTTCAGGCAACAGACCGAAGCGATGGGCATCGACCGCAAGGTAAAACGCGGCATGTGCTGGTATCCGGTCTGTACAGGCAGAAGCTATTACAACTCTTTAAACCAACTGGTTATAGAGATAGAGAGGCAGGAAGACAAAGAAATAGAACATGTATTCGAATTCGGACGTCCCGTCTGCTTTTTCACTCAGGATACCTCGGGAAGCATTCATTATTTCAACTTCACAGCCACCGTGAACTATGTGGATGAGGACCGAATGGTCATTGTCCTGCCATCGGCAGACGCTTTGCTCAGCATACAGTCCACCGAGTGCCGGTTGGGTGTGCAACTTTATTTTGACGAGACCAGTTACCGGTTGATGTTTGAGGCTTTAAGCCAGGTTATCAAAGCGAAAGACAACCGTCTGGCAGAGCTACGGGAAATTTTCCACGGTACATTAAAAGCACAAACATTCAGTTTTAGTCCCGCCCGTTTCCCGTGGCTGAACAGTACGCAAGAAGAAGCGGTGAACAAGGTGATGCACGCCAAAGATGTAGCCATTGTCCATGGCCCTCCCGGAACGGGAAAGACCACCACGCTGGTAGAAGCCATTTATGAAACGCTGCACCGCGAGAACCAAGTGATGGTATGCGCTCAAAGCAATATGGCTGTAGACTGGATTAGTGAAAAGCTGGTCGATCGCGGAGTTCCCGTATTACGAATCGGCAACCCCACCCGTGTCAATGACAAAATGCTTTCTTTTACCTATGAACGCCGTTTTGAAAGCCATCCGGATTATCCTCAACTTTGGAGTATCCGAAAAGCCATACGCGAACTCTACCGCCGTTCGCGCAAAGGTGCGGAACGGGAAAACATACGTCTGAAAATTAATTCATTGAAAGACCGTGCCACCGAACTGGAGATCCGCATCAACGAATCGCTGTTCGGCGAAGCGCGCGTCATAGCCTGCACATTGGTAAGCTCTGCCAACCGGGTTCTGACAGGACGTAAATTCGGTACTTTATTTATAGATGAGGCCGCACAAGCATTGGAACCCGCCTGCTGGATCGCTATCCGCAAGGCAGACCGGGTTATTCTGGCAGGAGATCATTGCCAGCTCCCCCCTACCATAAAATGTGTGGAGGCGGCACGAGGCGGACTGGACCAGACCTTGATGCAGGAAATCGTGCAGAACAAACCCGAAACGGTTTCTCTGCTGAAGGTTCAATACAGAATGAATGATGAGATCATGCGTTTCTCTTCGGAATGGTTCTATCAGGGGGAATTGAAATCTGCCCCCGAAGTAAAATACCGGGGAATCCTGGATTACGACACCCCTATAGAATGGGTGAATACGGAAGGGATGGACTGTAATGAGGAATTTGTGGGTGAAAGTTTCGGCCGCATCAACAAAACCGAAGCGGCACTATCCATTTCCCAACTGACTCATTACATTCATAAAATAGGAAAAGAACGTTTTTTGGAAGAGCGGATTGACGTGGGGCTGATTTCTCCTTATAAAGCGCAGGTACAATATCTCCGCCAGCTGATAAGACAAAACGCTTTTTTCAAGCCTTACCGGCACCTTATCACCGTCAATACGGTAGATGGTTTCCAAGGGCAGGAACGGGATGTGGTCTTAATCAGTCTGGTACGCGCCAATGAAGACGGACAAATAGGTTTTCTGAATGATTTGCGAAGAATGAATGTCGCCATCACACGCGCACGCATGAAACTTATTATATTGGGAGATGCTTCCACGCTGACAAGACATCCGTTTTATAAGAAATTATATGAGTATATCCAGTCGTTGCAGGAATAAGAAAAAATCAGAACTGACCCAGGCCGTCATACCGTAATCTGTCATCATCGTATGACAGTCTGGGTCAGTTTTGACACAAACAAATATCCATCAAGACAATTTGCTCATAAATTTCTCTTTATCCACAATATAACGTACATGCGTACCTTCCCCGATCACGCCCTTGCTATCTTGCGCCCGCACTTCAAAAGTAAGTTTTCTGCCTTCCACCTCTTTTAATACGGCAGTGGCCGAAACCGTGTCTCCCACAGCCGAAGGCTTGATATGGGTGGTGTTCATCATAGCTCCTACCGTAGTGGAACCTTCGGGCAACCCGCCCGCCACCGCATTCATGGCTGCATTTTCCATCAACGCTACCATAGCGGGAGTAGCAAACACGTTCAAATCTCCGCTGCCCATTGTGGCAGCTGCATTTTCTTTCGATACGACTGCAGTCGAAGTATAAGTCAGTCCTGTTTCCATCATTCTATCTTTTTATTCTGAATACAAATGTAGCTGAATATCCCATATTATACAAATCTATTTTTTCGCATTCTTATGTGAAATGACTTCGAAGCACTCGATAGCTATTTTTAATTTCTTATAAAAGAAGAACTAATAAAGATAAAACAAAATCTCTTCCAAGTGTTTTTATTACCTTTGCAATCCTATTTGAACAGAAACAAAATAAATATGATAGTTTGTATTGCCGAAAAACCTTCCGTAGCCCGTGACATAGCGGATGTACTGGGAGCAAAAACAAAAAAAGACGGATATATAGAAGGGAACGGATATCAGGTTACCTGGACATTCGGACATCTCTGTACCTTGAAGGAGCCTCACGAATACACTCCTTCATGGAAAGCATGGAGCCTGTCCAGCCTTCCCATGATCCCTCCCCGTTTCGGCATAAAGCTGATCAGCAACCCGGGCATTGAAAAACAATTCCACATCATAGAAGGACTGATGCAAAATGCCGATGAAATTATAAACTGCGGTGATGCCGGCCAGGAAGGAGAACTTATTCAACGGTGGGTCATGCAGAAAGCAGGAGCACACTGTCCGGTAAAACGCCTGTGGATTTCCTCCCTGACTGAAGAAGCCATACGCGAAGGATTCAACAAGCTAAAAGACCAGAAAGAGTTCCAACCTTTATACGAGGCCGGCTTAAGCCGTGCCATCGGCGATTGGGTATTGGGCATGAACGCTACCCGGCTCTATACCTTAAAATACGGACAAAACAGACAGATACTATCTATCGGACGAGTGCAGACCCCTACTTTGGCACTGATAGTGAAGCGCCAGCAAGAGATAGAGAACTTCACCCCGCAACAATATTGGGTACTGGCTACCTTATATCGGGAAACTACCTTCTCCGCCATCATCCGCAAAAGCGACGAGGAACTGGCTCAGGAAGAAAGTGACGCCAAAGAGAACCCCAAGAAAGCCAAAAAGACCGAAGAAAACAGGGGAATCCCTCCCATTCTCGACCTTGCTACCGGACAGGCACTCATGGAGCGCATCAAGGATGTTCCTTTTACCGTGACCGAAGTGGCAAAAAAACAAGGGACAGAAGCTCCTCCCCGTCTTTTTGACCTGACTTCCCTACAGGTGGAATGCAACAAAAAATTCGCTTATTCGGCCGATGAAACTTTGAAGCTTATCCAGTCACTGTATGAAAAGAAGGTGACTACCTACCCCGTGTAGATACCACTTTCCTAAGCGATGACATCTATCCCAAATGCCCTAATATATTGGCAGGGCTAACTCCATACACTGCATTTACCGCTCCATTGGCAGGACAAAAGCTTATCAAGTCCAAAAAAGTATTTGACAATTCGAAAGTTACGGATCACCATGCCATCATTCCTACGGGACAGCCCCCCGTAAATCTGACAGATATGGAGAAACGAGTGTTCGATCTGGTAGCACGGCGCTTTATTGCCGTATTCTATCCCGACTGTAAGTTTGCCACCACGACCGTAATAGGCGAAGCGGACAAGATAGAATTCAAAGCCACAGGAAAACAGATTCTGGATGCCGGATGGCGCGTTATCTTTGCCAAACCACAAACCAATCTGCCAGAAGGTATGACCGATCCTGATGCAGAAGCTCGTGAAAGTGACGAAGAACACTCCTTGCCCGCTTTTGTGAAAGGAGAAAGCGGACCGCATCTGCCCAAACTGGACGAGAAATGGACACAACCCCCGCGGCCATATACAGAAGCAACCCTGCTGCGCGCCATGGAAACTGCAGGCAAGCTGGTAGATAATGACGAGTTACGCGATGCGTTGAAAGAAAACGGAATAGGACGTCCGTCTACACGCGCAGCCATCATTGAAACCCTGTTCAAGCGCCATTATATCCGTAAAGAACGAAAGAATCTGATCGCAACCCCTACCGGAATAGAGCTGGTGGGACTAATCCGCGAGGAACTGTTGAAATCAGCCGAGCTAACAGGTATATGGGAAAAGAAACTACGTGAAATAGAGAAGAAAAGTTATAATGCGACTACTTTTCTAAATGAATTGAAGCAGATGGTAAGTGAAATAGTACACAGCGTTTTAAGTGATAATACAAACCGCCGCGTCACCACAATAGAGGAAACAGTGACGAAAGCTGCAACAAACTCTACACCCAAACAGCCGAAAAAGAAGAACGGTACCCCACGGAAAAAAACTTCTTCAGCCACACCCGTTCCCACTATCCCGTCCGATGACGAACCGACGGGAAAACCTTGCCCGCTATGTGGCAAAGGAACAATTATAAAAGGCAAGGCCGCGTATGGCTGCTCGGAATGGAAGAACGGGTGTACCTACAGGAAACCGTTCTGATCATCACACGTTCCCTTGTACAAAGCCTACAAGAATTGTACTGTATTCAAGCAAGCCCGCATATTCCCTGGGAAGCATTGTGCCAGTCTATGAAAAGTAACACGCACAATCTTCCCGGACAAAATTATAGCTCCTTTTACCATACAAAAGAAAGTTCTTCGGGCAAATAACCGCTTCGGATACGCCACTCCTGCGGATAGAGGTTATTGGCCCGATTGCCAATGTTCTTGGCAAATCCCAGGGGAATATCTTTATAAGTTAAAAGTATATAGCCACGCGGAACAGAAGCATCCAGTGTGATCGCCTCTTTACGCAAATAAGCAATGGCTTGCTCATAGGTCAGTTCAAAACAAGGGAAACCATCACGATTCAGCAGCGTGCTCATCGCCAATGAATGATCCGGTATCACATCTTTTCCCTTCAACTCACCTATAGTAACACCCGCATGGACCACTTTCAATTCCTGCCGGAACAAGTCATATTCCGAAAGATAGGCACCGGGAAATGCTATCACCTTCGTACCTCTCACCTCAAACCGGAAATCCTCCGCCTGCTTTAACCAACTTTTCACTTCATGGGGAAAAGAAGCAACCTGAGACGAATTTCCTTTTTCTCCTTTCCTCTTCCTTTTCGTCATTTTCTCCTTGTCCTCCCGGCAGCGGATGCAAGGAACAGCATAAGACGTGGCGGCATTCTTTCTCAGTACGGCCAAGAAAAATCCCTCCCCTTTTACACTATGAGGCAGGAAACGATAAACAGGGAAATCCTGTCCCGCCAAATTCCCGATGATCCCCCATTCCGATGACACCGGCACCTTCAGTACCTCCGCACCCAGTTCACCGGCAATCCAAGCCACATTTTCCTCATCTTCCTCCTTATTATAAGTACACGTGCTATAAATCAGCAGACCACCGGGTTTCAAAGCCGGCCATATATCCGCTAAAATCCGACGCTGACGTTGCCAACAAATCTGTACATTGTCCGCACTCCATTCTTCTACGGCAACAGGATCTTTACGGAACATCCCCTCACCGGAACAAGGCACGTCCGCCAAAACAACATCAAACAGCTCTGTCAAAGAAGTGAAATCCGCCGGATCATTATTCGTCACCACAACTTCCGCATCCCCCCACTTTATCAGATTTTCAGCCAACACCTGGGAACGGTTACGCATCACCTCATTAGCCAGCAACAAACTACCGGCAGGAAGAAGTGAACGCACATGAGTAGACTTACCACCGGGAGCGGCACAGAGATCGAGCATCACCACAGGTCCGGTAATATATGTGCGCAAGACCTGTTCCACAAACATGGAAGATGCTTCCTGCACATAATAGCAACCAGCATGAAACAACGGATCGAATGTAAAAGTCGGCCGTTGTGATAAATAGACTCCTGCATCCGCCCAAGGCACCGGTTCCCCCGTAACTTTCTCATTCCGCTTGGTACGATTGACACGGATGCTGACAGGAGGCTCGGCCTGTAAAGCAGCTTCCAACGCACGATAGGTTTCTTCCCCCATCCATTCCAGTTCTTGCTTCAAATTCTGATGGTAATTTCATGTTTTTTCCTTTTTATAGGACAAAAATACGATGATATTTCGGGATTATATGAATTTTTTCTGTCTATTTGCAACCTATTTCCCAATTCGTTCCGTCTAACTAGCAGAAAACAATAATAAAGATATAAAACATGAAACAGTTACTTTTTATTTTAGCCTTGCTCATGGGGACTTGCTTCGCAATCCATGCCCAGACAATCAAACTAGTGCCTTCCGCCCTTGACAGCACCCGGATGGATACAGTCGTTGTAAGCGAATTACAAGATGTGGATGAAGATCAAGACGCCACCATACATAACACCAATCCAGCTTTCGATGATTGGAGCAGCGGCCCTCCTACTTCAATAGCAATTATCGCACTCATCATCTGTTGCGGACTGCCTTTCTTTATTGTAGCTATTGTACTTTGGTTCAGATACAAGAACAAACAAGCCAAATACAAACTGGCTGCAGAGGCCTTGGCAGCAGGACGGACCATTCCGGCCGAACTGTTCAACGATCCCGAAGAACAGGAAAATGCTGTAATGGCAAAGGGAATCAAAAATATATTCTTAGGTATTGGTCTGGGAGTCTTCCTTTGGATATTGACCTATGAAGAAGGATTGGCAGCTATCGGATTCCTTATTTTCTGTATGGGGCTGGGACAAGTATTGATAGCTTATACTACCACTCCACATAAGAGTAAAAAGACAGATACTCCCCACAACGAAGAATAAAGATGAGCCAAATCAACGACATAGCGTTGGTAGCACAAGTGGTGGTTTTCAAAAACACCCGGGCGTTTGATACTTTGGTCAAAAAGTACCAATCGCCCATCAGGCGTTTTTTCCTACACCAGACATTGGGAGATGCAGAGCTCAGCGATGACCTGGCACAGGAAACTTTTATAAAAGCATATACCAACTTGGCTTCATTTAAAAACCTGTCCAGCTTTTCCACATGGCTTTACCGGATTGCTTATAATATATTTTATGACTATATTCGCAGCAAAAAAGAAACGTCCGGACTGGAAACTTGGGAAATAGATGCTGCTTACCAAACAGAACAAAGGCAAGTAGGTGAGCACATGGACATATATCGGGGATTGAGCCAATTAAAAGAGGCGGAGCGTACCTGCATCACCTTATTTTTTATGGAAGATCTTCCGATAGAAAAAATAGCAGTGATCACAGGAATGCCTGCGGGAACAATCAAATCCCATTTATCACGCGGAAAAACGAAATTGACAACTTTCTTAAAACAGAACGGTTATGATGGAAAATGATGATAAATTAATTAAGAATTTCATGCTTGCCAACAAACATGAAATTGAAGACAATGGATTTTCACGCCGGGTTATCCGCAACCTCCCCCAACAAGCCAAGCGGTTATCGGATATGCTCAGTGTAGCCTGCGCCATTGTCTGTTGTACATTCTTCTATATTTTCAATGGCTTTGAAGTTCTGTACCAGGCTATCAGTGACATAATCACTTCCCAAGCCTATTATCTGATCAGTGATACGAATTTCCAGTCATGGGTCATTGCCACCGTGGTTCTTGCCATCATCGGCGTACAACGTGTATGCAGTTTCAAATGGTAAAACCAAAATAGACTCGTTTTTTATGCTCGGAAAAGAAAGATTTTGCGTACTTTTGCAATCTATAAAATGAATTTCCGAGCATGAAACAATATTTAGATCTGTTAAATCGTATCTTGACCGAAGGCGTTCACAAAGAAGACCGTACCGGAACAGGAACCATCAGTATATTCGGCCATCAAATGCGCTTCAATCTGGAAGAAGGCTTCCCTTTGGTCACAACCAAAAAACTACATTTAAAATCCATCATCCATGAACTTTTATGGTTCCTGCAAGGTGACACCAATATAAAATACCTGCAAGACAATGGAGTACGCATCTGGAATGAATGGGCCGATGCAAACGGTGACCTGGGACACATCTACGGTTACCAATGGCGTTCTTGGCCGGATTATAACGGGGGTTTTATTGACCAGATTTCCGAAGCAATAGAAACCATCAAGCATAATCCGGATTCACGACGTATCATTGTCAGCGCATGGAATGTAGCCGATTTAACTAAGATGAATCTTCCTCCTTGCCATGCTTTTTTTCAATTCTACGTTGCCAACGGACGCTTAAGCCTGCAACTTTACCAACGTAGCGCAGATACATTCCTGGGAGTACCTTTCAATATCGCCTCCTACGCATTATTGCTGCAAATGGTGGCACAAGTAACTGGATTGCAAGCTGGTGATTTCGTTCATACATTCGGTGACACACATATCTATACCAATCACCTGGAACAAGTAAAACTTCAATTGAGCCGTGAGCCTCGTCCCTTGCCTCAAATGAAAATCAATCCGGACATAAAGGATATATTCAGTTTCAAATATGAAGATTTTGAATTGGTGAATTACGACCCATGGCCACACATTGCAGGTAAAGTATCTGTTTAGTCACTAATCACTCATCACTATGAACATCTCAATTATAGTAGCAATAGCACGCAACCGCGGCATTGGATTTGAAAATAAATTATTGTATTGGCTTCCCAATGACTTGAAACGCTTTAAAGCCTTGACCACCGGAAATACAATTATCATGGGGCGCAAAACCTTTGAGTCACTTCCTAAAGGAGCACTTCCCAATCGCCGGAATATCGTATTAAGCCGCCGGGAAGGAGCCGCCTTTGCCGGAGCTGAATGTTTCCCCTCATTGGAAACCGCTCTATCTCACTGCAAAGAAGAGGAGGAAATATTTATCATAGGCGGTGCAAGCTTGTATAAAGAAGCAATGCACATAGCCACACAATTGTATATCACATTTATTGATGACGCATCCAAGGAAGCTGATGCTTATTTTCCCGAAATTAAGGAAGAGGAATGGAAAGAAACAGGTAGAGAAGATCACCCGACAGATGAAAAACATCTCTACCCGTATCATTTTATTAATTATAGCCGGATAAAGTAACTGTTAGTCTTCATCAGCTAAATCGAGGATAGGCATTTGTCTCTTGATAGCCTCATTAAAAGAGATAATAGTTTCTGAACGAGCCAGCCCCAATGGCTGCAACTTATCATGAATTATGCTAAGCAAATGATGATTGTTCTTAGCATAAATCTTGATAAACATATCATATTGTCCTGTAGTGAAATGACATTCCACGACTTCAGGAATACCTTTTAAAGCCTCTGTCACTGAATCAAATTGCTCCGGATCTTTCAGATAAAGACCAATATATGCACACGTTTCATATCCGATTTTTTCTGGATCAATGACGTATTCAGACCCCTTAAGAATCCCCAGATTGGTTAGTTTCTGAATACGCTGATGAATGGCAGCACCGGATACATTGCAAGCACGGGCTACTTCCAAAAACGGAATACGAGCATTGCTGGCTATCAACCTCAAAATCTGCTCATCCAAACTGTCTAATTGATGATGTCCCATTCTTTTTAGTTTAATTTTCTGCAAAGATATGACTTTTCTCGACAATATTTGTGCGATTCATAACTTTTATTGCATAAATCCCAATAATTTAATAGAATATTCTATCTTTGTGGAAAATGAGAAAACAATGAAAAAGACATTTATTTTTATCTTATGCAGTTTATTCAGCGTAGCTGTAAACGCACAAAATTTCAATGAGTATTTCGAAGACAAAACACTTCGGGCAGATTATATTTTTACCGGAAATGCCACTAAACAGGAAGTGTATCTGGACGAACTGTCAAGCCTTCCGAAATGGGCCGGACGCAAACATCATCTGGCAGAACTTCCCCTGGCAGGCAACGGTGAAATCACGATGAAAGACAAAGCAACCGGAGAAACCATTTACCGGACTTCATTCTCAAGTCTTTTCCAAGAATGGGTAAGCGAAGAAGAAGCAAGCAGGGTAAAAAAAGGATTCGAGAACTCTTTTCTTCTGCCTTATCCCAAAAAAGAAGCAATAGTGACCGTATCTCTGAAAGATGTATATCACAATGTTAATGCCTCGCTCACACATGAAGTAAATCCAGATGATATTCTGATCCATCAACGGGGAACGAACCATATCACTCCTCACCGCTATCTTCTGCAAAACGGAAATGCCGAGGATTGTATCGATGTAGCAATCATGGCTGAAGGATATACAGAAAAAGAAATGGAGCTATTTTATAAAGATGCCCAAGCAGCATGTGATGCCCTGTTCAGTCATGAACCTTTCAAGAAACTGAAGAACAAATTTAATATTGTTGCTGTAGCAAGCCCTTCAGCAGACAGCGGAGTCAGCATACCGGGAGAAGGAAAATGGAAATCTACAGCTGTTAGTTCACATTTCAACACCTTTTATTCCGACCGGTATCTCACCACCAGCCGGGTTAAAAGTATTCATAATTGGTTGGCCGGAATTCCTTACGAACATATCATTATTCTAGCCAATACAGACACTTATGGAGGAGGTGGCATCTATAACTCATATACACTGACCACAGCTCACCATCCCACTTTCGTCCTGTTGTAGTTCATGAGTTCGGCCATAGTTTCGGAGGATTAGCAGATGAATATGCATATACCGAAGCCCCTAGCCCGCAATATCCATATAACGTGGAGCCTTGGGAACCGAATATCACTACATTGGTTGATTTCGGCAGCAAATGGAAAGATATGATCCCGGAAGGAACGGCCATACCTACTCCGACAACTACCCAAGATACCGATCTATACACCAAAGTGGGAGTCTATGAAGGAGCAGGCTATACACAAAAGGGAATTTACCGCCCTACTACCGAATGCAGAATGAAGATAAACGAAGCCCCTGTGTTCTGCCCGGTATGCCAGCGTGCATTAGAGAGACTGATAAACTTTTATACCGCGAAATAAGTTTTATAGTTAAAACGAAACAAATACAGATGAAATGATTGAAATTAAACAAGTAAAAACATCAGATGAGTCAAATTACAACTTTGTGGAAAAATTAATGCACACGGCATTTCCTCAGGAAGAACGCCGTGATACGGTACAACAGAGAGAATATTCGGATAATAATCCCCTGTTCCGTAGCAACATTATTCTAGAAGACGGTAACAGCATTGGTATGATCAGTTATTGGGCTATGGAAGATTTCTACTATATCGAACATTTTGCCATTGATCCCACGCTCAGAAACGGTGGTTATGGAAAACGTGTGTTGGAAATGATAAAAAAGCAACTAAAAAGTCCAATTGTATTGGAAGTAGAGGAACCCAATGATGAAATGAGCACACGCCGTATTCACTTCTATGAACGTTTGGAATTCACTTTGCATAGAAAGCCCTATATGCAACCTCCTTACCGTAAGGGAGATAGCGGATTGCCAATGCTCTTAATGACTTATGGAGACATAGATATGGATCGTGATTTTGAAAGAGTTAAGAACACCCTCTATAAAGAAGTTTACGGACAAGAAATCTGATGACACTCATTCTTCCATTCTTAATAATACTGCCCCATGTAGGAATTATCCTCACAAAGTCTCTTGCACTATTATTAGGAGATAGATAACAGATTGAATCCGTTCTTATAGCCAATAGAAAATAAAGACAATAAAAAAGGAAGCTGTTCATAAACAACTTCCTTTTTTATCTATACTATATTAACTAGTTTACTGACGTTGAGTAGCTGAGTAGTTAATTTTCAAAGCGTAAGCTTGACGAAGAGCCTGCTTCACATCGGTTACGATACCCATCTTTGTGTCCTTATCAACTTTCAAAGAAACGGTCATAAACGGCTGGTCTTCTTCTTTCATGTTCAAACGCTCTTGAGTAATGTAGTCCTGAACTTCAGATACTTCAGCAAACTTATCGTTCAACTGAATACGGCTTTCAGCACCCATTTTCTTTTGGAACTCCGGCAACGGCTTACCTATATAGATAAAGGAAACCAAAGACTTCTTTTCCAATTTCTCCAACTCTGTTCCTTGAGGAACCTGAAATTGAACCTTCAATGTAACCTCACGCATGGTTGTTACAATCATAAAGAAGAACAACATGGTAAAGATAAGGTCAGGCAATGAAGAGGTATTCAACTCAGGCATTCCACGTTTACCTGTTTTATTAAATTTTCCCATTACTTACCTCCATACTTTTTAGGTTCAGCCTCAGAAATCTTCTGCGGATAATATTCACGGATTGCTTTTTGCTCATCTTCATCACATTGAGCATAAGTCTTGCCAAATTTAGCCTTACCTAACTCATCACGTAATTCATTATAAGCAGCAACCAATTCATTCTGAACGTCAATATATGCTTTATAGCTAGTACCAACGTCATTCTGAACAGAGATTACGTGCTTTTCCGTAATCATACAATCACCCAGCAAAGGAATATTCTTTCTATGCTTTTCAGGCAATTTTTCGTCATCATACGGATTGACTATAAATTCTTTTGCCTTTTCTTTTAATTGCTTAATGTCAATGTAGTCCTGACCACACATCAGTTGGTCATCTTTGTTCAAACGAACCTGGAGTACATTACGTTCCTTTACAATAATATCATCTTGTTTCTGATCCTTGTTTTCGGGAGGAGGCGGAAGACGTCTCGCCAAACCACGGTCAGTATCCATTGATGTTGTAATCAGGAAGAAAATAAGCAACATAAAGGCAATATCAGCTGTTGAGCTGGAGTTAATTCCAGGTACGGCTCTTTTCTTTCTTGCCATTTTACTTACTTCGTTTTTTAATTGTTAAATATCAATGAGATAATATTATTTCTTAAAGATACCAGACAGGTTGATCAAAGTACCGACAGCTGCAACTCCAAACAAGAAATAGATAGAATAGATCAGCATATCAGTTATTTTCAACCAGAAAGCATCAGTATAAGGACCTGTACCAGTCATAACAGTAGCATCCGAACCCATAGAGTAAGAAACTACCAATACTACAACCAATAATACGATACCCAACAAAGATTTGATGGCACTTTTCGGATTATCTCTTAATGCAGCGCCAAACTGTGCAATAGCACCAATTAGGGTAACAGCAACGCAAATACCAAACATTGCATACATCAAGTATATCAATGTTTCTGTATGAGCCGGTTCATTGTATTCCCCGACCGGATTATTATATCCCACGAAGTAGAACATGCCCAGCACCACCAAAATCAATGCAATGCAGACATATAATGCATAGTAGGACATTTTATATGATAACTTAGCCATTGTTCTAATTATTTTTTGTATTTCAAGTTATATTTCATGATCATGTCAAGCAAAGTGATAGAAGAATCTTCCATCTGGCTTGTGATAGCTTCAATCTTAGAAAGGATGTAGTTATAGAATACCTGAAGGATCAATGCTACAACCAAACCGAAGATAGTAGTAATCAAAGCCACCTTCATACCACCAGCTACAACTGTCGGAGAAATATCACCAGCCTGTTGGATCTTATCGAACGCCATAACCATACCGATTACAGTACCCAAGAATCCCAAAGACGGAGCCATGGCGATAAACAATGTAATCCAAGAGCATCCTTTTTCAAGGTAACCTGCCTGAACACCACCGTAAGAAACAACAGAACGTTCAACTACGTCAACGCCTTCGTCGATTCTCATCAAGCCCTGATAGCAAATAGAAGCGACAGGACCGCGAGTGTTACGACATACTGTCTTAGCAGCTTCAACATCACCTTTTTCCAAAGCAGCTTCGATGTTAGCCATCAACTTCTTTGTGTTCACTTCAGCCAAACTTAAATAAATGATACGTTCAATACAGAAAGCCAAACCTAAAACCAATGCGATGGCTACCAATGACATAAAGTCAGCAGAACCTTCAATAAATTTAGTCTTTAACTCTTTGTGAAGACCACCACCTTCTTCAACTACTGCTGCTTCAGTAGTCTGTTCTGTTTGAGCCGGAGCTGCGTCTTGAGCCATAATAGGCTGAACTGATCCTAAAGTAAGGACTCCCATCACTGCAAGAATTGCAAATAACTTTTTCATTGTGTGTCTAATTTTTTAAGATTAATTAATTAATTGTTATTTATTTGTTTTAATTGTTTTCCTGCTTTTTGTGCTTTCCATAACAACGGCGGAGAGAGCGGGATTCGAACCCGCGAAACACTTTTGACGTTTACACGCTTTCCAGGCGTGCCTCTTCAACCACTCGAGCATCTCTCCTTATTTCGGGCTACACAATACTATCTTTTTTAAAATCGGGTGCAAATTACAAAGAAAATCGGGAATTGCAAGCGATTTCAGCTACAAATGTATTCTTTTTTTTCGTCTTACGCAGAATTAACCCTGTCATTATTGAAATTACTCATCAAAATTAATAAACTTTAAAAACTTATTCAGCCATTTTGAACACTTTTAAAGCATTATTGGTAGTGGTTCTGTCAATGTATTCAAAATCCACAGCATAAATTTCAGCAAGTTTCACGGCTACATTCTTTATATAGGAGGACTCGTTCCGTTTCCCTCTGAAAGGGGTCGGAGCCAGATAGGGAGCGTCCGTCTCAAGAACAATCCTATCCAGAGGAATATGCGTCAGGATTCCGGGCAGAGTGCTTTTTTTAAAGGTAACAACCCCATTTATCCCAATCACAAAATGAGCATACTCCAAAACTCTCTCAGCCTCTTCCTGCGTTCCCGTGAAACTATGGAAGACTCCGCTTAACTCTGTCGTCCGGTAAGGCTCCATTACTTCAAACAACTCAGGAAAAGCTTCACGGCAATGCAGCACCAAAGGCAAATGATACTCCAACGCCCACTGGATCTGTATATCCAATACCTTCTGTTGTTCTTTCAAATAAGTTTTGTCCCAATACAAATCCATCCCCACCTCTCCTATAGCTATAAAAGGATGTTCATCGGAAAGCATTTTTTTCATTCCATGAATACGGGATAACGAATCTGCATCAACAGAAGTCGGATGAAATCCGATCATAGGGAAACAATATCCCTGATATGCCGTACAAACGCCCAGCATCGCTTCTATGGTAGTGTCATCAATATTCGGCATGAAGACTTTAGAAACTCCGGTAGCTCTGGCACGTTCTATCACTGCCGGCAAATCTTCCGCAAACTCTTCAGCAAACAGATGGGAATGTGTATCAATCATATCACACTTTTCTATTCATCAAATGGCAAACAAAAGATTTCAATTCTTCTTTTTTCCCGGAAGGCATAGCTATGCTTTCCAATAAAGAAAGCCCTTCAGCATAATATTCGTTGATCTTCTCCTCACAAATCCTGCCGATTCCGATCTTGTCATAAAGCTTCGTCACAGCCCTAATTTTTTCTTCCGGACAGAAATCGGTGCACGATATCCATTTTTCCAGTTCCTCCCGTTGCTGTCCGTCAGCCAAAGCCAAGGCATTAATCAGCATAAACGTCTTTTTGTTGCATAAAATATCTCCTCCGATATTCTTTCCGAATACCTTCGGGTCTCCATACACATCCAGAAAATCATCCTGCAACTGGAAGGCCAATCCCATCTTAATGCCGAAGTCGTACAGCTTTTGCGCCTCATCTTCCGGAGCGTCCCCCAGCACTGCACCTATTTTTAACGCGGCGGACAAAAGCACAGAGGTCTTCAGACGAATCATCTCGATATATTCAGATACGGTAACATCATTGCGCGTCTCAAATTCCATATCCCACTGCTGTCCTTCACAGATTTCCAGAGCGGTCTGACTGAAAATATCCATCACTTGCTTTAAATAGCGATCCGGGCAATTGTTCATCAGCCGGTAAGCCAACACCAGCATGGCATCCCCCGAAAGAATAGCCGTATTCTCATCCCACACCTTATGCACGGTAGGCTTGTTTCTGCGCATATCCGCACGATCCATCAAATCATCGTGCAACAATGTATAATTATGATACGTTTCTATGCCTGCCGCCTGCGATAGGATATCCTCCACATTTTCTTTATAAAGCTGATAGGAAAGTAACATTAAAACAGGTCGTATACGTTTGCCACCTAACGAAAGGACGTATTCTATAGGAGCATATAATCCTTTCGGTTCACGCACATAGGGCATTGTAGCAAGGTATGCATTTACCTTATCCAATAATTGTTCTGCAGAAAAAGCCATAAGATGATTTTGATTAAGGGGTTACTAGAAAAAGAGGCTGCTTTAGGGCAGCCTCTCAATTAAGATATTGAAGTATTTTATTACTGTAATTTGAAAGTTACAGGCACTGTATATTTCACACGTACAGCCTTACCACGTTGTTTTCCAGGTTTCCATTTCGGCATGGTCTTGATTACGCGGAGAGCTTCCTTATCCAAGTAAGGGTCTACACTACGTACAACCACCGGGTCAACGATAGAACCGTCCTTGTTCACAACAAACTGAACGATAACCTTACCTTGCACACCGTTTTCCTGAGAAATAGTGGGATATTTAATATTCTTACCTAAGAACTTCAAACATTCAGCCATACCACCGGGGAATTCAGGCATTTCTTCTACCACCTGGAAAATTTGTTGTTCTTCGGGTTCTTCTTCTTCAACTTCTACCGGAACGTATTTAACTTCTACAGCCTGACCGGTTTCTTCTGAAGCCTGAATCGTAGTTTCTTCTACTTTAGCATCGTTTTCAACAATCTGAAGCACTTCTTCTACTTTAGGAGCCTCGGGAGGAGGAGGAGCTTGCTTCTGTTCCTGTTCCGTGATAGGAATAATTTCTTCTTCAAATACGACATCAGTTATACCTGTATCCGTAGTCACTTGTTTATCGCGATCAGTCCATTCGAAAGCTACAAACATGAGAGCAAGGATAAACACATAACCGATAAGCAGCCAGGTACTTTTTTTACCTTCGAGATCTGCTTTGGGCGATTTTTTAATTTCCATAAATTGTGTTTTAAAAATTAAGTGTTTCTCACTGAGGGCAAATGTAACACAAATCTTTTAAATAAAAAGTATTTTCACATGAAAAATATGCTAATTCATTTTATTTTCACTCTATTTCATAGACATACACCCAACTTTTGCCTATCTTTGAACCGTTTTTTAGTAGTCACTTATACATTAATTATATATGAAGAAAATAACTATTGCCATTGACGGCTATTCATCGTGTGGTAAAAGCACCATGGCCAAAAACCTGGCACGTGAGATAGGATACATTTATATTGATAGTGGCGCCATGTATCGCGCTGTTACATTATATAGTTTGCAGAAAGGGTTCTTTACGGAAAAAGGCATCGAAACCGAAGCTTTAAAAGCAGCGATGCCCGATATACATATTTCATTCCGGTTGAATCCGGAGACACAACGTCCCATGACTTTCCTGAACGGCACAAATGTGGAAGAGGCCATCCGCAGCATGGAGGTTTCCTCTCATGTAAGCCCCGTCGCCGCCTTAGGGTTTGTACGCGAGGCTTTGGTGAAACAACAACAGGAAATGGGAAAGGCCAAAGGAATTGTCATGGACGGAAGAGACATCGGAACCGTTGTTTTCCCCGATGCCGAACTGAAAATATTTGTAACTGCCTCGGCCGCCATACGCGCACAGCGCCGTTATGATGAATTGAGAAGTAAAGGACAAGAGGCCTCTTATGAAAAGATTCTGGAGAATGTGGAGGAACGCGACCGTATAGACCAGACTCGTGAGGTAAGCCCGCTACGGCAGGCGGATGACGCTATCTTGTTAGACAACAGCCACATGAGCATTGCCGAGCAGAAACAGTGGCTGACCGAAAAATTTCAAGCAGCGATAAATGGTTAACATAGAGATAGACGAAGGATCAGGTTTCTGCTTCGGAGTCACCACCGCTATCCGTAAAG
The DNA here is from genome assembly GCF_000614185.1 of Phocaeicola sartorii JCM 17136 = DSM 21941. GTDB lineage: Bacteria > Bacteroidota > Bacteroidia > Bacteroidales > Bacteroidaceae > Phocaeicola > Phocaeicola sartorii. Next base: position 73,839 of record NZ_BAKM01000007.1, on the reverse strand, counting down.
CAGAAGAAGAGCTGGCAAAAGGAAACACCCTTTATTGCCTGGGAGACATTGTGCACAACGGACAGGAATGCGAACGGCTGAAAAAGATGGGACTTATCACGATCAATCACGAAGAGTTTGCCCAATTGCACGACGCCAAAGTACTGTTGCGTGCACATGGGGAGCCTCCCGAGACATACGCCACGGCCCGTACCAACAACATCGAGATCATTGACGCCACCTGTCCGGTGGTATTGCGCCTTCAAAAGCGCATCAAACAGGAGTATGACAATGTTCCGGTAAATCAAGACACACAAATCGTGATTTATGGCAAGAACGGTCATGCCGAGGTATTGGGCTGGTAGGACAGACCCATGGAAAAGCAATTGTCATAGAAACGCCCGCCGAAGCCGCCCATCTGGACTTCAGCAAAGACATCCGCCTGTATTCCCAGACTACCAAATCTTTGGAAGAGTTCTGGCAGATTATAGAATATATCAAGGAGCATATCTCACCCGATGCCACTTTTGAATATTACGACACCATCTGCCGGCAAGTGGCCAACCGGATGCCTAACATCCGCAAGTTCGCAGCAGCGCATGATCTGATATTCTTTGTCTGCGGACGAAAAAGTTCGAACGGAAAAATCTTATATCAGGAATGCAAAAAGGTCAACCCGAATTCATACCTCATTGACCAGCCGGAGGAAATAGACCGGAACTTGCTGGAGAACGTCCGTTCTATCGGCATTTGTGGAGCGACTTCCACTCCCAAATGGCTGATGGAAGAATGTAAAAAAGCTATCTTAAACGAAAAATAGACCAATAAAAAATAGAAAATTATCGTTGTCCAACTGATAATTTGTTAACTTTGCGACATAAAAATATTAAAATGGGTATTTATGGGAACGATTAAAAGCATTGGTATTTTAACCTCCGGAGGAGACGCTCCGGGAATGAACGCTGCCATCCGGGCAGTGACACGTTCTGCCATCTATAACGGCTTGAAAGTATATGGCATTTATAGAGGTTACAAAGGATTGGTAACAGATGAAATTCAGGAATTCAAGAGTCAGAATGTCAGTAACATCATACAAATGGGAGGTACCATTCTAAAGACCGCCCGCTGCAAAGAATTCACCACTCCCGAAGGACGGGCACAAGCTTACGAAAACATGAAGAAACATGAAATCGACGCTTTAGTCATTATAGGCGGTGACGGTTCGTTGACTGGTGCACGTATTTTCGCACAAGAATTCGATGTTCCTTGTATCGGTCTGCCCGGAACGATTGACAACGACCTGTACGGAACCGATACCACCATCGGTTATGACACAGCCTTGAACACCATTCTGGATGCAGTAGACAAGATCCGTGATACGGCAACTTCTCACGAACGTTTGTTCTTTGTCGAAGTAATGGGACGTGATGCCGGTTTTCTGGCATTGAACGGTGCCATTGCCGCAGGTGCGGAAGCAGCCATTATTCCGGAGTTCAGTACAGAAGTTGACCAACTGGAAGAATTCATCGAACATGGTTTCCGGAAGTCCAAGAGCAGCAGTATCGTACTGGTAGCCGAAAGCGAACTGACCGGAGGTGCCATGCACTATGCCGAACGTGTGAAGAACGAATATCCGCAATACGATGTGCGTGTAACTATATTAGGACACTTGCAGCGTGGCGGACGCCCCACCGCACACGACCGGATCATTGCCAGCCGTATGGGAGTGGCCAGCATCCAGGCACTGTTGGAAGGACAGCGTAATGTGATGATTGGTATTGATGACGATAAAATCGTTTATGTACCTTTCGCTAAGGCTATAAAGAACGACAAGCCTATAGACAGGGAATTGGTGAACGTACTTCACGAACTTTCCATCTAATTTTCATTCACCACAGATAACACAAAAACGCAGATTAAATGAATAATTATAATCTGCGTTTTTTGTGTTATCTGTGATAGAAAAGCCTTATTTCAAGGTTGAGAAATAAGCATCCAATAACTTTTTGGCAGCAACAAACGAAGTCAGTTTACCCTTTAGTACCTCTTCCTCTTTGACAGCCAACATCGAAACGATCTTTTCATTGTTATAGAAACTATCACGCAAATGCTCGTTGATAGACTCATACATCCAGTACTTGGCCTGTTCATTTCTACGGTATTCAAAATAACCGTTCGCTTTCACAAAAGCGAAGTATTCATCAATCATATCCCAGATCTCCTTGATTCCAATGCCATAGAAACCGGAATACGTCATCACTTTAGGACTCCAGCCTGAATCGGGGGCAGGAAACAAATGCAACGCATTGCGGAAATGACTGGCAGCCAGTTTCGCTTTCTCAATATTGCTGCCATCGGCTTTATTGATCACAATTCCATCTGCCATTTCCATAATCCCTCTCTTAATCCCCTGCAACTCATCACCCGTACCGGCCAGTTGAATCAATAAAAAGAAATCCACCATGGAATGTACAGCCGTTTCACTCTGCCCTACTCCAACCGTCTCTACAAAAATCTTATCAAATCCCGCCGCCTCACAAAGTATGATCGTCTCACGAGTCTTACGGGCCACTCCTCCCAACGAACCGGCCGACGGACTAGGCCGTATAAAAGACTTCGGATGAACAGATAACTTCTCCATACGAGTCTTGTCTCCCAAAATACTGCCTTTAGAACGCTCACTGCTAGGGTCAATGGCCAGCACAGCCAGCTTCCCCCCCTTTTCAAGCACATGCAACCCGAAAACATCAATCGATGTACTTTTTCCTGCACCGGGCACCCCGCTGATACCGATACGCATCGACTTTCCCGAATAAGGAAGACACTTCTCTATCACTTCCTGGGCAATAGCCTGATGTTCCGGTTTCACACTCTCCACCAAAGTAACCGCCTGACTCAATACGGTCACATCACCCTTTACAATGCCCTCTACATATTCGTCTACAGAAAACTCGCGACGACGGGGTTTCTTACGCAGTTTCAAATAAGGATTCACAATGGATGGCTGCTCAATGCCTTTATTTACAGTCAATCCCTTATATTCTTCACTATTTTCAGGATGTTCCATAGCTATTTTTTTGAGGTTACTTTTACTTTAATAATTATCTTCGGATTGTTAGGATCATTGGTTATCATCAAAACACGCGGAGTACCCTTTACTTTCTTCAAGTTTTGACCGAAAGCGGTAATCTTCAACTTGGTAGATGCACCCGGTTTCAAGACACGTTTCTTCAGCTGGACCCCTAAAGCAGAATTGAACACCTGCAAGTCGCGGATCTCCAGATTGGATTTTCCTACATTCTTCACAATAATGGTATACGCCTTCTTTTCATCACCCGCCAATGCCCCCATCTGTAATTCTTGGGCAGAAAGATGGATCGCAGGAGGATTCAGACGTTCCTGCTGGCTGATATGCGAGAAATCAGGCAATAACACGGCAGAGACCGGAATTTCATTTTCCTCTCCCACCTTGTCTCCCGGGAAGCGGGACAGATAAACAGAAGCCGTTGTCAAACCCAGTTTAGGCAGCTTCTCCGTATCCAGAGTAATCTTGATTTTACCCGTACGCCCTCTTCCCAGTTTTTCCGGAGTGGCAACGGCACTGAGGTAAGGAGGCAAATGCATCAACACAGGGGTATACAGCTTGTCTGAAGTATTGGCAACCAGCAATTCCATTGTCGGTTTATCTCCTTTATTGGCATCTTCAAACTCTATTTCCTCCTTGTCCAGACGAATAGCGCCGATTTGATAAGGATGAGTGAAAGTATAGTTTTTAGGATCGGCAGTCACTTCTCCACGAATGGCCAGGTAGATGGGCTTAGTGGAAGCGTTGCAATAAATACCTACGCTCTTTTGGAAACGTCCGATGGCCTTGGCGTCGAACGTGGAACTTACAATCCCGGTCTTTCCCGGCGCAATGGGTTCTTTAGTCCAATCGGCAACCGTGCATCCACAAGAAGTGGTCACATTGGATATCACTAAAGGCTTGTCTCCTTTATTGGTGATTTTAAAGATGGCCGTCACCGGATTTTTCCATAAAATGGTTCCAAACTCATGCGTTGTCTTATCAAATAATGCTTTGGGTTGCGCCTGTACTCCCAAGGCTACAGCCAGTAGCAGACTTACTATCAGTGAAATATGTTTCATACAATTATTTTATGCTTTTTAGATAGCAAAGATAGATAAAAAACATCCTTTACCCATTTTTTCAGCCTATAATTTATTTTATCTTATGAATAACACTTATCTTTGCCCCTCATTAAAAATCAGATAAATTATGAAAATAGTAAAACACTACTGGTTCATTGCCGTTGCACTGATTGCAATGATCGGCTTCTCTTCGTGTGAAAGTGATGAGGAAAGAGGCTTTGATATTTCAGGGATGTATGGTAAGACCTGGTATGGAGATCTAGGATTTGAAGATCCATACGGAGAACCTCTTTACAGTTATATCACATTCACCTCGGGGGCTTCTTCAGATCATGGTGTAGGCACAGAAGAGCGTTGCTATTATGACGATGAACTTTATAGGATATATAAGTTTGATTGGGAAATACGCGATGGATGGCTGTATCTTTTCTATAATGACAACTATCGTTTCATCATCAGATACCCGTCCGTTTCCGGCCGCTATTTCTATGGCACGGCAGAAGATGGATTTGACATCAGGCTGGAATGGATAGATGGCAGAAGTGTGAGAAAAAAGTAAGTTATCTTCATCGGCAAAGTAAGATAACTAACTTTGCCGATGAAGATAACTTAAATGCCCGATGAAGATAACTTACTTTTTTTCTGAAATCACACAGTTGCCCCAAGACAACCTGTTTCCTTATTTCACTATCACCCGGTATCCTGCCGTATGCCCTCCGAACTCCGGAGCATAAGCAGACTGTACAGTCGCCATTCCCGCCTGATATTCTCCTGTCCGGTTCATATACACCTGATATTCTATCACGTATGTTCCTTTTCTCATCTGATCGATAAAGAACTGAGTCGAAGCATCTTTGGTAGCCTGATAATATCCCAGCCCGTTGCTCCAACGGAAGCCCGAAACTGCCTGTAACGGTTCCATACAAGCCGCGCGGTCATCCTTGATCTGAACAAAATCCATATCACGGTCGGCCTTTACAGTCAGGCGAACGGTAATCTTATCGCCCACCTTTAACGAAGCTGATTCATTCAAAGCTTCATCCCCTTTATATAACCGGCGGCTGACAGACAATCCGTTTTCCTGCCCGCTAATTTGATCCATACTTTCCAGATATTGGGCATAAACGGCTCCCCAACCCATTCCGGCTCCTTCTTTATCCACCCTTACTTTCTTGATATTCATCACCTCACCGGACACCGTCTTCTTGATATAACCGATGGCATCATCCGCCGGAGTCCGGATCACTTCTTTACCCAACGTAATCTCTACTCCTCCTGTATTCGCCAATAAATCCGAAACCCCTGTAGCCATCAATGCATACACCGCATCAGCCGTGGCTATCGGTGTTTCCCAAGTCTGTGTCTGTTTCTGCTTCAACAGCCAGCGTTTCATTTCATCGATTGCTTTCGTATCTTTGGTTATACGCTGTATAGCTTCCATAGCAGCCACTTCAGTCGGGATTTTATAACTGAACCATGAATATCGGGCTTTAGGAGTATCAAAGTAACGTCCCATTTCATCCGTCACAACAGAATATTCCATCAATGACTGCATAAACAGCTTGGCTTCTGCCACCTTACCAGCTTGCTGCAAGATGATAGCTCCCAACGCCTTTCCATAAATGGTCAGTTCTTTTCCCTCACCGGACAACTTGTCTATGAAATACCGATTCACCTTTTTATCAACCGGAGCCTTGCCATCCAAAGCGCAGACATACAAATACCTGAGCACCTGTTCGGACGGACGGATACCGACGGCTCCTTTCTTTTCAGCTTCTTTCATGGACTGATACTCCTGCGCCACCTGCTTGCCTAAATACCCGAACCCTTTTTGAATCATAGGCTGCACCCGGCTGTCAGCCTCCTGATGAGTCAATGCATTCAGCCGGACAAGCATTTCCATTACCTGAGTGGTTACATAGCGGCTGCCTTGCATACCTTTATACCAACTCCATGCGCCATCGGCATTTTGCAATTCTCCCAGTTTCTCTACAGAAACAGCCAGTTGGCTATTCATTGTATTCAGGTCAAACAAAGTGGCGATACGCTGTTTTTGTTCGGCTTCATTGGTAGCTTCTGTCAACCAGGGAGTTTCAGCCAGCAGGATATTTTTCAATTCCTGATTCTTTTGCAGATTGCTCATAAAAGTCTCCTTCGTGCCACCTTGGGCCTTCCAGCTATCAAAGACCTGCTTGATACGGGGATTTTCTTTGACTATAAACGCAGCCAATGAATTGGCATAATAAGCTGTAGCCCAGGAAAGTGCATCTTCATTCTGAGGATGAGCACTACAGGCAAAGCCTGCACGGCATACCAAGCCGGATTGGCAGTAAATTCCACGGTCAACCGTTGTCCGGAAGCCGTTTTGCTATGCTTGTTAAACAGATTTTCCAAAGAGAACGTATGCACACCTTCCCCATTCACGTTCAGAGGAATGGTTTCCGTCACCCACTGTTTGTCTGTCAGTACGGGGATGTAACGCTGTTCTCCATCACTGAAAGTATCTCCATCCGCTACCATCCGGCATGCCATTACCGCATATTTGTCACTCACTTCAAAAGTAAAGTTCACATGCCCGGTTTCTCCTCCCTTCACATCAAACTTCTGTTTTTGTGAATAGAATACCTTTTCTGTTTCCGGATTGAACAATTCCATGCGGACAATCCCTTTCACTCCCTTGTCCGACAGGTTCATCAGTGAAGCGGCAATATTCGCCTTATCTCCCACGCGGACAAAGCGGGGCATATTAGGCTGAAGCATAAACTCCTTGCTGGCAGTAGCGGTAGCCTCTATCTTTCCATAATCCACATTCCGGGTATGTGCCAAGCCCATAAACTTCCATCGGGTAAGGCTTTCGGGCAGTACAAAGGAAATACTTACCTCTCCTTTTTCATTGGTGCGAAGCTGTGGGTAGAAGAATGCCGTTTCCGCAAAGTTTTCACGTATCTGTATATCGCCCGTTTCTGCCAGTTCTTCAGAACTGCCCATTTCTGCATTTTCCAGTGCAGACATTTCTACCATTTCTTCCTGAAGCACCATATCAGTAACAGCCTCTTGTTTCATCACAGAATTTGCGACACTCGTACCTTTCATCTTCACTGCTCCTGTAAGAGCGGCACGAGGCATGCCTCCATAGCCTACCACCATAGCTTCCATTCTTCCTGTGGACGGAACCAGCAATTCACTATATTTCAAAGAAGCCTCACGAAGCATCTTCAACGGGAAATGAACATACAAATAGGCGTTCCGCATAGAAGATGTATTCCAATAAGTCAATGGAGCCACATAATGAAAATCCGGTCTGAAGTCCAGCCGATGTGCACTATAGATCTTATCCAGCGAAGCATCATACATGGTAGCCAGCATTTCAGCCTCAGCCGGGCGCCCGTCCGGATAAAGCACCGTCAGTTTCCATTCCTCTTGCTGTCCCGGACGGAGTTTGTCACGGAACGTAGTCCATTTCAACTGTAATTTCTTCTCAGGAGCCGGTTTCATGATCTGTGCATGATGACTGTAAAGTCTTCCGTCTTTCACAAATGCCAGACTGACCAGAATGCCGTCACCATATTCTTTCTTATAAGGGAAGCGGAAACCGGCCACCGAGTCCGAAAGCTGTATACGTTTGCTTTCCAAACGCTTATTCCCTGCAAATACATCATAAAGCAGATAGACATTCTTTTCGCTGCTACCTATATATATAGTAGCTGGAGATGCCGCGTCAAATTCCAGACCATCCTGATAGAACCAATCCGTTGTCACGATGGGCGGACGCTTGTCGTTCAAGGAGAACAGAAGGAAATTCTTAGATGCCGTACACTCTCTGCCCTGCGTATCCTTAGCCGAAAGCTTCAAACGATAATTACCGGAAGGCAGGGCATAAATAGCCTCAGGAACAAAACTCGTGTTGGCTTGCACCGTACCGGTCAATACCTTTCTGCCTTCTTTTTCCTGACCGTCTTTCTGCTTCTCCATCTCGACCACCTGATAAGTGACCGGAGTATCTACCGGCTCACCCGAAAGGTTCATGGCTGTCAGTTTTATTTCCGGCTTCTTTTCTTTCACCCAATTATCGGGCAGATTATCCATATTCAGCACCATTGAAGTGCTTCCTAAAGGCAATGACAAATTAGCTTGCTGTGTTTCACCTGCACCATCCGTCACATCCGCCTGTATGTGGTACGTATAATACCACAACGGAGATTCTCTCCTGTCCGAATCTATTTCAAAATGTACCGGAATGCTGAACTTACCTTCCGCATCGGTCATTGCCTCTCCTTCCCAACGCTGAGCTTCGGCCCATAAACCGCCAGAACCAGGCATAGGAACGGGATATGCTATAATGTACCCTGGCATGCTGCACAGGTGCACCGGCAAAAGTTTTTGCCATACCCACCACTTCTATAGAGTCACCCGCTTGATACTCTACTTTCACGGGCTCAAACGTGACATCAAAGGTGGGACGTTTATATTCTTCTACCTTAAAACTGACAGAAGTATCGGCCGCACGCAAACTAAAATAACCGGTCAGGCAAGGAGAGGGTAAAACAAACTGTCCGCTGAATGAGCCAAACCCATTCGTCCTCACTTCTACTTTTCCTGTTTCATTATTATTCGCATCATACAGGGATACCGTATATTTTTTATCTGCCAGCACACGCGTAGAATCCTTTTCCATCTCATAAACCAAGCCGGATACATATACGGTTTGACCGGGACGGTAAACGGAGCGGTCGGTAAATAATTGCAAAACTTCTTTCCTCTTGCTCTCTTGATAGTAATAATCGTTTTTCCAAAGATTCAAGATGGGCATCGCGTTATCAGCCGCCGTATGTGCATTGTACCCGTATCTTTTACCTTTCAGGAAATCCAGTTTCAACGTACCCTGTTTATCCGCCTGATAAGTCTGTTGGGGAGCATATCCTCCCCCCTTCTCCGTATAAACGGTTACTTCCGCTTCCGAAACCGGCTGTCCGCTCCCTGCATCTACCACCACCAATTCCAACGCGCCATCCGGCAGCGGACGGTAAATGGTCTTTAAAGCGGTGACATACATCAATGTTCCGTCCGAAACGCCCTTCTTGCCATCGGGCACAGCCTTTAAGAAATAAATTCCCGCTTGCGGAGCCTGTATGGTCAGGGTGGTATCGACATTCAAATAATCTGTAGTAGGTTTCAAAGAAAAATGCTCCTCGCGTTGCAAACGGGCATATTTACTTTCAAAGCCGGCAGTCCGGTTCTGCAATACGGCAGAGGTAACGGGTAAATTCACCTTATAGAGTTGCAGGGTGATGCCGGTAAGGTTCTTATAATTTACCTTCACCGACTGCTGTTCACCCGGGTAAGCCGTAGCTATTTCCAGTGAAAGACTTGCATTCAGAATTTCTCGTTCTATATTCTTCAGCTGGTTGATCCTTCGTAACGGGGGTATCCGGCTATTCCTTCACGAACTATCCGCAAGCGCTCTACCTGATTATTTTGATACTGTAGGAATTGTGCCAAAGCCAGATAAACTTCAGGAACTGTTTTCACAGCCGGATAAGTATGCATCCACTTCCGGAGTTCCTGTTGGCATACGTCATTCGAGAAGTTTCCGGAAAAATGGCGGTACAGGTAATTCAATGCATCTATCCCGGTCAGCAACCAACCCTCGCGCTCCGTTTCCGTATCGTATGCTTTCAGCAAGGACTGATAAGTCTGCATGACAGCTGCTGTCAGGTCGCAATCAGAGACGGGGACAAACTGATAAGTCACAAACCGATCCATATCCGTCATATCCGCAGGCAGGCTGTTTGTCTGATTTGCTTTAGAGGCCGCCTGCCACCTGTACTGCTGCATGATCTGTATGGCACGACGTGCCAGCAGGTTGTACAGATTATCACGGAAATACCGTTTGCTTGCCTCCCCCACCTTTACCATAGGTTTAAACTTCTCAACCGGGACAAGCAATAACTTATCTTTGTCTTTCAAGGATAATTGCAGATAATCAAATCCTTTTTTTATACTGTCGGTCATCGTCATTTCCCCCAGAATGGAATACAATATAGCTTTGTCCTCCACACTGCCGGTTCGGGAAGCCCATTGTTCCAGCCCTTTCATATCTACCTTCAAGCTATCGGGCGTTAAAAGGGAACGGTACTGCATGGCAGTGAGATAGGCTTTCATCATTTGCGGTACATTCTGTTCCGCTTTTGCTTTATCGTAGATTTTCATTGCTTCGGAAATAACCGATTGGGGCAGATCCTTTTGTTCCAATACCTCCAGTTCTTTCCACATTTTATCGTATGTCTGTGCCTGCATAGGAGCCAATACGCTCATTACCAGCAACACGATCAACGAATAATACCGAATTTTCATAGTTGCAATCTTTTAGTTCATACTCAGTATCCTTTTAACAAAGAAACGAAATAGATGTTGAAAGACTGCACACGTTTTAATTAAAATAACTAAAACAGGGAAGGAAAACAGGTTTATTGGAGAGTTATCAATGGGCAGCCATACCAATTTTTAAACTTAGCGGAATAAGCCATTTCCAACATAAGTTCGTCAGTCAGTTCTTGTTCGTCAGGCAGTTCAGCAGTATCAAGTTCTTTACGAAAAGCGCCAAATAGTAATAATCGATATTTCCGGTCATCACCCAGCAAATGCCAAGGTGTAGCAAGATTCGGCAAAGCCGCAACAGCTTTCCGCAAATATGTATCGGCAGAAGGATTGCCACACCAGCGGGCAATGTAACCATAGCGAGCATAATCAGACGGAGTATCTCCCGGTGCAGGCCGGAGAAGCCAAAGTCTGTCACGCAAGTTCTGATAAAATAACGTATCGGTTTGCCGCCATTTTCTGACACGTTCATTTGTCAGCAATCGAGGCATATAACGGACGGCATTCACAAACGATTGCAAAGCAAGTTCTTTCTTGTCTTGCCGGTATTGTACATCTGATAAAGAGGCCAGATAAAGCGAATTTTTCGGATAAGCCGCAACAAGCCCGTTCAATAATGTTTCGGCTTCACCTGTTTCTTTTTTAGCACAATGGAGACGGGCCTGTAAATAGGTGATTTGCAAATCCTCCGGCCGCCTTTCCGAGGCTTCCTCCAAAACTTTTGCCGCTTCACTCAAATGTTCCGTTTTACCATCGTTTTTATAAAGTGCCATCTCTTCTATAGCCTTGTTCACCCATTGGGGTGTAGCCTCCATAGATTGCAAGGAAGGAGTATTCCAAGCAATGAAACAAACCAGTGCCACAGCCGGAAGTATATAGCCTGACGCCTTTCTCTCCCTCTTCTCCTCCATCACTACTTCCCCACTCTGCAAGAAAGCCAGCAACACATAGAGCATAAAGAATGTAAAAGGCACACACAATAATGTGGCCTGGGTCATTTCTTTTGCCAGCAAGGCCAATAGGACACAACCTATAATCCTACACTCCGACCGTTGCCTATGTTTCCATATAAAATGTAGTACCACTACCGTCAACAGCAGATAAAACATTACACCCAAGATTCCTTTCTCTACCAACAATTGCACTATAATATTTGGCGCGAACGATGTAAAAGCATGCGTACTGTCCTGATTCATGGCATGGTCTATGGCATAAGTAAAATTACCACTTCCATAGCCCAGTAACGGATGTTCACGAAATGCGTTCCAAGCAGCGTGTGCAGCATCAATCCGTCCTTCCGTACTTTGTTGCTGGGAGACCGTACGGTTCATTTGCAAAGTTGTTTTCATTTCCTGTGGAAGAAAACAAGCAGTCAAAACAATGGCTGTCGAACCGACTGCCAGCAAACGTATTTTTTCCCGTTTTGTTTCCATCCACAAAAGCCCCGCCAATAAATAAATGCCCAAAGAAATATAAGCCCCCCTTGAAAAAGAAAAGAGAATTGCCAGTACACATAGAAAAATGAATAGGGCAGAATAACGTCGCGCAAGACATATCCATCCTAAAAGAATGAGCAATACTTCTGCCCATACATTCGTAATATAGCCCAATGGACGAAACAGAAAACGGAAATGATAAGTATCCACAAACCCGGAATTTAATACAGAATGACGAAAAACATAAAAACTTCCAATAGCCAACAACAAAGCTATTCCTATCGGGATAAGTCCTCCTTCTACCACCCAATAAAAGATAGATCCTTCAGCTAATATCCGACGAAGCAGAAAGTAAACCGTCCAACCAAAAACAGCATAGAATGCCGGAAAGATTGCCGGTGCCATACATTCTGCCCAATAGCATGAAAACAATTCATACACCGTAATAAGAGAAAGAATCCAATCTATCCGTGTCCATTGGCGAAAGGGCAATGCCCCTACCCATGCCAAACCGCATGTCGATAGCAGCAAACCTATATGATAGTTGTCTTCCATCCGGAACAAAAGCATTGCCATTATCGCTAATACCAGCAAAGCCATCCCTACACATGCCGGACGGGAAAGAGAAAGTTTACCTGCCGACATATCGCTTCACTAAAGGAGTTACCAGTCTGTACAAAAAGTATCCTATTAACATCAAAAAGAGCAATTGCGAACCGATATTACGTAGCAACGCAAACGGAGGTGTCATATTATTAGACAAATAAAGAATCAATTCGTTTGCCTTATCGGGAAATGTATGTACAAACCGATAAAAGAACCTTGGAATGATATAAAAGAAATAGAATCCCATAAACAGATTCACCACAATAGAATAGAGCAGTAAACCGTATTTTTCCAAGGAACGGATTTGCAGTAAATAAGGTTTCTTCTCTATTGGATATTTACAAATACGCTTATACCAATAACTGAGCAGTTCCAATGACCGGGCGCGCAAATTGGGTACACCCAAAATGTCGGACGCAATCCAATAACCATCGAACTTGAAAAAAGGATTCAATGTCATCAAAAAACCTAGATTCATAATTAATATAATATAACGCAAAGTATCATTTCCGGTAAGTTCAAAAGCTACTAACAGAATTATTAACCAATAGCTTTGAAAATAAACACCAGCAATATTCACCACACACCTTTTTGCTCTACTCAACCTCCACACCTCTGTTACATCCGTATAAAGTACAGGAAAATTTAGATACAATCCAAATCCTATTGCACCATGTTTTATTCCATAATATTTACAAGCAGAAGCATGACCCAATTCATGAAAGAAAGAGGAAGCAAGCATAAAGACAATTAATCCAATTACCATATAAATGTCAACTTTATTGTTGAACATCAATAAATTGTCAGAACTTAGGAAAAAATAAATATCCAAAAGTACAGCTATAAAGAGCACAACAAGCATATACGTCTTACTGAACATGAAGCAGAATTGATTTGAAAACTTATCAATGGCTGTTGAACTGAACAATTCTTTTTCGTAGAAAAAAGTATGTTTTCGTTCTTTAACCATAAAAAGGGGTGCAATAAATCTATCTATAATTAGCTGTACCTGTTCAATCTTATATCTACCCTGCTTATGACACATATAAGCAGTTATAGCTTCCTCTTTCGTAGAATATTCCTGCAAAAAATGCAACAATTCAACAATAGAGTAATTCGCCTCATAATATTTTCCATTGCAAGACAAAAGATAACGTTTTTCTTGTGTGGAAGAAGATAACGGATGAATAAGGATATCACCATATATATTCATTTTATTCTGCTTTTAAAATGGCACTATTGATTGTTGTACTAATATTCTTTTGATCTTTAGACATTTTTTTTCCCAAAATCAAAAGTATAAGCAACTTTTATATAACCAGTTTGCTGATTTACTCTATTATATATATGATTACTATAGCTATAAACATTCGAATTTAAATAATATCTTGTTTCATTATTAGTTAAGAATGGATTATTAGTTCCCACTTCGATTGCCCAATTATTATGATTCCAACTCAAAGCTCCTCCGTAACGTCCATCTTGCCATTCATAAACACCTACTTCAGTCAATTCACGACTCTGAGTTTGAGCATACAAGCTTAAAGTTAAATTTTTCCAATAATAAGTAACATTCAATTTGCCGTAAACACTATTCTGTGATTCATTTGTAAATCCTTTAATCATTCCATATTGCCAACGTCCGCTCAATCTTAAGCGGAATGCATTTGTGGCTTTCCAAGAAAGGTCCAATCCACTACGAAACAGATGATAATCGCCATCACTACGAAAAGTTTCTAATATTTTATCATTCTCAATATAATAAGCCGGCAAAGCTGCATTGATTTCAGATGAATACATAAAAATACCGAACAAATTAAAACGTCCAAATTGCAAACTATAACTAGCCGAAGTCATATACATATTTATTTTGTCCAAATCAGGATTTCCACGCTTTATATGAAAGATATCAATATTTTGTTCTGCTGAATTAATGGTATTTATTTCGGGATAAGCATTTCCTATACTTGCTCCCCAATAAAGCTGTTGATTATCACTCATCTGATATCCTAAAAGAATATTGCCACGTGGAGTAACATAAGCTATTTTATCATGACCATGCAGACGATATTGCAAGGAAGACATACCAACACGTCCATCTATAAAGACTTTTTTATTTAACCGCTGGTTATAACTCAGAAAAAACAACGTCTCACCAGACCATAAATGTTGCCACGAATGATAATCACCTAAATAAGTCGAAGAAGTGACCTTATGAGAATGCTGTACTTGTACTGTCAATGAATTATGATGTTTCATAGAAACTGTATATTTCAAAGATGGATCAAGAGTATACAATTTCTCTTTTACATTTGTTGACGATAAAAAAGCACTTTCCTCATAAGAACGATTATAATCATTGTTTGTACAGGTTCCACTTAAAGTACATTCAAGCCATTGGTTTTCTTTCAATTGAAAACTCCCATATAATTCAACGGTAGGCATAAGAGAAGATTGATTCGTAAGATTTTTAGATTTAGCCGTTTCATTATAGCCTGAATATTTGAAGTGACAACTTTGAATATTATCAGGTATATCATTGTGAATCAAAGATATTTTTGCCCCTAATGTTCGCATTTTATTCCGATTGAGAATATTTAGTTGTGCATACTGTTGATTGGTCTTTATTCTTTCCAAATCTGTAAAAGAATTCTTAGTAAAAGGGTTGTCTGAGAAACAAAATATTTCCAACTTATTATTATCATCATTTTCATATTGCTGCATAGCATGACCCGCAAAAAGAGTATAAGAAGTGTTCCCATGAGCCACTTTCACAGCGGCATTATAATCTCCTTTCAAATACCCGATTGTTTGATCAGCATCAAGAGATACATACCCACCAGTTTGTTGTTCCTTTACTATATAATTGATAGATGCTATATCACCAGCATATTTTCCGGTGGGAGCATCATAATATTCAATTTTCTCTATATTTTTTGGACGAAGATTCTTTACTTCCCGATAATCTGCCTTGCGCCCATTTACGTATAACGTCACGCTTCCTCCCAATGTAGAAACACTTCCCTTCCGACGGTCCACCTCAATATTAGGAATCATTAAATTATAGAGTAAATCATATCCTGTATGAGAATGCTGCATTTGTTGTCTATCGGGAACAATCAAGACTCTGTCTTTTTGACGAATAAAAGATTGTCCTTTTACCACCACTTCATTTAATACAATATTATTATCAGTCAATATAATATCCGGCAACACTTTATCATTTGTTCCATTTACATCAAATGGATAAATTTCAGAAGTATAACCAATAGAACTCACAGCCAATAAATATCTACCTTGCTTTACGTTCACGAACTTATAACAACCCATACTGTCACTAGAAGCGCCTTGAACATAGGTAGAATCTTTCTGCAAGATTCTTATTGTTGCATAAGAAACACCTTGACTAATTGCATTTTTTATCTTTCCCTTGACTATGCTTTGTGTCCGAGCTTCAATAAAGAATAAGCTTATACATAAAGCTACTATAAATCTAAGACTATTCATAGCTAAATTAATCCATAAAGGAGGTCATATCAAAATTCTAATAGCATTTTATCATTTGGTTAATCGGCTTATAAAAAATCTGCATACATTAAAACAGATATATTCAAAACCTTCCCAACCATTTTGAATGATAAAATAATGAACTATCTTAATTTTGATACCCCCTCCTAAAATTCAACATTTACCAATCGTAACTTTCACAAAACATACCTCCACACGTATAGCCAGTGCAGTGACCATACAATGCGATATCATCTGAAGAGCCTATATCTAATAGGCCTCCAGCAGCTAGAGGATCGGTTTCTAAACGATCTTCAAGTTCTTGAAGATTAAATTCGGAAAAAGTTTCATTTAAAGAAACTAATTCATCTTCTCTTAATTTCATAATTAGAAAAATTTTAATTAAACGATTTATTTAGCATTTTTTCAAAAGCTCGATTCACAACTGATTTAAACATTGTCGTAAAATAGGCACATTGTTCTTTCCTTCCAAATAGTGCATGAGCTACACACCCACCACCACAAAAAAGAGCATACTTACAACTTTTGCAAATAGAATTAACAGTAATGTCATAGTTGTGCCATTCATCTAATTTACCATTATCCCACTCTATCTTTTCATTCCTATAATTTCCGATTCGATAATTGTTATTCCCTACTATCTCCCAACATGGATAAATATCTCCTAAAGGATCAAAAATGTATCCTCCTGTTTGGGAAGCACAAAATACATTTCTAAAAGGGATAGGCTTATTTTCACTCAAAGCTTGATATATTCTTGTATATAAGCCACAATCTTTACATTGTTTTATTGTTCCCATCTCTTCATTTTTTGAAATATACAATTTAGCAGATAAAAAATCAAGTGAGTGTTGTTCTTCTTCTGAAATAGAAGAACTATCCCACAATAAAGCAGAATACATTTTAAAAGTTGGATATGAAAAGAATCCACAATCTTCAAAATAAGCTTTTAGACGAACAAAATCCTCGACATTTTTATTGTCCGTATTTACTCTAACAATAATATTTACTCCTTTTTTTAAAGCCTGATCAACATTAGATATTATTTTATCAAAGGTTTCATTATCTTCATAATGTATCCTTCTCTTGTTATGATACTCTTTTGTTCCATCAATCGTAACCTGAATTTCATCTATAAGCTCAGGAGACAATAAATCCATAAAACAATTCAAATTATATCCATTGGTTAATACTCTAAATGTATATCCTTTCTCAGCACCTTTAGCTATTATATACTTTACTATATTTTTATTTTGTGGTAATAAAGGTTCACCACCGTATAAAGCTATTGTTTTATCTCTTAACTCCACACGAGGTTCTATTTCTTCCATTGCTGAATAAGCTTTATCGACCATCATCCTTGTAAAAGATAATACTGAAGAATCATCTTTCATTCGTCTGTTTTCAAAGCAATAAGGACATCTAAAGTTGCAATTATAAGTAACCACAAATGTAAAATTTTTATATAATAGTTGCATCTTTTTATGTAATGCTCTAGCTATTCTCGAAACATATTCAATCTCCTCATTTTGTTTTTTTACGGTTATATATCCCCGTTTTAATAAATTCTGTAACGTATCTTCTGATAAATCATTTACCAAATTTATCGATTCAATTTTCGCTAATAGTTCTTCTGAAACAACATCAATTGCTCCTGTATATCCATGAATCAATAAATACTTCCCTTTTTCCTTTTCCAGTTTTACTGGAATTATATAAGATGATGTCCTTAATTCCATATCATTAATGCCAAATTACAATTCCATTTTTAACTTCAAAAATTCTCTCTTCATATCCTTTCGTATAGTCACGCAACCAATACAAAGCTCCTTGTGGAACATTATTATAGGCTGCCTCATCATCTTTAGTTGCTATCTGTTTACCCAGTGACGTCCATTGTCCGTTATTCATATAAAACAATTCGTATTTATGTCCTTTACGAATGCCGTTATCATCATTGCGAATAATATATCGGATTCGGGAAATGACCGTAGGCTGTTCCAACTCCAGTCCTCCCCAACTCAAGCTATCATTGCTGTGAAAGAAAGTCAACGGGTCACCATCAAACAAATTGTCTGCTCCGTTCCGTGGATAATATATACTGGGTATATACTTTCCTATTACCTTCCCTTTGAGTGGCGTATCAGAGCCTTTGGCATAAAATTCCACTTCACTCATGTTTCCCCATGTCTGGTCGGAAGACTGATAGCGAACATATTTCACCGGACGAGAATCGGTCACCAACACCGTGATATACTTGAAATCCGGTTCTTCTGTTATGGTATGAAAAGTCACAGCATCTGTAAAGTCTGCATTGTCTGCCCCTTGGAAGCGGCATCCTATCATCAGGGGAGGAAGGTACGCCAGATTGCTAGCTTTCGGATTCTTACGTTCCAAAGTTAATGTCGCCTTTTCGTTCTGAGGAGTCAAAAATGTGATACATCCTAAAGTATCCAGCAAAAATGGATGTCCCGTCGGTTGAATTTTTCCTTTGTCAAAATAGGCGGCATGATAGACTATGTTAGGTCCCATATTCTTGAATACAGCATGTCCATTCTCTACTTGTGTCCATGCTACGGGAAACCAACCTTGCGGATTGAATACACATAAATAGGCAAATGATTTATTGCGAGGAATCTGCAATGTAAGTTCTACATCCTTAGCTTCGATAAAAGGATATTCTCCCGTAGCGTCTTGCTGATAAGGATTCCGGAAATTGGAAGGGATATCCTCATTACCATGAATCATAGCCAACGAACCTTTTTGTTTGCCAAAAGTCTCTCTATACACTTTTGGCATTTCATGGCGGAAACGTACCAAATGCTCATCCGGATTTTGTTCTGCTCCCGAAAAATCATGCCATGTTCCATCATTATCATAAACAACATTGAACACGTGCCCTCCATTACCTCTTCCCCAATGAGAGACGCTTTCTATTGCCACCGGAATACCAACTGCCCGCATAGCATAAAGTGCTAACTCTGCATAATCGCCACATAGACCAAACTTAATATCAGCCAATGTACTGGGGCGCAAACTAATTGGCAACACCGCATCCAAAGCAATATGAATAGGAAGTTTTATCAACTCATTATTAATAATCGTACAAGCTTGCTTGGCTGTTTGAATAGTGTCCGACTGCAACAGCGGTTCAAAGCGTTCCCTATACAGTTTTCGCCATGATTCGGGTATTTCTGTAGCCACACGATAGGGCAATATCCATTCGCAAAACTCGTCAAAAGTGAGATGTTTGTTCCACGGACGCCCCCATACGGCAAATGCCTCCTCAATGTTCTGAATCAGAAAGTCGGCAGACAAAGTCTGCACATCCCAATTCACTTGGGGCTTTTCATCTCTATATATTGCCTTATTCCCAAATGCATCATAAATGGCAGGGATGTCATATTCCGGCTGTTTTATCTGATAAACGGAATCAATAAAAGTATAAAATTCATTAATCAGATTGCCAGTCAGATAGTATTTATCTGCCATATTCTCTATCAGAAACAGAGCCGCTTTCAACTTCAACGAGTCACCACTATCCTGATAATGCCGAATCACTTGGAAAAGCTCTTTCCTGTTACCTCCGGCTTTCGACAATGCTTCCTCCACTCCCGTTTCCGCAGTCTGCATCTTGCAACTGCAAAGGAATAGCACAGTTACTGATATTATATAGAGAAGAATACGATACATAACCTCCTTTTAACCCACGTGAAAATATCCTATCACATAATTAGCACCCTGCATCACAGTGATGCAGTAATTGCCTGCCGGAAGCAAGTCAATGGGGATAACGTATGCTGTATCAACTATTACATTAGGCAATTCCAAATACACTTGCCGTCCATCTTCACTTGTAATGGCAATAAACAAGTTCTCTAAAACTTTATCCGATTGGATTAGAAGCATATTTCCTTCTTTCATCAAGATAGGAGATGAAGACAAAGAACGCACATCAAGTGTATCTTCCCAATTCTTATTTACTGGTATCTTTTCAGCATAAGCCACTGTACCAAACAAGACCTGTACAAGGCAGCATAAAATCACTATTAATCTTTTTGTTTTCATCATTGCACTATCATTTAAAATTAATGATGCAAAGCTAGATAAAAAGATTCAAAGAGGTTCAAAAAATGATTTGACAGATATTTGACAATATACTAATCACCTATAAATCAGCAATTAATTTATCCAAATCTTCTCCTGCACCATCTCGTCCCGACATCTTTTTATAAAGCCGTTTACGGGCTTGTGTAATGGCAGAAGGAGTACATATCAAGATGTGAGTCATGCTCATGCAGCTTAAAGACAACTTGATGAGGTAGCATAGATGGAGTTCCCTTTGCGACAGTTTGGGATAGAGTTCATACAGGCGGCCAGTGAATTGAGGATAGGCAATATCAATAGCTGTGCGAAGCGCATCCCAATCCTCTTCCTGCACTTTCAGTTCCTCCTGCTCTGCTTGATGAAAGAAAGCATAGACATCAGACCGACGAAAAGCATCTTCCAGTAACTCCCGGTTGGAAAGCAAAGCGGCACTTTGATGCCCGGAAGTTTCCAACACCTTCCGCTGAGAGAGCAACAGCTCCTGCCGGAGCGTGTCATTCTGTTTAACCGCTTCCACCAATTGCCTTTCCACTTCCTGCAACTTCCGCTCGTTCTCGCGCATATAGGCCAAGCTATGCTTATATTGTTCTTCCTGTATTAACCGCAAACGCTTTTCCTGCTCAATGGCTTTCTGCTTCCTGATGCGGATACGCTGAATGACAATAACAGCCAAGGCTATGATAAACAGCAGAATAAATAGAAGCAGATAGATTTTCTTTAAATAGCTTTCATTCTTCAAATCCAGCTGATGGTTCTTCTGTTCTTCGTGCTGAAAGCTATAAGACAGATGCAGTTTCTCTACCGCATCAGTTCGAGTTATAGCATTTATAGAATCTTGTAATATTCTATATTGCTTGCCATAAGCTAATGACAGCACCTCATTTCCCTGCGTCTTTTCCAAATCAGTCAGATAATAATTTGCATAGCACTGTTTATGAAGATTTCCATATTTCAACACCTCTCCCCAATAATAGCGAGCTGAATCCACTTGTCTTTCATCTTTATATATACTTCCCAGACACAACAATACATTACTCGATTTCCTTTCCGTAGGCAATACTTCCAATAAAATCTGTTTTGCCAACCCTATTTGCCCCTTATCGTAGTAAAAACATCCCATTTCCCCGGCTATGCCATCAGCCAATTTGTCTTTTCGAAGCTTTCGCGCCATCCGGTAAGCCTCCTTATAATAATAAAGGGCACTATCGTTTTCATTTTTCCCATCATACGTACGAGCCAGATGACACAACGAATTGGCACATTTCACAGAGTCTCCTAATTCCCTATAGCAATGTAATGCTTTCCAATGCATACGTCGGGATTCATCGTAAAGGTCCTGATAGGCAAATAAGATACCCATCTGCCCGTAGGTCATTCCCTGCAAAAGCGTTTGCTCCGTATCCTCACCAACCTCTATGCCTTGATGATACGCCTTCAGCGCCCTCGGAATATCGTTCATGTCCCGATACGTTCCTCCCAAATAATAATAGGATTCGAACAAGCGTTCCTTATCACCCTTTTGCTGATAATAATCAACGATGGAAAGAATAACGGAGTCCGTGGTATGCGGCATATAAAGTTTGTCCTCTGCTTTTATAGTAAGCAGACGATAATACATTTGTGTTTTCTGAGGAGCATGGGTTATGCTGTCCGCCAAAGTAGCCAACCATATCAAAGCGCTGTCGGGACGGGCATTCATGCAGCCCATGGCATGACGCATGGCTATAGGATAATCTTTCTCCGAGGTGCAGGAAAGCAGACACACGCATCCGGCCAACAAATATACAAACAATGCATTTTTCATAAAGCTACCTTTTTATAATACTTGATGTCTTACCATGCGGCAAAGGTAGCATTTTTTTATTTAAGTTTCATTGAAAAGTGTCCGGTTTGCAGCCATTTCAAACGGCTATTAAGCACACTTTATGTTTTAAAACACACCAGCTTGTTCAGTTATTCCACTTTCAGTATAGCACTATTGATACTTCTGTCCACACTGTTACTTTCACGAGAGGTCTTCTTGCCGAAGTCGAATGTATAAGCCAACTTAACATAACCGGCGAAGCGATCCGGCTTAGACAGCATAGTGTTTTGGCAACGATATATCTCACGGTCCATCATAGACTTTTCCTTAAATTTAGTGGAAAAAGGATTAGTCACGCCCACTTCCATTCGCCAGTTTTTGGGATTCCAACTAACGTATCCTCCACATTGAGCAGCCATAGTAACAGACATCAGGTTAAAATTAAGCCACTTGGTCTTCGACTTGGCATACAAACCATACGAAAAGTCTTTCCAGTAATAATCCACTTGCAGATTACCCCAAAAATTATCTAAACTTTTAGAAGTGGAAGGGTAAGTCACATATCGCCAGCCCCCATTCAGCCGCATCCGTAAATGGTCTGTTACCTTCCATGTACCAAACAATTGGACAGAGAAATTGCGATACTTGCGGTCACTGTTATAACTCCGCACCAATTTATTATTTTCTATACTGAAATCCTCATATCGCATATAATTGATCATATCATAAGCCACATTCGCCCCCACAGTAATTTTCCCGAATTGCCCACTGTAAGCAATAGAAGGAGTGGTTTGGAAAGGTACCCGTTGATGAGGTTTCCACGTCTTATTTGCAACGAATCTATTTGTTGTTCCACCGTATTCAATTGGCTGATATCCAGGAAACCACTGCCGACAGGACAAGTCAGTCTGATTTGTTGTTGTGGTGCAAAAGTATATGTTACATTGAAACGCAAACGAGGAGAAAGTTTGCTTTTCCTGTCATCGTGATGTAAACGATATTGGATATATGAGAATCCGGGACAAACCCGAAGGAATATTTTTTTTCCAAATCGTTGAGTATAATCCAAAAACAACATGCTTTCTCCTTCCCAAAAATGTTGCCAAGGAATATTACCAATCCGATAATCGATCGAACTGACGGTATGAAAATGAAAGCCCTGTATGGTCAATGCGTTTCGATGTTTGAACTGAATGCCATAATTGAGAATGGCATAAAGTTCATACATATCTTCTTGATTGTCGGTAAGGACAGTGTAGTCATTCTCTTGATAACTATAACGGTATTGGTTGTGCGTATAACTGCCCACTACCGTCGTTTCCAAATACTGCTTGTCTGTTACGTCCCAGTGTCCATACAGTTCCAAATTAGGTTTCCAACCTGATTGGCTTACATTAGAGAAACTTTCTATGTTTTCCTTGTCACCATCATACAACAACGACCTCCGGTTATAATTATCAGGAGAATCGCTATGTACCAAAGACAATTTTCCCGAGAGCAACCGTTTATCCTGCTTATTGGAGATATTCAACTGGGCATACTGGCTATTATTCTTCACACGGTCGTCCAACAAGGTGGACTGTCTGCGAACGACACGATCGGTAAAAACGAATGCCTCTTGCCTGTCGTCCGTCAGCTTACTATATTCCCTTTGAGAATATCCGGCAAACAAAGTATAATCCATAGACTTTTTAGACAGTTTAGCCACCACATTATAATCACCACTCAAATATCCTATTTTTGATCGGCATTAAATGATACATAGCCCCCACTTTCATGTTGTTTCATCACGAAATTAATGGCAGAAATGTCATTCATATATTTTCCTGTCGGCACATCGTAATACTCTATCTTCTCAACATCCTTCGGATTCAAATTCCGTATCTCACGCGCATCAGCCTTGCGTCCGTCTATATAGAGAGTTGTCTCGCCACCAATAGCCGACACCTTCCCATTTATCCGGTCTACTTCCACCTCCGGAATCATTAATCGATATAGCAAGTCGTAACCAGAAGCAGAATGCCTTACCTGCGTTTTTTCCGGTATAATCAAAACATGATCCTTCTGCCGGATAAAAGAAGAAGCATTCACCATGACCTCTCCAAGTCTTACAGCTTCAACATCCAAGACAACAGGTTCCAAACGAACCTCATCCTGCAAAACATGAACAGGAATGAATTTCGTCTTAAATCCAATGGAGCTAATACCCAGCAAATAATTACCTGTATAACTTGCTTTTATCTGATAATGCCCCACACTATCCGTACAAACACCAGCCACGAAAATAGAATCAGGATGCAACAAACGTACTGTGGCATAAGACAAACCATTGTGATTTTCATCCCAAACGGTTCCACGTATGTTTTGCGCTCTCAAACACGAGAGAGAAAGCGTGAATATCAGTATGGATAGCCCTGTCAATTTTAACAAATAAGAAGAAGTCATAAAGTATAATATTTATTCAGAAACTGTTTAAAAATAAATTAAAATAATTGCCATGTAAGTGCTTATCATATTGGATTTCAGCATGTTAATTAATACACCATTTGTAACTTTATGATTACTAAGACATTAAGTTATGGAACAATATTCAACCAACCTCACTAATAAACAGTGGCAATTTATAGAAAAAATAGTGAATACGCAAAAGAGAAGACGAAAATATTCTATTCGTGGCATTTTTGATGCCATTCCCTACTTGCCCAAAACAGGTTGTCAATGACGTATGCTCTCCGCCAATTTTGCACCTTGGCAGAGTGCATGGGGTTTGATTAAAATAACTGACATAGCAAAGAAAGCATCTTTCAGCGCAGCCAAAGCAGACGTTGAAGCACCAGTCTTTTATAGGGTTTCTTCATGTCTTCGGGCAGGAAGGAAGCATCTATCAGTTCCATCCATTTGATGATGGAACACCGGAATTTCCGGGCGATATTCTCTATTACCTTGCCACTGATCCCCGATGCTGTTATCGACTTCTCAAAGTCACTTCTCCATATTTTCCTTTTTTTCCCATTAAGAGTTAATGCCATTTCCTCCGTATCTTCGGGCATGACAATAACCGTGGACAGTAAATCGTATGCAGGTGTCAGAGTATAACCCATCCCCGTGTTATACAATGAAAAGTTCTTCAGGTGCATATCCGAGTTTCCCACAATCCACGAGAACACCACCACTTCCCAGAAATTCACCAGATCAAGCTGCGGCACTGCGGAATACTTCTTGATAGTCTTGGCTATCTGCTCATACGATCCCTTGTATTTATATTCGGTGAGACGTTCCGTCAACTGACACATGTCCTCCATGGCAATCTTTCCACCATCCGGGCGACGGTCTATGCGCCGGGTGATGTATCCCAACTCGCCATCGGCAAAACGCACCAACCGTGGGGAACCACCGTCATTTTGGCTGCTTCCGCCATGTGCATGGTCAAATCCTCCAGCTCAGGTAATGCCCGGTAAAAATCAGTCTGGGGCTTCAAAATAAACTTTCCCCACAAGCCCACAATAGTAAAACGGTCCGGCTCGTTCTTTCCGCCGGGATTCACATCGAGCGACAATTTGGCTTGCACGCCCGTCAGCGTGGTCTGTGCCCTTACTACCTGTTTGGCCAGTTCGCCTATTTCACTCCGCACGTAAGGCAGTTGAGGAGCCTGACGGGTACCGAAAAGTTTCCGGGCACAAGCCGGATGATAGTCCACCTGTCCTTCCTTCAGTTCCTTATAACAATACAAACACCTTTCCATCATGTTTCCGGTTTATCAAGTTCATCCTCTACTACGCTCACTGCCCCAATGCAATCCTTACAACAGGCCAGTAACAGCGACATACGGTCGCGCCGGTTTATCTTCCAGCTATTTTCGGCAATGTTCAGCAGCCATCCTTCAGGTATCAAGCCGTCAAAGAACGGGAACAACACAGTGTCACGATAAGGTTTGTCCGTCAGCGGTAGTGTCAGACTGACGGCTTCCGCCTTGCCGGAGCGCAAGAATCCGGCATCATAGGCAAAAGTGAAACCATTCTCATCTTCCGTCAACAACCCTGCGTAGATATCATTCAAATATATTTTTCCCCTTTTCATGCGCTATGCTCCTTTCTTGCAGGCACAGCCCCCACTTCATGTCCGAAGAGGGCAAGCACCTGGTTTACCTTGTCTATCCGTAAAGTCTGCTTTCCTTGCTCCAACTCGCGCACAAAGCGAAGTCCCACCCCCGCCTTAGCCGCCAAATCTACTTGCGTAAGTCTGAACCGCTTACGCATTTCTTTTACAAACAATGACAATGAATCACTCATAATTACACCCTTTAGGGTACAAATATACAAAAAGCTTCGACAATTACACCTAATGGGTATAATTTATTAGTTTCCTTCGTATAATATACCCGAAAGGGTGCAAAGTGATTCTTTTTGACATCTTCCGCCAATACCAATTTGTACATAATACAATAATAAGTTGCACCCACTTATGCCCTCATGCCCTCACTTTTAGCTATAATACACTCATTATAAAACCATCACCCTCACTCCTTTTTCCTACATTCCCCTCTTAAATCATTCATTCACAACATGATATCCATTCACAGACTTATAAACCGATTATTTGTGAAATCCCCTGCTTTTCAGCTTTCTTTCCTCACATAAGCGGCATAAATAGCGGCCACCGTAGTTTGTGTTATACTATTCTTCTTTGATGATTGAAAGTTCAATATTCGTTAACCACGTACGTGGTTAAGTATAGTCACCTAGGTGGTTAACTTTAACCACTCTCGTGATTAGACTTAACCACCTAGGTGACTAAGCAATTACAACCTATAAAAAGCAAGAACAGAAAAGGGAGAAAACAACAGAGAGACAGTGGAATACGCGCACATAGACTACTGAAAATCCGGTGCACAAGCCATGCAGCTGCTTTATAAGAACGAATGGTTAGGGGTTGAATGAAGAAAATGAGGAGATATTGCGGTGAAACAACATCGAATTTGAGCAAATTTCGCCTTTTGAGCAGTTGTTTAAATGTCGCTTTTCTTCTGCTACTACAGAGGAAAATAAAGAAGGCTGATCGCCCATGAAGATTTTCAATTATCTGCAAGGATATACGCGTTAAACACTGTCAATCAACAATATAAATTAATTCGTACGCATTCGCTGTAAACTGAACACTTCCCCAAAAACCAGCAATAAAGGTACTGTATATCATGCAATAAGGTTGCAATAATTTATTTTCAAGCGTCCATTAGTGAGGGCAATGCCCTCACTAACAATAATGCTACCACCACCAATAAGCAGTTCATTATAAACCAGTTACAACAAAAGTTAGGGCATGAGGGCATTTTCGCGTCCAACTTTCCATTGGTTTATTACCTCCATGCCGCACTGGCATGGGCAGGAGGATTGTACGCCAAATCCAAAGCTTAAATGAAAAAGCCGTGCCGCGAATAGAATATTTTCGTATTCCCGTTTGCGTGTTCACTATCTTTTCTATAAATTGCCACTGTTTATCAGCGAGGTTGGTTGAATATTGTTCCATAACTTAATGTGACAGCCTTACCGGGCGTGGTATTTCAATCCCTTCACCTCGGTGTAATGCAGTCCGTCCCATTGCACGGGCATACAGCAGAACTGCCATTTCCGGTCTCCCAGATCGCCTTTCCACGGACCGGAAACCGTACGTACCAGCATTTTATTCATACCTTTCTTTAAATGTATCTTTACCGGAGGACGAAAGAAATACCCCTCCTGCGTCAACGGGATTTCAATGCGCCCTCTCCCCCATCCTGTCCACGGCAGGCTTTGGAAAGGCCAGTGAGGAGGATTCACCCGCTCGTCATTGAGCCACACATCCCCTCCTTCATAATCCCAGCTGCCCTGCTCGGGAGCTCTGCCCGAACGGTAGCCGCCCGAATGACCCCACATGCCGTTCAGACCGAACATCAACCAGACCTCCTGATCAACCGGACTTTCAATATAGGTAAGGGCATAGCAGGTACCCGGCCCTGTCCCCACCACAGGAGACATCAGCGTAGGCCAATGCCCCGGACGAAAGACTTTGCGGTGGGCATTGAACATATCATACAATGAACGGATCTGCACCGCGCCTCCGCAAGCTTCCCGAGACTGCATCCCAACACGGTGTCATTCACCGCATACTCCTCTTTTATTATACGCTCGGGATCAAACGAAAAATCATTCTGCCCGTGGTGGTCAAACGGGCCTATCAACCTCCACTCCATGTCCGCCTGCTCCACATAGGCGAAAGGAATGCCGGCAAAATAATGGTCCCGGTGATAGACCAGCCTGCGTTCGAATTCGGCAAAGGCTTTCCACTCCTCCGTTCCCTTGGAAGGGATACGCGCCATGCAGTCGCGCCTCTTTTCGCGGCTTCCCCGCCAGATGCGTTCGGCAAAGGTGAGCACGCAGGGATAAAACGGATACTGCTCCAGCAAACGTTGCTCCGAACCGAGTGCCCCATCCGTCCAGACACAGAAAATGCTTCCCAACGCCCGGGCATCGCCACGGGGCACCTCACACGGCTGCTGGAAAAAGACTTGCGGAACTCCCGTCTGAGAGTCCATCCAATCCAGATAGAATCCGTTACAGTCTATGTAGCGTGCCGACTTGTCCAAGGCATGCCCCGCCTCGTTTTCGCCCCAGCACATTCTCACGGCAGCCGTATCGGCACATAGCCGGGCGACCACACCACCACTTCCTTGTGCTTGCCGCGCACGTAACGAATCATTTCAGGCATGAAGGCTTCCATCTTAAAATGTACTTCATCCGAACCGATATGGAACCATGGGTCGGGAAAAAGGGGAATGATTTCATCCAGCGCCTCTTTCAATACTTCCATTCCTTTGACCGACTGCATATCGGCTCCCACTCCCTTTCTGAAGGAGGCACTATGCCCCGGCATATCCACCTCGGGCAGGACACGCATCCCCAGCCCGGCACAGTAGTCCACCAAATCCGCCAGTTCCTGTTGTGTATAGAACTTTCCGGGCTGCCTGGTCTTCCAGAAGGTGGCGGTGTCTGTCAGTTCGGGGTGGCTCTTTACCTCCACCCTCCATCCCGGATCGTCCGTGAGGTGCAGATGAAGCATGTTTATTTTATAATGAGACAAGCGGCGGGCCAGCTTCTTGATGAAATCCACCGAGGCGAAGTTGCGCCCCACATCCAGCATCACCCCCCTCACACTGAATGCCGGCATGTCTTTAATGATGCAACGGGCTATTCCGTAACCTTTCTTTTCCTTTACGATGAGCTGCCGCAATGTCTGCAAGCCATTGAAAAATCCTTGAAAGCCGGCAGCAGTGATCCGCACCTCTTTATCGGACACGGACAGCGTATAGCTTTCCGCCTCTACCGATCCGGCAGCCTTTGAAGAGCCGCCCGGGACAAACCGGACGGGCAGGCAGTCTTTCCCGCCGGCAACCATCCCCCGGTCCAGCGCCACCTCTTCCAGTTCCGCCCGAAGCTGCGGAAACTGTTCAGCGCCTCCGCCTCCCGCCACCTTCAGGCAAGAGAAGCGGACGGTTCCCTTGCCTCCGGTCACCTCGGCAGGATAAGGGATAAGACTTGTCGAAAGCTGGTTTTGAGGAGTGGGCAGCGACCATCCCGCAGGTTGGGCTTCCGCCGCCAACCGGGTTATTCCCCATAAGAAAACTAAAATAATAAACTTCGCATACATATCTTTTTCCTTTCTAGAATAAATAAAGAAGAGGCTGCCCCAAGAAGAAGACGGATATTTTTTCCTCCCCTCTCCCGAAACAGCCTCCGCACATAATCACAGCTATATTCTTAATACGTTATTGTATTATCCTGAAAATATCTTTTCACCCCAAAAACAACAACCTTTTATTCCCGTCAATAAGGATTTTGTGTCAAATTTGGATTCATGTTCAGTTCGGACTGCGGAATAGGCAACAAAAGATGGTTGGTCGAAACGTTGGTCGAACCTTTCTTCTTCATGGTCTCAATATACACTCCGTGACGGATCAAATCCATGCGGTTGTAGCCTTCGAGGAACAACTCCCAGCTTCTCTCCTGCAAGATAGCGGCACGCAACGCGTCTTTCGACGGATAATCAGCCAGCTTCAAGTTATGCTCCGCATTGCCGAAAGCTCTTTCGCGTATTTTGTTTATCAAATCGACAGCCTCCTGAGAAGGACCGTTCAGTTCGTTCAATGCCTCCGCACGCGCTAGGATAATATCCGCCAGACGAAGCAATACGATATCTGTTCCTTCAGTCCAGTCTATATGGGCGGGGTCCATCGGAAATTTATTGGGGATAGGGCCTTCGCCTACTCCATGCCCCACTTCTTTCACCACAATCTCGCCTTTTACTTTCGCTTCATACGATGTCAGCAAGTCGGCTCTGCGCTTGTCCGCCGGATCGAATGAATCATAAAAGTCCCAGGTGGCGCGGTAGTAGTCCCATCCTATCACCGTTCCGTCCGGATTCAGGAAATCGGCCGGCTGAAAATGAGCGGCGTATGCGGAATGCTGGTAACGCGGAGGAAGACTAGGAATGACAAAAAGGAATTCGGCGTTCTTCTCGTTCTCCACTCCCCACAACTTGCTGTAATCCGCAATCAGCCTATGAGGCGACTGGGTGATAATCTCGTTGGCTATCTCGGCACACTCCTTCCACATCTTGGCTTCTAGGTATATTTTACAAAGTTTCGCCTTTGCCCCCCATTTGGTGAAGCGTCCATAATCCTTGGCGGGGTAGCTGTCCGGCAGTTTGTCCATGGCATCCTTTATCTCGTCAATACAGAACTTGATGACTTCATCCTTGGAGGTTCTGCCCGGCTTCGACATCAAGTCGAAGTGGGAAGTGGTGATAAAAGGAACATCTCCGTACAGGTAAACCAGATCGGCATAGAAAAAGGCGCGTATCACGCGGGTTTCTGCGATGAAACGCTCTATGGCCGGGGTCGGCGCCTGCTTCCTCAAGTTATCAATACCGATGTTGGTGCGGCTGATGCCCATGTACAAGTCCATCCACAAAGAAGAAGTGACATAGAAATCGACTCCCCACTCTGCCTTTTCCATCATAAGCTGGTTGCCTTTTTGCGCTCCCGGACCGAAAATAAGATTCGCTCCCGCCACTTCGTTCAACATCTGGTAAGCGTACTCTCCGGCAGGTATGTAACAACGGGCGCTCCGGTCACGGAATCCTCCGTACACTCCGTTCAGGTATGCCTGGGCATCCGATTCTGTCTTGAAAAAATCATCCACCGGTATCGTGGTATATAACTCAGTGTCCAAGCAAGAGGAAAAAAGGCAGCTTGCAGCCGCAATAATATATATTCCAAGTTTTTTCATGATATTCTTCTTTTTAAATTAGAAACTAACTCTTAATCCCGCCATAAATGTGCGGCAAGGAGGATAACCGTTGTACGAACCGTCTACTTCCGGATCGTATCCTGTATAATCGGTGATGGTGAAAACATTCTGCGCATCTACATATACACTGCAAGGAACAGCTCCAATGCGGGTGTTGTAAGTCAGACGGACGGATTTCAGTCTCAGGAAGGAAGTGTTCTCTATATACAGTGAATTGTATTCGCTGCCATAAGGATTGCTCTTTCCCGAATGGATATGGGTATCCGTATGGGTAGGTGTCCAGCGGTCCATGACGCTCTTGAAAGCATTCACCCCTTCGAACACACGGGCAGGATTCTCATAATAAGACCTGAACTGATTGAAGGTTTTTCCACCCACACGCGCATTGAAGAAGAAATTAAGATTCCAGTTCTTGTAAGTCAGGTCATTGCCAAATCCGAACTCCACCTTCGGATCGGGAGTTCCCAGGTAGGTGATATCGGCCGCGTCGATTTTGCCGTCAGGTCCCGGCTTGAACTCACCGTTCTCATCGCGTCCGCCTATATCGGCATAACGGATATTTCCCGGAACGGAATTGGGCTGCGCACTGCCCTTGATATCATCTCCTTCCTGCCATATTCCGTCGAACACATAACCATAGATGGCATTGACCGGATCGTGTTCCGATGCACCGAGTTGGGGCAGAGGCAGTCCGGCACGGTCTTTCCACAAGTTTTTGTTATGAGTGACTGTCAAGGTTGTCTCCCACTGGAAGTCACGGGTGCTGATATTGCGGGTATTGAGCGTGAACTCCACTCCCTTGTTCTGAATCTTACCTGCATTTCTCCACTGGCTTGCATAACCCGAATAGGCGGGTGTGGCAAATTTAAGCAGCAGGTTATCCGTCGTAGTCTGATAGTATTCCAACGTAGCGGAAATCCGGTTATCAAAGAATCCGGCATCAACCCCTACATTGAACTGCTTGGCTGTCTCCCACATCAGCAACGGGTTGCCGGCATTGTTAGGAACCAGTGTCGATGCCACGCGGTCTCCAAAGATATAGACATAACCTTTTCCCAGCAATGTCATATAACTGTTGTTACCGATATCCTGGTTACCGGTTTCTCCGTAACCGATTCTGAGTTTAAGGTTGGACAAATTCGTGAAATCCTTCATGAACGCCTCGTTGGAAATACGCCATGCCGCCGAGAAAGAGGGGAAATAACCGAAACGGTTGCTTTTCTCGAACTTGGACGAACCGTCCGCGCGGAAGGTGGCTGTAAACAAATAACGGTCATCGTAGTTGTAATTGGCACGGGCGATACCCGAGATCAGCACATTCTTTGATTTGGTGGTACCCACGGTAGGACGTTCTTCGCCGATACCGATATTGTTATATCCGAAATAGTCGGTAAAGAACTTCGTAGCCTTGGCACTCAAGTCTTCAAAAAGAAAATCCTGGTAAGTATAGCCTGCCAGCACATCGAGTTTATGCTTGCCGAAGTTTTTCTTGAAAGTAGCCGTGGCCTCCAGCAAGTTGCTGGCACCTTGTGTGGTGGTAACCGACGCTATACCTCCCGCACCCGCACCTTTGCGTGTAGTGGTAGGATTGTAATACTCGCGTTTCGCGTTCTGCATGTCCGTACCTGCCTGAATCTTGAAGAAGAGGTAATCCGTAGGCGTATAATTCAACAATGCATTCAGCATAACGCGTCTGGAGCGGGTCTTGTCATCAATATCGAGCAAGGATACCGGATTGGACATCAGCACATAATGCGGATTATCAGAGAATTTTCCTTCTTCATTGCGAATGGGCACGTTGGAGGGGAAAGCATAAGCACCACCCAGCACACCGGTGTCTTCGGCACGTGTTCCGGCAATGATGTTATTATCCGTAGTATTGCTCAACAAGCTGTTTATCGTAAGGTTCAGCTTCTCCGAAATCTTCTGGTCCAAATTCAGGCGGAAGCTGTAACGCTCGAACGAACTGCCTTTCACGATACCATCATTGCGGTGGTAGCTGCCTGACGCCAGGTATTTGGTATTCACATTTCCACCTTGCATGGTTACATCGTGGTTGGTCACCATACCGGTACGGGTAACTTCTTTGAACCAGTCGGTTCCTTTACCAAACGACTCCACGTCTTTGTAGTAAGGGTCTCTGCCGTTGAACACCTGCATTTCGTTATATACCTGCGCAAATTCACTTCCGTTCAGTACATCAAAACGCTTGGCTATGACCTGTGTACCAAAGGATGAGTTGAATGTGATTCTGGCCTTTCCTTCCTTACCTTTCTTTGTCGTGATCAAGATAACGCCATTGGCGGCTCTCGAACCATAGATAGCGGTAGCGGAAGCGTCTTTCAGCACTTCCATGCTTTCAATGTCCGAAGTTGATGCTGTTCAGCGGGTCTTTCTTGGGGCCATCGAACACATCTCCCGAACCCGGATAGAAGTTCGTGTTGTCTATCGGAAACCCATCCACAACGTAAAGCGGAGTTTTACCGGCGTTGACAGAAGAAGTACCGCGAATCTTAATGGCTGCCGCCCCACCCGGCTGCGCGCTGCTTTGAGTCACCACCACACCGGCTGCTCTTCCTTGCATCATCTGCACGAAACTGGAGTTGGTGGGACTGCTGATATCATCGGCTTTCAAAGACACCACCGAACCGGTAAGGTCGCTTTTCTTCATGCTGCCATAGCCTACTACCACTACTTCGTCAAGTTTCTGGGTATCTTCTTTCAGTTTGATATGCAAGGGCGCATTTCCTTTTACTGTAATTCTCTGCTCAATATATCCGATAAACGAAACGACCAATACAGCATTCTCGCCTACAGACAGGCTGAAATTACCGTCAATGTCGGTTATGGTACCGGTTTTACTTTTGAGATCCATCACATTGGCTCCGATGATGGACTCGCCTTGAACGTCTGTCACACGACCGGTCACAGTCCGCTTCTTCCCGTCCTGACGGACAGCCTCCGGATCGCCCGTTCCTTTTTTATACACAGAGATATAATTGTTTGTAAATTTATAATTAAGGCCTGTTCCTTCAAAAGCTTTATTCAGAACATCCGCAACCGTCTTACCGGCAGCCTTGATCTTCAGTTTCTGATTCAGATCCACATCATGCTTGCTGTAAATAAACAAATAATCTGTCTGATTCTCAATCTCTGAAATAAGTTCCTGTAAGGTGAGCGAACTTCCATTAAGATTAACATTCGCCGTCTGCGAATAAGTGTTTTCCGCATGCAGCTGCATTAAAAGACAAAAAATAAAAAAAAAGTGTAATTTTCATAATACGTAGTGTTTTTTTCATAACTTCGCAAAATAAAAGGGTTATTAGGTACTGATTTTAGGGGCATTAGTCAAGATATATCAGGATAATCCTTTGGAAAGGAGGGTAGTTGCAGTACTCTCCTTTTTTTATATCATTGATCTAACGCATAAGTTTAAAAATAGATTCAAGTGTGTTTTTACATAGGCATATTCGTTATTAAGGTTATACATTAATCAAAATATTTCAATCTCTTTATCCGACAAGATGCGGTATTGGAATTTACCCACATCTTTAATCGCTTGTAATATACTTTCTATACTGTCGTTCTGACGGAACTTACCGTTATAAACCTGTTTTAAGATTTCCGGATTCTTCACAATAAATTTCACTTCATACCACAGTTCCAGCCGCTTCAACAACTCTCCGAAAGGCTGGTCTCCAAAGGTATAGATGCCATTGGTTTGCAGTTGCCGTTGTTTATATTCCGAAGATAACTTATGCAGACGCCCGTTCAAAACGATTGCTTTCTCATCAGGTTTCAGGTAAATGCCTTGCCCGTTCTCCTCCCTGTCACAAATATAGACAGACCCTGTGACCAGTTCCGTCTCAAAATCGTCCCGGTCCGGATAAGCGAACACATTAAATTCAGTGCCCAATACCCGTATATCATACTTGTCTGTCTTCACAATAAAAGGAGCTTCCGCATTTTTCATCACCTTGAAAAAGCCTTCACCTTCCAGTTCCACGATACGCTGTCTGGCATCGAACACATTAGGCACTTTCAGCCTGGTGCAAGGATTCAGCCATACCGTGGTTCCATCGGCTAAAGTGACATATACCGCTGCCCTTTAGGAGCCTGCACCCACGTATATTCCCTGCTATAAATGTCCAAATTATATTCTTTGGAAAGAAGCCATGTGCCGACCACCAGCAGTATCATTGCCGCATACTTCACCATCTTCCACGACAGACGAAGGACACGCCGCTTTGCCGCCATCCGCTTCAGTTCTTTCAGCTTGACGGCTGCCATCCGCTTATCTCCTTCTTCCTCCATCAGACCGGAAAGAGCCATGGAGTTTTGCAATGCCGCAAACTCCTCCTTCAAGGCCGCATCTTTTTCCAGCTCTTTAAAAAGCCGCTCCTTCTCGGAGTCAGTCATGATACCCAAAAAATAGTTATGCAGATATTCTTCCATATTTCACCAAGTTCTTTTGTTCTGTATAACAGTAGAACGAAAGGGAAAAAGACAGCCACCAAAAACAATTTCAAAATAAACACTAATTAACACATGAAAATAAAAAAAGGAAGGTAATCTTTCAATGCCACTCTGAGTTTACGAAGCGCGATACTCATTTGCCCTTCAACCGTATTTACCGAGATACCAAGCCGGGCGGCAATTTCCTTATTTTGCAAGCCTCCATACGGCTCAATTTAAAAATCTCCCGGCAACGTTCGGGAAGCGACTCTATGGCCTGTTGAAGAATACGCTCCATTTCAAAGAAAGAAAAAGAATTTTCGTCAAACTTCTGCAAGGAATACAATTTAAACTCAAGTTCCTGACGCTCTACCGGTGAAAAAGAGTAATGTCTGGACTCTTCCCGGCATTCTTTCCGCAGTATGTCGATACAACGATTCTTGACTATCGTGAAAAGATAAGCATTAAAATTCCCCTCAAATGATAACTGTTCACGGTTCTCCCAAAGTTTCAGAAAGATATCCTGAACTACATTCTCCGCATCTTCCTGAAGAAGCAGATAGGTTTGGGAAAAACGTACCAACTTTGGAAAATAGATGGTGTACATCTCGTCAAAATCCAACTTGTCTAATTTCAATAAAGTCTGCTTCATATCTCTGTGTCACAAAACATGCAATTAAGGTGTAATATTCGCAAAAAATATTGAAACCTGCAAGAAATTCACTTGTTGTTTCAGCCAAGTTCCGAAAAAAACGGAAAATCATCAACTAATTTGAAAAAAGGGCAATCCTTTTTTAGCATAAAATGCGGAAAATTTCACCAAAAGCAGTAACTTTGTCATTCATTATATGTGTTTTAATTTCAAAAAACAATTAAATTATAAATTCATGAAACTGAAAGACTTACTAGCCTGTACAATGACAGCTTTGCTTTTCTGTACCTCCTGTATAAAGGATGAAGCGCCCAATGCAGAAGCGGATATTCTAAGTTGTAAAGTTCCGGTAGAAATTCTAAAACGAGAACCTATCATTCAGAATAACAGTATTACTTTAATGGTAAAGCCAACTACCGACCTTGAACATCAGGCACCAGAATTTACATTGACGGAAGGGGCAACCATATCCCCTCTCAGTGGAACAGAACGTGACTTCACTACCCCACAAAAATATACCGTTACCTCTGAAAGTGGAAAATGGGAAAAGACTTATACGGTAGCTTTTATTTCAGAGGAAATACCTACCTTCTATGAATTTGAGGATACAGTTATCACCACTCAAAGCAATGGAGATTATTTTGTTCTTACAGAAAACAACGGTGGAAAGCTAGAATGGTCAAGCGGTAACCCCGGATTCCGCTTGACAGGAGTGGCCAAAAGTCCATACGATTACCCTACCATGCAAGACGATGCCGGTGTAGTAGGAAAATGTGTTAAATTGGTAACCCGCAGCACCGGTTTCTTTGGAAACATGGTGGGAATGCCTATTGCTGCCGGAAACTTATTTATGGGAAACTTTGACGTTGGTTCAGCTCTTACTGATGCTTTAAAGTCCACTCAGTTCGGTTATCCTTTCTATCACAAACCAACCAAAATAGTAGGATATTACAAATTCAAGGCAGGCCCCAAGTTCATGTCCGGAGGCAAAGAGGTCGCAGGGAAAAAAGATATTTTTAATATCTATGCCATGTTCTATGAAACAGATAAAGAGACACGCACATTGGACGGTTATTTCAAAGCAGATGGATATGAACATAAAAATTTAGTAGCTTTAGCCATGATAGACAATCCGCATGAGACATCCGAATGGACTCGATTTGAAATGCTATTCGATTACCATAAAGAAATTGATACAGATAAACTATTGGCAGGTAGTTATAATGTCGCCATCGTATTTTCGTCAAGTGCAGATGGAGATATATTTGAAGGTGCTCCGGAAAGCACGCTTTGGCTTGATGAAGTAGAAATGTTTTACGAAAATTAAAAATGGAAAGTATGAAAAAAAATATTATATTGATCCTTTGCTTACTAGTCAGCCTCTCTACCTGGGCACAACGTGAGAGAACAAAAAGTATTATCTGGTCTTCATTACATGGCTTAGAATATGAAATCAAGGCAGGATTTAATATTGGCGGTACATTGCCCATCCCGTTTCCTGCAGAAATCCGCTCCATAGACGCCTACAATCCAACACTTTCCATAACCATTGAAGGCAACATCACCAAATGGTTCGGTGAAAAACAAAAATGGGGTGTCACCACAGGACTCAAAATGGAAAACAAAGGTATGCGCACTAAAGCTACCGTAAAAGACTATGGAATGGAAATTATCGGCGATGGTGGAGAAAAGATGTCCGGACATTGGAACGGAGGTGTACGTACAAAAGTACAAAATTCATACCTCACGATCCCCGTTCTAGCAGCCTACAAACTGACGCCACGCTGGAATCTAAAATTCGGACCTTATTTTGCCTATTTAATGGACGGAGATTTTTCCGGACATGTTTATGAGGGCTATTTGCGGGAAGGCGATCCAACAGGAGCAAAGGTGGAATTTACAAACGATAAAATCGCGACTTATGACTTTTCTTCCGATTTACGTAAATTTCAATGGGGGGTACAGTTAGGAGCCGACTGGAAGGCTTTCAAGCATTTAAAAGTATATGCGGATTTAAACTGGGGACTAAATGATATTTTCCAGAAAGATTTCAAGACAATCACTTTTGATATGTATGCGGTTTATCTGAATGTAGGATTCGGATACGCATTCTAAAGTAGAATTTTACTTTTGTGTATCATACAAATTCAATCATAAAAAAGGAAGTTGCATAATACAGCTTCCTTTTTCCTTTACTAATACAGTATGAATACTATTTCTTCAGACCGTCAAACTCAACAAGAACAGCCATCTTAGTCACTGTAATATCCAAATACCAGTTTACCATCAGCATTACCGGTAACTGTTACGTCCAGATTCCCTAAAGCTAAAACTGACAGTATCTAATATGGGCGAGTATTATTACAATGTTATAATATAGTCAAAGGTTATACCATTTTCACCATATCTGCCAACTGAACAAAATAGTCATTTGACCAGATGTCTAATTCCTTCGGATTGCGCACAAAAGGAAGAACATCCTCTTTTACTTGTTTGATATCTGCTGTAGAAAGACGTTCTTTAAGCTTATCCTTGAATAGTTCTGGAGTAATCTCCTCATTATTGAACTGCTTGCATCTCTCAGCCAAATGTGCAAAATCAAGTGGCACATTATGACGAACATACCATTCAAAGTCGTACCAATCGCGTCCCTTGACTCTGTTTTTCCACACACGATATACCAAGGCATGCATCTTGCCGGCAAACAAATCGGGTAGAGTGAAGCAGCGAGTCATGAATGAATGAGGCTGAAGCAGCAGTTTCTGCTCTGTCTTGAAATTCAATGGAGGACAAGTGTCAACCTCGATCTTGATTTTTATAGACTTCTCTGTTTGAAACATTACATCATATACATCGGTGTTGTCCTTCAGGAAAGCAGACTCAACCTTGCCGAAATTCTTCTTGTCCTTTTTCTTGATTTCAACCTCACGACCCACCAATGCAAACGCATCAACAATGGGTTGGAAATATTTGCTGAAATCAAACGCATCGTCCTGTGCCAGCAGAGAAAAGTCCATATCTTCACTGAAGCGTTGCAACCCGTAAAAGATTCTCAGACAAGTTCCTCCATAGAATGCTACCGATTCAAAAAATCCACCATTATACAAACCAGCAAGAATCACCTGTTGGTTTACTTCAAAAATAGCGTTTCGCTTATTCTGCTCTGTCGTCAGATCGTAGCGTGACAACATGCTATCATAAATTTCATTCTTCATCGTCTCAGAAACTTTAATACAGTTGCAATAGAATCGGCCTTCTTGCCTACCTTTATATACTCTTCAAAAATATTAGCGTCAAACTTATAGAACTCATCCATATCCATTCGGATGTCATGCTCAAGATAGTTTTCCACATCCTTCAGGAAACGCAGATTGACCTTGGAAGAATTTGCTATCAGATCGCACAGAGCCTTTTCTGGTGACGCTATCAAGAAAGCATATTCCCCCTTATGCATACTTCTTACTCCTACTGAAAATGCATCTCTGTCAATATACTTGTAATCGTAATTCCCTATAGGGGTATGAAAACTTCGGGAATGCTTTACCGTCATAGACTGATGCGTATACACAGCCTCCGGAATCAAACCATAATATCTCAATGCTGTCGACATAGAGATGTAAGAAGGAGCATAAAGATGATTTGCTATCAATTCATTTGAAAGCGTCTTTCCTGAATGTTCGGGATTGACAACATAGAGCCCTCTCTTCAATCTTATAATATACCCATTCTTCTCAAGCCAAACAACCTTCTTATCTGCCGACTTGAGTTCAGGATATAACGATTCAATGATTGAATTCGTTATAGGGATAGCTCCTATTTCCGTTAATTGTCTATTCATGTTGCAAACATAGTAATATTTTGAACAATAAAAGAGTTTATTCTTCTTTTTCTATTCAAATATTTGCTATTCCAATATTTTGGATGGTAATTTTCATCCACTATATGTTATCATAACATTAGACAATGATATCTTGACTTTACTGTCATTTACTTTTCCAACAGTAATAGAAGCTTGCATATCCTTCACAACGGGAGAACCTGCTAATTTGAAATCTATTTCTCCTACTCATAAATAGAGTAAAGGGGCTATTGTTTTCTCCCCCTCATACAGACAAAGAAAAAGGGCATTTGTTCAGCCAAACGCCCTTTATTCTTATATAATAAGGATAACGTAGATTATTTTGTAAACATCAAACCTACTTCCAATTCTTTCACATCAGGAATAATTCCTTCCACTATTGCACTGAAAATTTTCTCAATCACTGCAAACTGCGGTTTCATTTCTTCAGGAAGCATCATTCCAATAATAGGCAACATTGTATTAGCGAATCCGGCAAGACCCACCACAACATCTGTAACCAAAGATACAGATAAAGTATTACCAGCAACCTGATAACTTACAGGTATCCCTTCTGTCAAAACTGTACTGGGATCCCATGAACGAGAATTGTCTACAGACATCATAGATAGCAATTCACTCAAGTCGAAAGCCAGATAAAGCTGACCATCTTTCATATAATATTGCAACATAGCAAATGTTTTGGGAGTAGTATCAACTGCATCTTGAGCATCAATTTTCCCATCACCATTTACATCTTTCGGCATATCAATATAAGAAGCGATCACTCTACCGTTTTCTGCAAATTCTATACTCTGAAGATAAACAGCATAAGTGCCCAACAAAGCTTGGATAACCTGTGTAAGCTGTGCATCCGGCATTGTTGCAGGAAACATCGGTTTCATATTCTCAGGAATAATATCCAAGAGGCTCTCCGGTAAAGTCACACTGCCTTTATTCGTTGCAAATTTGAAAATAGGAGCAGCCATGTTTTCTGGTGTTTTCATCAGATTCCATTTACCGATAATATCACCTATTACCCTATAAGTCACCTCGGCAGTCAATTTACGGTCTTCACCTACTGTTCCTTTAAAGGTTACAGTATAATCATTGTTTTTCAACTCACCACTTAAAGCATATACTTCCTTACCTTCTTCTTTTGTGATAACTGCCTCTTCAATAACAGCGGTTCTGCTACCAACCAGCATACCACTTAAAGTAACCTGTGCAGCCTTCTCGGAAAGCACCTTTATTGACACAGATCCACTGGTCAGCTCCTTACCATTATAGGTAATCGCATTACCTTTTGCTGAATAACTAGCATCAATCGTACCATAACCGGAACTTACCAGATCCAAAGTTAATTTACCACTATTATCAACAGAACCATCAATCGTAATGGTGTATCCCAATTTAGGCTCTACTGTTCCGGAAATCTTTCCATTGTTCAAAGTTACGTCAGCTTCCACATTCAATGCTACATTAATAATTTTCTTGAAAACCAGAGTAGCCGCAGAACCATTTTCTTTTGCTATCAAAGTAACAGCATAATCAGAACCATTATTATGAGATTTACCATCGAATGTGATAGCCAGACTATCGTTAGCATAAACTCCTGAAACAGCCGCCCAACCAGAAGTAGCTACATCGATTGTCATTTTTCCAGCAGTATCCACAGTACCGTTTACAGTAACTTTTAAAGGAGAATTCGATGCTTCCATTCTGGCAGCCTCCAGATCTGTTGTGCCCGAAAAATTATAAGAAGTATCATTTTTCTTTTCCATAGTTACATTTACAGGCACTGACGCATGACCATAAATGGCATTAATCAAAGTCACTTTAGCATTCTCGCCATTTATAATATCTAAGGTTGCAGTAGCACCGGCAGGTGTTGTGTTATTCAACTTCAAAGTTACATTGTCGTTGGTTATTTCCGGAATCTGCTGCCATGTAGTATCTTCATCATCGTCACTACATGCTGTGAACAATGTCACTGAACAAATCACAGCGAACAAATAATAAAAAAGATTCTTTTTCATTGCTTAGTTAATTTAATTTATACTCAAAAAATCGCGCAAATATACTAAAAAGTTAAACGTCTAATTCTTCTTATCGAAATTTAGAACACATTTTATGTAATTTAGAACATTATTCCGGCAGCAACACCACTCCCAACTTCTTCTTTCCATCCATCTTCACTATCAGTGGTTTATCAAACCGCACGTGACGTATGAACTTCGTTTCTTCAACAGCCGGCTGAGCATCCAGCACCTCCTGGCTATAAATGCCATCCTTTATATAAGCATTGATCGTGAAATACCCCACCCCAAAGGAAGTAAGATTCTGGAAAAAGTGGGTTCCTTGACTGGGATCCACACGATAGTTGGTCAGCCCTGCCTCCACAATGACTCGTGCCGCCGAAATATGCGGCCACTTCACAGGAATGCCCAGCCACGAATCGCTGCTTCCCCAACGCCCCGGACCTACCAGTATATAATGTTTCCCTTCATCCAGAAATTTACGGTTCATCTTTTCTATTTCATAAGCGATGGTAGGATTATTGGAAGCGGTATAACCGTCTGTTTTCACATAGATCACATCCTGAATGTCCTCCATTATGCCATGTCCCAGCGAATTATTACTCTTTAAAAGAACATCTTCATCCTTGATAAGGTTCAAATCTTCTTCCAGATTGGCTTTCACATCCACCATCGGACGAATCTGCAACAAATAGAAAGTACCATTTTTCTTTTGCTGGTTCAGCGTCACTGCAAACTCTATCTCGACAGGACGCCGCATCTCGCTTTGCCCGTATTCCTGTACCAATTGCAAAATACGGGGCAAAGGGAATACATCATGCTGCAACACATTGGCAAATGTT
Organism: Phocaeicola sartorii JCM 17136 = DSM 21941; assembly: GCF_000614185.1. Lineage (GTDB taxonomy): Bacteria > Bacteroidota > Bacteroidia > Bacteroidales > Bacteroidaceae > Phocaeicola > Phocaeicola sartorii. The sequence goes on along the minus strand of NZ_BAKM01000007.1, from coordinate 30,685 downwards.
ATCACTTTACGCCCCCCCGGATAAATTCCGTCGCGGATAATCATATCATACGGATCATACGTGGAAGCGATGAAAGCCAAAGCTCCGTCATTATCGGCCTCCTTCACCGGCAGCTTCAACAAATTAAAACCGTCATCCAACGAAAAGTCATGCCCTGTATTCTTCAAATCAAGCGCATAAAATTGAGTCTGCGTCTCACGCAAAGCGATTTCCATCTCACTGGTTTGCAAGACCTGATTAGGATGATACGGACACACCCGCAAAGTCAAACCTCCATCCACAATATACTTGCCCAGCCCCAAAGCAAGGCTCACAGTCCCTTCTTCGGCCTTCTCATCTCCTATCGGATAATAATTGAGCGAACGCGCCACTCCCGAAATGGAAGGATAAAAACGGTCACCATATTGCGTACCGACACCTGCTGCAAGATTACAGCCATCTTCTCCTGGTCTATCACATTGCTGGTAGCCTGCATATAAGCCTTGCTGTCTCTGAAAAAGACAGAAGCATATACCCCTTTTATAGCATCGCTCAGCATACGGAGCATCTCATACTTATCATCCAGATAAGGAATCATATAAGTAGAATAGATTCCAGCAAAAGGCTGATAATGAGAATCTTCCAACAAACTGGAAGAACGGATGGCTATAGGTGACTTCACCACATCAAAGAAAGCGAAGAAATCTTCCACCAGACAATCCGGCAACTTGGCCCGAAGAAAAGCCTTCAATATCGTATCATCATCCGCATCACTCAACGCCACCTGGTACAAGCTATTGGTATCCATGAATTCATCAAAGATATCTGTACAAAGCACCACCGTTTTAGGAATAACTACCGTCGCATTCTCAAACTCATCAAATTCCGCATGACGCTTTACCATATTGTCTATAAAAGCCAAGCCACGTCCTTTACCCCCTAATGACCCCTCACCGATACGGGCGAAATTAGAATAGCGGTCAAAACGATCACGCTGGAACACCGCCACCACACCTTGGTTCTTCATCTTACGATATTTCACAATCGCCTCAAAGATTATGCGACGATGGGCGTCAATGTCCTGCAAAGAATCCCAAGTAATCTGCTTTAGGAACTCGGCAGGTGGAAACATGGCACGGGAATACAGCCAGCGGGACACGTGGTTACGGCTGATATGATAAAGGAGAGACTCCTTAGGAATGGCAAAGATTACATTCTGCAACTCTTTCAAGTTATGAACACGGGCCACTTCCTCCAATGTATCGGGGTTACGGAAAATGAAATCCCCGAAACCAAAATCATCAGACACAATCTCGCGCAAGTCTATATTCATCTTCTTGGAATTCTTATCCACGAAACTGGCACCATACCGGGAAGCATACACCTTGTTATTCACCTCGGCCGACTGCAAGATAAGAGGAATAAACGGATCCCGGGAACGTACCTCCGCCAACAGCTTGATACCTGCCATCGGATCCACCACACCACCGCGCGGATAACGGGCGTCCGTAATCACACCTAATACATTATTCTGATACTTATTATACAAGTCCATCGCCTCCTCGTAGGTACGTGCCAATACAATTTTGGGACGTCCCCGCATACGCAAGGTACGCTGATGGGCATTCAAGGCCTCCGTGGCAAATTCCTGGCTCTGCTTCAACACGAATTTATACAAGTTGGGCAATACGGAAGAATAGAACCGGATGGAGTCCTCCACCAACAAGATCATCTGCACTCCCACCTCTTTTATATCATGCTCCAAATTCATCTTATCCTCTATCAGCTTGATGATAGACACCAACAGATCCGTATTTCCCAACCAGCAGAACACATATTCAAAAATACTCAAATCCTCGTGCTCCATACGTGCCGTGATGCCGTGCGAGAACGGAGTCAGCACCACCAGTGGAATATGAGGATATTGTTCTTTTATGCTGCGTGCAATTTCAAATGTATCACTGTTATCGGATCCGGGCATACAAATCACCAGATCGAATGTCGTATTCTCCAATTGCTTCCAAGCCGCCTCCTCGGTAGAAACTTGTGTGAAACGAGGCGGATAACGAAGGCTGAGATTCATATATTCGTTAAAGATCTTCTCATCTATACGTCCGTCATCCTCCAACATAAAAGCATCATACGGATTTGCTACCAAAAGAACATTAAAAATCCGTTTGGTCATGAGGTTTACAAACGAAGTATCCTTGAAATACAACTGATTTAATTTTAACTTGCTGAACATGGTTACTTGATTTACATGGATAATGTAATAGCAAAATACGTCAATAATATTGTTTTATGCAACTTATTCGCAATAAAAAAGAACTTTTGGGTAGAGAGGGTTCACCACGGAGATTAACTTTTTATCACCAGCAGACTAAAATTTAGCCAAAAATATTTTGCCAATTCATCAAAAAACATACCTTTGCATCAGAAATGATTTTCATTTTGTCAAAACCTTAAATGCATAATAATTATGGATATTAATCAAATCATGACCTCCCTGGAGGCAAAACACCCTGGTGAATCAGAGTACTTGCAGGCTGTAAAAGAAGTCCTGCTTTCTATTGAGGATATATACAATCAACATCCGGAATTTGAGAAAGCGTCCTTGATTGAGAGACTGGTAGAACCCGACCGTATCTTTACATTTAAGGTGCCCTGGGTGGATGACAAAGGAAAAGTACAGGTAAACTTAGGTTACCGTGTTCAATTCAATAACGCGATCGGCCCGTACAAAGGCGGTATCCGTTTCCATGCTTCTGTAAACCTCTCTATCCTGAAATTCTTAGGATTTGAGCAAACCTTCAAAAATGCACTGACCACATTGCCTATGGGCGGTGGTAAAGGTGGATCCGATTTCTCACCACGCGGTAAGAGCGATGCTGAGATCATGCGCTTCTGCCAGGCATTCATGCTGGAATTGTGGCGTCATGTAGGTCCGGATATGGATGTTCCTGCCGGCGACATCGGTGTAGGCGGCCGTGAAGTAGGCTATATGTTCGGTATGTATAAAAAACTGACCCGTGAGTTTACAGGTACCTTCACTGGTAAAGGCTTGGAATTCGGTGGTTCATTGATTCGTCCTGAAGCAACCGGCTTCGGCGGTCTTTACTTCGTCAACCAAATGCTGAAAGCAAAAGGAATTGATATCAAGGGTAAAACTGTAGCTGTTTCCGGTTTCGGTAATGTAGCTTGGGGTGCCGTGACTAAAGCGACTGAATTAGGTGCGAAAGTAGTCACAATCTCTGGACCCGACGGTTATATTTATGATCCGGACGGCATAAGCGGCGATAAAATTGATTATATGCTGGAATTGCGTGCGTCAGGCAATGATATCGTAGCTCCATACGCTGAAAAATATCCTAACTCCACATTCTTTGCCGGACGTCGTCCGTGGGAAGTTAAGGTGGATATTGCACTTCCATGTGCAACTCAAAATGAATTAAATGGCGAAGATGCTTGTAATTTAATAAAAAATTCCGTTCTTTGCATTGGAGAAATCTCCAATATGGGTTGTACTCCCGAAGCCATTGATGCATTTATCGAAAATAAACTGATGTATGCACCGGGCAAAGCGGTAAATGCCGGAGGTGTAGCTACCTCAGGTCTGGAAATGAGCCAGAACGCGATGCATTTGAGCTGGAGTGCACAAGAAGTTGATGACAAGTTACATCAAATCATGTATGGTATCCACGAACAATGCGTGAAATATGGTACAGAACCTGATGGATATATCAACTATGTGAAAGGAGCAAACATTGCAGGCTTCATGAAAGTAGCTCATGCCATGATGGCTCAAGGAATTGTTTAAAAGCATTCTATTAGCATAAAAATATCTCGTTTAGTTGTATTTGTATTTTGTATTGTAGCTTGCGCTGCCCGCCTGTGAAGGTATGGCAGCGTTTTTTTATGGTATATCCAATCTTTTTTATACATTTGTAGCTTCAAGTAACGTATGTAAAATTTAAGTTATGGAAATAGTACAACTAGATGGCCTTGAACCTCAATTATTTAATTTAATCGGACCATTGGCTATGAATCCCAAAGTCCTGAAAGCAAATAACAATTATCCCTTTAAAACGACCCAAAGTTTTCAATGGTACATTGCTGTCGAAGATCATGACGTAACCGGCTTCATCCCCGTAGAACGGAAAAGCGGCAGTTATGTTATCAACAACTATTATGTCCATAACGATAATCAGGAAGTGCTGACCGAACTGATAGGAGCAATAAAGCCCAAAAAGAATTTATATGCCATTGTTCAGACCAAGCACGAGGCGACTTTTTCCGGATGCGGCTTTCAAACTGAGCACCGCTGGACTAATTATATAAAAATGATTTACAACACAGACAAACATGAATAATAAAAGACCTAAAGGGGAAAATGTTTATCAATCGTTCAAAAGAGACTCAAATTCCTATTCAACGAATTTGATAATATCTATGTCTCTTTTTCAGGAGGAAAAGACAGTGGTGTCTTGCTCAACTTATGTATCCAATACATCAGAGAGCATAATCTGAACAGAAAAATCGGAGTATTCCACATGGATTATGAGGCACAGTACCAAATGACCACAGAGTATGTGGAGCAAACCTTCAGAGAGAACCAGGATATTCTGGACATATACCATGTATGCGTTCCATTCAAGGTGGTGACTTGCGCTTCCATGTTCCAAACCTACTGGCGCCCCTGGGACGAAAGCATGCACGCCCACTGGGTAAGGCCTCTTCCGAAAAACTGTTATAAAAAGGAAGACTTTCCCTTCTACAATGAGGAAATGTGGGACTATACTTTCCAAACCTCATTCGCATCGTGGTATCATAAAAAGCATGACGCAGTACGCACTTGCTGCCTGGTAGGTATCCGTACCCAAGAGAGCCTGGACCGGTGGAGAACCATTCACGGCAACAACCGCCTGAACAGCTATCATAACCTGAAATGGACCGCAGGCTGGGATACGATTTATACAACGCCTACCCTATCTATGACTGGACCACCGAAGATATATGGACTGCATACGCCCGTTTCAAATGGCCGTTCAATCAAATGTATGAACTTTATTATAAAGCCGGCGTACCTTTGGACAGACAACGTGTAGCCAGTCCGTTCCTCAGCACAGCACAGGAGACTCTGAAATTATACAAAGCCATCGATCCCAATACGTGGGGAAGAATGTTAGGCCGCGTAAACGGAGTGAACTTCACCGGAATCTATGGCGGAACCCGTGCCATGGGGTGGCAAAACATCAAATTGCCGGAAGGCTACACATGGAAGGAGTATATGTACTTCCTGCTGGACACATTACCCGAAGAAACCAGGCAGTCTTACTTGGAAAAACTAAGAGTAAGCCGGGAGTTCTGGAAGTATAAGGGAGGGTGTCTGGATTTATCAACGATCCGCAAACTGACTGACTTGGGCATAAAATTCTATGTACAAAAGAAAACGAACTACAAGACAGACAAACTTCCTGTCCAGATGGATTATCTGGATGACATAGACATTGCGGAATTCAAAGAAATCCCCACCTATAAACGTATGTGTATTTGCATTCTGAAAAATGACCACGTATGCAAATACATGGGATTCGCCCTGACCAAAAAAGAAAAATTAAGAAGAGACAGAGTGATGCAGAAATATAAAAACATTATCAAATGAAAGAAGAATTCGAAAGTCCTGTGTATCACGTGCACAGAGTACCGGTGGAAAAGGTACGCGCCAACAGTTATAACCCAAACCACGTAGCCGCTCCTGAAATGAAGTTACTGGAATTAAGCATTTGGGAAGATGGTTACACTATGCCTTGCGTATGTTATTATATTCCCGATGAAGACATCTATGAACTGGTAGATGGCTATCATCGTTACTGCGTGCTTAAAACTTCCAAACGTGTGTTTGAACGAGAGAAAGGTCTGCTTCCCGTAGTCGTTATAAAAAAAGACCTTTCAAACAGAATGGCAAGTACCATCCGCCACAACCGTGCCCGTGGTACTCACAGCATTGAATTGATGGTGGATATCGTGGCAGAACTGACCAAAGCCGGAATGAGTGACGAATGGATTAAAAAGAATATCGGCATGGATGCCGACGAACTTTTACGACTCAAACAAATATCCGGCTTGATGGAACTCTTTGCCGACCGGGAATTCACCATACCCGAACCGTAAAGCAAATTTAATTAATACACTATTCAGTTGAAATATCATGCATTGATCATAGGGTTGTCGGTTCTGGCTTTACAAAGCTGCACCGACAACCTTATTTATACAGAGCCCGGCACGAAGGCAACCTTCACTGGTAATACATACCAAACAGCTTTCACAGGAACTTCCTCCATCTCTACTTTCAGCCCCGGCAGCCAAATCCTGCTGAATGCTTCGGGCAGTCTTCAAATAGACAATCAGGTTCTGACCTATATTGACAATCAATGGAAAGCAAGGGATGAATTTGGCTGGACTGACGGGACGGAAACAACAAACGTCACTGCATTCTATCCTGTCTATCCCGATTTAGCTTATACCAAGGAAAACCTTTATAGCAAGGAGGATTGGAGGATGTACTCTATGACAAGGATGAATTTACTGCCGGTAATACCATTAGTCTGCATTTCAAACACTTGTTTTCTCTTCTGACACTCCAGCTGAACGACGATTTGCAGAATGGTTTTCAGAAGATAGAAGTATCATGTCCTGCGGTCGTTTCTGCCATAGCACCGGAATCAGCCGAAATTACTCTTGCAGCCCATGAAACGCATACCACCTCTATCACTCAAGTTTCTTCCTCCGGAAAGTATTCGTTTATCGTTCCTCCGGCTGAAAATATGACGATCACTATAAATATTCAGACTTCCAACAAGAAGTACACCGCCCTATTGCCATCCAAGTCTTTCACCGGAAATCAGGAATATACTTATAACATGAAGATTTCTGAAAAAATGCCGGGCATTGTAACAGCCGAAGACTGGATTGCATTCAGCCGGCTGATAAACCATAATAACATAACTGAATACAATGGAAAAACGCTTGCTGATTTCGGAGAGACAGTGAATGGAATCACGACTTATTACCTGCTGAATGATATTGATTTTAAAGGGGTGGATTGCAGCAAATTAGAATATGTTGGAGGATGGTCTAATAGAGACCGAATATTTAGAGACATATTTGATGGACGAGGACATAAAATTTCCAATCTTATTCTAAAGCCATTCAATGGTCATGCCGGATTATTTGGTAAAACAGGATCATCTTCCATAATCAGCAATCTACACATGGAATCATGCTCTGCTTATATCAAAGCAAATGACAAAAGCGCAAGTTCAGGAATTGGAACTATAGCCAGTTTCAATTTGGGAACTATCATAAACTGCTCTGTAAAGAATTGTTTCATTATGTCAGAACAGGAGGTAGATACCGGTGGTTTAGTAGGATGCTCCAAACAAGCAATTATAAATTGTAAAGTAGAAAACACAAACATATCAAGCAAATACTATACCGGAGGATTAGCAGGTAATGCCTGTGGAATTATATTAAATAGTTTTGCCGCCAATGATACGGTAAAAAGTACAAGTAATTACAGTGGAGGTCTTATCGGAAGGTCATTCCCATCAATGACTGTAATTATGGCCAACTGTTATGTTCATGCTATCACTCTCCCCTCCATCCAAAGAGGAGCACTGATAGGAAACTCCAATCAATATCACATAAACAATCTTTTTTACCCCATTTCATCCCCTAATCCTATAGGAAATATCAAAACAACGGTCACTGGAGCAAGTCCCTATCATTTCACAAATGAAACGAAAGATGCCATCTACCAACTTCTCAACCAATGGATAGACGAAACCGCCCCTACCCTTTATCCCGATTACACCTTTACCCGATGGACAGACGGAGGAGAAAGCCTTCCTGCCATTTTCATTACAGACTCTCAGAGTGAATCCAAGTAAGTTGACTTAAAAGGCAAAGTAACTTAACTTACTTGGACAAGTTACTTAACTTACTTGAAAACGGGATTTCCCGCCTCATTTCCTAAAATCCGGAAGAGAATATATAAGGCCTCCCCATACAGAAGAAACTACGATGACTGAAAGCATTCGTCTATCAGGTTCCGGTTCAACAGTGTCCAATAAAAAAACCGCTTCCTCCTTTTACAGGAGAAAACGGCTTTTATATCCAATTGATAGCTTGTTCTTATTAAAGAGCACCTACTTCGTTCAAAGCAGCGTTAGTCTTGCGGACAGCAGCAGCGCTTGCAGCAAATTTAGCTTTTTCATCTTCGTTCAAAGGCAGTTCAACGATCTTTTCGATACCGTTCTTACCCAAGATCACAGGAACACCGCAGCAAATGTCTGATTCACCATATTCGCCTTCCAAGTAAACTGAACAAGGAACCATCTTACCCTGGTTGTGGATGATAGATTCAACAACAAACGCACCAGCCGCACCCGGAGCATACCATGCAGAAGTACCCAGCAACTTAGTCAGAGTAGCACCGCCCACCATAGTAGCAGCAGCAACTTCCTGCAATTTTTCCTCAGACAAGAAATTAGAAACAGGCATACCCTTATAAGTAGCGAAACGAGTCAAAGGAATCATAGTAGTATCACCGTGACCACCAATAACCATACCTTCCACTTCATTAGCGTTGCAGCCCAAAGCCTGAGACAAGAAATATTTGAAACGTGAGCTATCCAAAGCGCCACCCATACCGATGATTCTGTTCTTCGGCAAGCCCAAAGCTTTCAATGACAAATAAGTCATGGTATCCATCGGGTTAGAGATAACTACGATGATAGCATCAGGAGAATACTTCAAGATATTCTGAGCAACAGACTTAACGATGCCCGCATTAACACCAATCAGTTCCTCACGAGTCATACCCGGCTTACGGGGAATACCTGAAGTGATAACCACAACGTCAGAGTTAGCTGTTTTTTCATAATCGTTTGTGCAACCTACAATGTTTGTATCGAAGCCTAACAGCTGAGCTGTCTGCATCATATCCATTGCCTTACCTTCTGATACGCCTTCTTTCACATCCAGCATTACCACTTCATCTGCTACTTCGTTAAAAGCAAGAACATTTGCACATGTAGCACCTACGTTACCTGCGCCTACTACGGTTACTTTTGACATAATCTCTATATTTTGTTTAAAGTTGATAATAAAATCGCCTCCTTAAAAGCACCGCAAAGTTACAATGATATTCCGGATTAAAGAAAAATTTCCATAATATTTTTCGAGCAGTGTACATAAATTATTGTACTTTTGTCCAAAATTCAATGTAACACTATGGATAAGAGCAAAAAACTGATTATTGTCATTATTCTGCTGATCGTGATTATCGGCGGAGTTTCTTTTTATGCTTTCCACCAAGCAAAAGAGAATAAAGAGATGAGCGAATTATTCGCTGTGGAGAAACTGGAAATGGAAAACGAATACACCACTTTCGCCACCCAATATGATGAACTTCAGGTACAGATAAACAATGACTCCTTGCGCGAAAAGCTGGAGAGTGAGAAGCTGAAGACACAACGGCTGCTGGAAGAACTGCGACAAGTAAAAACCAGCAATGCAGCTGAAATCATGCGGCTGAAAAAAGAACTGAAAACCGTGCGTGCCGTACTGCGCACCTACGTTATCCAAATAGACTCACTGAACAAACTGAACCAGGCACTGGCCGAAGAAAACCAGGAAGTAAAACAAAAATATACACAGGCAACCCGCCAAATCAGTAATTTATCTCAAGAGAAAAAGAACCTGAACGAGAAAGTTACCTTGGCGGCGCAATTGGATGCCACAGGAATCAACGTAGATCCTAGAAACAAACGCGGCAAAACAGCCAAGAAGGTGAAAGATGTGAAGAAGATCGCCATCTCGTTCACCATTGTCAAGAACATCACTGCCAAAACAGGCGAACGTACCTTATATATACGCATTGCCAAGCCGGACAACGATGTGCTGACCAAGAGCGCCTCAGACACATTTCCATACGAGAACCGCAACCTGGCTTATTCTATCAAGAAATACATAGAATACACCGGAGAAGAGCAGAATGTGACCGTTTACTGGGAGGTAGAAGAATATCTGCCTGCCGGAACTTATCACGTTTACATCTTCGCCGATGGCACAATGATAGGACAACAGGCGTTCAGCATGAAATAACAGGAAACGTTTCTCCAAAGTATATCCGTAAAAAAGATCAGCCGGTTGAAAATCAACCGGCTGATCTTTTTTACGGATATACCAAACACAAACCATGAACATGTAGATGACAAAATCATAAAAATATTTTAAAATAACGCCTATAATATGGCTTTCCTGAAGATTTGTTCTATTTTTGTTGCATAAACAACTTAAGAACCATAAAACAAGAACACTATAATGAAAAAGATAGTAGCTTTCATCCTATTTATCGGTGTTTTAGATAGTCTTTCGGCCCAAAACGCCCTCACCTTAGATAGTTGTCGCACTTTAGCACTATCCAATAACAAAGAGCTGCGCATTTCAGCTGAGAAGATAACCGCGGCACATTATGAAAAGAAAGCGGCTTTCACCAATTATCTTCCAAAGATTGCCGCCGTAGGAACATACATGCGCACCCAGAAGGAAATCTCATTATTAAGTGACGAGCAAAAAGGAGCTATCAGCCAGATAGGGACTGCCGCCCAAGGCTCCATACAGGAAACGTTCCAGCAGCTGGCAGCTTCCAGTCCCGAACTGGCACAGATACTTCAACCGCTTGCCCCCCTTATCCCCGGCATCGGAAACGCACTGAACAAGGTAGGACAAGGTTTGGTAGATGCCCTGCACACCGACACGCGCAACATGTATGCAGGAGCCGTAACCCTTACCCAGCCCATCTTCATGGGAGGGAAAATCGTGGCCTACAATAAAATCACCCGATATGCCGAGCAACTGGCCGAATCACAGCATGCCACCGGTATGCAGGATATCATCTTGAGTACAGACCAGGCCTACTGGCAAGTCATCTCACTGACAAACAAGAAGAAACTGGCACAAAGCTACCTGCAATTAGTCAGCCAGCTGGACAGTGATGTCGATAAAATGATAGCCGAAGGTGTAGCCACCAAAGCCGACGGACTGAGCGTAAAAGTGAAAGTGAATGAAGCCGAAATGAAACTTACACAAGTGGATAACGGATTAAGCCTGTCCAAAATGGTATTATGCCAATTATGCGGCCTGCCCTTACAGGATGAAATACACCTGGCAGATGAAGATGTGGAAAGCTTACCCCTTCCCGAATACCATGCGGGCGACAATGTAGCCACCGCCCTGGCAAACCGCGAGGAATTGCGAAGTCTGGATCTGGCCAGCAAAATTTACGACCAGAAAATCAACATTACCCGTGCAGGATTCCTTCCTACGGTAGCTCTGACGGCCAACTATATGGTAACCAATCCCTCACTGGTAAACGGCTTTGAACGCAAATTCCGCGGCATGTGGGCCGTAGGCGCTATGGTAAAAATCCCTATCTGGAACTGGGGCGAAGGAATGTATAAGGTAAAAGCCGCCAAGGCAGAAGCAAACATAGCCCGCTACCAACTGGCAGACGTGAAAGAAAAGGTAGAGTTGCAGGTAAGTCAAGCCAGCTACAAAGTAAACGAAGCCGCCAAACGGCTGGAAATGGCCGAAAAGAACAGGGAGAAAGCAGACGAGAACCTGCGCTACGCCAAGCTGGGATTCATGGAAGGAGTGATTCCCACCAGCAATGTGCTGGAAGCGCAAACCGCCTGGCTATCCGCCCAGTCGGACAAAATAGACGCTCAGATTGATGTTAAACTGACCGAAGTCTATTTGCGCAAGGCAATGGGAGTACTAAAGTAAAATTTAAAGATTAAAAACGAATAGATATGGCAGAAAGATCACAACACAGCAATATTTTGCTGGCATTCATTTCACTGACAGCAGTCATTGTCATCGTGTCACTGATAGGTTTCTTTACACTGGGTAAAGGCCCGGAAATCATTCAGGGACAGGCAGAAGCCGACGAATACCGTGTTTCCAGCAAAGTGCCGGGACGCATTCTTGAATTTCGTGTGAAAGAAGGAGATAAGGTAAAAGCAGGCGACACACTGGCTATCCTGGAAGCTCCCGATGTGAAAGCCAAACTTTCCCAAGCGCAGGCAGCCGAACAAGCGGCGCAAGCCTTGAGTGAAAAGGCGCAACGGGGCACCCGTCGGGAACAACTGCAAGCCGCCTACGAAATGTGGCAGAAAGCCAAGGCCGGTGTGGAAATAGCCGAAAAATCATACAACCGCGTGAACCGGCTCTTTGAACAAGGAGTGATGTCCGCACAAAAGCGTGACGAAGCCAAAGCGCAGTTTGACGCCATGACCGCCACCGAAAAAGCCGCCCGTTCCCAATACGAGATGGCGAAAAACGGTGCGCAACGTGAAGACAAAGCCGCAGCCGCTGCCCAAGTGGAACGTGCCAAAGGCGCTGTAGCCGAAGTTTCCTCCTACATAGACGAAACCATACTGACCGCATCGGCCGATGGAGAAGTGACCGAAATCTTCCCCAAAGCAGGTGAACTGGTAGGAACCGGTGCTCCGATTATGAATATCGCCCGGTTGGATGATATGTGGGTGACTTTCAATGTGCGCGAAGATTTCCTGAAAGACTTTACCGTAGGAAATGAGATCAGCGCATTTATCCCTGCCTTTGACAGGGAAGTGAAACTCAAAGTCACCTATATGAAAGATCTGGGTACATACGCCGCTTGGAAAGCTACCAAGACTACGGGGCAATTCGACTTGAAAACCTTCGAGGTGAAAGCTGTTCCCGTAGAAAAGACAGACGGATTACGCCCCGGAATGAGTGCCATCATTGAGAAATAACAGACAATGAACAGTACAGTCCATAACCGTATCCTCCGCATAGCCCGACGCGAAGTGTTCCGCATCGCTACAAGACCGCTATATCTGTTCTGCATGATTATAGCGCCCTTGTTCTGCTACCTCTTTTTCACCACGCTGATGTGGAACGGACTCCCTACGGATATGCCGGCAGGTGTGGTCGATTTGGACAACACAGCTACCACACGCAGCATCATCCGTAATCTGGATGCTTTTCAGCAAACGAAAATTGTAGCCCATTATCCCAGTTTCGCCGATGCCCGCAAAGCCATGCAGCAAGGGAAGATCTACGCTTTCTACTATATTCCCGAAGGAACCACGGACAAGGCATTGGCAAGCCGCCAGCCCAAAGTGTCTTTCTATACCAACTATTCCTATCTGGTAGCCGGCTCACTGCTCTACAAAGACCAGCGCACCATGTCCGAACTGGCAGGCGGAGCCATCGGCCGCGCCACCTTATATGCCAAAGGAGCCACAGAAGACCAGGCCATGGCGTTCCTGCAACCCATCGTCATCGACTCCCATATACTGAACAATCCATGGCTCAACTACTCAGTATATCTGAGCAACACCATCCTGCCGGGTATCCTGATGCTGCTCATCTTTATGACCACCGTCTATACCATCGGAAGTGAAATGAAGACCAACACCCAGAAAGAATGGATGAGCATGGCAGACAATTCCATCACCGTAGCCCTGACCGGCAAGCTGCTGCCCCAGACGTTGGTTTTCTTTGTCATGGCCACCTTCTATAATGCCTATCTGTACGGTTTCCTGCACTATCCCTGCAACAGCGGCATACTGCCCATGCTGTTTGCCGGCCTGTTACTGGTGCTGGCCTCGCAGGCATTCGGAGTCTTTCTATTCGGACTGTTCACCACCGTCCGTCTGGCACTGAGCACCGCCTCCCTATGGGGAGTGATTTCCTTCTCCATCTCGGGCATGAGTTTTCCGGTAATGGCTATGAATCCCGCGTTACAGGCACTGGCCAATCTGTTCCCGCTGCGCCATTACTTCCTGATTTATGTAGATTTGGCGCTTAACGGATATCCGCTGATTTACGCATGGCATTCAGTAGTCGCGTTGATGTTATTCATGCTGTTGCCTTTCTTCATCCTGAAAAGGCTGCGCACGGTACTATTGCACTATGTATATATCCCCTAAAACGGCAAGCAATTATGACAGAATATAAATTCAGACATATCATCTCACAAGGTATCAAAGATCTCTTCTACATCTGGTGGCAAGAGCTGAAGGCAGTTGTCAAGGACCAGGGCGTGCTCATCTTCTTCATTCTGGTACCGTTGGGCTATCCGCTTCTCTATACCTTTATATATACCAATGAGACGGTGCGCGAAGTTCCCGCCGCCGTGGTGGACAACAACCGTTCCAGCCTCAGCCGTGAATACCTGCGTCTGGTAGATGCAGGTGCCGACTTGGAAATAGTGTCCCATTGCAGTGATATGGAAGAAGCAAAAACGTTATTGAAGAACGGCAAGATATACGGCATCATCTATATTCCCGAAAGTTTCAGTCGTGACATTGCCAAAGGCATTCAAACCCATGTCACCATTTACTGTGACATGAGCGGTATGCTATACTACAAAGCGATGCTGACGGCCAACACCAACGCCTCGCTGATGATGAACAAGCAGATAAAGATAGAACGCTCCGGCCATACCACCGACCGTCAGGATGAAGTGAGCACCGCTCCCATCGCATACGAGGACATCTCCATCTTCAACCCGCAGAACGGTTTTGCCAGCTTCCTGATTCCCGCCGTGCTGATACTGATTATCCAGCAAACTTTGCTGCTGGGGGTAGGTTTATCTGCCGGGACCGCCCGTGAGAACAACCGTTTCCGCGACCTTATCCCCATGAGCCGCCACTACCATGGCACGTTGCGCATCGTTTTGGGGAAATCACTGACTTACCTGATGATATATGCTGTCATGGCTGCCTATATGCTCTGCCTTGTCCCCAAAATGTTCAGCCTGGTACAAATAGCGCAAGCCGGCACCCTGGCGGCATTTATGCTCCCCTATATACTGGCATGCATCTTCTTCGCAATGACTTGTTCCATTTTTATCCACCACCGGGAAGCCTGCATGATGATTTATGTATTCACCTCCGTACCGCTGCTGTTTATCTCGGGCATCTCGTGGCCGGGTGCTGCCATCCCTCCATACTGGAAAGTGATTTCGTGGCTGTTTCCTTCCACTTTCGGCATCAACGGTTTTGTACGCATCAACACCATGGGCGCCACACTGGCCGATGTACTGACAGAGTACCGCGTATTGTGGATACAAACAGGTGTTTATTTCCTGACCACCTGCATAGTCTATCGGCGCCAGATTACCCTGAGCCGCAGGCATGTATACGAAAGGCTGAAAGAGATGAAGAAAAGACGCAAACTCAATGCCGTTTAAAATTGTTTATAAATCAAGAACCCGACAGGGTACTTACTCCATTGAGGGCCATATCATGGCCCTAATGAATGGGGAAGATAAGCAATACTACTAAAAAAGAACGGTCACTCCAACAGAAAAAAAACGATTTATCGTCTCATTTACTCCATAATTTACAGATTTTCCCTACATTTGCCACAATTATCAACCCATTTGAAAAACCTTTTTTCAAACAACTATGAAATCACTGAAGTTCCTTACCCTGCGGCGAATGGAAGCAGGTATCTTCTTATTGGTATTCTTTACCATTTTCGGCACTCTGGGAAGTATCATGGGAGTTCCCAACATGCTTAACACCCTTATGAAAACAGCCTACAGTCTGCTTATAGATACCGTATTTTATCTGATGGCCATCACCGTATTGTCCGGTGCGTTAGGCAAACTACTGGTAGAATTCGGAGTGGTACGCTTGCTCGAATTACTGTTACGCCCCCTCATGAAACCCCTATTCAACATGCCGGGTGTAGCCTCGCTGGGAGCTGTCATGACTTTTCTATCCGACAATCCTGCCATCATGTCACTGACCAAGGACAAGAACTTCAGCCGCTACTTCAAAACATTCCAGCTCATCTCGTTCACCAACTTCGCCGCACCTACGGCATGGGACTGATCGTAATCGTATTCATGTCCAGTCTGGGCTATGCCTACGCGTCTTTGATCGGACTGTTCGGAGCCTTTATCGGAAGTCTCACCTCCACCCGGCTGATGCAATTCTTTATCTTAAAAGAACATCCTGAATATGCCCATGAACACACCTCGGGCGGTAACGAACAACAGATATCTTTCAAAACCGAAGAACAAAGTCTTTTCCTACGGGTGCTCAACTCGTTGCTGGATGGCGGCAAGACAGGTGTAGAACTAGGACTGGCTATCATTCCCGGCGTACTGATTATCTCCACACTGGTCATGATGTTCACTTTCGGTCCCAGCCAGGTAGGCACCAATGCTACAGGCGAAGCGATACTCGCTTATACCGGAGGAGCATACGAAGGCATTGAACTGCTTCCCAAACTGGCAGGAAAAATAGGTTTTCTCTTCGAATGGCTATTCGGATTTAAAGATTCTACCTTGATCGCTTTCCCCATTATCTCGCTGGGATCGGTAGGTGCCGCATTAGGACTGATTCCCAAATTCCAGGCCAATGGCGTGATCGACAGCAACACCATCGCTGTATTCTCGGCCATCGGTATGTGCTGGAGCGGCTACCTAAGCACACACACCGCCATGCTGGATTCACTGGGATTCCGCCAACTTACTTCCAAGGACCTGATAGCGCACACCATTGGCGGGTTGGTTGCAGGAACCAGCGCACACTGGCTCTATGTAGGAATTACCCTGATAGGAACGCTTGTCACTCCGGAACTAGTGGGAAGCAGCAAAGGAGATGCCTGGATGACAGATGCCTCCGGAGAAAAAATAACTACCGTCTACACCTCCACCCTGCAACAATACAACAATGGTTCCTACACCTTGAAAAATTGGTATAAGGATGTGGAAGGAAGCCACATTCAATTCACTGTCCGAGAAGACAGCACACTGCATATCAACAACGCCTACACTACCCGGGAAGGGTATTATTATGTCACCATCGATGAAAAAGCCGAAGGAGACAACGTGCACTATGCCGTGTTCTATCCAGGAGAGAAATACTCCAAGTTCTCGGGAAACGCACAAAGCGGAACATTCTACCTGTACGCTTTCATCTATAGCAAACAAAGCAAACTGATAAAAGAAGGATATTACTGGTTCAAATGGGGAAATCCGCCTCATCCCAAACTAGTTACTCCCGACGACGAGCAAGCTACAACAAACTGAAAACCTATCACGCCATTGTAGCAACAGTCGCTATTTTCTTCACCTTTACACTAATTAACCTTTAACCGTCTTGCTAATTACGAAAAAATCGTAGATTTGTGAAAACACTGTAAACAACTCATTTTCTTATGGAAAAGTTAACTATACAAGAAATCAAAGGCATGTCCCGTAGACTCCTGGAAAGCATAAAGAAGAAACGGTACGCTGCAAGTCCGCCCTTCCTGTAACCATTAAGCCGCCTTGAAAAACAACCTTATTATAAAAAACCAAAGCACATGAAAAAGAACATTTACGGTCTCCTTCTCCTTACAGCGGCAGGCGTATGGAGCGCATGCACCCCGTCCACCCAAAGCGACGGAAGTATTTCCACTCTGGAAACGGACGGAAACAAACTGACCCTGTGTGATTTCAACAAAGTGACGGATACATTGAGCGTTCCCCTCAGCGAATGGGTGGAAGATTGCCAACTGGTGCGGTTCGAAAACAGCGACACGGCATTGTTCAAACTCTGGTGGCCCGCCATTACCGACCGGTACATCGGCATCCGTCAAAGCGGAGCCGTGTTCAAGCTGTTCGACCGTGAAGGCAAATTTCTAAACGACATCGGTGCTATGGGCCAAGGGCCCGGCGAGTATGCCGGTTCGCTGTACAGCGAAGCCATCGACGAGAAGAACCGCTGCGTCTATCTGGCACCTTTCTTTGGCAGCAACAAAATTCTGAAGTACAACCTGGACGGGACTTTCGCGTCAGTCATCGAATTAGGAGAAACCCTGAACAAGCCCAAACTCCATCTGCACCCCGACGGCAGCCTGTCCGTCACCCACCTCTGCTTCAAAGGAAGGAACGAAATGATGGTTGCCCACATCGCACCCGACGGAACCCTGACCTCATACAAGCCCACCGCAGAGCAGATCATCAATCCGATGGACAAAGACGGCAACTTTGTAGGGTTTAACAACGAGATATGGTCCTACAACAATACGGAAAACTTCAACTTCATGACGATGCCTACAGATACACTGTATCAGTACAATCCGGAACAGAACCGGGTGACAGCCCGTTTCGCCCTGCAGAACCCACCGAAAGGCAAGGATGTCTTTCTGATTTACAACGAACTGCCGGGTAAATTCCTTGCCACCGTTTGGGGAACAGGCACCATAGCCATAGACTTGCAGAAACAGCAGTCGCACTACGTGAAGCTGGTGAACGATTACTTCGGCGGTCTTCCCACTCCCATGAACTTTACTAATGGCTATTTCTTTGCCATGTACGAACCGTTGGTTCTGATGGACAAGATAGAAGAACGCCTGTCCGCATCCGGATGCACCGACAAGGACAAAGAAGTGCTGAACAAACTGCTGGACTCTCTGGATGAGAATGACAACAACGTCATGTTCATAGGCAAACTGAAACACTAGCATCCGCCGGCTCGGACAAAAAAGTCTGTCACACAAGCACCGGTCACATTGATGTATAAATATTACTTGCAACTGTGACAGCCCGTGTGACAGACTTTTTTATCCAAGCCGGATTCTTCGCCGAGTCCGGCAGCATGGCGAACCGATTATTTCTTCATCTCCACAATGTGTGTAGGAGCCTGTTCCGCATTCCGCTTCTCAGTCTGCCTCACCACATTCCCGGCCAGTTCTATAAACGCACGTCCTGTCAGGCTGTTCTCGTCCAAAGCCGCCGGAGTTCCCTTATCACCATTCTCACAGATACTCTGCACAATGGGGATTTGCCCCAACAAAGGCACATTCATTTCTTCAGCCAGTTGCTTGCAGCCCTCTTTTCCAAAAAGGTAATACTTGTTTTCGGGAAGTTCGGCAGGAGTAAACCATGACATATTCTCCACCAACCCCAAGATAGGCACATTTACTTTGTCATTGGTGTACATATTGATTCCCTTGCGCGCATCGGCCAGAGCCACCTGCTGGGGTGTACTGACAATCACAGCTCCCGTAATGGCTAAAGTCTGCACCAAAGTCAGGTGGATATCGCTGGTACCCGGAGGCGTATCCAGAATGAAATAATCCAGTTCCCCCCATGCGGCATCTCCGATCAATTGTTTCAAGGCATTACTGGCCATACCGCCACGCCACAAAGTAGCCTGGTCCGGGTCTACAAAGAAACCGATAGAAAGCAGCTTGATACCATATTTCTCAACCGGAACAATCAAATCACGGCCGTCTATCTGCTCGGCGTATGGACGGGCATCTTCCACTTGAAACATCTTAGGCACGGAAGGGCCGAAAATATCCGCATCCAGCAACCCCACTTTATAGCCCAGCTTAGCCAGCGCCACAGCCAGATTGGCTGCCACGGTAGATTTGCCCACCCCGCCCTTTCCGGATGAGACAGCAATGACATTCTTAACCAGCGGAAGCAGCTTGCCCGGTTCGGGACGCGCCGCCTGGCGGCTCTCTGTGGCAATAGCCACCTGTACCTCAGGTGATACATACGTATGGATTGCTGTTTCGGCAGCCTTTATCATAGATTTCATAAACGGATCGGTGGGTTTCTCAAAAATCAACGAAAAGCTCACCGACATGCCGTCAATGCGAAGATTATCGGCAACCATCTCCGCTTCCACCAAATTCTTTCCCGTTCCGGGATAGCGCACTGTTGCCAGGGCATCCAAAATCAATTTCGGATATAAAGTCATCATATTGTTATTATTTACTTGTTTTCAATCCGCTTCGTTTGCTGCGGTTGTAACTGCGATACTCATCCAATTCTATTTCCACATCGGGCTCGTGCAACTCATTCTCTTGCGGCAGACGGAACTTCATATACTTTATATTCAGTCCACGGTCCAGCCACTGCTGTTCATAATAAGTACGGATGCCCAATATGTCGTCCACCAGCCCCGAATGATACAAATCCTCGGTCATAAACTCTACCGGCAGTCTGTTTTCCTCTACCATGTAGCGGGTGTAGGTAAACATAAAATTACTATCGGTCTTCAAGTGAATCAGTCCGTCCGGCTTCAAAAACTTGCGATAGCGTTCCATAAAATAGGTGGAAGTAAGACGTTTAGTCGCCTTCTTCATCTGCGGATCCGAGAAAGTCAGCCATATCTCGCTCACCTCACCCGGAGCAAAGAAACGGTCGATGATTTCGATATTGGTACGTAGAAAAGCCACGTTCTTCATGCATTCCTTCAGTGCTTCCGTCGCACCGGTCCACATACGGGATCCTTTTATATCCACACCGATAAAGTTTTTATCGGGATACATACGCCCCAGCCCTACGGTATATTCACCCCGTCCGCATCCCAGTTCGAGCACAATCGGATGGTCGTTCTTAAAAAAGTCACGGTTCCAACTGCCCTTCATATCAAACGGAACATTATCGGCCACCGAATAAGGGTATTCAAACACGTGCGGATATTCCCGCATATCAGCAAATTTCTCCAGTTTTCCTTTTCCCATAAGTTTTCTATTTTGCAGGGCAAAGGTAGGGAATTTCCCTCACATAAGGAAGATGACAGGAAGGGAAATTAGAAAGAATGCCCTCCTTCACATTCGATACGAAAATAGAACGCTGCTGAAATCCGGATGAAACAACGGCACTGCATCTTTGAAATAGTAACTATCGACCTCATATAAAAAGAGCCCTACAAATTAATTGCAGGACTCTTTCCTTATATGTTAAAACAGATTCCTTATTCGGCAATTGTTTCTCCCAGCTCTTTCTTCAGGTCTTCATAGAAAGCAGCGTGTGATGCTTCTACATAAGGAGCCAGGAACAAGAAACCGATACCCAAGGTAAAACAGCACAGAATGGCCCAACCGATGAAGCTCAAATCCAGCAGGAACATCTTCATTTTACGCCCGGACATCATCGCCATACTTTTCTCTATGGCGGCGTTGTACTGCAATTCCGGATAATCTTTCAGAATAAAGAGCGTCATCGCGTATGAATAGGACTTTATGATGCCCGGAATGACGAGCAACAATGCCCACAAGAACGTATAGACTGTAGTCAGCAACATAGTCCCCAATATCCGTCCATAGTCTTTGAACCCGTCGAAGAGACGAGCAAAGTCCAACTTTATCCCACGAATCACGTCCAGGAAAAGAATGGCATAGCCGAAGCCCAAAGGCAGGAGCAGCAACGTGAAGAGACTAAAAGAGGATGAGGTCACCGACTCCGTGATACGATAGGGCAGCGTAGGAGCATTCATCACCAATCCATAAACAAAAGTAATGACAGCACCCAATCCCCAATTACCGCCCAACGCATCGATTGCCTGATTTTTCAATTCTGAATTTGTTTTCATAAGAATCTCTTTTTTTATTAGTCCAAAACAGTCACCCAATTATGTGTATCGGGTTCATCACCATACTGGATAGCACGAAGTTTGTTATACAGTTTTGTACAAACAGGTCCCGGTTTTCCATCTTTAGAGATAACGTACGATTTCTTGTTTTCCAAATCATCAATACGCTGGATCGGACTGATCACGGCCGCTGTACCGCAGGCACCCGCTTCCTCGAAGGTTTCCAGTTCTTCCTCGGGAACCGGCCGGCATTCCACCTTGATACCCAGATCCTCGGCCAGCTGCATCAAGCTCCTGTTCGTGATAGAGGGCAGGATGGAAGATGACTTCGGTGTGATGTAAGTATTATTCTTGATACCGAAGAAGTTGGCCGCGCCACATTCGTCGATGTATTTCTTTTCTTTGGCATCCAGATAGAACTCGCAGGAATACCCTAAATCATGAGCCTTCTTATTGGCACGCAGACTGGCGGCATAGTTACCACCCACCTTATAACGTCCTGTTCCGTATGGAGCCGCACGGTCGAACTCACGGATAATAACGTAAGGATTAGTAGAGAAACCACCTTTGAAATAAGGGCCTACCGGAGTGACGAACACCACAAACAGATATTCATTGGCCGGATGAACACCCACCTGGGCACCTGTACCAATCAGCAACGGACGGATATAGAGAGCCGCGCCACTTTCGTATGGAGGAATGAAACGCTCGTTGGCTTTCACTACCTTCTTTATAGCGGCCACAAACATTTCAGTAGGCAGTTCCGGCATCAGGATACCATCGCAAGTGCTTTGCAGGCGTTCTGCATTGGCTTCCGGACGGAAGATACGGATTTTACCATCTTTTCCACGATAAGCCTTCAATCCTTCAAACGCTTCCTGCCCGTAGTGCAGACAGGTGGCGGCCATGTGTATATTCAGTGTTTCTTCCGAACAGAGTTCCAATTCTCCCCATGCACCGTCACGATAGTAACAACGTACATTATAATCTGTCTTCATATAGCCGAATGACAGATTTGCCCAATCAATCTCTTTCATTTTGTATCTTCTTTTATGTTATTGTTTACGAATGAGAGCAAAATTACGTTTTATATTTGCAAATTCCAATCAAAACAGATAATATTTAGCAAATCTATGATGAAAAAGAAAATCATGAAGTATTGAAACGGACCAGTAAAGGCTAGAAAATCAAAGTAACTTTTTCCAAGTGCGACTCTTAATATCAACATTTATTTGTATAACTCAATAACATAGTATACCTTTGCAGGAAATTAATAATAATCTTAAAATCTATACTCTATGAAAAAAACTTTAATTTCTACCGCTTTTATTTTTTTAGTTGCTGTCACCATATCAAAAACTCAATCTGACCGTCCCTCTGACATAATTCTGAACAATATCGAAGCTTTGGCTTCGGGTGAAAGTGTTTACGACTACAGCCAGCCTAAAACTGTATCCTGTGATTATATAGAAGGATCATGGCATACAGGAAGTGTAAGAAGAGCTTGTGTATTCTGTGCTGTACCTTATTCATGTACAGAAACAGAATGTGGAGAAATTTTCTATAACTAAATTCAAGTTATTATGTTAAAGTACTTATTTCTTATTGTAGGCATGACCCTGCTTGCGTCCTGCAACCGCCCTGCCGCAAACAAGAAAGAATCAATCTATCACACAAGCATTCCCCTGGTGATAACCGACCAGGTGCAGTGCATTCCTGTCCATACAGACGGGGATTATTTCAACCATGTAGAGGATTATCTGCGCACTGTATCGTATGTAAAATTGGCTTCTGAACCTCTGCTTACCCGGATCAATGACATCCACATTATCAATGAAAAAATCTATGTTTGGGATCAGGCAGACCAGATAGTGTGTTACGACATGCAAGGAAATATGATCTTTCGGATTCATGGGGTAGGAAACGGACCGGGCGAGTATTCGGGCATCCATGCTTTCGCCCTCAATCCCGACCGGGCAGAAGTCGTTATTTACGACAATATGCGAATCTCCCTTCATTATTATTCCATGCTGAACGGAAAATACTTGAGAACAGAAAGTTTTCCCAAACCCAATCCCAGTGAAATGGCTTTCTTCGATGGTGTGTATTTCTACAACAATCGCGACCACCGGAACTACCCTAATGATAACTCTCTGCACTATTCCCTGCTGGTATCAGCAGACGGGCTGAAGATGGACAAGAATTATTTTCCGCATAATGATGCCGAAGAAAAATATATATTCAGTCCTTCTTTACAAACCTTTTACGACAACGACACCACGCTCTATTATTGCAAAAATTTCGACAATACAGTGTATCAATTAGGTAAAGACAGCATAAAAGCACGCTATCGCATAGATTTACCCAATCCTCTTCCTTTTTCAAAGATAGAGGAAAGAGCCAATGAATGGAAACTTATAAAATCAGACTACGCATTCGGCATATCCAATGTTTACGAATGTGAGAGTTTGCTTTATTTCCGTTTTTTTAAAAGCGGATATATCATGGCCGCTTTATATGATTTAGCAAAAAACGAACAGATTTGTTGTGTCAAAGCGATGCAGGACAGTCCCAGACTTACCATTCCCTTGATTAATACGATTGACGGAGTCTATAAAGGTCAATTTTTCAGCGTCCTATCTCCCGAGTTCATCGATTATTGCATAACCAAATGTCCGGGCGAATACCCTGCTATCTTCCAACAATATGATGCTCAGTCCGAGAATCCGATCATTGCCTTTTATGAAGTAGTAAAGTAATAATTTGTCAATGTGCCATGCGGAACATAGCGCATCCGCATGGCACATTGGCAAATTGATACATTGCCACATTGACAAATCAGCTGATAATCTTCTTTATCTCTTCATCGGCTTTGTAGAGTTTGTCCCGGCAAAACTTAATCAGCTCCTGCGCTTCTTTCAGCTTTTCGCTCAAACTGTCTATATCCAGTTCGTTACTGTCTATACGTGATACGATTTCTTCCAGGCGTTTCATGGCCTGTTCGTAGGTTTGTTTCTTTGCTGCCATATTTCGTTTTATTTTTTAGTTACTATACTCTTTATCTCCCTTGAGCCAAACGGGTGGTAAGCTCGTCACCCGGCTGCAAGGCAGAAGCATCGGTCACCGCTTTACCATTTTTCAGCGTGATACTGTACCCCCTTTTCAACAGATGCTCGGGAGATGCCGCCTTCACCTCCTGCTCCAACAGCTGAAGACGATGTTGCTCTTTCACCAGACGACGCTGTGAAACAACCCCCAGCTGCGTCTCCAGCATATTCAGAAAATGAGTCTCTTTTGCCAGACGGGACTGCCAGCCTACTTCCAACTGCTTCATGATCCGCTCCTGCCGATAATGTTCCTCATTCAGCCTCATCCGCGTCTGCACGGGAATACGCTCCGCTATCCGGGCAAGCCGTACCTTCTCCCGCTCCATACGGGTGGAAACAGCCTGAAGAATGGCGGACGCATGGTTTTCAAGCACCTCGGCCGTGTCGTGCAAATGATTGATCAGAAACTCGGCGGCGGCGGTAGGCGTCTTGACACGGGTGTGAGATACACTGTCCAGCACCGTATCATCGCGCTCATGCCCTATGCCGGTGATAATAGGCAAAGGAAACTGGGTGCAATTGGCCGCCAGCTCGTATGTATCGAACCCCGAGAGATCGGACGTGGCGCCTCCCCCCCGGATAATCACCACCACATCCCAATGGTCACGACAGGCGTTGATGGCATCCAGCGCGGCAATGACCGATGGCTCTACCCGCTCCCCCTGCATGATGGCAGGGAACAAACGGGGATAAAAGACAAAGCCGTATGGATTATGTTCCAACTGATTACAAAAATCCCCATAACCGGCAGCCGTAGCCGAGGAGATAACAGCTATACGTTGCGCCAGCAAGGGAATCTCCAGCTCCTTGTTCAAGGTCAGGACGCCTTCCTCCTCCAGCTGCTTCAGTATCTCGCGACGGCGGCGTGCCATATCCCCCAATGTATAAGTAGGGTCTATATCCTGCACGGTAAGCGAGTAACCATATAATTCGTGAAACTCCACAGTCACTTTCACCATCACTTTAATGCCCGCCACAAAAGCCTGCCCCGTCTCCTCCTCGAAATAAGGCTTCAACAGGCGGAAAACATTGCTCCAGATAGTCCCCCTTGCTTGGCTATCAGCTTATTCCCCCGCGGCTCCTTCTGTACAAATTCCAGATAGCAGTGACCGGAATAATTGGAGCGCACATCGCTCAGTTCCGCCTGAACCCAATAAGTGTCGGGCATGCAGGTGTTGATACTGCGCTTTACCAACGCATTCAGTTCATATAAAGAAAGAGCATGTTCTTCCATCAGGGTTTCTTTTTTAATGCTGTTTGATAAGCTTTCCAGATATCGGGGATACCGTAACCGAATATATTATCGGGATACTCTTTACGGTCGCCTGCGTTCTGCACCGCCTCCACCACCTGCCGGGCAGTGAGCCAGGGACATGCCTGCCAGAAACAGGCTACCAGTCCGCACAATATGGGCGATGCGAACGAGGTACCGTTGGCATAAGAAACCGTTCCGTCAGTACCCGCCACGGCCGAAGAGACTCCCACCGCCATCACATCCGGCTTTATACGGCCGTCTGTGGTATTTCCCACCGAAGAGAAATCAGCGTTGACCAGCTCTCTGTTGACAGCTCCCACCGTAAGGATATTCTTCGCATCTCCCGGCGGAGTAATCTTCTTCCAGACGCCACGGCCCGAATTTCCGGCGCTGCACACCACAACCATCCCTTTATCGGCAGCCAGAGAGGCGGAATGGGACATCAATGAATAACGCCCGTCCAAATCACGATAACGGTAGTTCATGGCCTTGTCATCAAACTCATAATACCCCAATGAGGTATTGACCACATCCACCCCTGCACTATCGGCAAATTCCAACGCCTCGGCCCAGTAATCCTCTTCCACAAGCTGTTCCGTATCATCATCCTCACTGCGCAGCAGCCAATAGGCGGCTTCGGGAGCCGTGCCCACCAATACATGCGGCCGGTTGGCCGCCAGGCAGGATAACACTTTCATGCCATGATAGTTCTCGGCATAAATGTCCGAGCGGGGGTTGACAAAATCGCGTGTTCCCAGCAAATTCATTTTTTTAAAGACACTTATTTCATCGGCATTGTAATAGCCCGCGTCAATGACCGCTATCTGCATGCCTGCGCCACGAAAGCCTGCGCCATGAAGGCTGTCACCGTGATGGACGGCAATCTGCCGCCAGGCATCTCCGTAATAATGATCGTTCTTCGTAACCTTGTTGGTCACCTCTTTCTTACGGTCGGCATTGCGGGCAGGGATACTGTCGGGCGCTGTCCATACTTTCCGGACAGCGGTCACAAAAGGCAGCTCCGCTATCCCGGCAATGACCGAAGTATCGGCCACCTGTACCACCACCGTATTGTTCCATTTGCTCGTAGAAACCGGCTGCGCTCCTTTTTCAGCCAGCGCGTGGATATAAGTCCGGCACACAGGAAGATCTGTAGAATCAACCGGCAACCCTTGTTTCGTGCGACGCTCCATCGCACGTCCGGACAAATAGGCCGACGGATTGTCCAATGTGTAAGTTGTCTCCGCCTTGTCGCGAAGATTGATACGATATTTGTAAGTTTTCACTTGTGCCGATACTTGTAAGGCGCATACCAATAGCAGGCAGCCTACTATTCCTCTTTGACTGTTCATGAATTCTATTCCGTTTATTTTTTATTCATGCAAAGATAAACAAACTTTTTCCTCACACTCATTTTTTGTGTACCTTTGCGGTCAATTTCAGGTTAAACAGGTAAAAAGACAGAGAATAAAGTATGGCAAAAGCAGGAACACCCACAGAATTGGGAACACAACCCATCGGAAAATTACTTTTACAATATGCAATACCCGCCATTATTGCTATGACAGCATCCTCACTATATAATATGGTGGACAGCATTTTCATCGGCCACGGCGTAGGCCCTTTGGCTATTTCGGGACTGGCCATCACTTTCCCGTTGATGAATTTGGCAGCAGCATTCGGCTCATTGGTCGGTGTGGGCGCCTCTACCTTGGTTTCCGTAAAGTTAGGACAGAAAGATTATGCCACCGCCCAAAACATTTTGGGGAATGTGGTTACGCTGAACCTTATCATAGGTATAGGATTCAGCATACTTACGCTGCTCTTTCTTGACCCGATCCTCTATTTCTTCGGGGCAAGCACAGATACCATCGCTTATGCACGAGACTATATGGTCATTATTTTGCTGGGCAATGTTGTAACCCACATGTACTTAGGTCTGAATGCCTTGCTGCGCGCTTCGGGCCATCCGCAAAAAGCAATGACAGCCACCATTACCACAGTGATTATCAATACCCTCCTTGACCCTCTTTTTATCTATGGCTTCCATTGGGGAATCCAGGGAGCCGCCATCGCCACCATTCTGGCGCAAATCATCTCGCTGGTGTGGCAATTCAAGACATTCACCAACCGGAACGAGCTGCTTCATCTCCGCGGCGGCATCTACAAACTGCGCGGCACGATTGTAAAAAACACCATCGCTATCGGCATGTCTCCGTTCCTCATGAATCTGGCGGCGTGCTTTATTGTGATTTTCATCAACAAGGGACTGAAACAGTATGACGGCGACCTTGCCATCGGTGCGTTTGGCATTGTCAACCGGATTGTTTTCCTGTTCGTCATGATTGTGATGGGGCTGAACCAAGGCATGCAACCCATAGCCGGTTACAATTTCGGAGCCCGTCAATACCATCGTGTAAACCAGGTTCTGAAGCTGACCATTTATGGCGCCACCGCCGTTACAACAACCGGCTTTCTGGTAGGTGAGCTGATGCCCCAACTGGCCGTATCCGCTTTCACCACCCATGAGGGACTGATACAGCTATCCGCCACCGGCTTACGCATTGTGGTCATATTCTTCCCCATTATCGGTTTCCAGATGGTCACCTCCAATTTCTTTCAAAGCATCGGCATGGCGGGTAAAGCTATCTTCCTGTCACTAACCCGGCAGTTGCTGTTCCTGCTCCCCTGCATCATCCTGCTCCCCCTCATCTGGGGATCGACAGGAATCTGGTGGAGCATGCCTATATCAGATTTGGCGGCAAGTGTTGTGGCAGGCATCATGCTTTACCGCCAGTTCAAGATTTTTAAGGTCCACGGCAACAAATTAGAAGTTGAAAATTAAGAATTAAAGATTAGTTTCGTTATATTTGTCCGCATAATCAATAGAAAACGACTATGAACGAGCATTATGTCATCAACCTGGGACGCCAACTGGGTAGCGGAGGAAAAGAAATAGGCGAGAAACTGGCTCAAGCGTTTGGTATCGCCTTTTATGATAAAGAGTTAATCAAGCTGGCTTCGGAAGAAAGCGGTTTGTGCAAGGAGTTTTTCGAGAAAGCAGATGAAAAGGCTTCCCAAAGCATCATCGGCGGTCTGTTCGGAACCCGTTTTCCTTTTATCAGTGACGGAGCTATTCCATACGGCAGTTGCCTGAGTAACGATGCCCTGTTCAAGATACAGAGCGACGTGATACGCGAACTGGCAGACAGACAGTCGTGCTTGTTTGTGGGCCGGTGCGCCGATTACATTTTGCGTGACCACCCCCGTTGTGTCAATATATTCGTTTCCGCTTCCAGGGAAGCGCGTGTAGAAAGGTTGACGCGCATTCATCGCATTTCCGCAGAAACCGCCGAGGAGCTAATGGAAAAAGCAGATAAAAAACGGTCTGCTTACTATAATTATTATAGTTACAAAACATGGGGGGCTGCCGGGACTTATCACTTATGCATTGACTCGTCCGTACTGGGCATTGACGGAACCGTGCAGTTCATCAAAGAGTTTGTGAAGCTGAAGCTAGGCTTGTAACCGGAATTCTTTTTCAAAAGAAAGTTGAGGGCATAAATGGCCGCAACTTTTTTCTCAGGGAGTCGCAAGAAACAAATAAGAGCGGGGATCCTGCGGAAAGATTGTCGAAACATACTCGCCTGATTGCTTTCACATTACATCTTTTATGCCTACCTTTGCCCATAGCAACATTTAGACCCAACCATTATGAGATACTTAGACCCCAAGGCGGATTTGACCTTCAAGAAAGTGTTCGGAGAGCATCCGGACCTGGTGAAAAGTTTACTGAACGCACTCCTGCCCCTCTCTGAGGAAGAGGAGATAGCGGACATTGAATACCTGCCCACTGAAATTGTGCCCGAAAACCCGCTGCGGAAGAATAGTATAGTGGATGTGCGGTGCAAGGACAAATCCGGCAGACAGTTCATCGTGGGAATGCAGATGATATGGTCTCCCGAGTTCAAGCAGCGCATCTTGTTCAACGCCTCGAAAGCATACGTGCGCCAACTTGACGCCGGCGAACAGTATGAACTGCTGCAGCCGGTCTATTCCCTGAATCTGGTCAACGAGGTTTTTGAAAAAGAACTGGAAGGATACTATCATTACTACAGACTGGTGCACGTGGAACATAGCGAGAAAGTGATAGACGGGCTGCATCTGGTATTTGTAGAGCTGCCAAAGTTCCAGCCGCACAGCTACACAGAAAAGAAAATGCAAGCACTGTGGCTCCGTTATCTGACAGAAATAAACGGACACACACGGGAGGTGCCGGAAGACCTGATGGCAAACCCGGAAATACACAAAGCAGTCACAGCCATAGAGGAATCCGCATTCACACCGGCACAGTTGCTGGGATATGAAAAGTTCTGGGATATTATCAGCGTGGAAAAGACACTTTACAACAGCGCTGAAAGAAGAGGGATGAGAGAAGGATTGAAAAAAGGAATAGAAGAAGGGAAAAAAGAGGAGAAAAAGGCGATAGCAGCCAATTTAAAAAAGATGGGGATGGACACAAGTCTGATCACCAACATCACCGGGCTGTCTGAAGAAGAAGTGGAGAACCTATAAAATAAAAACAGGCGGAATACCAAGGAAAACGAGTCCCGATATTCCGTCTGTGTGCCGAATATCCCAGCGCGAACTGCGCTTTCCCGACAGGCAGATCATAACTGACAAATCCAGCCTGATTGCAAGATGTAGTCTTATCGAAAGCATCGTTTTTTCATATATATTTTTTATAACCTTTGCAAGAAAAAACAAAGAGCTATAACGCCACAGAATTTTATTAAAAATATAAATGGCCCAGCGATAAAATCCGGTTGTTCCTTTCCTCCTTTCAACTATCGCTGAAACTCCCTGCCCATAGGCGTTCCGGTTATGAAGGGACA
>NZ_BAKM01000008.1 GCF_000614185.1 Phocaeicola sartorii JCM 17136 = DSM 21941 | reverse complement strand
CTAAACATTCGCCTTTATCTTTTATCAGACCTGTTTTAGCCTGTTCGATTTTTGGCTTGTTTGCAATTACAAACATAGGAACTTATAATAAGATTAAAATAAATCTGCTGCTCTCTACTATTTTTTATTCTCATGCTCTCATTCAATAACAATGAGTCGATTTTTATAGTCAATGAAAAAAAAGAAGGAGCATCGTGTATTACGACACACCTTCTTTGAAAGGTTAGTAACGTGTGCGGGGTGTAACAAGCGTAAGTACGTTGTAACCTGCCTGTAAAATCAGAAAAAGATGAAGCAAGATTTAGAGCCTTTTAAAAATGGTTGAAATAAAATTTTAAGAAGGTTTCCGTATCTGCCCAATCATATCTTTGTTTGAAGTGACCAAACTTTAAAAAAATGGATTGTGGAAAGAACATTTTTCATGGATGGAAAATGACAGGAGGCTCTGCAGGAACTATGAACTAACATTCGATTCGGCAGAGGAAATGGTCAAAAGTTCAGCAATAAAATTATTATTGAAGAAAATTTAAACAGGCTCTAAGAAATACACTATCTTTGCAGTTGAATTTAATCGATTATTATAAACTATGAGTTTAGAATATCAAAGTAAATTAAACCGATTACTTGTATTAGGCAAGAAAAACGGACTCTTTTTCTCTGATTGGTTAAGAAAAAATGGTTATTCAGATCAGTTGATAAGAAAGTATCGACAATCTGGATGGCTTGAGACTTTGGATAAAGGAGTAATGTATCGTACTGGAGATTCATTATCTTCATTCGCTGCATTGTCATGCTACAATGAACAGTTAAATAAAAAGGTAAGAGTGGCTGCACATTCGGCATTGGAACTTTTCGGTTTCAATCATTATGTTCCGATGGGAAAGCCTTTGCTTGTAGTAGCCTATCATACTAATATACCCAAATGGATGACAAGTGATTCTTTTGACAAGAATTTCAAACCATTTAGCACTAAAATGATTGATGCCCCCCAAACAAGTATCATACAGATAGAGGGAGTTGATGTTTTGGCGTCTTCTCCAGAACAGGCTTTTATGGAATGCTTGCTTTTGGCTCCAGAACAATATAATTATATGGACTTATATTATATAATGGAGCAATTAACCTCATTGCGTGCCGATGTGGTGCAAACACTACTTGAAAACATAAACAATCAACGAGTTAAAAGAGTGTTCCTATATATGGCTGAAAAAGCAGGACATTATTGGTTCGATATGCTGAATATAGACAAAATAAATCTCGGTACATCCAAACAGCAATTAGTAGAGAATGGAATATATATAAAGAAGTACAGAATAACAATACCTAAAGAGTTGAACGAATATGAATGATATATACAAAAAACAAGTAGCCCTTTTGATACGCATTATGCCATCGGTTTATCGTATCAAGGATTTTGCGGTTCACGGAGGAACAGCCATCAATCTGTTTCATAAGAATATGCCTCGTTACTCTGTGGATATTGACTTGACCTACATCCCAATACAGGAAAGAGAAGAGAGTTTGAAGACCATTAACGAACATCTAAAAACTCTTAAAGCAAATATAGAGAAGTCTATTCCAGGTATTAAAGTTGTGCCGAAGTATGATGTATGGAAACTGCAATGTACACTCAACGGAGCAACCGTTAAGATTGAGGTAAATGGCACGAAGAGAGGTATAATCGGAGTGACTGAAGATAAGATGTTGTGTGATAAGGCTCAACAAGAGTTCAGTATGGCATGTAAGGCTCGTACCGTGTCATATTCACAATTATATGGCGGTAAGATAACAGCTGCATTGAGTCGCCAGCATCCACGAGACTTGTTTGATTGCAAGTATATGGAAATATCGTCTTTCGATGATGTGAAAGATGGTTTTATGTTATGCCTACTTGGTAGCGACAAGCCCATTATTGAATCTTTGCAACCCAATAGCATTGATCAAACGGATGCTTTGGAGAATCAATTTAAGGGCATGTCTGATGTTGAGTTTAGTTATGCCGATTATGAAGAAGCCAGAATAAATCTGACTGCACAAGTCAATGCCGCATTAACAGAAACGGACAAGGATTTTATAATCTCATTTGAAGAAGGCACTCCTGATTGGAGTAAGTGTTCTACTGGGGATTTGAGCAACTATCCATCAGTAAAATGGAAATTACAAAACATTGTCAAATTGAAAAATACCAATCCACAGAAGCACCAACAAGGCATTGAACGATTGAAACAATTCTTTGGAAAGGTAACCGAGAGGTAACATTAATAATTTCATAAGCGTATTGTATCTACATGTAAGCTATAAAGTTAGGATTTCCCCTTACAGTCGTCCCATCTCACCGGCTGCCGCTCCTGTTCCTTTATATTTGCTACGAACAGAGTTAAAACGATAAGCAAGCCTGAGTCTTACCTGACGGCTGTCGCTATCTCCCCGTTTGTTGAAAGTGACCATTGGTCCATAAACTAAATACTTCTCCTTTTTAGAAGCGAATACATCATTCACCTGCACACTGACATCCAATGTATTCTTGAAAAAGGACTTACGAAGACCGCAATCCATCCAGGCTACAGCTTCATGCGGTTATATCCACTGTGATATGAATTAGTGCATGAAGCATCAATAGAGAGGATAAATTGTCCGGGCAGACTGAACTGATTATTCCAGTCGGCTGCCAAGGCCGGGCGGTTAAAATGTTTCAAATTCCCTCTATGCGTCCCCATAAGGATTTGACGCATGAACTGCAAATTCCATATAGGCTCCCATATTCCTATTTTAGGAGATAAAGACAAAGTTGCTCCAAAATTCTGCCAGGATGATATGTTTTCCATTCCGAATACGGTTATCCGGTTGTCGCTATCATCAGGACGGGCCACAGATACTATAGCATCCTTGGTATAGGAATAAAAAGCAGACAATTGAACAAACTTGTATCCGCCCTGAAAGGACAGATCATGAGATATTTCAGGCTGTAGCAACGGATTTCCCCGTTCGTATGTATATCGGTTGGCATATTGCACATCGCTACGTAACATAAAATAACCGGGACGCTGTATGCGTGCCGAATATCCCAGCGCGAACTGTGCTTTCCCGACAGGGAATGAAAATGAGAGGCTGGGAAATAAATTATTATATTCCTTGCACTGGCCCTCTTGTTTCACGCCATCCTCATAATAATTAAAAGAAACATGTTCATATCTCAGTCCGGCATTCAGCGAGGTTTTCCCGACAGGCAGATCATAACTGACAAATCCAGCCTGATTGCAAGATGTGATCTTATCGAAAGCATCGTTCATGATTTGCTCTTCATTCACATAGTGACTATGGCGGTTAGTCAAACTGATTTCCGTGCCAAATTGCAAGATACCGGCAAACACAGGATGAGAAAACACCAGCTTGCAGGCATACAGGTTATTCCGGGATCCACTTACGGAATGTACAGTACGATCTTCTTCATTCATGCTGTTTTCCATGATGTTCTGCCGGGTGTCGTTGTCACTATACAGCCAATCAACATTAAAGTCAACATTTAGTTGCCGTCCCCATACTCCGTTATAATAAGCATTCACTTTATGTGTCTCGCCACTTCCATCCATTGCATTAGTAAAATCAAACTTGTCAAAATCGAGATTGTTTTCTCTAACACGAAACAATGAATAAACATGGCTGTCATTCGAATAATAGTTGTATGTATAACGAACTCCCAAGGAATTATTTTCGTTCAGCTGATAGTTGGCCCCTCCTTCTCCCTGTATATTCTCAGTAGAATAAGGACTTTCCGAATCTCCATCTATCTCCAGCAGCTTGTCCATATATACTGTCTGCAAGTCCTCCTGCCCGGTCTTTCGTTTTTGCTTGTTATAATAAAATGAACCAAATATATCCAGATTGTTTTTACGATAATTCAAAGCCAATTGCTGGTTGTTACTCCACAACCTGCCTTTCTGCAACATGGAACGTACATTGCCTCCCCATCCTTCGCCTGTGCGGCGTACGGTCTTTATTCTTAAAACAGATTTGACTTCGGCATCATATTCCGCTCCGGGATTGGTTATCAATTCTATTTTAGCGATGTCTCTGGAGTTCAGTTCCTCCAGTTCAGACAAGTCTCTTATTTTTCTTCCATTGATATAAATGATCGGAGTTCCTTTTCCAAACACTTCAACTGTCCCGTCACCCGTTTTTAATCCGGGGATACGTTTTAATACATCATGGGCTGTTCCCAAACTGCTAAGCAATGTATTTTCAACATTTGTTGTCAGTGACGCCCCTTTCAATGAATAAGTAGCCGCCGGCCTGTAATTACGGTTTCTCCCAGCATAATGGCGGACGACCGTAAAGACAACACACCGACATCCCCCGTTACAACATGCTGATGCAATGACTCATAGCCGAGACAAGAAATCTGAATAAGTTTCTCACTTTGGTTCTGATTTACTTTATCAAAAACAAACTTCCCTTGTTCGTCAGTGATTGTGCCTTGAAGAAAAACCGAATCAGGAAGCGTTTGCAACACTACATTGCAAAGGCCACAGGTTGTTTGTGTTCATCTATCAGCTTTCCGCTGATAGTTTGCGCCTGCATGGACAGACTTTTTACCATTAAGCATAAGGTTAGTAATAATAACTTTTTCATATATATTTTTTATAAATTTACGCAAAAATACAACAAAGAGCTATAACACCAAAGAATTCCATTAAAAATTTACTTATCTTGCAATACCAGTCTCACGGTCTACGTTATTCATAAGTTTATCTTCTGTCCGATGCTTATGACCATAATTGAAATTCCAGGAGAGCGTCAGTACCACCATATTGGCATTATCCTTAATATATGTCCAACTCTTCTTCTGCACCCGCTCATTCATCAACTTCCAACCGGCACTCCAACCGGCAGGAGTAAATGGATATAATACTCCCACACCTGCATTTAAGTTTTTCCACTTATAAGAACATTGTATCATGGAGCTTTTTTCCCCATAATCTATCGATTCTCCATAGAGCGAATTATATCGGTTTCCTATAGAACCATACAGAGAGAAATTCTTATAATTCAAAGACACATCCCCTCCCACATACCAGGCTGTATAATGATGCAAATATGAATTTCCCTTGCTCTCAAAACTATTCACTCCTCCATATAGGCTGACAGACAATAAATCAGGCACCACACTGACACTCGCATAAAGCCTTCCATTCCATTGAGTGAAACTCTTTTGATTGGCAGAGCTGTACTCGATGATATAACTTCCATCCGGCTGCACCACACAGTCTATCTGCTCCATGATAGGATTTTTACTATAGCGATGTCCTCCGCTAAGCTGGAAATTCATTGTTTTGTTGCCCCACGACAATTGCAAGCGATTCGTATATGAACGATAAGGATCCAGATGGCGATTCCCTCTGTTTACCTCCAAATCGGTAGTTTGCTGACGGATATCACTTAATGCGGACAAACTGGGGATAGAAGGTGAACAAGTGAAATTATAACGCAAGTTTGCCCCTCTGAAAACAGGATAAGAAAGAGACAGCATCGGGCGGAACATATAGAAAGTAAATCCTTCTTCCGATTCGTCAAAAGTCTGACGGGATGCCCCTATGCCTAAAGAATAATTCAACTGTTCCCATTTTCCTTGTGCTTGCACGTAACCGTAAAGGCTGGAATTATGCATTTCCGTAGATTCATTCACATCACCCATATAGCGGTTATGAGTATATGCCTGCATATACTTAACACCTGTCGTTAAAGTTACTTCCTTGAATGTTTTCTGATAAATACCTTCCCCTATCAGCGAATATCTGGAACCATCCGTACCATAATTATAGGAGGATACAGGCTTGCCCGCTTCAGTATAAGCTTCGCTATACTCACGTTTATAATCAGAATTGATATAAGTCCCTACCGCATTTAAAGCAAGAAACTGATCATGAGGCAGAATCTTTTTATAATATAAATCCAGTGAAGGAGAATTATAATTATATTCGGAACGTGTATAGTTATATAAATCCGTCTTTCCGGTTTCTTGTATCAATTGTCCATAATCCCCATGAGGTGAATCATAAATATTTTCCGTAAAAACGGCATTAAATATATACTTTTCAGGTTTTGTGATATTATAACTTGCCTCTATTGAATGGTCCTTATAATTGAAAGGGGTAGAAATTCCTATCAAATCGCGCTGGCGCACATCAGCGTCAGGGAAATCAAACATTTGTTCTTCATCCACTTTACGATCGTCATAATCGCGATAACTGAGGTAATAATTCAATCCGAACTGCGATAATTTATGAGTGGCGCGTATATAAAGATTATCATCTCCAAATCCGGTCGTCACAGCATTCATAAAATCCACGCCACCGGATACACCCGACTTCGCCCTGCGAACTACATAGTTAATCACCGCCTCCACTTCCGCATCAGCATAACGCACTCCTGGGTTATCAATGTATTCTACCCTTAAAACTTCATCAGGTCTTAATGCCTGTACTTGAGCCGTACTTGCTTCGATATCATTGATGCGAAGCTGTACAGTTCCGCCACTGACTGTAGTTATTTTGCGTTCGATACTATTTACTTTCAAACCGGCCAATTGCATGTGGCCTATCAGTTCATATCCAGAATTAGAAGATTTCACCTGCTTGTCTGTAGGAAGCACAATCTGGCGGTCTACCCGTTTCATCACATTGGATGCTTTCACCGTGACCCCTTGCAGCATTATTGCTTCATCAGCCAATGGAACAGTTCCTATATCAAGTGTGCCACTGACATTGTCCAACCTGATTACCTGGGTAATGTATCCTACAAAAGATATTTGCAACAAATAATTATCAACTGCAAGCTTATTTATTACGAACCTACCTTTTTCATCTGAAGTACATCCGGTGACAAAAGTTGAATCACTATGCTGCAATGTAATATTGGCATAAGAAACCGGTTGTCCTTTACTGTCCGCTACCCTGCCGGAGATTTCTACCTGCTGGGCTGATACAGCTAAAAATACTCCTAGCATAAATAGTAAACAAACAAATATTCTCATCTATTTCTAGTATTAAAATGTATAATAATCAATGGTGTAATGTTCTCTTCTTTAAACGAGCCAAATAATACCGAGGCAAACGAGCCCCGGTTCTTATTTTTAGCAAAGTATGCATGTCAAGCCCTTATAACCTTTCTTTCTCGCTTTCTCCGGCACCACTACCTTTATATTTATTACGCGTAGCATTAAACTTATAGCGCACCGTCAGCATCACTTTCCGGCTGTCATAGTTATTTATCTGCAAAGAAGACGCCCGGTTATAATACAAGCGGTTACCCGACTTTATGCCATGAAACAAATCCGTACCACTCAACTTCACAGACATCTTATTCCCCAGAAAGAATTTCGTAACCCCGGCATCCACATAAAAGACATTCTTGGTTTCCGAACAATTCTCCATATCGCCCTTACTCTGATAACTCATTTCCACCGAAGCCACCCAGCCGTGGTGAAAGTTAAATGTATTATTGAAAGCCCCCGTAAACACAGGTTTGTTCATCTTCAGCAATCCATCGGTAGTCTCCAGATCCAGCCATTGTTTTCGAAGACCGAAGCTTAATTGCGGTGACCAGATTCCAAACTTGGGCGCCAATGCCAGAAAGGCAGAAACGGACTTCAAGCTATGGAGATTCTTGAAAGAGATAAGCGTTACCGCCGGATTATGCTCCATTTGTTCCCCCCAGTAAATAATCGCGTTCCGTCTGTCATTATAATCCACACTGAACTGCATGAACTCCCATGCGCCCATCAAGGAAACATGATGATCCACCTCGTGCTTCAGCAGCGGATTGCCGGACTGGAGCGTGAACCGGTTGGCATACGTCACATTATTGCTCAACTGCTGATAGGACGGGCGACGCGTTTTTGCCGCATAACCAAGCTGCAACTGCATCTCACCTATTTCAGAACCCAATGAGACGGTGGGAAAGAAATTACTGAAGTTCCGGCTTTGCCCATCCACATATCTGCCATCCTCATAGTAATCAAAGTTCACCCACTCATAGCGTCCCCCCACCGAAAGCTGCCCTATGGGGGTAGCATGACTGTACTCTATAAACGGACTGATGTTCTGCTCTTTCAGTTTGCTGAACGAAGTCGGCACATAACCTTCCGGATTCATATAATCATCCTGCCGCTCCGTATGGCTGTATTCGGCCCCCGCCATGACAGTTCCTCCGAGCAGCGGACGGCTCAGCACCAGCTTGGCTGCAAAGAGCTCACTTCTCAATGTATTGGTGGAGGTGACCACCCTGTCTTCCTTATTGCTGCTTTCTTCACATTGTATCGTACGGTCTCCATTTTTATCAAACAGATAATCCGCGTTGAAATCAACCTCCGTCTTTCCTGCCATACCTTTATAATAAACATTGACCGAATGCGAGGGATTATAATATGCAATGGCATGGATATCATTCGCCAGATAGTCATAAGGTGCGCCGTCGGCATATACATCCGAATTAAATGCTGTGCGATAGCGGGCATCCGGATTGGCTTTCAATGTATATTTTACTCCGATTGAATGATTCTCATCGAATGCATAGTTCACACCGGCGATATTGGTAAACGTC
This sequence comes from Phocaeicola sartorii JCM 17136 = DSM 21941, assembly GCF_000614185.1. Taxonomy (GTDB): domain Bacteria; phylum Bacteroidota; class Bacteroidia; order Bacteroidales; family Bacteroidaceae; genus Phocaeicola; species Phocaeicola sartorii. The sequence continues at coordinate 146,111 of NZ_BAKM01000008.1, read as the reverse complement.
TGCCGGTCTGTTTTGGCGAACTGATAATTGTCCTGATGCCAAAGTGTATCCACATACACGTCCTGAGTCAGCCGGCTTTCATCAAACCCTTCACTTTTTCTATAATACACGGTTCCGAACACATCCAGCTTGTCGCGCCGGTAGTTCCAGTTCAGCTGTTCCACAAAGCCGGCGTACTCCCACTGATTATAACCGGAACGCACATCAAATCCAAAACCTTCCCCGTTTATGGGCTTGGTCGTTATTCTAACCACCGCTTTCACTGACGCATCATATCGTGCACCGGGACTGGTTATCAGTTCCACGTTCTTTATGTCTTCTGACTTCAACTGGTCCAGCTCCGACAAGTCACGGAGCAGTCTTCCATTCACATAAATGATCGGAGTTCCTTTTCCAAACACCTCATACGCACCATTTTTCTTCTGAAGTCCCGGTATATGGTTCAGCACATCCTCCGCTGTACCCATTTTGCTGAGCACTGTCCCTTGCACATGGGTCTGCAACCCTTCGGCAGTAAGTTTATGTGACGGACGGTTCCCTTTTACCACGACTTCACCCAACAGATTGATGTCCTCGCGCATTACAATCGTTACCGGAGACTGAGCACATGACTTTATAACAGGTGCGTAACCCAAACAAGAAACTTTCAACAGCCTGTTATCACCAGACCCACTGATACTGAACGCCCCTTGTTCATCACTGATTGTCCCGGCCACAAAAGCAGAATCGGGAAGAGAAAGTACTACTATATTAGCAAAACCAATCGGTTGTTTGTGTTCATCTATCAGCTTTCCGCTGATAGTTTGCGCCTGCATGGACAGACTTTTCACCATTAAGCATAAGGTTAGTAATAATAACTTTTTCATATATATTTTTTATAAATTTACGCAAAAGTACAACAAAGAGCTATAACACCAAAGAATTTTATTAAAAATATGCTTTTTCTGTCCAATTACCTTAAGCCGAAAGAAGAAGTGGAGAAACTATAAAAGTTCTTTTAGAGACGTGCCTTTTCAGCCTCACCCGCTCCTGCACCTCGATATTTTCCCTTTGACGGGTTAAAGTTATAGCGCACGGTCAGCACCACCCTTCTCATATCCGTCCATGAATTCGTCTCACGCAACACATGCTGTACCCCGAACAATGTCATGTCATTGCGTTTCCAGTCAAAAACATCAAGACATTCCAACTTAACCTGCAAAGCCTTGCTCTTTAAAAATTTCTTGCTGATACTTACATCAATATACTTATCTTCGCCCAGCAGCATATTCTGAGTATTTCCCTTTCCCATATACACCGCATCCAGTGTCAGTTTAACATCCCCCGGAAGGCTGAAAGTATTAAACAACGAGGCATAAAATATGGGACGGTTCATCCGCTTCATCTCCCCTTTATGATTTAGTTCAAACATCTGCTTTATCATTCCCACACTATAATTCAAATTCCAACAAGCTAAAGTGGGGGAAGCGGACACCATCAATGTCAGTTTATCCATCTTCTTGAAATTCTCATAAGTGGTATGTGTGATATAAGAAGATCCTTCCAATGGACGGATGGTATAAGCAATGTTATCCTCCACATGTTGATAGCCGGCTATGAACTGAAGGAACCGAAAGGAAGCCACCATTGTCATATCCGATGTGGTGACAGGCTTCAGCAACGGATTCCCACTCAGATAAGTGTATCGGTTCACATAGCTCATGTTCCCATCCAGCTGGCTGTAGGAAGGACGTTCCGTCTTTCTGACATAGCTCAAGTCTATATTATATTGACCGGAGGTAAAGGCAGCAGAAACAGACGGGAACAGATTGTCATACGTTTTACTCTGCTCGTTTTTCTTCTCCCCGGCTTCATAATAATCAGAAACATTGTGTTCATATCTTATTCCGGCTCCCAGAGTAAACTTGCCCAACGTGGCACTATACTGAAGGAAAGCGGATGTTGTATTTTCCTTTACCTCATTGTCTGTATCTTCCAATATACCCTGTTCATTCTGAAATTTATTCTTCTGATATGTATTTGTGTATTCACCGCCGAGCGAGAGTTTCCCTTTCCATAAGGGATGTTCCATCACCAGCTTTCCGGCAAGCAGCCCATTGTTACAGTCGCTCCGGGTACTTACCGTCCTGTCCGTCGGATTTCCGCTATCTTCCTGAGTAGTCTGCTGATTTTCAGTCTTTCCACGACGCACATCCATATTGAAGTTGACCGATAATTTTCCTATACTTCCGGTATAGTAGGTATTTACCAAATGAGACGGATAACGATTTGAAAGCCTATTATGTCCCGTCCATTCATCAATGAGCGTTCCTTCCTGCCTCATCTGCGAGTCCATGAAGTAATGAGGCTCCTTGGTAGTATAGCATACATAGTCATAAAGCATCCCCATAGAATGTTTTTCACTGAATACGTAGTTGGCTCCCAGCCTTGCTTTATAGTTTTTTCTTCTTGCCACAGTAGAAGCCTTGGAATGCAATATCCACGGTGTATCTGTAAAGGCCTGTTCATCCAGCCGGGTATTTGTCCCGTCTTTTCCTCCGCTGTAAAACAATGACCCCATTATGTCAAGTCCTTTATGACGATAATTCAAATCCACTTGGTTCAACATAAAATAATGCTTGCCATACATGTGCGAAGTGCGTACATTGAATCCCAGTCCTTCACCTACCGGCCGCAGTGTTCTGATAAGGACTACCGCCTTTACTGTTGCGTCATATTGCGCTCCGGGGTTGGTTATAACATCCACACTCTTTATATCCTTGGAGTGCAACCTCTCCAGTTCTGCATTATCGCGGACCATTCTTCCATTAATATAAAACACAGGTTCGCCTTTGCCGAACACAGTAAAATTGCCATCCTTTCCCTGTATGCCGGGGACTTTTGCCAGTACATCATTGGCAGAACCTATATCACTCAATATAGAATGTTGTATATTGGTAGTTAACGCCCCATCTTTCAAGCGGGTCTTGGGCAAGTTTCCCCTTACTACCACCTCACCCAGTTGCTGCGTGTCAAACGATAGTTTGACAACTCCCAAATCTGTTCCGGCACAAGCCTTATAAAGTGTTTTATAGCCGATGGAAGATATACATACCAATTGCGCTGTAGAAGATTCGGGGAATGAGAACATACCCTGCTCATCACTGATGGTTCCGGCCACAAAAGCGGAATCAGGAAGAGAGAGTAGTACTATATTGGCATAAGGCATTGGTTGTCGGTTCTCGTCCACCACCTTTCCGGAAAAGGATTGCGCGGATAACTGTAAAACAACCATCAGAGATAAAAGGGTAAAAACTAATAATTTCATAAGCGTATTGTATCTACATGTAATCATATATTATAATATTAAGTTCTCTTCACATCTCAACGCCTGAGGGCATCGCGGATCAGGATACTCATATCTATCCGCTCCATAAACTTTGGCTATATCAACATAGCAAACTTTCTTTCCCACTCCAAGTTTGCAATCAGCATACACTTTACATTTCGTACAAGCATTATTTTCCTTCCGCTTTATCATTTGCTGTGTATATGAATACATTTTCAATGCAACATCCGAGTTCCATAAATCACGCAGCGTATGTTGTCGTACATTTCCAAATATGAAGTGTGGATTGTCATATAACATTTCACATGCTGTAGTATTACCATCTGCCAAGATAGACATTGAATAGCTATTTGCATTACATATCTGGTTTTCAGCTACAAATTCATCTACAGTCTTATATGAATGGAGATTATATCTTTCATCACTCATTTTATTATATAAAATATTAAAGCCAACTGATGAGCTTTTTATTTTAGTCATCTTATAAACATGAACCAAAGCATCGTCACTTGCTCTATAATCCGTATAGCCATTCTTATATCCAGAATAAAAGGCCGGTGTCAACACCCAATTAGCAACACATAACTGCCCTTCAAGAAAAGCACACAATGAATCTATTTCATTACTATCACTATTATATTTAGTCAGCACAGTACGAACTGTCACCTTTATCCCATTATCTGTACAATATTCAAACATATGCCTTACATTATCTATATAGTCTTCCTTTACATGTACCATCGTTTGCAAAGTGGACGGAAATACAGAATCTAATGAAAATTGCAAAAAATTAATTCCAGACTCTTTTAAGAAGTAAACATCATCCTTTTTTAACGGTATCTTCGTACTCAGCAAAGGTTTAAAACCATATAGACCAACTTTTCGTACCAACTTTTTCCAGTCTGGAAAAGCAAATATATCACCTCCTGTCAAAGCTAAATTAACAACCCCTATATCATGAGCTTCATCGATTACCTTCATGATTTGCCGACTTGTCAAATCATACCTTTTATTTCTATCTGCGTAGCAATACATACAATCTGTTCCGCACTTAGTGGTAATCATAAAATTAAGATTCAGCGGAATCGAAGGACGTTTAGGTATAAAGTCTGTAGTATAAAACAATTCATCATCTGTATAGACACTTCCTTCTGACTCCTCTTTAACAGAAGTCAGCAAATATGGAGGAAAAGATATCGTCACTCCTTTATAATTCCATCCTACTTTTATAGGATTATCTATTATCTTTCGAATAAACTTTTCAATTATATCCGACTTTACATTTAGAGTATTTGCTATTTTTTCTATTGAAGCATTTAACTCCCCCTCTCCAATATGCGACAAAATATACCCTATACACGGCGGAAGTACACTAGCAAAGGCCATAGTATATTCTAGCTTAGTGGTAATTAAAGCAGATTTAGAGATAATATAGGAACAATGCTTTTCATTTCGAATCACATATTGCGGATTTAAGTAGATATACATAATACAACTATTTTATACATAAAATAGTAAGGAGGAATATCCTCCTTACTAAATTGAATATTTGAGATTCACTATACTTATATTAAGAACTGGATGCGAACCATAATCAATTTTTTATAGAATTAATTATAATTGCCCCGGTCTAACAGGTCTAACTACAATCTGACCTGCACCTGAATCACAATTACAAGCTCCACCTTGTATCTGCTCCAATTCTGTTCCCAGTAAAGTTTCTGTTTCCTGCTGAGTATTTGTATTCATACCTCAAAGAATTTATTTACAAAAAAATATTATACACGTATTCATTTCACCAAGTATCCATTCCTCTACTACCAGAATAAACACCTTTTTTTAAAATGCACGCATTCTCAATAAAACAGTCTGTCTTATTTTATTAAGATGCTTAGAATAATAATCTAATTTCTGCTGACAAACTTACCATTATGGTAAAACAGATAAACTAAATTATTTAAGACCGAAATTTAAGATATACTTAAATTCATGCTGAACACCAGTATTCTTAAATAGTGAATCAAATTATATTGCAAATGTAAGTCAAGCTAGTCCGAACAATCTGGACTGACTAAATAGAATCTGCTATTTAACTTTTATTTATAATAGGATTATTAATGCCAAGCTGCAATAGTTCGTTAAAAATCAGCTAATCCTAAGTGGCTTTGACTGTAAATAAAATGAGTTCTTTGAAAAGTTTGCCAGTTACCGATGAACAAGGTGCTCGAATAATAAGAAACGGACATGAGGTAAAAGATAACCACCATCAGATAATACGACAAGCAGAATGTTAATGCATATTAATTAATATATAATTTTACACATTCGCAGATGTCCTTCTAAAAACGATTCTGTATCTTTGTATTTATTATTATCCTCATAACAACATGACACAAGCTTATAAAATTATTGGGCTGATAGCAACAGTCTGCATTGTTCTTTCAGCCTGCGTAGAACATGAAACAACCTCAGTTCGTATTTCTTCCGCATTGTCTGATGCAGAAGAAGTGATGTACGAACATCCCGACAGTGCTTTGCAGATACTACAAGATATGCACATATCCTCTTCTTCGAATCAACTGCAACATGCCACATGGGCACTGCTAATGACACAAGCCAAATATAAGAATGATATAAAGCAATCCGATTCTTTAATCAATATAGCCTATTCTTTTTTCACAAAAGGAAATGATATGCAACGGAAAGCAATGGTACTATATTATAAAGGTATAGTATATAATGAACACAATCAGGATGATGAAGCCCTAAAACAATTTCTTGAAGCTGCAAAAACAGTAGAATTGACCGAAGACTACAAACTCGCCTATCTCATTCATTCTAGTATAGGAATGATATATGCTTACCGCGAACTTAGTGATTATACCATGCAGTATTTCGAGAAAGCGCAACAATATGCCCAATTATCCAAATATAAAGATTACATAGCCTACTCCTATATACTGATTGCAAGAGCGTATGCTCTAAAATGTGAATATAATAAAGCCATAGAGTCCTACAATGAAGCTATAAAGTTGGGGAGAACATATAAACTAATAAAACCAACAGGGGATGCTCTGAATGAAATATCTATCTTTTATAATCATATCAACAATCACAAGAAAGCATTACACTATATAAAAGAAGCTATCCAAATAGAAGAAACAGACAAAAAAAAGACTTAGACTAGGCGATACATATCGATATTTAGGTCAAAATGATTCTGCTTACTTTTATCTAAACAAAGCATCCCAATCAAATAATATTCATACAGCATACTGTGCCTACCAAGCGCTATTTTACCTTTCTAAAAAAGAAAAAGACTATAAAAAAGCGGTAGAATACAGCAATAAATTGTGGCAATATCAAGACTCCATCAATAAAATAGAGCATAGCAAAGTATTGATAGAAATGCAGGAAAAATACGATCAACAGAAAATCATTAACGAAAAGAATCAATTGCAAATTGAAAAAGACCGGACTATACGCAATACACTGATTATATTAAGTATTTTACTCTGCACCATTATCATTACTATTTATGGCTATCAACGTAAAATAACACTTCAAAGAAAAAAACTACAAGAAAAGGAAAATGAAATACGTTCCTATATAGAGCAACTGCGTGATAATGAAAATATCATTTATAGTAACCAAATGCGTATGGATGAACTCATTGCACAAATGAAAGAACACAAAGGAGCAAAAGAGTTATGGGAAGAACAACAAAATATGCTACAGGAAATGCTGCAACAAAATCAGCAGTTACAACAAGAGAATCTAAAACTGCGGGAAAACATCAACCATTATACGGCATCACTGGACGAAAAGTCCAAAGCTATGAAAAAGCTCGATACTCTGACACAAGAAAATCAATATCTGCACCAACGGGAAACATATCTTTGCAATTTATTAATAAAGCAAACAAATATCAAAGAAAAGATAAACGAGAAAGGTCTATTGCCCATTGATGCATTACTATGGGAAGAAATTAGAGTAAAGATAGACTATATATACAATGGTTTCACCGAACGGATCCGCTTACAAATACCTACCTTAACAGAAAATGACATGCAACTATGTTACTTGATAAAACTACGCTACAGCAATGTAAATATAGCACACCAAATAGGCGGACTCGCCTCTACCAGCGTTTCAAAGAGGAAATTGAGACTGAAAGAAAAAATCCTCCAAGAAATAGGGACATTCGACAAAAATCAGAATCTAGATACGTGGCTCATAGAATATTAAGAAGAGTTCGTCCATATTAAGTGAAAGCAAAAATAGATAAAAGACTGTTTTATAGCCTTTTATCTATTTTCATTTGTCCATATCCCGTCTATACTCTTTTAGCTATAATATTGTACTTTTGCAACAAATAAAATACAATATGAATATAAAAAAGAACATTACAATGAAAAAGAAAACGATTACTTGTATGGTTATAATGCTAACCATACTTAGAGTTCCCTGAATAATATCAATTAACTGATTTTCATTAAAATAGTCATGTGTATATTCCCTCATTTATCTTAAAATGGGTATCTTTGAGTGTTAAAAGAAGATTTTATGAAGTACAGTTCACAATGAAAACAGCTCAGCATTGATATATTTCGCTCCTCCCTGGATGGCTTATCCAAATCTAATCGTTGGGTTCAATTGGGTGCACTCTTCCCTAGAATGAGATTGAACGTTTGTATAACCATCGTTTGAATAATGGCAAACGCGGTGTCGGTAACAAACCCGCCCGCATGATTATCGGCTCGCTACTCATCAAACACAAAATGAACCAGTCTGACGAAGAAACGATTTTGGCTATTCAGGAAAATCCCTATATGCAATATTTCGTGGGTCTGTCCGAGTTTACCGACAAACCGATCTTTGACCCTACTTTGTTTGTGAACATTCGTAAGCGACTGGGCAACAATGACTTCAATAACATGAGTGTCTCTCTTCTGAAAAAACAAGTTGAAAAGGCCAGAATTTCCGCCGAAGAGAAGTCGAAAGATAAGGATGATTCAAATTCTGGTTCCAGTCCTGCTACAGATGAGGATGCCGAATCAACTAAATTTTTCATCTATCTAATTTCCTAATTGACATTTATTTTCTAATTTTGCAAATTATACATCAATTGAATAAACAATGAGAAGAACACAAGTTATTATTATACTAACTATCATTATCACCTACTTATCAGCTTGCACATTCCCTAATAATGGCACAACAATATTACTGCCCGAATTGACGCAAGCAGAGTCAATAATGTATGAACACCCGGATAGTGCATTACACATATTACAAGAGATGCAGGTCCCGGCATCTTCTGATAAATTGCAAAAAGCTACATGGGCTTTATTTCTAACCCAAGCTAAATACAAAAATTATAGAGAGGAAGTTGCAGATTCCACCTTCATTAATATAGCATACGACTACTTTATGCACCAAGAGAATACGCAGCGTAGAGCGATGGTGCTATATTATAAAGGTATATTGTGCAAAATAGCCGGCAAGCCGGAAGAGGCACAAAAACTCTACCTAGCAGCAATAGAGGAAGTGGAGAAGACAGAAGATTACCAATTGGCACACCTTATATATATAGAACTAGGCGATCTCTATATTTTCCGAGATTTATATGAGGATGCTTCAAAAAACATTGAAAAAGCACTTCATTATGCAGAATTAGCAAATGATGATAAATATATATGCTCTTCTTATATTTTTCTTGCAAGAATTATGGCTGCATTAAACCAAATGAATACTTCGATAGAATATTATCAGAAAGCGATTCTGCTAGCTGAGAAAACTGAAGATAACTATTTGTGTTCAGGCGCCATGAATGAATTGGCAGGGATATATACGAATATAAAAGATTATCAATCTGCCTTGAAATATGCACAGAAAGCACTACAGATAAAAGAAACAGACAAGATTGAATCCTTAGGGCAAAACTTCTTGGTGTTAGGTGAAATTTATTACAACCTTCCTATTTCTGATTCTGCTTATTACTATTTTAACAAAGCGTTGCATTCTTCAAGTATCTATACAGTTCGTGCAGCTTATCAAGGTTTATATTATGTAAGCCGGGACAATCATGAATATGAAAAGATGTCAGTTTATTGCGACCAGCTATTGAATTATCAGGACTCGATACAAACCCTAAATAAAAGTAGTGAATTGGCTGAAATGCAAAAGGAATACGACCAACAGAAAATTATCAATGAAAAGAGTCAATTAGAAATTGATAAGAAGAATATAATTAATATGATATTGTTGGCAGGAATAGAAATAGTTGTGGGAATAGCAGTCATGATATATATATATCAAAAAAAACTGCTTCGCAAAGAACGCCTGCTCCAAAGGAAGGAAGAAGAAATAAACCAGAACACCATTAAAATACAAGAGAATGAGATGATAATTGCCCGCAACAGAAACCGGATGGAAGAACTCGCCATGCAGATAGAAGAAAACAAAGAAGTACAGGAACAACTGGAAGAAGAACATAAAGCATTGGTCGAAATACAGCAGCAAAACGAGAGCCTGAAGCAAGAGAATGAAACGCTTCAAAACAATATAAATAAATATTCCTTTACCCTGAATGAAAAGTCTAATGAACTGAAGAGATTAGAAATTTTGGCAAAAGAAAATCAGCGGTTACGCGATAGAGAAACCTATCTATCGAACTTACTGATAAAGGACATAAGGGTGATCAAGAACTTGAAAGATAAAAAATCCCCCATCGATGTTTTGCAATGGGAGGAAATCAAGAAGAATATTGATTTGTTGTTTGATAACTATACGATACGCTTAAGCCAAGTGATTCCTTCAATAACGGAGAGTGATTTACAGATATGCTGCCTTATCAAGCTTCGTTTTTCCAATCCTACTATAGCAAGCATACTGAATATCTCTCCTCAGTCTGTTTCTAAAAGAAAGTTCCGCCTCAAAGATCGGATTACCCAAAAGTTAGGCTCATTAGGCGAAAGCCATACCCTCGATTTATGGCTTCTGGAATTTTAAAGGAACAAGCCGTCCATAAGGGGGATTATTCAAAAAGCATAAAGCGCTAAAAATCAAGAAAATATTTTTTCATGCTGTCCATTTATTAGGAAATCAAGTCTATATATATTTAAAAGCAAAAGCCTAATTTTGCTTCCATCAAAACAATATAAATAGCGAACAGTATGAAAATACAAAAAATGAAAAATCTGAATTTGCGTATGGCATTACTTGCCATGCTATTAAGTGGCCTGTCAATGCAAAGCATCTATGCATTCTCAGAGGCTACAAAAAATTTGCCTTTAAATGGACGTTGGGAATCCAACACATCAAGAAGCCTTTCTCCCACCCCTACCGCTTCTTACGATTCCCAATCCATCTACATTGAGAATCCCTCTCCCAACTGCGACATCACCATTACCGTCACCAGCAGTACCGGAGAAGAAGTCTACCGCCAAACCTTCTCCGAGTCACAAACAGCTTATATGGTAATCCAGACAGGAAATCTTCCTTCAGGACAATATACGCTGCAAATGACCAATAACCAAGGTGACTACCTGACGGGAATCTTTAAAATCTAACCCTTAAAAACACAAAATACAATGACTAAAGTTGAACTAAAAAAGATTTTCTATATGGATCATCTAATCCATACTAGAAAAACAGGCACAGCCGCAGAATTTGCAACAAAGCTAGGTGTAGCACGCTCTACATTCTTTGAATATATGGATTATATGCGTAACGAACTCAACATAGTGATACTGTACGACAGATCTGCCAAAACTTATTACTATGGTGACAAAGGTCTATATGATTCATTGAAACAATGGATTGCATAGGACAAGCATTGTAAAACAGAAAACACGACAATGAGCAAATTCCCATTCTATAAACAGCTGGATGCCATGGACTGCGGCCCTACCTGCCTGAGAATGATAGCCAAATTTTACGGAAAGACATTCTCGGTGCAGCAGTTGCGCGAACAGTCGTACATACAGCGCACCGGGGTGAACCTGCTGGGTATCAGTGAAGCGGCAGCCAGCATAGGGTTACGTGCCACGGGCATCCGCACCTCTATGGATAAACTGAAACAGCAATCCAAGCTGCCCTGCATCATCCACTGGAACCAAGAGCACTTTGTGGTGCTTTACAAAATAGAAAAGAAAAAAGGAAAAACCTGGTTCTACATTGCCGATCCGGCTTACGGACTGCTGAAGTATGAAGAACAGGAACTGAAGAAGTGCTGGATCAGCACCACCCAGGGAGGAATAGAAAAAGGAATAGCCATGTTGCTGGATGTCACACCGCAATTTTACGAGGCAGAGCCCATAAAATACGAGAAGCTGTCCTTGTGGTATCTGTTCCACTATGTCCGCCCGTACAAAAAAGCCATGATGCAGCTCGTCATCGGACTGCTGGCGGGCAGCTTGCTGCAACTGGTCTTCCCGTTTCTTACACAAACCATTGTAGACCAAGGCATCGGGCACCGGAATCTGAACTTTATCCAGCTAATTCTGGCAGCACAGCTCATGTTGGTATTCAGCCGCACACTGATAGAGGTAATCCGGCGCTGCATACTGCTCCACATCAGTACGCGCGTAAACGTGTCGCTCATCTCCGATTTCCTCTCCAAGCTGATGCGGCTGCCCATGCGCTTCTTTGACAGCAAGCTGGAAGGCGACCTGATACGGCGTATCGAGGATCACAACCGCATAGAAAGTTTTCTCACCCAGTCTGTGCTGAACATACTCTTCTCCACCCTTACAGTGGTTATCTTCGGGGTTGTACTGGCCATTTACAGCTGGAAGATATTTCTGATTTTTCTCCTGTTCAGCCTGGCATATATAGGATGGGTGAAACTGTTCATGCGGAAACGGGCAGACCTCAACCGGAAAAATTTTGAACAGATGTCCGTCAATCAGAACAATCTGATGCAGCTCATCTATGGCATGCAGGACATCAAGCTGCTGGGCTGTGAACAACAGAAACGCTGGGAATGGGAAAATATACAAGCCTCTCTGTTCCGCATTAATATGAATTCACTCAACCTGGGGCAGTGGCAACAGGTGGGAGCCGTGCTTATCAACGAAGTAAAAAACGTATTGATTACCGTCCTTTCGGCCACCGCCGTACTGCATGGAAGCATCACGCTGGGCGTAATGCTCTCCATACAGTACATCATCGGACAGATGCAAGGCCCTGTCACGCAGTTTGTATCTTTTATGCAAGACACGCAGGATGCCCAACTGAGTCTGGAGCGTCTGGGAGAGATACATGGCAAGCCCGATGAGGAGACGGAAGGCATGGAGCAGGAAACTGAGATATCCGGCAAAGACCCCATCCGGCTGAATAATGTCATCTTCACCTACGGTTCCGAAAAATCAAAACGGATCATCAAAGGGCTTTCACTGGATATACCGGCCGGAAAAACCACCGCCATCGTAGGCCTCAGCGGAAGCGGAAAAACAACCTTGATCAAACTGATGCTGGGATTCTACCCTCCCACAGAAGGGGCAGTCACCATAGGAAGCCAGTCTCTACAGAAAATCAGTTTCAAAGAGTGGCGCAAGCATTGTGGCGTGGTGATGCAGGAGGGATTTATCTTTGGAGACACCATAGCCAACAACATCGCTCCGGATGGAAACATGATAGACAAGAAACGGCTGCTCTATGCCGTGGAGATGGCGAACATACGCGACTTTATAGAATCATTGCCCTTGAAGTATAACACCAAAATAGGCAACACGGGACAAGAACTGAGCCAGGGACAGAAGCAACGCATCCTGATAGCGCGCGCCATCTATCGCAATCCCGACTATCTGTTCTTCGACGAAGCGACCAATGCCCTCGACACGGACAATGAAAAGGTGATACAGGGCAATCTGGAGAAGTTCTTCAAGGACAAGACAGTGGTCATTGTTGCCCATCGCCTGAGCACGGTGAAAAACGCCGACCAGATAGTGGTGCTGAAAGAAGGAGAAATAACCGAAAAGGGTACGCACAATGAACTGATTGCCCGGCAGGGAGATTACTACAGATTGGTAAAGAACCAACTGGAACTGAGCGCGTGATATCACACTGGATAAGGCAAACACAATATGTGGCGGATGTTCACGAACATGGTTTTATCAAGAAGAAAAAGAGAAATTCATGGAACATCCTAAAGAAACATTGTGCAAACAAAACAAAATACACTTGGAGCGTATCCTATTAATGATAGCACAAATCAAACAAGACCGAAAAACATGGGAACAATTATCAACAAGACAAAAAATATGAAATATAAACTACTCGCCCTCTTATTCGGCTGGATGTGCACTTCCGCCGCAACAGGACAGATCAAAGTTCAAGGAACTGTAATGAATGAAAAAAAGAGCCCGATAGAGTACGCCAATATCGTATGGCTGTCTCTGCCGGACAGTACTTTCATACAAGGAACTGTCAGTGGTGTTGACGGTACTTTCACCTTGGAGTATCCAGAAAAGGAAAAAGGATTGCTGCGTGTATCGTGCATCGGCTATGCCACTTTGTATCTGCCCGTAGATGCCGGCAAACCAATATCCGGAGAACTGCTGTTGAGTGACGACACGCAAATGATGCAAGAAGTAATGGTACACGGCGAACCACCACGTACCCGGATAAAAGGCGGTTCCTTACTGACCAATGTGGCAGGCACCTTGCTGGAGAAAGCGGGAACAGCAGAAAACATGTTGAGTAGGATACCGGGCGTCTCGAACGATGGAGGAACCGTATCTGTTTTCGGACGAGGAACAGCAGAGGTGTATATCAACAGTAGAAAAATACACGATCTTTCAGAACTAGACCGATTGGCAAGCAACGAGGTGAAGTCGGTAGAGGTCATCAACAATCCCGGAGCACGCTATGCCGCCTCCGTGAAAGCCGTGGTACGCATCACCACCAAACGGATACAAGGAGACGGATTCGGATTCAACAATCGCACGCATGTGGCATATAACAAAAAATGGAGTCTGCTAGACCAGTTTAACTTCAACTACCGTACCGGAGGATTCGACCTCTCCGGCACACTGATGGGAAGCAACAAACACGACTGGAATAAAAAAGAAATCAGTCAGCAAACACGACTGAACAAGACCTGGCAACAGCAATCGAACATACAAGAAAACGAACACAGCCAACAAATCTATACCATGTTTTCTGCCAATTACGTGTTCAATCCCAACCACACCGCCGGAGCACGATACAGCTTTACACGCCTGCCCGGATATGACAGTTGGGGAAGTATGAAAAGTGAAGTGTCAGAAGACAATACCTCAAAGGAACATTTACTAAGCCTCTATGACAGTAGAGATCAACAGAGCCAGCATTCGCTGAACTTCTATTACCAAGGCAACATCAATGAATGGAAAATAGACTTCAATGCGGACATACTGAAAAGAAACAATCATTCAGCCAATCTGACACATGAGAACTTGCATTACTATACCGAAGACACAAAAGACGAACGGACGATAAACACCCTAAGCCGGACAAACAACGGTCTTTATGCCGGGAAACTGGTCTTGTCGCACACAATAGCAGGTGGGGACTTCTCTATAGGAGGGGAATACGTCCATACAAAACACCACAATCAGTTCAGTAATGCAGAAGCTATTCTAAAAGACAATGACAGCAAAATACGCGAAAAAAACTTCTCCGGATTTTTGGAATACAGTCACAGTTTCGGTCTTCTGTATGTACAGGCAGGAGTCCGGTACGAGCACATCACGTCCGAATATTACAAGCAGGGAACGAAAAGCGAAATGCAAAGCAAGCATTATAATAACTGGTTTCCCTCGGCAACAGTCATGCTTCCCTTGGAAAAATTACAACTTTCACTGAGTTACACCTCGGATATCCTCCGTCCATCATATCACGAGTTACGCCCTAATATCGTGTACAATAACCGCTATACTTACGAGAGCGGAAATCCGCTGCTCCACCCACAATTATCACAAAACCTGATATTGAACGCAGTGTATAATGACGCGCAACTGACTGCCGGTTATCGACATACAAAGAACGCTATCGTCATGGCAAGCAGCCCGTATTCACCAGACAATCCTACAATCGCTTTACTGAAAACGATCAATGCGGAAAGCTACGACAACCTGTTTGCTTCATTGGCTTTCTCACCCACTGTCGGCATTTGGTCGCCTCAGTTTATAGGAACGATCTCCCAGCAATGGTTCCGGGCAGACACTCCCGAAGGAAAGCATATACTAGATACTCCAATCGTCAGCCTGTCATGGGACAATAGTCTGCAACTACCTTGCAACTTCCTCGTTAACGCAGACCTTTCATGGAGTTCCACCGGACACAGTGAAAACATCAAGCTGTTGCGTTCCACATGGTCTGCTGACCTTAGTCTTTTCAAAAGCTGGATGAACAGCCGGTTGAGCTGCCAGATCCGTGTCCACGATCTGTTCAACAGCACACGGACGCACACCATCGCCTATTTAGGCGAGTTACAAACTTTAGGCACATACCTACCTGCAGTCGCGCAGTGTCAGCCTGACGATACGTTACAAATTCAATCAGGCACGGAGCAAATATAAAGGTACAGGAGCCGGAGAAACACAGAAAGACCGAATGTAAAAAAGCATCCAGTCCGATATGGACAGACCATCTATCTTTGCAGTATTACCCTATTATTAACATGCCATGGAAGAAATATATAAAGCTACAGATAAAGAAAACAGAGATGTAGAAATATACAGCCGGGAAAACAACGACATGCTGGGCGATATGCCCCGATGGCTGATACATACGGGAAGCTATATTGTTTATGGTCTTATCGCGTTCCTGATTGCCGGAACCGCCTTATTTAAATATCCTGAAACAATAAAGAAGGACATTACCATTGATGATATGGGCAGCGTGGAATGGATTACCGCCAATCAGGGAGGAATGGTAGACCGGTTTTTTGTGGAAAACCAGTCGCAGGTAAAACGGAATGATACATTGGGCATACTGAAAAATACGGCCTCGCTGGAGGATGTGCAAAAGTTCTGCAACGTCCTTACCAACATAGAATGGTATTACCGGACCAACGACATCAACTATCTGCAAAATTATCCGTTCAATCTGATCATGGGGGAAATGGCTCCGGCATACGAGCAATTCACCCAAGCGGTACGCACCTGTGTCATGTACCAGGAATTCGACTTGTACCCGCAGAAAAAGAAGTTTCTGGACGACGAGATGAAAATACTGAACAGTTCCGGACAGGCAGACGCACTGGATATACTCAAGGTGAAACGGGAACTGTTCGAACTGGAGATTAACCATAAGATGGAAATGGGAAAAAACCAGCGGATGCTGGAACTGGCATACGAGACTATGGTGAACAGCCTCAGAACTTGGGACAGGAAGTATCTGATAAAAAGCCGGCATGACGGCATAGTGGTATGGGGGAAAAGCTGGGGCATGAGCCACCGGGTCAATGAGGGGGATACCCTGTGCACCGTTATCTCCAAACAACAGGAAAACCCTTTGGGGCATATCAGCTTGTCGCAAGATGAAGTGGCGGAAGTAGCGGTGGGGGACCATGTGAACATAGAGCTGAACAAATATCCCACACACGCTTACGGAGTGCTGCCGGGAAAAATAGCGTCCATCTCTTTTGTACCTTACAATAAAAGCTATGCGGTGGAAGTCGCCTTCCCGGAAGGGCTGACGACAACGAACCATAAAGAAATAAAATATGAGATAGACCTGTCCGGCAAAGCGGAGATCATCACTTCGAGCCGAAGCATAATGAGCCGGATATTCGCCCCCATATACGAACTTTTCAAACAAAAATAAACGGATTCATAAACCTATTAAAAACACAGGACATGAAGAAAAAAGAAGAAAACAACAAGCAACCGGAATACCTCAACTATTCTGATGAGGAACAGGTGCTGGACTTGAACGAACTGATGGACGTGCAGGGCGGCATAGATGACGAAGAACTATCCAATGCGGCCTGGGATGTTACACAGGCGGATTTGTCGATCCTACCAAAAAACAAGATGAAAATGCCGGAAATGAATAAAGTGTATGTGCTGAACCCCTATTATCACCTCCGTCATGATATACACAGGGTAGCATTGTTCTCCACCGGTACGGGAGCTGAGACCGGCTGCTCCCGGAACTGGCATACGTTCATTCATCCCTTGCAGGCTGTGATGCTGAGTTTTTTCACGTATGACAGGCCTTTGCAGGAAACGATACCCCTGCTGTGCGATTTCTTCTACCGCAGCAGGGAGGAAATAACAGGGTGGGTGTCGTACTTCATCAATAATACGACCCCCGTTCATACCTCCACGCAGCAGGGAGAGATCTATTTCCCCAAACGGGTATTGATTGAAGCGGAAAAGGCGGGCAGCGCCTTGCGTTTTGAACAATTAGACCCTAATTCTTTCGTATGGAAGCAACTGGACCTTACCACCCGAAGGCTCTATACCGGCCCGTTGCTGCTCACTTTCATGCTGACCAACCGGTGTGTCACCCACTGCAAGTATTGCTATGCAGACACCTCCACACAGGTGGAATCTCCTTTGCCTGTCAAACGGATACTGGAACTCATTGACGAAGCTTCGAAAATGCAAGTGCAACAGATCAGCTTGATAGGCGGCGAGATATTCCTGCATCACGACTGGAAAATCATCTTGACGGAGCTGGTGAAAAAAGGAATCGCACCCGAATTCATATCAACCAAAATACCTCTGACCGGAAAAATCATACAAGATATACAAGAAACCGGTTACCAAGGCATCGTGCAAGTTTCGCTGGATGCCGCCCGGCCGGAAATCCTGTGCTCTTCGCTGGAAGTAAACCGGCAGTACACCGAACAGATGCTACACGGACTCCGCCTGCTGGACGACAGCGGACTGACCTACCAGGTGTCCTCCGTACTGACCACTTATAACTGCGATGTTGTCACACTGGCCGAATTATTATCAAAACTGTCCCAGCTGAAACATCTGCGCGACTGGCGCATCGTGCCCACCACCAATTCCATCAGCAAAAACTATAAGAAGTTCGCGCGGCTGAAGCCTTCGCAAATAGAAATTCTGGAAACATTCAAAGAAATGCGCCCGCTCATAGCCAACGCCCCGTTTCCTGTCATTCTGGGCAAAGCGACCGTCACAAAGGAATATTATGACACCTGGGGAGCAGCCGCCACTTTAAAGGAAGCGAATGCTCGGCGCTCAGCACCCATCTGTTCATATTACCCGACGGGAAAGTAACGATATGTGAGCAGCTGTATTGGCTTCCCCAATTTATCATAGGCGATGTCACCACCCAAAGTATCATGGAAGTATGGAACTCGCCTCAAGCCAAACATCTTTGCTCCTTGGAACGTACCGATATCAATGAGGCAAGCCAATGCCAAAGCTGTTATTTTTTCGAGGACTGTTTCAGTTACCAGAACCGCTGCTGGAGTGATATTGTCAAAGCATACGGACCCGATTGCTGGGACTATCCTGATCCGCGCTGCCGGTATGCTCCTGCCATGAGAAACAAATTGGATTATGACTAAGGAGAAATGGCCGGTAGGGCGACCTCCCGTAGCCTTCGATTTATTCCCGGATTCAATCTAATGCCTGTCCGGAAATAAATCGTAGCATAAGAAGGATGTTGTGACTAATCCGATCCTAAAAGAATATCAGAATTGAACCTCTATATTCAGTTTGCCA
Organism: Phocaeicola sartorii JCM 17136 = DSM 21941; assembly: GCF_000614185.1. Lineage (GTDB taxonomy): Bacteria > Bacteroidota > Bacteroidia > Bacteroidales > Bacteroidaceae > Phocaeicola > Phocaeicola sartorii. The sequence continues at coordinate 127,085 of NZ_BAKM01000008.1, read as the reverse complement.
CCCAAACCACGCTCTACAATATCACGGAGTGTCTTTATAGTAAGATTACTGCCATCATTCTCTATACGAGAAATAAATGCCCGTTTCTTATTAATACGCTCTGCAAGTTCTTCTTGTGTCAGATCGAGTTTGATTCTTGCATTCCTTACTTGAAAACCTATCATTAGATCAGACAATTCTTTTTCATAAGCATCACGTTCAGGAGTGCCTTGCTTACCTACGTATTTATCTTCCAACTCTGATAATGTCTTTGTATTCATTTTCGTTCCTCCTTTTCTTTTTCTTGATAGTATTCATCCATAAGTCTCACAGCTTTTTTTATCTCATCGGGTGGTGTCTTTTGTGTTTTTTTTTGGAATCCACTCAAAAGCACCACCAATTTTCCAGCATCAAAAAAGCAAAATATACGAAAAATGTCACTGCCAAATTTAACACGTATTTCAAACAATCCATTCGTATCTTCTACATATTTCAAATGAGTAACAGGAACACGTTCCACTTCCTCGATTATACGCAATATTTGCAGAATCTTACTTGCTATTTTCGGGCGTTGGCTTGCGAGAAAATCATCAAAGTAGTTTCTATATGTGATAACCGTTCTATATTTTTTCATAGAGCAAATGTAACGTATAAGTTGCGATTTCACAAAGAAAGAACAACCTATTTATAGATATTTAATCATTCACACAAAACGAGAGAAAATTATTCTTTTTCTACTCATGTAGCATCTGCAACATTTTATGGCTGCTTGGGAGTTTTGACATATCCTTCTTTATTCTTCTCCTCCAAATACTCATAAAAAGCATACTGCGCACGTACCGGCCCTTCCTCCGGATCCCTTTTCGGCACATTGTTCAGATGTTCATCCACCCATCCGGCTTTCCTGTTATCTTTCAGCTGAATGGCCAGCATATCTATCAGTTGTTGTTTCAAGTCCTCGTCCAGCACAGGAGTGACAGCCTCTATACGCCGGTACAGGTTGCGCCGCATCCAGTCTGGCGACCCCATGAACAAAAGAGGCTTTCCTCCATTGTGGAAGTACCACACCCGGGCATGCTCCAGAAAACTGTCCACAATGCGGGTGATGCGTATATTCCTACTATAAGGCTGGTTGGGAATCAGGCAGCAGATGCCACGCACGATCAAGTCTATTTTCACTCCCGCCTCACTAGCCTTATATAATTCGTCTATCATGCAGGATCTTGCAATGCGTTCATTTTCAAAACAATCCGTGCCTCCTTTCCGGCCTTTGCCATATTTATCTCATACCCGATGCGCCTTCTCAGTTCAGGCAACAGATTGAAACGGGCTACCAGCAGACGCTTGAACCGGGGTTCGGTCACTTCCTTCCGCAATACCCGGAACAAGGTATGCAGGTCATTCACAATCACCTCATTGGAAGTAAACAGGCCTGAATCAGCATATATCCGGGCAGTCTTCTCATTGAAGTTTCCCGTACTGATATAGGCATAGCTGCGGGTTTGCTTTCCCTCCTTGTTATAACGTAGTACAAGCGCCACCTTGGCATGCACCTTCAGACCCGGTATGCTGAATATGATATGAATGCCCGCCCGCTTCATCATCTCGGCGGTAGCCAGATTGTTCTCCTCGTCAAAACGGGCTTTCAGTTCCACAAATACCGTAACCTTCTTGCCATTCTGGGCAGCGGCAATCAAAGTGTTGATCACTTCCGAATTCTCCGCCACCCGGTACTGGGTAATCATAATCTCCCTGCAAGCCGGATCATGAACCGCCTCGTACAGAAAATGGATGAAATGCCCGAAAGAATGATAAGGGAAATGCAACATCAAATCCTTTTTATTCACGTAACGGAAGATGGACTCTTTCTCATCCAGACAGTTCAACTTCATAGGACGGGGCTTCAACTGGACATAAAGCTCCTTGTGGGGATTGGGCAAGTGAGACAAATCCTCCAAGTTCAAGTGTTTGTCACCCGGAACCAACTCGTCACGGTTAATGCCGAACGCATCAACCAGAAACTCCAGATAGTCAGCAGGCATCTTGCGGTCATAGACAAAACGGCATACGGCACCTATCTTGCGCTTCTTCACCTTTTTCCGCAACTGTTCCACCATCACTTCGGAACTGGCCGCATCATCCACAAAAATATCGGCATCTCGAGAAATCTTACAGCAATAGCTGCAATCCAACTCATACCCGGGAAACATACGGTCGATATTCGCTTTGATGATATCTTCCATATACATCAGGTAAAAGTTCTCTCCCTGCCGGGGAAGCTCTATGAAACGGGGAACTTTGCTATAAGGCAATTTAATGATATAGTATTCCTTTTCCCCCGTGTCCTTGCGCGTCACGCGTACCGACAGATACAAGCGGTTGTCACGCAAAAAAGTCTTGATCCGGTTCTTGCACACCGGGACAGGCTGGAGATAGGGAAAGATTTCCTCCTTAAAGAAATTACGGATAAATTCCTGATGAAAAGGTTCCACCTCCTGCTTGCTTTGATAAAAAACAATATGATGATCGCGCAAGGCCGGAACAATCTTACGCTCATAAATGCGGATACGGTCTTCCATCTGGTTGTTCACCACCTCGGTAATCTGATGTATCAGGTGTCTGGCTTCCTCCTGTGTCATATCATCACTCTGGCCGCCGGAAGCAATGGCTTTATGTTCCGCCACACGGATTTTGTAAAATTCCTCCAGATTAGAAGAATATATAGAGATGAAGTTAATCCGTTCATACAACGGCAGGGAGTCGTCATCCGCCTCCAGCAATACGCGATAGTTGAAAGATAGCCAACTGATATCACGCTTGAAATAATGATATTTGCTCTCCATATTATGCTTAGATTTGTTCCAAATATAGTACCTTTGCCGGTAATAAACAAAAAAAAGTATGACAAGAGTTGGATTATTATCGGATACTCATGCGTTTTGGGATGATAAATACCTGAAATACTTTGAGAATTGTGATGAGATATGGCACGCCGGAGACATCGGCTCAGTAGAAGTCGCCCGGAAACTGTCCGCCTTCCGCCCCTTCCGGGCTGTATATGGAAACATTGACGGACAGGATATCCGCCGGCTTTATCCTCAGATCAACCGCTTCACCGTAGATGGCGCCGAGGTGTTGATAAAGCATATAGGCGGATATCCGGGCAACTATGATCCTTCCATCCGCGGCAGCCTGCTGGTGAAACCTCCCAGACTGTTTATCAGCGGACACTCGCATATCTTAAAGGTCAAGTATGACAAAACACTGGATATGCTGCACATCAACCCGGGAGCGGCAGGTATCTACGGATTCCATAAAGTGAGAACATTGGTACGTTTTTGCATCGACAACGGAGAATTTAAAGATTTAGAAGTAATAGAACTGGCTGATAAGTTGTAAGATTAAAAAATCTTTCCGAACTTTGCACGCATTAATATCAAAAACAATATGAAGACTTATCTCGTTACAGGAGCTGCCGGATTTATCGGAGCCAATTATTTGAAATACATCCTGGCCAAACATGACGATATCAGAGTGGTGGTGCTGGATGCTTTAACATACGCAGGTAACTTGGGTACCATCGCATCAGACATTGATAATGAACGCTGTTTCTTCGTAAAAGGAGATATATGCGACCGTGACCTGGCAGACCAGCTATTCGCAGAATACAAGTTTGACTACATCGTGAATTTTGCCGCCGAAAGCCATGTGGACCGCAGCATTGAAAACCCTCAACTCTTCTTGCAGACCAACATTCTGGGTACCCAGAACCTGCTGGATGCGGCCCGTCGCGCATGGGTTACAGGAAAAGACGAGAACGGTTACCCTACCTGGCGCAAGGATGTACGCTACCATCAGGTATCTACAGACGAAGTGTACGGCAGTCTGGGAGCGGAAGGCTTCTTTACCGAAACCACCCCTTTGTGTCCGCACAGCCCGTACAGCGCTTCCAAAACAAGTGCGGACATGATTGTCATGGCTTATCGTGATACTTACAAAATGCCGGTAACCATTACCCGTTGTTCCAATAACTATGGTCCGTACCACTTTCCTGAAAAACTGATTCCGCTGATCATTAAAAATATTCTGGAAGGAAAGAAACTTCCCGTATATGGCGATGGAAAGAATGTACGCGACTGGTTGTATGTGGAGGACCACTGCAAAGCTATCGACTTGGTGCTACGCAAGGGACGCGAAGGTGAAGTATATAATGTAGGCGGACACAATGAGAAAGAAAACATAGAGATAGTGAAGCTCACCATCGCCACCATCCACCGGATGATGACGGAGAATCCCGAATACCGCAAAGTGCTGAAGAAAAAAGAATTGAACGATAAAGGTGAGATTTCCATCGACTGGATTAACGAATCATTGATCACCTTCGTCAAAGACCGTCTGGGACACGACCAACGCTATGCCATCGACCCGACAAAGATTACCAATGAACTGGGGTGGTATCCCGAAACAAAATTCGAAATCGGCATTGTAAAGACTATCCAATGGTATCTGGAAAACCAGGAGTGGGTGGAAAATGTAACAAGCGGCGATTACCAAAAGTATTACGAAAGTATGTATAAGAACCGATAGACAATACTATCTTATCATATTTATAAAAGTCCCCGGACAAGAACAGTGCAGTTCATCTTGTCCGGGGACTTTTTTTATCTTGATATGCATAACTCATATCCAGTACCATATTTCAACTATTATGAAACAATAAAACAGAATCATCTAAAGATATGTTTAACAACATGTAAATACTTCTTTTATTTTCGATTTCTTTCATATACTTTTGCATCGATAAAACAAATATAACACAAACAAACTACTAAAAATAAAATAAAGAAATTAATTTAATATTTATAAGCAATAAAGAGACACACAGAAAGAATCAAAAAAGCAAACACAAGAAACCAGCAAAATAATGACGTCCAAAAGGCAGATACAAGGAAATAGAAAAGAATACATAAGATTTATCCAACCTAATAAGTTTACGATTGAAACCAAACTGATTCAATTATTTGATATCAGAAATCAACCATTAGAAACAATTAGTGAGTTAATAAAAAAGCAAAAATGAAAAACATGAGAAAAAATCCAAAACAAAACCGGGAAAGCAGCTTAATGCGCACTCCCCTCATTTTAGGATTGTCAATGGCCCTATGCATACCGGCCACCCATTTGTATGCAGAAGCAAGTGACATGGTAAAAAATGAATCGGTTCAATCGATCCTGCAAGGACGTACCATTAAAGGTAAAATTCTTGATGAAAACAACGAACCTTTAATCGGAGTATCTGTCATAGTCAAAGGTGCAAGCACTATAGGGACTATTACAGACTTTGACGGGAATTACACATTGGAAGTTCCTGCCGGAAAAAATATTCTCGAAATATCCTATATAGGATATAAGACTCAGGAAATTACCATCGGCAAAAATGAACAACTGAATATCAAGATGCAGCCTGATACCCAGACATTGGACGAAGTGGTAGTGGTAGGATATGGTACGGTGAAAAAGAGAGACCTGACGGGCGCCGTAGCTTCTGTGAAAAGTGAAGATATTGTCCGTATGCCTACCAGTAACGTACTGGAAGCCATTCAAGGCAGGTAGCCGGTCTGGATATCACCCGGAGCAGCGGCGAAGCCGGTTCCGGAGTGAACATGACGCTGCGCGGTACACGTTCTATCAACGGTGACAACAGTCCGCTGTTTATCATTGACGGCATGGAGGTTCTTACGATGAATTGAACCCGAATGACATTGCTTCTATCGAAGTTCTGAAAGACGCCTCTTCTACCGCTGTTTATGGTGCCTCCGGCGCGAACGGTGTCATCATCATCACGACCAAGACTCCCAAGAAAGACAAATTCTCCATCGACCTGGATGCCTACTATGGCTGGAATGTCATTTCCAGTTTTCCGGAAGTAAACCGGGGAGAAGATTATATCAATTTCCGCCGGGAAGCGCAAAAAACAGTAGGCGCGTGGAACAGTCCGGCCGACGATGGAAGCCTTTTCCCCAGCTATATGCAAAAATACATAGACAACAACCAATGGGTGGACTATTTTGATCTGGCCTCACAAACCGGTATTACCAACAGTTATAATCTAAGCACTTCATATTCCAATGACCGGGTTACCTCTTATTTCTCTTTAGGATATTATAATCTGGAAGGATTGTTGAAAGGAGACGAACTGGAACGTTACTCGGCGCGTGCAAAAATAGATTTCAAAGCCAACGAAATGGTTAAATACGGATTGAACCTATATGCCATGTATTCTGAAAATGACAAGCGTTACAGTCGTATATGGAACCGTATTCTATGTATGCCGCCACTAGGTACCCCTTACGACGAAAACGGTAATCTGGTAGATTATCCTTTGGGAGATGGTAATATGAACCCACTGGCCGATATGGGTAAAGACCAGTATGTAAACAATGTAAAGACATTAAGCATAGCCCCACAGATGTATGTAGAGCTGACCCCGTTGAAGGGACTTTCATTCAAGAGTCTGCTAGGCGGATATTTCCGAAACGTAAAAGAGAGTAAATATACCGGTACAAATTCTTATCAGGGACTGGAAAGCGGACTGGTGCAGGCCACAATCCCCAACACCTTCACTTATAATTATAAATGGCAGAATATCCTGACTTACAATTTTAAAATAAAAGAAGATCACGATTTCACCATAACGGGAGTCACCGAATGGTCAAAAGATCAAAAAGAAAAGGCCACCGCCACTGCCAACAAGTTTGATACGGACTCTTATCTATATCACAATTTAGGTGCGGCAACCGGTACACCCACTGTTTCGTCTTCTTATGTAGGCAGCCAGAAGATGTCCTATGTGGCCCGTATCAACTATAGCTATAAAGGACGTTACCTGTTGACGTTAAGCAACCGCTGGGATGGCTCTTCCATATTGGCCGATGGCAACAAATGGGACATGTTCCCCGCAGGAGCCTTTGCATGGCGCATCAGTGACGAGCCGTTCATGCAGAATGTAAAAGCTGTCTCCAACTTGAAATTACGTGCCAGTTATGGTGTCACAGGTAACGCCGGTGCTTCAGAATACGCCACATTAGACTACAGCCGCACAGGTATCATCGGATTCCAGGATGTAGGAGTCCCTTATAGCGGCTATTCCCGTTCCATTGCCAACAAGAGTCTGGGATGGGAAAAATCATACATGGCAGATCTGGGATTCGACCTGGGACTGTTCAGTGACAGACTGAATGTGGCATTTGACTGGTACCGGACAGACACCAAAGACATCTTGTTCGAGAAAAACCTGCCCTATGCGACAGGAGGTTACGGCTCCTCTCCATTCAAAATATGGTCTAATGTAGGCGAAACGCGCAATACGGGTGTGGAATTGAGCATTACCAGCCGCAACTTTGTCGGACCTAAATTCCAGTGGAGCACCACCCTGGCATTCTCTACCAACAAGGAAGAAGTGATAAAGACAACCAGCGAAGGCCCGCTTCAATTCGGAGACTATTACCTGATTCCCGGTGAGGCGATCAAGACTTATTACGGGTACAAATATGCCGGAATATGGGGTACTGCCGAGGCCGAGGAAGCAGCCAAATACAGCCAGAAACCCGGACAGGTGCATATTGCCGAGAATGGTACTCCCGATTACAAGCTGAACTCGGATGATTATTATGTTCTGGGAAGCGCCACACCGAAATGGTCGGGCAGTTTACTCAACAACTTCAATTATAAGAATTTCGACTTGAGCATCTTGTTGATTGCCCGTTGGGACTGGACGATTCCTTACGGACTGACCGGATGGTATCGCACAGACGGACTGACTCCCTCTCCTACTGTATGCGACTACTGGACTCCTGAAAATCAAGGCGCCCGCTATCCGCGTCCGGATGCAAGCATTACAAACGGACAGGATCCATATCAACAATGGGCTAATTATTTCGATGGTTCCTACTTGAAGGTAAAAAATATTTCATTAGGCTATACACTTCCCAAGAAATGGTTGAACACCCTAAAGATTGATAGAATGCGTGTATATTTCACCGCAAATAACCCGTTCATCTTTACCAAGTGCGACTATCTGAAAAACTATGACCCTGAAAAAGGAGGTGACGACGATGATGCACCGTTATCAAAACAATATGTATTTGGCGTTAATATCTCATTCTAAAAACTCATACTGATGAAAAAACATAAATTACTCTCTATATCAGCCGTAATCCTGATGATGTCTGCCAACGGCTGCAGTCTGGATGAATTCAATCCTTCAGGCATTTCTACAGAACAAGAATGGACTACCCCGGCAGTACGAAAAGAAAGTGAACGACTGCTATTTTGACCTGGTCCGCATTGTTTACGGTCAGGCAGAAGATACTTATTTAATGGTTGCAGAAGGAGGAACAGACATCTGGCAGGACACGAACCCCGATGGTACCAACGGCAACTGGAGCAAGTTGCTCCGTTATGAGGATTATGGTGCTTCAAACGGTATGCTGAATGAAGGATACGCGGGTTTCTATGGCATATTGAGTGCATGTAACGCTGCTGTTCACTATGCCGGCAAAGTGGAAGGTCTGAGTGAGACAAGAATCAATGAACTGGTCAGTGAGGCCCGTTTCATCCGTGCGCATGCCTTATATAATATTGTAGAACAGTGGGGAGGCAAATACCTGCCATTGGAGCCGATGAACAGCCCTGTTACTGTCCTCCCGTGTAGTCCGGTAAACGATTTCTATAAAGTAATTCTGGAAGATCTGGAATTCGCCATGAAAAACCTCCCTATCACACAAGAGGTAAAAGGACACGTAACACGTGCGGCAGCCTATCACTTATATGCCAAAGCCTGCCTCACCTTCTCTACCTACACTGACGGCCTGGGCAATACCACGGCCTTGACGGAAAGCGAAAGCAAAGCCTATCTGGAAAAAGCAAAGACGGCAGCTGATTATCTGATTCAGAATGCCGGTTCGCTGGGAGTCAAGCTCTATGATGATGTAGAAGCTGTTTTTGATGAAAACAATAATAAGAACAACGAAGAGGCACTGTTTATTGTCTGCCACTCCACCATTACAGCTTATAACCCCCGTGGAAACTATTTCAACCGTGTATGGAAACACTCCGAAGCATACAATAACAATACCTCAGGCGTCTATCTGTCGGGCATGACTCCCAGCTATGCCACTAATGTCAACGGATACGAAGTTCCCAAACTGGCAAAAGGCAACTGCTATATGGAACCCAGCAAGTATATGCTTGATTTATATGGAGAAAAAGACGGCCGCTATAAAGCTTTCTTCAAAGACACTTATTATGTGAATAACGCAACAAATAGTGCCAAGAACGGATATACCTGGAACGAAGCCGACGCACAAAGATACGGTCTTTCTACCGGCAGAGTCGGTAATTCTGCCTATGATATCACTTTAGGAGATACGGCTGTCTATTTATCCCGCAAGACTTATACACAGGCCGAAAGAGACGCTTGCCGCTATGCCATTTTCAACTTGGAAGACAATTATGCCGACCCCAAAAGTCCTCTGAAGTTCTTCCCGAGTCTGAAGAAAGCGGATTGCCCCAGTCTATATGCAGGTTCGAATGCCTCCAAGCCTTATTCCTCAGCGGACTGTATTGTTTATCGTCTAGGAGAGACTTACCTGCTATCAGCAGAAATCGACTGGAGATTAGGCAACAGCCAAAGTGCCGCCGAAAGACTGAACACGCTCCGGAACCGTGCCTGCAAGGGACATGACCACAGCATGGATATCACAGCCACAGATGTCACTCAGGATTTCTTGCTGGATGAGAATGCGCGTGAAATGGTAGGCGAATGGAACCGCTGGATGACGTTGAAAAGATTCCGTGCTTTCGAGAGCCGCATCACAAAAGCAAACCCGCAAATCACAAAATTCGATAAGAATATTCACTATTTGCGCCCCATTCCGACAGCTGAATTATTACTGATCGACAATGCTGACGAATATCAGAATCCAGGATATTAACAGACAAGATAAATTCCTCCTATAAAAGACAGCTTGGATAGCAGAATTCTATCCAAGCTGTCTTTTTTATAGGGGATGCTTCATCACTGGAGCGTCCCCTTTCCACCTTAAATTATTCACAAAAGGGCTACAGCAACTAAAAGAACAATCATTACCTGCCCTCTGTCTTTTTGAATGAACCTATATTACTTAAAATTCAAATATTGCCGGTTTCCTGATACTCCATGCAGCATTGCAGGACAGAAGCGGAAAGAGAATGACATACGTTCAGCCGGAATCAAATAAGGCTGGTGAGGATAAGCTCCCCAACTGGTATCACCACCCACTCCCATCTGTTTTAAATCAATATTCCATGTCACCATATCCTTGAACTGAATATCGGATAAATGACGCTGCGATTTACGCAGGCCCGGCTCATCCAAATCTTCTGTAGGAAACAGATAGGCACTGGTGCTGATATAAGGCTGTCCGACAGCCATCAATCCCTGTCCGGCGGTATTTGTCAAACTCATCCAGCGGACTTCGGTCTTATTGCCATTTTCCTGCGGACGGTCATACGGGAAATACTGACCGGCCACGCTTCCCTTATACAGACCTACATAGGAAGAAGTATTCCGGTCTATATAATTCTCATGAGGACCGCGTCCCAACCATTCCATCTGGTCGAACTGCTTGTTCAGCGTAATGCTGACTCCCATCCGGGGCAGCAAAGGCAACGTGTCGTTACCCGGAATGAAAGTACAATTCACATCCAAATATCCTTTTCCCGAGAAATGATAGGTAACAATAAAATCAGACTCTCCTACAGGCAACTTATAATGAGAAACAACCTCATAAGCTTCTTTACCCAATGCCTTTTGTTCCATGGATAACAGCTTTGCCTGACGCCCCGCATCACGCCACGGACGCAAGGTTTTATTCATGCCATTTCCCATATCATTATCCGTCACAGGACGCCAGAAATTAGGACGTAAAGCTTCTTTTATCAGTTCCATACTTCCTTCTTTATAAGAAGTCAAGGCACCGGTTTCCTTATCAAAACCTACGCTCAAGTTACCGGCTGTAAGTGTCAACAACGAAGCCGCATCATCCGCTATCACCGGTGAAGACTGAGCCTCAGCAACAAACGGCTGATAGAATGGAAGACTCACCTGGCATCAGCCAGTCTTGTTCCGGCTTTCAGCAGACCATCCTCATTTTTCAAACTGGCATAGAAATTCAAGAAATATTCCACACCGGGTTTAGCCTGTATGGCCGGGAAAGAAGTCTTGAACCTACCCGTCTGCTGAGGAGCCAAGGATACATCATCAATGGTTCCGGTAGCCAGAAGCTCACCATTCCCCTCCAGTTTCCAAGTAAAATTGAATTCACTTAAATCTGTAAAGAAATACTTGTTACGTAACTCTACCCATCCCTCATGATAATCCAATAAAGAGAATGCTATATTTTGATATACTTTTTTCACTTCATGGATATGCGGCTTCAAAGTGCGGTCGGCGGCAACCAGACCGTTCATACAGAAATTGGCGGAACTTGGAGTGCCTTTCGGAGCCAGATCGCCTCCGTATGCCCAATAGAATTTTCCATCCGGTGTTTTTGCATACAAGCCCTGATCCACCCAGTCCCAGATATGTCCGCCCTGTAAAGAAGGATATTTCTCTATCACATCCCAATAATCCTGAAGATTTCCTTCACTGTTTCCCATAGCATGGGCATATTCACAAAGAATCAACGGTTTGGTAGGAAGATAAAGAGAGTGATTAATCAATACATCTATCTTTTTATACATCGGACAGAAAATATCGGTATAAGGCCCCTTTATTCCGTCTTCCGAATGCACGGGACGCTGTGAACGGTCATTGGCATGTACCCATTTATAGGTAGCCGCGAAGTTACATCCTTCACCGGTTTCATTACCCAATGACCAGATAATGACGCAAGGATGGTTTTTGTCACGCTCGAACATACGTTCCGTGCGGTCTATGAAAGCTTTCTCCCATTCGGCTGGTTTGCCAGGCATTGATCGGGTTTATACCCCATGCCATGGCTTTCGATATTGGCCTCATCCACCACATACATACCATAGATGTCACATAATTCATACCAGCGGGGATCATTGGGATAATGAGAGGTTCGTACACTGTTGATATTATTCTCTTTCATCAATTGAATATCACGCAGCATGGACGCCTCATCCACCACATGACCGTTATAAGGATCGTGTTCGTGTCGGTTTACTCCTTTTATATAGACTGGTTTGCCATTTATCAGCAATTGGGCATGTTTGATTTCAGATTTGCGGAAACCGACGTATTGGGAAATGTATTGTTCCGGTTTGCCATTTACGCGCAAAGTAAGCAACAATTTATACAGATTCGGTTTCTCCGCACTCCACAGTAAAGGTTCTACCACTTCTTTTTTGAAATGAAGTTCCCGGTCGGCAGCATTCCAACGCTTACGTTCACTATAGATACTTTTACCTGCTTTATCCAACAGACTTACTTCCACTTCAGCCCCCTTTATTTTTCCTTCTCCGGCTTTACCCAACTCTACAAAAAGTTGAAAGTCAGCATTCTTGTATTCTCCGTCAAGGTCGGTGACCACTTCATAGTCGCGCACATGAGTTTCGGGCCGGGCATACACATAGACATCACGCTGTATGCCGGCAAAACGCCAGTAGTCCTGATCTTCCAGATAATATCCGTCACTGAACTTGAAAACCTGTACAGCTATTTCATTCTTCCCTTGTTTTACATACGGCGTAATATCAAACTCCGAAGGTGTTTTAGAGTCCTGAGAGTAACCTACCTTTTCGCCATTCACCCATACATAGAAAGCAGAAGCCACTCCGCCGAAATAAAGAATAATCTGGCGTTTGTTCCAATGGGCAGGAATCGTAAAGGTACGTCTATAAGAACCTACCGGGCTATTCTCCACGGCAATCAATGGCGGATTTTTCTTTATACCATACCCGCTACCCACGTAAAAAGGATAACCAAACCCTTGAAGTTCCCAGTTGGAAGGGACTTTTATATCATCCCAACCCGAGACATCATATCCTTTTTGAAAGAAATCCATCGGCCGTTCATCCGAACGAGGCACAAAATGAAATTTCCATGTTCCATTCAAGGATTGGAAATAAGGAGATTGTGATTTATCACCCTGCAATGCCTGTTCTTTAGTGGGATATCCCATAAAATTAGCCGCCGAAGGCAGACGATTGATATGAAGCACATCAAAATTCTCCCAATCGTTATCCGAACGGGGATATTTGTTTCTACGCACTTCTACATTGTCTTTGCTCGTTTCATCGACGCTCCTGTTCACCGGAGCGCCGTCATATTGGGATTGTGCCATGCCTGCCAATGACAAAGACACGGCAACCCCTGTCAATATAGAACGAATTTTCATCATAAATATGTCTTTTAATAAATTCGGAGCATCCGCATACTGATTCTTGCTCCCACTATCATTGGTTCAACAGCAACCGCAAAATCAAAGCGGAAGACCAGCCAAAGTTGGGTGCATTCAATACTTCACCCGTCAGCGGATTGTAATTTTCATGAATCGGCCCGTCGGTCATCAGTCCTTGGGCATGTGCCATGAACTTGCGGGTCAGCAAGTCGGCTTCCTCCACATATCCGTAACGTTTCAATCCGGTAATACCGAAATACACCTGATTGAACCAAACCGGACCGCGCCAATAGCCGAAGGTAGGACGCAAAGCAGGATGACTTACATCCAGTGTACCTAACGGCAAGTAAGAGTTGAAATGTTTCTCATCCATCATGATGTTCCTCACCCTTTCGGCCTGTTCCGGTGTGGCAATACCTGCCCACAAGGGCAACCATCCCTCGGCACCCATCACTTTGACGGGAGTACGGTCATCCAGACGAATGTCATAGAAGAAACCACTCTCGCTGTCGTACATTTTAGTCTGTACATACTGCTTGATTACCTCAGCCTCCTTGACCAACTGTTCAGAAAGTTCTTGTTTTCCCAAAATAGAAGCCATTTCCGAAAGGGTCAGTTTGTCTACATAAAGGAAGGAATTCAAACAGATGTTCTCCTGATCCATCGACCAAGCTTTCTCCATTTCATTTTTCAGCATCTTGGTATTGTCAAAGCGGACTCCATTGTCCATGCCGCTCTCCCAAGCCGCCGCAATCAATGTACCATCAGTAGACCCATATTCGCAAATGCCATTGTGATCGTGGTCACGCTCGGCATACCACCATTGATGAAACTTATACAACTTATCGAAGATCTCGCCCAAGAATGCCTTGTCGCCTGTAGCTTTATAGACATTCATGGCCCCCCACGATGCCACAGGAGGTTTGGAATCGCGCCAGTTATTACGAGCTTTGTTGTAACCGATAAAGTCGGGAACCATACCATTCTCGGCCTGATAGTCGAACAAAGAAAGCATTTCGCTTTTGGCTCCTTCGGGATTGTAAAATACATTGCCCGATGCAATCTGCCAGGCATCCCACGACCAACATCCGCCGATGAATCCCGTATAAGAGGGGAAGCTGCATCCGTGAAAAATGTCACCGGCCGGTGTGCGCCAGTTAGAGTTCAAGGTCATCATCGCTTTCACGGCAATGTTCCGGTAAGCATTTTCTTTCATATAAGGACTATCCGTGGAAAGTACCCGTTGAAGTCCCTGATTCCAGCGCTGCTCATTGTCGGCAAAACACTGATCAAAACGTATGGACTTGATTGCTGTATATTCCTTATCTGTTTCTTCCCCTTTCAAGGTCAGAGTCTGACTGTATTCCGAAGTATAGCTTTTGCCGGGCTGCAACAAATAATCGCGCTTTTCAACCGCCCGCAAGCTATCATTACCAACAGCCATTACCTCATCGGCAGTACGGAAGAAGACAGTAGCCGCCACCTCTCTACCGGTGGCTCGTTACGCAGTGTAATAATCTGGCGGTCAGCTCCCCACCGACGCCCGTAGAACGGATAATCAAAACGAACACCTTTGTCCAGCTTAGTGGCAACGGTATTCTCCTCAAAGACACCCCCTCCCAAGTCAACGACACTTTCAAAGGTTCTTCGCTGAGATTTGTAATGACAGAACGTACAAAAGCTGTACGCGATGTAGCAAAACACAATTCAGTGGTGAACTCCAACTGCACATCCTTAAAGTTCTGCACCAGTTTTCCGGGCAAGTACTTAGCCGTCTGCGTATTGCGGGTCAGATCATACTTTTCGCCATTGACCATCAGCGTAGCTGCGCCAGCGTTTGAGCAATCCAGCCTCTTCCGTGCATCGTCATAGGCCCGATGAAAGCACCGGCAAATGCCCTGCTTTGATTTACCGGCAACGCATAGCCACTCCATGCTCCCAGATCGGAAAACAAATTGAGATCGCCTTCTACAGCCTGTTCGGGCACATTCTTCACGTTCAGCAAATTAGGGAAATCCTCCTGTGTGGTAAACAGGCTCTCTTCCGGCTGTGTAGCGACTGGGGTACATGCCCCCAGCCAAAGAATGCCACACATTCCGTATATAGGAAATAAATGTTTCATAAGCGGTTCTTCAAAATGATACAAACTAGATTACTTGCTATAGTTCGGATTCTGCTCCCAATCAGGGTTAAGCAGGAATTCGCTATGAGGGATAGGAAGTAACTGGTGCTTAGCATCTACGTAGTTCTCAACAAACGGTTTGTTATGAGCTTTCAGCGTTTCTTCCACAATACCCCAACGAATCAAGTCGTACCAACGTGAACCTTCCAGTGCCAACTCACAAGGACGTTCTTTTTCTTGCAGATGTCTCAGCACTTCGGCTTTGCTCATGGTAAGCGGTAATGCCGGCACATTAACACGTGCACGGACCTTGTTTATGATGTTAATGGCCTCTGTTGTCTCACCCCTGTCATTAAGACATTCCGCATAGAGCAGCAGCACATCAGCATAGCGGATGACGGAAACATTAAAGAAACTATAGTCCCAATAATCGCTCATGCCTTCAGTATAAGTTACATATTTATGCCAGAAAATCTCGCCTTCCTTGTGGTAATCCTTAAAGGATTTTCCTTTCTCGTAATAGAAAGGACGACATTCCGGATCATCAAAAATAAGTGTATGGAGCAAACGGTCACTGGATTTACCATCTACAGTCTTATCAGCCAGCAAAGTCTGACACATCCAGTCTGTAGGATAAGCTTCTTCGTATGCGTCCAGTCCCGCCATGGGGCCCAAGTGAACAGTAAACAGATTGTATTCATACTGTCCGCCCGAACGGTCACCGGTAAACTGAATTTCCATGAGAGATTCTTTGTTATTCTTGTGCATACCATCAAAATTGTCAGCCCAATTCTCCATCAAGCCGAAAAGACTTCCTTCTTTATCGATGATTTTCTTGAATTCGGCTTCGGCTTTGCTCAATTCCTTGCGGAACATATAGAATTTGCCCAGAAGAGCCGCTGCCGTATAGCGTGTGGCACGCCCTTTGTCACTCTCATCATAGCTTTCGGGAAGATCGCTCTGTACTTCTTTCAGTTCGGTTTCAATCAAACTTACCAATTCTCCCGGGTTGGCTTGCGGCGGATAAAATTCTTCATCCGTGCCTGCCAATGCTTCCTTGTAAATGGGCACTCTCTCACCAAAGTTCACATACAGACGATAATAAAAATAAGCACGCAGAAAACGGGCCTCCGCTATGGACTGCTTCTTCAATGCATTGAGTGATTCCGAATCGCCAGGTACAGCAGGGATGTTGGTCAAGCATTGGTTGGCATAATTAATACCTTTATATAAATTAGTCCACTCTTTACTGATCACGGAGTTACTGGATTCCACATTAAACGATGAGATATTCATCCAGCTTGTCACATCATCCCTGTGGGTAATTTCATCGCTTCGATATTCGTCTATCACCATATAGCGTTCAAACGGTACCGCCCAAGACGCGTTTGGCTGCAAAGCGGCATATACACTGGTCAATCCTTTCATTATATCCCCTTCACTTTTCCAGAAATTACCGGGTGACAAAGCATTGGGATTAGAGTCTTCATCCAAGAAATCAGCACAAGAGGAAAAAGAAATCCCACTCAGAAGAACTGCAAATAATATATTTTTGAATTTCATAATCTTCGTATTAAATTTTATTAGAAACCGAATTTAAGACCCATCATAAAGTCACGACTCAAAGGAATGGCTGCATAGTCATATCCCATCTGTCCGACTGAAGAACCAGTTGAAGGATCATAGCCCTTATAGTTGGTAATAGTGAACAAACGAGTACCGCCTACATAGATACGCAGGTTACTCAACCCCATCTTCTTACAATATTTAACTGGCAGGTTATAACCGATCTGCAAATTATTCAAGCGCAGATAGTCACCATTTTCCACAAAACGGGTGGAAGTGCGGGAATTCTTATTCGGGTCACCCGACACGGCACGTGGAATATCAGTATTAGGATTCTCTGGTGTCCAGGCATTCAGGGCATTCTTACCGTAGTTGAACACATGATCCATTCGTTCCAATTGATATTTAGTATAGTTGTAACGTTTGGCACCAAAATCACCATAGAAATTAGCCACCAGGTCAAAGTCTTTATAAGCCAAATTGATATTGAATCCCAATGATACTTTCGGTGTGCCACTACCCACTTTCACACGGTCGTTTGTATCGAGCATACCATCTCCATTCTGATCAACGAAACGGATATCACCCGGTTTGGCGACAGGCTGCAAGGGTTGCCAGTTACCGTTTTGATCCTTATAACCATGAGCGGAATTCCATTCGTTCACTTCTTCCTGGTTCTGGAAGATTCCAGCAGTTTGATATACCCAGAATTCACCGATCTCACCTCCTACGTAAGTGCGTAAGGCACCATATTCATACAGATAATCGGGATTGGCCATCGATTTCAGCACACTCTTATAGTGAGACAAATTCAAATCCAAATCGTACTTCAAGCCTCCGGCTTTGCCATGATAGATGGCTTGCATTTCAAAACCGGTTGTGCGCAACTTACCATCGTTCACCAAAATAGAAGAGTTATAACCGGTAGCCAGACTGATGTTACGGCTAGAAAGCATATCACTGGTATTCTTGATATAAGCCTCCGCAGAAAGTTCCAGTTTATTGTTCCACAAGCTCACATCCACACCTATATTCTTATATACCGTTGTTTCCCACTTGATGTCGCTCGACGGAAAAGCAGTGACTGCATATCCCATAGAAGTTTCACGACCGCCAAAAGGATAGTTCAATACATGAGTATTGTAGCTTAAAGTAGGAATGTACCGGTAAAGACCAATGTTCTGATTACCCAAAGCACCGTAGCTCAAACGGAACTTAAACATGGAAACTGTCTCTTTCAAATTTTCCCAAAACGGTTCATTGGCAATGTTCCATCCTAATGATACGGAAGGGAAGAAACCCCATTTGTTACCTTTGGCAAAACGTGAGGAGCCATCATAACGGAAAGAGGCCATAATCATGTAACGCATCATGTAGTTATAGTTCACACGTCCGAAGAGAGAACGAAGGGCACTGCGGGTTTTGGTACCCCCTACAGAATAGTTGCTCTTGGCATGTCCCATCAGGCTCATGTCGTTGTTCTCAAAATCAGAACCGGAAGCACTAAGGTCGTCATACTTATTTTCTTCCTGGGAAAGTCCCAACAAAAGAGAAAGATTGTGTTGTTCGGCAATGGTCTTGTCATAATTAGCTGTCAGTTCCAGCAAGTCGTTGGTAGTCTGTGTGCGCGCTTCAGACAAACTGGCCATCGTATTCCGTTTGGCCGAACCGATTTCGTAAGTAGGTTTGAAAAGACGGGTTTTACCAAAGTACATGTTACGGCTGGCATTGAATTTCACAATAAGTCCTTTGATCGGCTCGTATTGCAAATAGCCGGAAGCTGCGATATAGTCGTTAGAACTTGTATTGTCAATCAATTTATTGAAAGCCACCTGGTTACCGGCATCAGACATACCCATACCGGAAATGGCGCCGCCATAACCACCATCATTGTTCTCATCGTAAAGGAACGCCAACGGTTCCATATTCGTCACCTGATAGATGGAAGAGAAACCCGAATTGGACTCCAGATCGGCAGACCAACGGCTATAGCTTACTGATTCACCCATTTTAAACTTACCACGGGTAACATCAGAATTCAAACGGAAACCGAATTTTTCATCTCCGGTAGCAATGGTCACACCATCTGTCTTGCTGTAGAAAGCAGAAAGAGAGACATTGGAGTTAGCGCTACCTGCGGTGTAGCCAATGTTATATTTTTGTGTAAAGCCGCGCTGGTAATACTCTTTCTGCCAGTCGGTATCGGCAAACTGACTCGGATCTCTCTCATATTCGCTGATATATTTAGGCCAACGGCTTTCGTCCGTACCGGCATTTGTCAATGCCATCTTGCGTACCTTGATAAACTCGGCCGAGTTACAAACATCCAAGCGCTTCGGCATGGCACTCAACCCCCAATAACCGGAAAAAGTAATCTTCGGAGCTGAATTCATCGTACCACGATGTGTTTCAATCA
The DNA here is from genome assembly GCF_000614185.1 of Phocaeicola sartorii JCM 17136 = DSM 21941. Taxonomy (GTDB): domain Bacteria; phylum Bacteroidota; class Bacteroidia; order Bacteroidales; family Bacteroidaceae; genus Phocaeicola; species Phocaeicola sartorii. The sequence goes on along the minus strand of NZ_BAKM01000008.1, from coordinate 107,593 downwards.
AGATAACACCAGCTGCCGAACGTGCTCCATAGATTGCGGCTGTAGCAGCATCCTTCAATACGGAAATAGATTTAATATCCTCCGGATTCAGATAAGACATATTTCCCGGAACACCGTCAATGATTACCAGCGGACCGTTGCTCTCGCTGTTCTCACCATCATCATCCTTCCAGGAAGTCACACCGCGCACCTGCAAAGTGGCAGAAGAACCGGCAGCGCCACTGCCAAAGTTTACCGACAAGCCCGGAGCCATACCTTGCAATGCCATCTCCGCATTAGCGGTAGGGATTTTAGACAATTTATCACCCGATACAGACGTTACCGAACCTGAAATATCCGACTTTTTCTGTGTGCCATAACCAATCACTACCACCTCATCCAAAGTCTTGGTATCTTCCACCAATATAATTTTCAGTGTGGACTGATTGCCTATTTTCACAGTTTTTGTGGTATAACCTACGTAAGAGACGATCAGTTCTGTTCCCTTGCCGATAGATAAAGTAAAATGACCGTCCAAATCAGTGATCGTACCATTTGTTGTACCCTTTTCCAAGACACTGGCACCAATGATAGGCTCTCCCTGATCATCGGCTACAATACCGCTTATAGACTTCTGCTGTTTCACCGCTGCCACTTCGGAAGCAACCTGCTTATACAATACGATGTGACGATTTTCTATTTTATAATTAACACCTGATTCCGAGAACAACTGATCCAGAATCTGGTTGATCGTTTTATTTTCTACTTTAATGGATACTTTTCGGTTGACATTGATTTGATTCAGATTATAGGTAAAATAGAACTCCCCTTTTTTCTCAATAGCATTAATCACATCATTTACCGTCGTATTTTCCATATCCAAAGACATCTTCACATTCTGTGAATAAGCGACGCCTGCCCAGCACGGGATCGTTCCCAATAATAGAAAAAGAACAAAAAATTTCATAATTAACCATGTTTTTCGTAGCCATAGTGATTTTTGCTCATCCAATGGCGTGCATTTCATAATATTATCCATACATTTGTAATTGATTAGTTTGTAATAAATTATAAGGTTACTCATTAATCCGGGTCGAAAGATGGTGGTGCGTCTTCGGCCTTCATTTTTTGCAAAGGTTTTACTTCATAGGCATCCGTTGTTTTTCAAAGTTTCACATACTGTTATTTTTTATATAGGTATACCGTTTTCTTTTCAATTCTATAATCCACCCGTCTGGTTTCTTTCAGCAATTCCATCGCCTGATCTATAGTCAGGTCTTTTCTGAAATGACAAGTGAAATATTCTTCTACCAGCGAGCTGTCCATAATCCTGATTTTCACATCATACCGGCGTTCTATCACTTTTGCCATTTCTTTCAAGGTCTTGTTGTCAAATCTCAAGTCGCCGGTAGTCCAGCTGTCCACGTTTGCCTGCGCCGAACTCCTGATCAGCACCAAACCGTCACTAACCGTATAATACACCTGGTCATTGGGCAGCATTCTTTCCTTGCTCTTGTTATCCAAGGTTGACACTTCCACCGAACCTTCTTTCAAGGTAATCCAGCTAGGTTCGTCCAAGTAGGCTTTTGCATTAAATTTTGTACCCAGCACCCTGATGTTCAACATCGGCAATTCCACCGTGAACGGACATTTGGATTATGCGCCACTTCAAAATATCCCTCTCCTTCCAATTTGACCGTTCTATATTTCTCCGAGAACTTAGCCGGGTAAGAGAAACGGCTCTCAGCATTCAGCCAGACTGTTGTCCCATCACTCAGCAACAAAGAAACCCGTTGTCCTTTCGGAACCACGACCGTATTATATGCCGCTGGCTCCTCTTTCGTGATATAGAACAAGTTTGTTGCAAAAAGACAAACGGCAACCAAAATAGCCGCATATTTCCACCATTCCCTGACGGTGAATCTCCGTACCGGTGTCTCTTTCTTCTCAGCCTGCTTACCCAAACCAAGCCGTCCGCCCAGTTGCCGGTAAGCCTCATCCATACGCCCTTTATCCGAAAAGCGCATTTCGGCTTTCAGTCCCCAGATCTGCTCCAGCTCAAATAAACGCTGACGGTTCTCTTTCTCCTTCAACCACTCCAGAATCTCTTTTTCTTCAGTTGCAGTACAGCGCTTACTGATATATCGAATTAAAATTTCGTCCTTCATTTACTTTTTTATTGTCTTTCATTATTAAGACAATTAACCAAGAAGGAACTACGGGGTTAAAAAGGAAAAAAAATGCTTTTTTTTGCATTTTATTTTTCACAGACTCCGGAAAAGCCTGCTGGAAAGGTATTAACGAAGCAAAAATAACAGGCAGAACAATACCTCCTTCAAATCCTCTCTCAAGAATTTTGTGGCTTTCTGAACGTGTTCTTCCACCGTACGGGAGGATATATGCATCACCTCCGCTATCTCTTTATAGGTCATCTCTTTAAAATAAGACAATTCGAAAGCCTGACGACATTTAGGAGGCAACTTAGAAATGGAAGCTTCCAACAATTTCCGGATATCCCGCTCAACCACCTCATTCCACAATTCATTGGCATCCGATCCTGCCAACTGAAAGGCAACGCGTTCTTCTGCCAGACGCACTTCTTCCTCATGCCCCAACACGACAGCCTGGTGCTTCAGGTAATTCAGGCAATTATTCTGGGTACATTTATAAAGGAAAGAATGAATGGCATTGGGTATCAAAGTAGATTTCTGCTCCCAATACATCACAAAGACACTTTGCACAATATCTTCGGCTATGTGTTCAGGCACAAAACGGCAGGCTACAGACATCAGGCGAGGATAGAAAAGATTAAAAAGAAGACGAAACTCCGCTTCGTCCCCTTTTTGTACTTTATTTATATCTATAGAAATTGTTTGCATCTCCACCTCCAATCCAAAGTTAACAGACGCAAAGCTAATCTATTTTTCCAACTCCTGCAAACTTTCCATTTTCTTTGTTTCCAGGAATTCATAGATACCACAAAGGTGTTCTTTCACCTTTTTATTCCCAAATTCATACACTTTCGTCACTAATCCGTCCAAAAAGTCACGGTCATGAGATACTACAATCAAGGTGCCGTCAAAGTCCACCAAAGCTTGCTTCAATATATCTTTGGTCTTCATATCCAAATGATTGGTAGGCTCATCCAGAATCAACAGATTCACTGGTTCCAGCAACAGTTTGATCATGGCAAGACGGGTACGTTCCCCTCCACTGAGCACTTTCACTTTCTTCATGGAAGCCTCGGGCCCGCCAAACATAAACGCACCCAGCAAGTCTCGTATTTTATTACGGATCTCCCCTTTCGCCACATCATCTATCGTTTGAAAAACCGTGAGGTTCTCATCCAATAAAGAAGCCTGATTCTGAGCAAAATAACCAATCTGCACATTGTGTCCCAGCGTCAAAGTCCCCTCATGCTCTATCTCACGCATGATGCACTTCACCAACGTGGACTTACCTTCCCCATTCTTACCCACAAAAGCCACTTTATCCCCTCTCTCGATGGTCAGTGAGGCATCCTTGAAAACCACATGGTCACCATAAGTCTTTCCTACCCTGTCCATAATGACCGGGTAATTCCCACTTCGCGGAGAAGGCGGGAATTTCAACCGCAACGCCGAGGTATCCTCTTCGTCCACTTCAACCAGTTCCAGTTTCTCGAGCATCTTCACACGGCTCTGCACCTGTAAAGTCTTGCTGTAAGTGCCTTGAACCGCTCTATGAAGTCTTTGGTTTCCTGTATCATCTTCTGCTGCTCCTCATATTGCTTCATCTGTTGCTCGCGGCGTTCCTTGCGCAAAATCAGATATTGGGAATAGTTCACCTTATAATCATAAATGCGTCCCATCGTCACTTCAATGGTACGGGTCGTGATATTATCCACAAATTTACGGTCGTGGCTGATGACAATGACCGCTTTGGCACTATTGATCAGAAAATCCTCCAGCCACTGGATGGATTCAATATCGAGATGGTTGGTAGGCTCGTCCAGCAACAGTACATCCGGATTCTGGAGCAATAATTTAGCCAGTTCGATACGCATACGCCATCCACCGCTGAAATCACTGGTGGGACGGTTGAAATCCTCACGCACGAAACCAAGTCCCAGCAAAGCCTTTTCCACATCTTCCTCAAAATGGGTCAGGTCAATGGAATAAAACTTCTCGCTCATGGCGGAAACTTTCTCAATCAGCTCCATGTACGAATCACTTTCATAGTCAGTACGCGTCTCAAGCTCTTTATTGACAGCTTCTATCTCCGCCTCCATGGCATGAAGATGCGCAAAAGCCTGAGAAGCCTCCTCGAATACGGTGCGTCCGTCTTCTGTCATCAGATGCTGGGGAAGATAGGCTATAACACAATCCTTGGGAGCCGAAACCCTTCCGCGGCTAGGCTGCCGCGCACCAGCCAGAATCTTTAATAAGGTAGATTTACCCGCACCGTTTTTCCCCATCAAGGCGATACGGTCTTTCTCGTTTATCTGAAAAGATATGTCACTGAACAAGGTGGTACCGCCAAACTCGACGGTCAATCCATCTACTGAAATCATATTTATTCTTTTAATCAGCAAGAGGGTGCGTCAAAAATGATTCAAACCATCATTTTTCAACACCCCCTCCTGCAAGTTATACTTTATTGTCTTTATACTTCTTTGCCAATATCAGCTTGCCAATATCAATATCAATAACTGGGCAGTCAGAATACGAAGGAACATGGACACCGAATATACAGTGGAATAACCTACCGCCGGAGCATTATTACCTGCTGTCTGATTGGAATATGCCAATGCGGGGGGATCTGTGTTGCTACCTGCAATAAGACCCATCAGCATGAAATAATTCATTTTGTAATGCAAACGTGCCACCGCTCCCATTATTAATAAAGGTATCACTGTAATAAGGAAACCACAGCCCACATACAGCAGCCCGTCTCCATCGACAACCGTATTCACAAAATTCGCACCGGCCTTTATCCCCACACTGGCAAGGAACAAGGCAATACCAATTTCACGCAACATCAGGTTGGCACTCATCGTGGTATAAGTCACCAGTTTCAGTTTATATCCGAAACGGCCGATCAAGATAGACACGATCAACGGTCCACCGGCCAGACCCAGTTTCACCGGAGTAGGAATACCCGGGAATGCAATGGGCAGACTGCCAAAGAAAATACCCAGGAAGATACCCACAAAAATAGTCACGATATTGGGATGATCCAGGCGTTTCAACGAGTTACCCATCAAATTGGCAACACGTTCCACCGCATCCTGAGGACCTACCACCATCACACGGTCGCCCACTTGCAAAGTCAAGTTACGTGAAGCGAAGATATCCATACCCGAACGGTTGACACGAGTCACATTCACACCATACATACTGCTGAAATGAAATTCACCCAGTTGCTTGCCATTCATTTTAGGTTGTGTAATCAAGATACGGCGGGATACCATCGGCGTATCCTGCTTTTCCCAGTCCACTTCAATTTTCGGACCGATGAACGCGATGATAGCTTCCGCATCATCCTCCGCACAAACCACAAACAACTGATCACCCAGATGAAAGACAGTATCACGGTTCGGAATACTGACGTGTCCGTTCTGCAAAATACGTGAACAGACAAAGTCACGCCCCATAAAATCTCTGACCTGAAGCAAAGTCTTTCCCGCCAATGCCTCATTATGCACTTCCAAATGCATCATACGAGGAGTCAGATGAGGATTTGCAGCCTCCTCCTTAGCAATGTCCTCTTCCTCCTTTTTCAGATTGACCCGGCAAATGTAGCGGATGGCAATGATAGAACCAATGATGCCCAGCACTCCCAACGGATAAGCGCACGCATATCCCATCGCTATCTGCGGGCCATTGTAATTCAGCTGGCTCAACGCTTCGTTGGCAGCACCCAGTCCCGGCGTGTTCGTCACGGCACCACAAAGAATACCCACCATCATGGGCAGCTCTATCCGGCCGTTCAAGCATAATACAGAGCCACAGCCACAGCAATGTTCAGCACGACAATGCCTATCGCCACCAAGTTCATGGCAATTCCACCTTTTTTGAATGAAGAGAAAAAAGAAGGACCTACCTGAAGTCCGATGCAGAACACGAACAATATCAGTCCGAAATCCTGCAAGAATGTAAGGATCTGTGTATTTCCCGTCAAGCCGAAATGTCCGCAGACAATACCAGTAAACAAGACGAAAGTAACCCCTAACGATACCCCGAAAAATTTAATTTTTCCCAGCAACACCCCTACTGCAATCACAAAGGAATAAAGCAGCACGATATGTGCGATGGAGTTTTCATCAAATAATAGATTTTGTAACCAATCCATGATATAATACTATGTTTTTATAAAATTGCCGCAAAATTAGTGAATTCCCCTCACTCAGCCCAACAAATCGAGAACTATTATTTCATGATTCCTATTTATTTTGCAATATCCACTTTGCAATAAGAACGTCTTTCGTTTTCATGACTTAACAAAATGACAGAAACCACCCGTTCTCCTTTATGAAAATAACTAAAAAAAGGAGGCTATTTAAAAGGTTTTAGTATATTTGCCCATACTATTGAAAAAAGTATGTGATACAATTCTTAAATATTAATACCGAATAAACTATGGCAGATAGTAAAGAGAAACTCTTTTCGGACTTCCCGGCCGTTTCTACGGAACAGTGATGGAAAAGATTACAGCAGACCTGAAAGGCGCTGATTTTGAAAAAAAATTGGTCTGGAGAACCAACGAAGGTTTTAAAGTAAAACCATTTTATCGTCAGGAAGATCTGGAAGGCTTGAAAACAACCGAAGGACTACCCGGAGAATTCCCATACGTGAGAGGAACGAAGAAAGACGACAACACATGGTTCGTACGTCAGGACATCAAAGTGGAATGCCCCGAAGAAGCCAATGCCAAGGCACTGGATATTTTGAACAAGGGTGTTGACTCGCTGGGATTCTACGTAAAGAAGAAAGACCTCAGTCCCGAATACATCGAAACTTTATTGAATGATATCTGTGCGGAATGCATTGAGTTGAATTTCTCCACTTGCCAAGGACATACGGTGGAATTAGCCAAATTACTGGTTGATTACTTCCAAAAGAAGGGATACGACCTGACCAAGTTGCAAGGCTCCGTGAACTATGACCCTATGGGCAAGATGATGGTGAAAGGCAAAGACCTCAGCGACTTCATCGCTACTGCCAAAGAGCTGGTAGAAGTACTGGCTCCGCTACCTAAATTCCGTTGCATCTGCGTCAATGCGATAGAGCTGAACAACGCCGGATCTTATATCTCACAGGAACTGGGCTATGCACTGGCCTGGGGTAACGAATACCTGAGCAAGCTGATAGAAGCAGGAGTTCCCGCCGCACTGGCCGCCAAGAAAATAAAATTCAATTTCGGCATCAGTTCCAACTATTTCCTGGAGATTGCCAAGTTCCGTGCCGCACGTATGCTATGGGCGGACATCGTAAAAGAATATCATCCTCAATGCAACCGCCAGCCCGAATGTCCGAACAAGGCGGAAGACGGTACCTGCCTCTGTGCCTGCAAAATGGTGGCACATGCCGAGACTTCCACTTTCAACCTGACCTTGTTTGACGCACACGTGAACCTGCTCCGCACGCAGACGGAAGCGATGAGTGCCGCTCTGGCAGGTGTCAACTCCATCACCGTAACCCCGTTTGACAAGACTTACGAAACTCCGGACGAGTTCTCCGAACGTATCGCCCGCAACCAGCAATTGTTGTTGAAAGAAGAATGTCATTTCAACAAAGTGGTTGACCCCGCCGCCGGTTCCTACTTCATCGAAAACTTAACAATTTCTATCGCCACACAGGCATGGGAGCTGTTCTTGAAAGTAGAAGACGAAGGAGGTATGCTGGAAGCGGTCAAAGCAGGAAAAGTACAGGAAGCCATCAACACAAGCAACAAGGCCCGTCATGACTCCGTGTCAAAACGTAAAGAAATCCTGCTGGGTACCAACCAATATCCCAACTTCAATGAAAAAGCAGGCGAAAAGACTCCTGTAGAAGCCAAATGCTGCTGTGGCGGAGGCCATGCGACTTGCGAGAAGCCGTTTGCCACATTGAACTTCGACCGTGCCGCCAGCCAGTTTGAAGCACTTCGTCTGCAGACCGAGAAATCCGGCAAACGCCCGAAAGCGTTTATGCTGACCATCGGCAATCTGGCCATGCGCCAGGCTCGTGCCCAGTTCTCATGCAACTTCCTGGCTTGCGCCGGTTACGAAGTAATAGACAATCTGGGCTTCCCCACCGTAGAGGCCGGTGTCGAAGCAGCCATGAAAGCAGGCGCCGACATCGTAGTTATCTGCTCCAGCGATGACGAATACGCAGAATATGCCATTCCGGCATTCAAGGCACTGGACGGACGCGCCATCTTCATTGTAGCAGGTGCTCCCGCCTGCATGGAAGAACTGAAAGCCGCAGGCATCGAGAACTTCATCCATGTGCGTGTCAACGTATTGGACACATTGAAAGAATACAACGCTAAGTTAGGAATTAAGTAAGGAAGAACAATGAAACCGAATTTTAAGAATATAGATATATATGCCGGATTCCAACCTCAGAATGGCATGGAATGGCAAAAAGAAAACGGCATCACCGCCGACTGGAAAACGCCGGAACACATCAATGTGAAGCCCGTTTACACCAAAGAAGATCTGGAAGGCATGGAGCACTTGAACTATGTAGCAGGTATCCCTCCTTATCTTCGCGGCCCGTACTCCATGATGTATACCTTCCGTCCCTGGACTATCCGCCAGTACGCAGGTTTCTCCACCGCCGAAGAAAGTAACGCATTCTATCGCCGCAATCTGGCGTCAGGTCAGAAAGGTTTGTCTGTAGCGTTCGACCTTCCGACCCACCGCGGTTATGACCCCGACCATGAGCGTGTGGTAGGTGATGTAGGCAAGGCAGGCGTGTCTATCTGCTCATTGGAAAACATGAAGGTGTTGTTCGATGGTATCCCCTTGAACAAGATGTCCGTTTCCATGACCATGAATGGCGCCGTGCTTCCCATCATGGCATTCTACATCAATGCCGGTTTGGAGCAGGGAGCCAAATTGGAAGAAATGGCCGGAACCATCCAGAATGATATCTTAAAGGAATTTATGGTGCGCAACACCTATATTTATCCGCCCGCCTTCTCCATGAAGATCATCTCCGACATCTTTGAATATACCTCACAGAAAATGCCTAAGTTCAATTCCATCTCCATCTCGGGCTACCACATGCAGGAAGCAGGTGCCACAGCAGATATTGAACTGGCTTATACACTGGCCGACGGTCTGGAATATCTCCGTGCCGGAGTGGCCGCAGGCATAGACATCGATGCATTCGCTCCGCGTCTGTCATTCTTCTGGCTATCGGCATGAACCACTTTATGGAAATCGCCAAAATGCGTGCGGCACGTATGCTGTGGGCCAAGATTGTGAAACAGTTCAACCCGAAGAACCCTAAATCACTGGCATTGCGCACCCACTCCCAGACTTCGGGATGGTCACTGACCGAGCAAGATCCGTTCAACAATGTAGGCCGTACTTGTATCGAAGCTATGGCGGCAGCATTGGGACACACCCAGTCACTGCACACCAACGCACTGGATGAAGCGATCGCATTGCCCACCGACTTCTCCGCACGTATCGCACGTAATACTCAGATTTATATCCAAGAAGAAACATACGTCTGCAAAAATGTTGACCCATGGGGCGGTTCTTACTATGTGGAATCCTTGACTAATGAACTGGCCCACAAGGCTTGGGAACATATTCAGGAAATTGAAAGTCTGGGCGGTATGGCGAAAGCGATTGAAACCGGTGTGCCTAAGATGCGTATCGAGGAAGCGGCGGCACGTACTCAGGCCCGCATCGACTCCGGCGCCCAGACTATTGTCGGCACCAACAAATATCGTTTGGAGAAAGAAGATCCGATCGATATCCTTGAGGTGGACAATACTGCTGTACGTCTGGAACAAATTGAGAATCTGAAGCGTTTGAAGGAAGGCCGCAACCAGGCAGAAGTAGACAAGGCTTTGGCAGCCATCACCGAATGTGTGAAAACAGGCAAAGGCAACTTGCTGGAACTGGCTGTAGAAGCGGCTCATGTCCGCGCTACCCTGGGCGAGATTTCGGATGCTTGTGAAACAATTGTAGGACGTTATAAAGCAGTAATCAGAACTATATCAGGCGTGTATTCATCAGAAAGTAAAAAGGATACAGATTTCGCAAAAGCTTGCGAACTGACCGAAGAATTTGCAAAGAAGGAAGGTCGCCGTCCGCGTATCATGATTGCCAAGATGGGACAGGACGGACACGACCGTGGTGCAAAAGTAGTCGCAACAGGTTATGCCGACTGTGGTTTCGACGTAGATATGGGACCGTTGTTCCAGACTCCCGCCGAAGCTGCCCGTGACGCGGTGGAAAACGATGTTCATGTGGTAGGCGTTTCCTCATTGGCGGCCGGCCACAAGACTCTGATCCCTCAGATTATTGAAGAATTGAAGAAATTAGGACGTGAAGACATTCTGGTCATCGCCGGTGGTGTCATTCCCGCTCAAGACTATGACTTCTTGTACAAGGCGGGTGTTGTAGCGATTTTCGGTCCCGGAACTTCCGTTGCCAAAGCGGCCGTTCAGATTATGGACATTCTGCTGGACGAAGAGGAATAGGCTTTTCCACCTGAATAGTTTGTCCTTTTAAGCAATAGTAAAGAATCTGTTTATACGCACGTGTTTACAGGTTCTTTACTTTTTTTCCGAAAAGTATCTCACTACCAGAAAGATGAATCGGATTCCGGCAGCAGTAAACGTCTTCATCTTTCCGTCTTATCCCGGAATGGGGGGGAAGTGTTCAATATTCATTCAAACCCTTTTATAACCAGGCTTTAATAGTGAAAATGCAATACAAGGAAAGAAGTCGCTACAATAGAGTTTAGCAAACTCTATTGTAGGAAAAGTCGAGGGAGGCGAGAGTCGGCGAGAAAATTCAAACAGAAACTAAAATTAAAGGTAAAAAGCCTCTCTGAGATGACATGAAGTATTTCAGAGAGGCATTCTACCTTCGATTTCCTATAAAAATTATAAAGTTTTCATCTTCTCCCCTATACCCACTGCTTTAGAAATTTTTCCTGTTCCTTTTTCCTTATACAAGTAGCCACGGAACATACCTCCGCTATTAAACGGCATGGCAAAATTACCTTTCTTGTCCACTGCGATCAATCCACCATTTCCCTCCTTGGCATTCAGCTCCTGATGGATAATATAATCGGCAGCCTCCCCGACAGGCTGGTGCAACAACTTCACACGAGTAGAAAGATTATAAGCTACGACATGACGGATAAAATACTCTCCATGCCCGGTGCATGACACTGCGCAACCTTCATTATCCGCATAAGTACCCGCACCAATCACCGGAGAATCTCCCACACGGCCCCATTGCTTCTTGAACATACCACCAGTACTTGTTCCCGCTGTCAAGTTACCTTGCTTGTCCAGTACCACACAGCCCACAGTTCCATTCTTCTTGCTCTCCTTTTTCAAATCCTCTATCCACTTCAACGTCTTGGGAGTAGCAAAATACATATTATCCACAATTTCCAGTCCTTGTGACTTTGCAAACCGGTCAGCCCCCTCACCTGCCAGCATCACATGAGGTGTTTTATTCTTTACAGCATAAGCAGCATTTATCGGATTCTTCACCGTTTTCAATCCGGCGACAGCTCCTGCTGTCAAATCCTTACCTTCCATAATAGAAGCATCCAGTTCAAAAGTTCCGGCACTGGTACATGTCGCCCCCTTACCAGCATTGAACAAGGGGTTGTTCTCAAAATAATTAACTACCGCCATTACCGCCTCAGGTCCTTCACCTCCGGCAGACAATATAGCATTTCCGATACTTAAAGCTGAATCTAAAGCTGCATAATACAAGGCCGATTTCTCCTGATTGTTCTCAAGCCCTGCCATAGCACCGGCACCGCCATGAACAACAATTACGTATTCTCTCTCCTGCGCCAACATGTGGCACAACGGCAACAATAATAGAACTGTGATGAATAAGTGTTTCATAATAGTAGTTTAAATATCAAATTTATAATGCGAATGTAACAAAACAATTTGTAAACTGGAAGTTTTTTTCATCTATAGACATAAAAAAGGAGCAACGCCTTGCTCCAACCTTTGTTAACCTTAAATCTAATACTATGAAAAACACATTGCAAAGGTACGGACTTTAGTGAAATCTACAAATAAAACAACTAAAAAAGCATGTTTAATAACATGATTTAAGAAGAACTGCCACATTTGTTAACGAACATTTTACTGTCAGATTACAAGTGTCATTATTACAGTTGTGTTTCTTAACACATACTAAATAACCAAAGTAAATACACATAAAACGTTAAAGCTAGAAGGTTAATTCTATGTTTCTAAACATAATTAGGGCTTTTGGTGTTATCTTTGCAGTAGTAAAAGAGAAAACAAAAGGTTTTTAGGAATAACCAGTTCTCCAAACGGGAGAACATAAAAAAGATGTAATTATGAAAAGAACAAATGACACAATCGAGATGTTGCAGTATCAATTAAGAAGATACAAAGCAATGAGAAAAGGAGCTGCTTGCCAATCTTTGCAATACAAGCTTCAGAAATTAATGAGCCAGCAGGCGAATGCCTGATGAGCTTTACCATAAAGAACACAAATTTATAAGTTTATAATATAAGAAAAGGATATGATTTTTATCATATCCTTTTCTTCTTATTTTCTAGAATGAAAGTTATTCATATAGATGAAACATTCTATCCATCAACTGCCATTTTTCAGCCGAAGACGCTCCCGGCTCCGCCTGTTGAAAGACAGACATATACTCTTCCCATTCTGCCTGGCGAGGCAACGTAGCCATTCTGGCCATGGCCGTATCCCAATCAAAATCGAGAGGCGTTTCCACTATCATAAATAAATTGGTACCCAGGATATAAATTTCCATTTCCAAAATACCAACTTCACGGATAGCCGCCAACGTTTCCGGCCAGATCCTGCCTTCCGAATGACGCTTTCTATACTCGGCTACCAAGGCCGGATCGTCTTTCAGACTCAACATCTGGCAATAACGTTTTACCGGCCCGTGATATTCCCGGACTTTATATCCTTGTTTTCTGTCTTCCATTATTCTCTTACTTCCCAGCCTAACGCGCTAGCTCCCAACACGGCAGCATCAGCATCCTTCAATTCAGAAATCAATAATTTAGTCTTGCCTTCGTAAATCTTCAAGATATTATCATCTATCGCTTTACGGATCGGCTTCATGATATAATCACCGGATTTTGCCAATCCACCAAACAGGATAATCGCTTCCGGACTGGAGAAAGCGATGAAGTCCGCCAAAGCCTCACCCAAAATACGTCCTGTATATTCAAAAATATCCTGCGCTAATTTATCCCCTCTTACAGCCGCATCAAAAACATCTTTAGATACGATATCTTCAGCCGGAATGTCTCTTAACAAACTAGGTTCGGGACGAGCAACCAAAAACTCACGCGCCGTACGTGCCACACCTGTAGCCGAGCAGTAAGTTTCCAGACAACCCTTACGGCCACAACCACACTGACGTCCGTCACGACGAACAATCACATGCCCTAACTCTCCGGCAAAACCATCGTGTCCATAAACCAATTGTCCATTTACTACAATACCACTACCGACACCGGTTCCAAGAGTAATCATAATAAAATCTTTCATACCGCGAGCCGCACCGTATGTCATTTCACCGATAGCGGCAGCATTTGCATCATTTGTCAAAGCAGTAGGCACACCTATCGCTTCTTCAAACAAGGCAGCTAAAGGAATTACACCTTTCCAGGGAAGATTCGGAGCAAACTCAATCGTACCGTTATAGTAGTTCCCATTAGGAGCACCTACACCCATACCTTTTATTTTCTCCACACCACCGAATGATTCAATCAACGGACGCAATTTTGAACTGACAGCCTCCACATAATCCTCTATTTTAGCAAATGATTGTGTCTTAACTGAATCGGTAGCCAATACGTTACCACGTGAATCTACGATACCGAAAACAGTATTAGTTCCGCCAATGTCCATACCTACTACGTAGGGTTTTTCCATGCCTGTTACCATGATATATTATTATTTAGGGTTAGTTATTTTGAGCAAATGTACATAATGAGAAAAAAGAGAGCAAATTTTTTTTCAATTATTTCATATAGCATTGCAACTTTTTGTACCTTCGGCACGTCTAACTAGACAAACACAAGTTAAATTCATCGGTAATGATACATTTAGAGAACATCAACAAAACCTATCACAACGGAGCACCGCTGCATGTTTTGAAAGGTATTGACCTCGACATAGAACGAGGTGAGTTTGTTTCCATTATGGGCGCTTCGGGGTCCGGAAAGTCCACTTTATTGAATATTTTAGGCATCTTGGACAACTACGATTCGGGAGAATATTATTTGAACGACGTATTAATCAAGAATCTGAGCGAAACCCGCTCCGCTGAGTACAGAAACCGGATGATAGGCTTCATCTTTCAGTCCTTCAACCTGATTTCCTTTAAAAATGCGGTAGAAAATGTAGCGCTTCCCCTCTTTTATCAAGGAGTGAGCCGGAAAAAGAGAAACCAAATGGCATTGGAATACCTTGACAAGCTGGGACTTAAAGAATGGGCGCATCACATGCCCAACGAATTGTCCGGCGGACAAAAGCAGCGTGTAGCCATAGCACGTGCCTTGATTTCCAAACCGCAAATCATCCTTGCCGATGAACCTACCGGAGCTTTGGACAGCAAAACTTCCGTGGAAGTGATGAACATTTTGAAAGAACTGCATAAAAATGAGGGACTGACCATCGTGGTCGTAACCCACGAAAGTGGGGTGGCGAACCAGACAGACAAAATCATCCATATCAAGGATGGGGTGATTGAGCGGATTGAAGAAAACATTGACCATAATGCCTCTCCTTTCGGAAAGAACGGATTCATGAAATAACTGACGCCCATGATTGATCTTATTCAAGAAATATTCGGAACAATAAAGCGCAATAAATTACGCACGTTCCTCACCGGATTTGCCGTAGCCTGGGGCATCTTCATGTTGATCGTGCTGCTGGGAGCGGGCAACGGACTAATCCACGCTTTCGAAAGCTCCTCGGCGGACATGGCTATGAACTCCATCAAAGTATTTCCCGGATGGACTTCCAAAGCATACGACGGATTGAAAGAAGGACGCCGCATAGAACTGGACAATAAAGATTATCGGATAACCGAAACCGATTTTCCGAAAAATGTCATCAGCGTAGGAGCTACCGTACGTCAGAGCAATGTGACCTTAACATACGGACAAGACTATGTATCCACCACATTGGAAGGAGTATATCCCAATCATAAGGATGTAGAAAGAGTAAAACCCGCCGGAGGACGGTTTATCAATGACATTGATATCCGCCAGCGACGAAAAGTGATCATCCTTCATACCAAAACCGCAGAAATGCTCTTTAAAAAAGAGGCGGACAAGGCTATCGGAAAGTTTGTCAATGCCAACGGAGTGGTATATCAAGTGGTAGGCCTGTTTACAGACAAGGGAAGTTTCCAACCCAATGCCTTCATTCCGTTCACCACCTTACAACTTATATATAATAAAGGTGACAAGCTGAACAATCTGATATTTATGACACAGGGACTCGATACAGAAGAAAAAAATAAAACTTTCGAAGAGGAGTACCGCAAAGCTATTGGTATACATCATCGTTTTACAGCTGATGATAAAGGTGCCATCTGGATGTGGAACCGTTTCACTCAATTCATGCAACAAGAAAAGGGGATGCACATCCTGACCATAGCCATTTGGGTGATCGGCATATTCACGTTGCTGAGCGGCATAGTGGGCGTAAGCAATATCATGCTGATTACTGTAAAAGAACGTACCCGTGAATTTGGTATCCGCAAAGCACTGGGCGCCAAGCCTGCATCCATCTTATGGCTGATTATAGCCGAAAGTGTAGCTATTACCACCTTTTTCGGATATATAGGAATGGTGGCAGGTATTGCCGCTACGGAATACATGAATGCCGTGGCAGGAAATCAAACAATGGACGCAGGGGTCTTCACCGAAACGGTGTTCCTCAATCCCACTGTAGATATCAGTGTAGCCATACAAGCAACCATGACGTTAGTGATAGCCGGTACACTGGCAGGTTTCTTTCCTGCCCGCAAAGCTGTCATGATCCGGCCTATCGAAGCACTTAGAGCAGATTAAGATTATGAGAATAGATTTAGACAGGTGGGAGGAGATATTCATCACCATCACCAGAAACAAGACACGTAGCCTCTTGACCGCTTTCGGCGTTTTTTGGGGTATATTCATGCTGGTCGCCCTTATGGGAGGAGGCCAGGGACTACAAGATATGATGTCGGCAAACTTTAAAGGATTCGCTACCAACTCCGTATTTTTCGGAAGTAATAAAACCAGTGAAGCCTATAAAGGATTCAGAAAAGGACGTTATTGGGATATGGAAATTAACGATGTGGAACGTATCCGCCAAGTCGTACCGGAAGTAGAAGTGATTACTCCCAACATCAGCCGGTGGGGTTCTACCGCTATTTTCGGAGACAAGAAAAGTTCCTGTGCTGTCAGAGGATTACAGCCTGATTACGAGAAGATAGAAGCCCAGAATATTACAATGGGGCGCTTTATCAATGACGTAGACATATTGGAAAACCGGAAAGTCTGCACCATAGGAAAACGCGTGTACGATGAACTGTTTCCCCAAGGGGGGAATCCCTGCGGACAATATTTGCGTGTGGACGGCATTTATTATCAGATTGTAGGAGTCAGCTTATCAACCAGCAACATGAACATCAACGCCGGAACAGAGGACAGTGTAACCCTTCCGTTTACTACCATGCAGAAAGCATATAATTTCGGGAAACGAATTGATTTAGTCTGTATTACGGTGAAACCGGGAGTGACTGTTACCAGCATAGCCGACAAAATAGAACAAGTTATCAAGAAAGCACACTACATTCACCCGGACGACAAGCAAGCAGTGATCATGGTCAATGCCGAGGCAATGTTCAGCATGATTGACAATCTGTTCACCGGTATCAATATTCTGGCATGGATGGTCGGTTTGGGGACATTGCTGGCAGGAGCTATCGGAGTAAGCAATATCATGATGGTAACAGTAAAAGAGCGTACGACCGAAATCGGTATCCGCCGGGCCATCGGCGCACGCCCCAAAGATATATTGAACCAGATTCTTTCTGAAAGCATGGTCTTGACAACTTTTGCCGGATTGCTGGGAATCTGTTTCGGAGTCTTGGTTTTACAAGGGCTGGAAATAGGAACAGCAGCTTCGGGCACAGAGGCGCATTTCCAAATCAGTTTCTGGATGGCTGTCGGGGCCTGCATTTTATTGATGGTTCTGGGTATGCTGGCAGGATTGGCGCCGGCCTATCGTGCCATGGCCATCAAACCCATTGAAGCTATAAGAGACGAATAAAACCAGCTGACAAACGGAGAAGATTTCCATGCAGCAACAAACAAGAGTAAAAAAATAATAAAACAAACAGATATGAAAAAGTATGTAAAAATTGCATTATTAGTCATCGTTGCACTGATATTCATCGGGACATTTGTATTTCTTTATCAAAAATCACAACCCAAAGCCAGCGTATATACTGTATTAAACGCAGAAATCACCGATCTGAAAAAGACTACCGTAGCTACCGGTAAAATAGAACCGCGTGACGAGATTCTGATCAAACCGCAGATTTCAGGCATCATAGACGAGGTATATAAGGAAGCCGGACAAAAAATAAAGAAAGGCGAAGTGATAGCCAAAGTAAAGGTGATCCCCGAACTGGGACAACTGAACTCGGCAGAAAGCCGCGTAAGACTGGCTGAGATCAATGCCAGACAAGGAGAGACTGATTTCACCCGCATGAAAAAACTGTTCGAAAGCAAACTGATCAGCAGTGAAGAATACGAAAAGAGTGAGGTAGCTGTAAAACAGGCACGTGAAGAATTACAGACAGCCAAAGACAATCTGGAAATAGTCAAAGAAGGTATCACTAAAAACAAAGCTTCATTCAGCAGCACCCTTATCCGGTCTACCATCGACGGACTGATTCTGGATGTACCTGTAAAAGCCGGTAACTCTGTCATCATGAGCAACACCTTCAATGACGGAACCACTATCGCCACCGTAGCCAACATGAATGATCTGATTTTCCGCGGCAATATTGATGAAACGGAAGTAGGGCGCATACACCAAGGCATGCCGGTAAAAATAACTCTAGGAGCCTTGCAAAACATGGAGTTTGATGCACAACTGGAGTATATATCCCCTAAAGGCGTGGAAGAAAACGGTGCCAACCAATTTGAGATCAAAGCCGCCATCACAGTGCCCGACACGATTACCATCCGTTCGGGATATAGCGCAAATGCGGAAATCGTCCTGGCACGTGCCAGCAAAGTATTGGCAGTGCCCGAAAGTACCGTTGAGTTTAAAAACGACTCTACCTTTGTATATGTCTTGACCGACAGTGTCCCTTCACAAAAATTCAGCCGCCGTACCATTACTACAGGTATGAGCGACGGCATCAAGATTGAAGTGAAGAACGGTTTGAACGCCAATGAGAAAATACGTGGAGCAGAAAAGAAATAATAGAAACAACATTATGAAGAAACAAATCATTATAGCCATGGCTCTCCTTGCGGCATTGCCGGTTGCCGCCCAGGAAAAATGGGACTTGCGCCAATGCATTGACTACGCCATCGAGCACAATTTGAGCATCAAGCAACAGGAAGCCGCGCGCGATCAGGATGCAGTCACCTTGAACACCGCCAAATACAGCCGTCTGCCTAATCTGAACGGAAATGTAGGACAATCATTCAACTTCGGCCGTGCCTTACAAGCCGATAATACATACGGCGACCGTAACACCAAGAACACCAACTTCTCACTCAGCACCAGCATCCCCTTGTTTACAGGATTGCGGATACCGAACAACATCGCTCTCAGCAAACTGAACCTGAAAGCAGCCATAGAGGACTTGAACAAGGCCAAAGAAGATATCAGCATTTCGGTCACCTCCGCTTATCTACAGATTCTTTTTAATGAGGAGCTGGCCAAAGTAGCACATAGCCAGGTAGAATTGAGCCGTGAGCAACTGAAATCGAAAGAAGCTTATTTCAACAACGGAAAAGCTTCGGAAGCCGAAGTGTATGAAGCCCGTGCACGGTTGCCCAAGACGAAATGTCTGCCGTACAAGCCGACAACAATTATCAATTGGCATTGCTGGAACTGAGCCAGCTGCTGGAACTTCCCACTCCCGACGGATTTGGTGTAGTATCTCCCCGTGTAGAAGACAATTTCACACTGCTTTCACCTCCCGAAGATATTTATACCCAAGCCGTACTGAACAAACCGGGTATCAAGGCCGCCCAGTTCCGCCTGGAAGGAGCCACTAAAAGTATCCGTATCGCACAAAGCGCCTGGTATCCGCAGTTAAACTTCGGTGCCGGAGTAGGTACAAACTACTATAATCTTTCGGGAGTGGAGAATGCCTCATTCAGCAGCCAGTGGCATCAGAACTTTAACAAGTATCTGCAATTCTCACTCAGCATCCCGTTGTTCAACCGCCTTGAGACACGAAACAGAGTAAAGAGTGCCCGCATTCAGCGCACAGCTTTATCCTGGAAACTGGAAGAGAGCAAGAAAATGCTTTTCAAAGAAATACAGCAAGCATACTATAATGCAGTAGCCGCCGAAAGCAAATACAAAAGCAGCACCACAGCTACAGAGGCTTCCGAAGCTTCTTTCCGTCTGATGAGCGAGAAATATGCCAACGGCAAAGCCAACGCTACCGAATATAATGAAGCCCGTACCAACTGGATGAAAGCCGTTTCGGACATGCTTCAGTCAAAATATGACTATCTGTTCCGTACCAAGATTCTGGATTTCTACAAAGGGATTCCTCTTGCTTTGGAATGATTTTCAAGATTCTGTAGTGAATCTTCATAAAAATCAATTAACATTGCAGCCCGAATTAATCATAGTTTCTTATGAACCAATGGATTAAAAGGGCTGCATTTATTTTATCAGCCCTACTTATTCTTACCGGAACCGCTCTCTCATAGTCTGGCTCATCGAGCAGCAGCATATCACCAGTAAACAGCGTATGTATGAGGTTTATCTGAACATTGTGGAATGGGGGCCTTTCATTTACGGTGCCCGCGAAGCATCCCGGTTTTATTTTGATAAAGAACCGTCACGACTCACTACGAAGGAAGCTATCTTCCTGGCTTCCATTATTCCGAAGCCGAAACATTTCCATTCTTCCTTTAATCCTGACGGAAGTCTCAAAATAGAAAATAACAAGTATTATTTTCAGAAAATAGCGGAACGTCTGCAAGCCAAAGAACTGTTGACGGACGAACAGGCCGCTGCTGTCCGTCCGGAGATTGAGTTGAAAGGAGAGGCATTAAAAATGATTACAGTACCGGAAGTAAAGTCAGATAGCGTGCAAATGGCTTCAGATATCTATCAAGAAGAATAATTATAGCCAAACAGAATTGATTTGCGAAATAGAGTAAAAAAGTAACTTAACTTCATGAGCCAAGTAAGTTAAGTTAAAGTGCCAAGTAAGTTAAGTTACTTGCCCGATGCACTTAAGTTACTTTTTGAAGCTACCGGAGATCCATCCACCCTATTTTTCGCAAATCAATTCTGTTTGACTATATAATACCGGGATACGACTTCACTCCCCCAGCAATTCTTTCATTTCAGCCTTCAAACAGCCTTCACCATAGCCTCCCCAAATAGTCATGATTTTTACTCCCGGAGCAGCCCATAAGTCCAATCCCATAGGGGGAAAGCCTTCCGCACGAAACAGCGTAACCACCGTACCGTCTTTCAGTCCTTTGACTTTTCCCTGAATGGTAAATTCATTTTGAGCTTATGCTGAAAAGAAGCCCGTGCAAAGCAGAGCCATAAGAATAATGTTTTTCATAACTTATTGTGTTTTGTCGTTTTACAGAGTAATATTACTCTTTTTTCTTTCCTGTTATTTCTTTCCTTAATCTTTTTTAGTACTAAAAGCACCAAACATTCCATCTTCCGGGACTATCTCTTTCTTATGATTCCATATCCGGCCAATACAATCAAAAGGCCCGTCACACAAAATGCCCAAGTATTCATTGCACGCGATTCAGCTTCTAACACATAACTTCCTCCCAACAACCGATAAGCATCCACCTTCCACACTAATCTATCCCCTTCTTTCAGCAAGGTATTTGCAGAAAGCAACTCGCCGGGCATGGCCAATTCAAACTTAATCTGATTGTCAAACAATTCCATAGTGACACACTTTTTATCATACATTTTTTGTATCTCCTTTTGATTGGCCTTATACAGATCCGTGAAAACGAGCGTATCGTACCGTTTATCCAACAAGGTGCAGACATATTCGGGTGAGCATTCATTTTCCTCTTTCCGATTTTTATCTCCTAGAAAGATTTCTTCCTTTTCAGTTTTCAGTTTTGCAGCATAGGCAGCCTCTCCTCCCCTTTGCAGGAAATATTCCACCACTTCATAACTCAACTCGAATTGTGTATGATAGAGCCATTTCATAAACTTTTCCTCCGCATCTTCCAACACTGACTTCAGTTCCACTCCGTTCATTCCCTGATAACCGCTCATATCCCCTTGAAACAACAAGGCCTGTTCCGGCTTGTCCAGATACTTGTCCATGGGTATGGGACCTTTGTCTTCTATTTCCCGGAAATCACATGTATACGTATAATAGGTATAAAACCAACGGAAGTGTTTTTCCAGTTTTTCTTGCGGTTCGGCCAAAGGCTTCATCCACTTCTCGTTGGCGGAAAAGAATGAAAACGTACCTTCCGCCTTCCATGTCCGCTCCACCTTTACATTAAGCTCGCCTTCCTCTCCAAAAAAATCAACTTTCACACAGGAATCCAAGTTTTCCACCATCCAACGATCTCCCAGCTGGAATAAAAAAGGATTACCGCTTCTATTACCTGCCAGAAAAGCGGAATCGGCTTTGGCATATACTTCCCTGCTTATCCTGCCGTCTTTATACACACACGTGGTCATCCGATAATTGGTGGAACAAGATGCCAGTACCAGCAACAGAACCGATACATTTATTTTAACAATCACTCTTTTCATAACACTTTTCTTTTTAATGATTACGATCTTTCAATTTATTGATGAGGTTTTCTCTTCTGCACTGTACCTCGCGCTGTTCTTGCCATATCCGGAATAAAAAGACAGTCTTTTCCCGCACCGTCATTTCAGACATCCTCTCTAAAGGTACTGACTGAATGATTCGCGTAGGAGGACAGCAGTTAAGAGTAACTGTCCCTCTCTCAAGAGGCGGAGCCTCAGCATAAAAAAGAACCTCATACATCATAGCACCCAACAAGAACAGGGCGGCTATGGCAGAAAGCCACCTGAGCACATTCACCGGTTTCTGAGGCTTGCGCGGAATACGGACTATTTTTTTCATGATATCCTCGGACAATTCCTCAGGATTCTCTACTAAAGGCAGATTCTTTCTCACCTTTTCCAGCCATTCTTCATATCGTTGTTCTTCTCGTTTCATAAGCCAGGGTCTATTTGATGCATTTTATTTCTGATTTGTTTTCGCGCCTGATAGAGGTTATGCTTTATCTTCTCGGGCGACAGGCCGGTGATAATCACGACTTCGGCTACATCCAGTTCTTCAATATCACGAAGTGTAAATACTAACCTTTGCTTGGGGGTCAGCTCTTCGGTGAAGCGTAGAATTAAATCTTTCAATTCTTTATGGGACAGCGCTTCCTCTATATTTTCTCCGGACCCGATATCATGTTCCACGGATATGGTTTCTGATGAATAAGCCGGGGGAGTACGCCGCAATGCCCGAAGCCGGTCATAGCAGGCATTACAGGTTATTTTATACATCCAAGTTGAGAACCGGCACGAGCCGTCATATTTATCTATCGAGATCCATATTTTCACAAAAACGTCCTGTACCATATCCTTTGCCTCATCTTCGTCACAAAGCAAACGAAAAGCAAGTCTGAACACCATTGCCTGGAATTCCGACACCAATTGTGCAAAAGCAATCGTATCATTCCGTTTGCTCCGGTCAACAAGTTCCTGTATTTGTTCTTGATTCATCATGCGATCGTTGGTTTATACTATGATACGTCAGAAAACAGCCTGGGTCGAATGTTATAGCTAAAAAAATGATTTGTCGGTAACTTTCCTGTAAAAATAAAGCCCCCACACCCTGCGGCATCTAAAAATACCAGACAAACTATCGCATCACACAATCAGCACACGGTTGTCCGTGCTCTAATTTCCAAAAGTACGGAAATATTCAAAGCCATCACTCTATTCTTTCGGAAAAATAAAAGAACTGTATGAGAGCGCGTCAGACGCGTTCTCATACAGTTCATGAATGATCAATCCCTATCAAAAGCTATACCGTACGCATACGGGCAGCACTTCTTTCACCGGAATGACTCTTATTTCTTTCTCTTGACCGGTTTGAATCCTTTTCCTTCTTCTTATTCTCTCTTCTCACCTCTCTTCCGGACGGAGCCGTACGCTTGTTTTCACGACGGTCTTTATCAACCCGTGAGTTCTGTTCACGCTGTGAAGGGCGTCCGTCATGCTTGTTGTCATGATCCTTCTTCGGTCTGTCCGGTCTTGCCTGTGGAGCAGACGGGCGATGATGCTCACCCGACGGTCTGTCAGGGCGGACTTGTGGTCTGTCGGGACGAGACTGGTGAGGGGCAGCAGGACGATGATGATCCTTTCGGGAAGGCCGGACAGCCACATTGAAATCACGGCGGCGATGTGTATCATAAGTCACCCGGTCATGGCGGATGCGATAATGTCCGTCGTACACATCATGGCGGTAACGGTCACGATAATGAGTCTTATAATAGCTGACATTGTTAAAATGAGTACGATAATGCCCTCCGCAATAGCTGGTGTAATGATGCGGTTTTCCATAATAGAAGAAGTTCACATTATTATATACCAGATAAATGCGGAACTGCCATTTATTCTCATGCGCGTAAATGGGACGGTAGAAATGCTCGGCTCCCATAAAGCGGCGATACTGCGCACTGGAGAGTATCCAACGGAGATCATCATTGCGTACATCCAGAAAATCATAATAACGCTCCAACGCATAATCATACCCTCTCACCACATCGTCCATCAAGTAGCGGACATTGTTGACAAAGTCATAATTCACCTCGTACACATCATTGTATTGCTGCGGACTGAGTTTCAGTTCGTATGCCATACGGTCTGTGAGAAAACGGGTATTCTGCCTCATTTTGCTGATGCTCATGGCCCCCATTGCGGGAATGGTTATGCCCAACATACAAATCACTATCAATAATGTAGTCCATCTTTTCATAGCTGTTACGTTTTTAGTTTGTTAGTTCTATGGCACAAAAATAGGGGAAATCACTTTCCCCCGCAATTGATTTTCCCCATAAGTTCATAGGGTTTTTCCTATATCCGGTAGGGAAAAGCCTCACTAGGCAAGGCGTATTCCCTCAGTTTCCAAAACAATCAGACGCTTTTTATATAAATCGCCCACCGCTTTCTTGAATGTTTTCTTACTGACACCGAAAGTATCATAGATATCCCCGGCATCACTTTTATCATTCAACGGAGTGAAACCGTCATGATCTTTAATATACTGCAATAACACCTCCGAGAAATCATCCACCTTCTTCGCGCCCAGTTTTTGCAGAACCAGATCTATCTTGCCATCCTCACGCACCTGCTTCACATAAGCCGTCAGTCGCATGCCGGTTTCCAGAGGTTGGAATATTTCATTATCGTAAAGCAAACCACTGAACTTATTTTCCACAATGGCTTTGAACCCCAAATCGGTTTTCTGCCATATCAGGATATCCACTTCCTGCCCCGGCCGATAATCGGGACGGTCCTTAGAAAGATAGCGTTCCACCTTGGCAGAAGCATGATGCGGTAACTGTCCTCGTCCACATGCGCGTGCACTATATATTTCCGTCCTTTCTGCATCTTCATCTTCTGCTCGCGGAAAGGAACAAAAAGGTCTTTCATCAATCCCCAGTTCAAAAACGCGCCAAATTCATTGATCCATGCCACCTCCAGACAGGCAAATTCGCCCACCTGCACCCATGGTTGCAAAGTGGTAGCTATCAGCCTCTCCTCATTATCAAGATAAAGAAAGACATTCAGCACATCGCCGGGCTTACAACCTTCGGGCACATAACGCGCAGGCAACAAAATCTCTCCGTCATCGCCTCCATCCAAGTAAACACCAAAATCCACTTCTTTTACAACCTCCAGTTGGTTGTATTTTCCCAGTTTTACGTTCATTAGCTAAATTTTTTCTCAAAGATAAATAAAAAGCGTTATCTTTACTCGCTATTAACAAAGAAAAACCCCAATTTATTATGGATAATTTTATCTTTTACAATCCTACACGCCTCATCTTCGGGAAAGACATGATTGCCCGGCTGTCCCAAGAGATACCGGCCGACAAGCGGATTATGATCACTTTCGGTGGCGGCAGTGTAAAGACAAACGGAGTCTACGAACAAGTTACCCAAGCCCTCGAAGGACGTGATTACACGGAATTTTGGGGAATAGAATCAAATCCTGATATATCCACCTTGAAAAAAGCGATAGAGCTGGGCAAAGAAAAGAACATCGACTTCCTGCTGGCAGTAGGTGGCGGCTCGGTCATAGACGGCACCAAGCTGATTGCGGCAGGTATCCTATACGACGGAGATGCATGGGAACTGGTAAAAAAAGGAAATGCACAATACACCATTCCTCTGGGAACTGTGCTGACCATCCCCGCCACAGGATCTGAAATGAATAACGGAGCCGTGATTTCATGCCGTGAGACACACGAAAAGTATCCGTTCTTCTCCCATCATCCCGTCTTCTCCATTCTGGACCCGACAGTGACTTTCTCACTACCCGATTATCAGATAGCCTGCGGACTGGCAGACACCTTCGTGCACGTCATGGAGCAATACCTGACCAAGACGAACGAATCTTCCCTGATGGACCGCTGGAGCGAAAGCATTCTCCGTACACTGGTACAAATCGCCCCGCAAATCAAAGAGAACAAGCAGGATTATCACTTGATGAGTGAATTCATGATATCCGCCACAATGGCATTAAACGGCTTCATCGCAATGGGAGTCTCCGAAGACTGGGCCACCCACATGATAGGTCACGAACTGACCGCACTACATGGCATGACACATGGTCAGACATTGGCTATCGTATTCCCGGGAACCTTGCGCACCCTTGCCGACAAGAAGCGCGACAAGATATTGCAATATGGCGAACGGATCTGGGGAGTCACCTCAGGAGTCCCCAGCGTACGCATATCGCTGACTATTGAAAAAACCGAAGACTTTTTCAAGAAACTCGGACTTAAAACCCGTCTGGATGAAGCAGGAATCGGTGATGACACCATCGAGGAAATAGTACGCCGGTTTAATGAACGAAACGCCGCATACGGCGAGGACGGCGATGTCACCGGAGAAGTGGTACGCCAGATTCTGCAAAACTGCAAATCGAAAAAAGAATCACCCCATACAGGAGGAACGAATATGAAAACAGTCATTTTTACTTCTTTCAAAAGCGATGTCCGCGCGCACATGCTACAAGATCTTCTGAAAAACGAAGGCATAGAATCCATGTTGCAAGGAGAATATACTGCCCAAGTACTGGCTTATATTCCGGGAATGGACATAAAAGTATTAGTTTTCGAAAAAGATTATGCCCGTGCATTTGAAATTCTGAAAGCCAGTTTTCCTGAGAAAGTATAGACACCGGGGATAAAACGACTGTCAACCGTTCCCCTTGTCAGACTTCCGAAGAAATTCTGCCATCCACCATGTGAATCGTCCGGTCTGTCAGACGGGCCAGACTCTCATCGTGAGTCACAATAACAAAAGTCTGACCTAATTTATCACGCAGATCAAAGAACAACTGATGAAGTTCCTCTTTGTTGCGGGTATCCAGACTGCCCGACGGTTCATCCGCAAGGATAACCGCCGGGTTGTTTATTAACGCACGCGCCACCGCCACACGCTGTTTCTCTCCTCCCGACAATTCGGCCGGTTTGTGTGAAGCACGTCCGGACAAGCCCAAGAACGTCAACGTTTCCTTAGCCTTCTGCATGGCTTCGGACGAGGAAGTGCCCGCTATCAATGCAGGAATCATCACATTCTCTAAAGCGGTGAATTCGGGAAGCAGCTGGTGAAACTGAAACACAAAGCCGATCTGCCGGTTGCGGAAAGCCGACAATTCCTTTTCCTTCAAGCGGCTCACTTCGGTGCCATTCAGCAAGATAGTACCCGCGTCCGCCTTATCCAGCGTTCCCATAATCTGCAACAACGTGGTTTTCCCCGCACCGCTGGGACCCACAATGCTTACCACCTCTCCTTTTTCTATCATCAGATCAATACCTTTCAGCACCTGCAGCGTGCCGAAACTCTTCGTTATTCCCTGTAATTCTATCATAATCAAATTTTTCTTATCACATACTCCGCCAGATAGCAACCAAAGACCGCCGGCATATAACTCACGGTTCCGGCGGTGGATTTCTTGTTTCTCTCATCATCAACCAGTATCACCGCATCCTGATCGGCCTGCTCCGTACTAAATACAACCGGAAGTTTCCGTTTCATCCCCATTTTCTGCAAACGCTTTCGCACGGCCTTGCTCAATCCGCAATGGTAAGTATCCCATAAATCGGCAAAACGGATCTGGGTAATATCTCGTTTGGCACCGGCCCCCATGCTGCTCACAATGGGCAGACGGCGCTGAAGCGCATGATATATGAGGTAACATTTAGGAGCCACCGTATCAATGGCATCCACCACGAAATCGAAATCCGCACTGTCCAGCAGCTCCGGAATACGGTCATCTTTCAGATACTCCGCCAATACAGTCAGTTCCAAATCAGGATTGATATCACGGAAGCGTTCCGCCAATATCTCCGCTTTAGGACGTCCCATAGTAGAGTGAAGAGCCGGAAGCTGACGATTCATATTACTGGGCTGCACAGTATCCGCATCCACAATGGTCATACGGCCTACCCCTGCACGGCAAATCATTTCAGCAGCATACGCCCCTACTCCACCCAAGCCCACCACCAGCACATGAGCACGGCGCAGGCGTTCCATCTTATCTTTTCCCAGCAGCAGTTCCGTACGCTGCTGCCATTCCATATTAATTTCGTTCATCACCTTTCTTAAACCATTTGTAGAACCATTTTCCTACATTATCATATACTCGTGTCTCCGACTGTCCGCGAGGGTCAGAGAAAGAAACAATCTCCTGCGGGTCGTCTCCCAACTGGTCCGGATATACAATCAGTAAACTGTTATTGGCAAAATACTTGCTGATTTGTGACGGCAGACGTTCAAAAGAAGTCTGATAGGAGATAGACCCCTTACGCGAGGACACCACCACAAACAGATGATCATAATTCACTTGTCCGGTCAATAAAAGCAGATCATCCCACTCTTCCAGCAAAGAAAACTCCGTAAAAGTGTTCGCCTCCTGCTTCTCTGTCAAGGCACGCAAATGCTTCAATGTATCTTCCGTTGCAAAGAAATGCACGCGGCATCCCAATTGTTTCCCCATCCGGCAAAGTTGCGTCATCCATTTCAAGAAACCTTTTTCATATTCCGCCTTATCGGGAACAGCCACCACAATCCGGCGTAACGTATTGACAGGCATCAGTAACTTTGCGATCATAATCTGTCGGTTCGTCCCTTTCAGCAGATTCTCCGTCATGGTTCCAAAGAAAGAATCCATCAGATTCGTCTTCCGGTGCAGACCTATCACGATATCCGTTACCGCATGTTCTTTCTGTGTATGGATAATACCTTGCGCAATGTTCAAATCATAACGCAACACGGTCTTTACGGACGCATCGGCAGCGGCGGCAACCATAGCCGTACGCTCCAGGTTGCGCTTGCCTATCAGTTCCTTGGTTTCAGAAGTATTATTGTCATTGATCACACTCAGCGCCACCAAAGATTCTTTCTGTTTGGGATGCCTCATCATCAGAGCCATCCCTACCAATCCTTCTATGGTTTCAGGATTAGCCACCGGAATCAAAATACGTTCCTGTTCCTTCCCTTCGCCGCCCTCCGTCAGATTCTCCTGAGTCACCATTTTACGTGCGGCACGTTCCGTCACGACAGAACTGATAATACAAGTAAAGAGAATCATGACCACCGTACCATTCAGGACATCATCATTCAGCAACCGTTCTCCGTTCTCCATAATAATGCCATGGCCTATCAAGACAGCAGCCAGGGTAGCGGCAGCCTGCGCGTTACTTAATCCGAATATCAAACTGCGCTCCACCCTTTTCATGCCATATATCTTCTGGGTGATCCACGCAGCCAGCCACTTGCTGAATGTCGCCACCACGGTCATCACAAGCGCCACTTTCAGCGCTTCACCCTCCGTAAAGAGGCAGCGTACATCAATAATCATCCACCCCAATCAAGAAATAGGGAATAAACAGGGCATTGCCCACAAACTCCAGCCGGTTCATCAAAGGAGAAACGTGAGGAACAAAGCGGTTCAGCACCAGCCCGGCAAGGAACGCACCCAAAATGCCTTCCATCCCCACCAGCTCCATCAAGCCTCCGCCCAAGAACACCATAGCCAGCACAAAGACAAACTGCATCACCGCATCCTCATACGTACGGAAAAACCACCGGCTGATACGAGGCATCAAAAATATAATCAGTCCGAACAGCAAGACCACCTTGGCAACCAGCAGCGCCCAAAACAGCCCGCCTACCTCCTCACCTTTATACATACCGCCAATAACAGCCAGCACCATCAAAGCCAGCACCACAGTCACCGCCGTCCCCCCAATAGTGATACTGACCGTCCGCTGCCGGGACAACCCATAACGGCTGATTATGGGATAAGCTATCAAAGTGTGGCTGGCATACATACTGGCCAGCAGCACAGAGGTAAGAAACCCATAACCCAGCATCCCCATACTGCTCCATATACCCAGCCCCATCGGAATAAGGAAAGTGAACATACCAAAAACCAGCCCCTTTGTCCGGTTCTTCTTGAAATCATCCATATCCATCTCAAGGCCTGCCAGGAACATGATGTAATAGAGTCCCACTTTTCCGAACAACTCAAAACTACTGTCGCGTTCCAGAATATTGAAGCCATACTTTCCCACTACAACCCCGGCAAGTATCATACCAATGATGTGCGGGATACGCAGACGCCCCAAAATCATGGGAGCGAACAAGATGATGATAAGTACCAGGAAGAATATCCAAGTAGGATCGGTGACTGGAAAATGTATGTTAAGGTCGAATAGTTCCATGTTTTTTTGAGTTTTATACCATAATATCGACAAATTTACGAAAAAAGTTTCTTTTTTACCGATTTATATTCCAAAATGTTCTAATTTTGCAGTCAGAACCTCCTCACGTGCTGAGTGATAGTTCTAAAGTATTACTAAATTTTATCTTATAAAACAAAAAACAAAATGAAAGTAGCAATTGTTGGTGCGAGCGGAGCTGTAGGACAAGAGTTCCTGCGTGTGCTCGATGAAAGGAACTTCCCGTTGGATGAGTTAGTGTTATTCGGTTCTTCACGCAGTGCAGGACGAAAATACACATTCCGCGGTAAACAGATTGAAGTGAAACTCCTTCAGCACAACGATGACTTTAAAGGTGTAGATATCGCTTTCACATCAGCCGGCGCAGGTACCACAAAAGAATTTTGTGAAACCATCACCAAACATGGCGCCGTACTGATTGACAACTCCAGCGCTTACCGTATGGATGCCGACGTGCCTTTGGTAGTGCCCGAGGTGAATCCGGAAGACGCATTGAACCGTCCCCGCAACGTGATAGCTAACCCCAACTGTACAACTATCCAGATGGTAGTTGCGCTGAAAGCCATCGAAAATCTTTCACACATAAAACGTGTGCATGTGGCTACTTATCAAGCTGCCAGCGGTGCAGGTGCAGCGGCTATGGACGAATTGTACGAACAATATCGTCAGGTATTGGCCAACGAGCCCGTGACAGTAGAGAAATTCGCTTATCAGCTGGCATTCAACCTGATTCCCCAGATTGATGTGTTTACCGATAATGGATATACCAAAGAAGAAATGAAGATGTTCAACGAGACACGCAAGATCATGCACTCTGACATTCAGGTAAGTGCCATGTGTGTACGTGTTCCCGCTCTTCGCTCTCACTCGGAAAGTATCTGGGTAGAAACGGAACGTCCTATCTCTCCTGAAGAAGCCCGTGAGGCCTTTGCCAAAGGAGAAGGACTGGTATTGATGGACAACCCTGAAAAGAAAGAATATCCTATGCCGTTGTTCCTGGCAGGCAAGGATCCTGTTTACGTAGGCCGTATCCGCAAAGATCTGGCAAACGAAAACGGACTGACTTTCTGGATCGTAGGCGATCAGATCAAGAAAGGTGCGGCACTGAACGCTGTTCAGATTGCCGAATACTTAATCAAAGTAGGAAATGTGAAATAAATTGTTAAACAATTCTTTTTTTATAATCTTTATCTTTGCGTCAATCATAATTGTAATGAATTGACCAAGATAAAGATTATTTTTTATAGTTGTACTTCTCTCAGCAGCTATACTCACAGCACATTGGCTTACCTGCAAAAGATCGTGATGTTTTCAACAAAACTCGTTCGATAGAGCAAGGTATCTTAGAAGATGCTTGTAAATATCATCATACTCCAGCCCCTTAATTTGCCGGTTCGGGCACTGGGCACACTTATAATTCTTTGCTAAGCAAACCATTTATTTGTACCAACTTTCAATGTAATTGTAAAAACAAGCTTTGTACCGTTTAAAAGAGCAAAACGCTAACGCTCAATAGTTAGCTACATCTTTCTCCTACGCGAGAACCAGTGATGAAACAAGAGTATACGCATAACGTAAGTGAAGGCCTACACGTACGTATGTGTAAACGGACGCCTCCTGATGCCAATTAAATCCAGTACATCATCAGCAACAAATCTAATTATCAGATGGCATATCCCTCAAAAAAAGAGTATCACAGAAAAACTGCAATACTCTTCTTCATATTTATTCATATACGATTACCTATTCAGCATCAGCGCCCCGGGCATCTACTGCTTTTCCTGACCCTCTCAATGGAATAACCTTTTCCAAATATAAATCAAAAATCAATATCGAATATCCCGGTATGGAGCTATATCCAGATTCTCCATATCCTAAATTATAAGGTATATAAAGTTTCCACCGATCTCCGGCTTTCATTTCTTGCAAAGCAGATGTCCATCCTGTTACCACACCACTAGGTTTATACCCCACAGAAGTAGCAGCATTCAAATCCAGCTCACCTTGGTAACTTTGATCAAAGGTTACGATTTGTCCATCATTCAAAGGAATAAGCTGCCCTCTATAATGCACATCAACAGAATCCGTGAACAATGGAGAGACTGTTCCATCACCAACTTCAAGAATCTCACAATACACATTATCGTTCACCTTTCCTTTTTCATCCAGCCCCAAAGGTGGAAGTTTATAAGAACGGATAATTTTCCATTGTCCTACCTCATTGCCTTGATTGGCTTCCGCCACTGTAGCAATGGAGTCAATATACCGCTGATTACGTTCCTCCCAGTTTGCATACGGATCTTCCACCCCATCCGTCTCACTACATGAAACGACGGACAGAGAAGTAACAAACAGCAAGCCAATCAGCCAAAGAATACTTTTATTCATAAATTCCTGTTTATTATTGCAAAGTCTTCAACAGACTTGTTATACTTACTTTATCGGCAATGATGTTATTCAGTTCCGAAATAGCCACACGCTCCTGCTGCATGGTATCACGATTACGCAAAGTCACGCAATTGTCTTCCAATGTCTGATGGTCAACCGTGATACAATACGGAGTACCGATGGCATCCTGACGACGGTAACGCTTGCCGATGCTGTCTTTCTCATCATACTGGCAGTGAAAATGAAACTTCAAGTCATTCATAATCTCACGCGCCTTCTCGGGCAGACCGTCTTTCTTCACCAACGGCATCACGGCCAGTTTCACCGGAGCCAGAGCAGCAGGCAATTTCAATACGACACGAGTCTCACCACTCTCCAATGTCTCTTCTGTATAAGCGGCACTCATGATGCTGAGGAACATACGATCCACACCGATAGATGTTTCAATCACATACGGAGTATAGCTTTCGTTCAATTCCGGATCGAAATACTTGATACTCTTGCCACTGAACTTCTCGTGCTGGCTCAAGTCAAAGTTCGTACGGCTGTGAATACCTTCCACTTCCTTGAATCCGAACGGCATCAGGAATTCAATGTCCGTAGCGGCGTTGGCATAATGCGCCAGCTTGTCGTGGTCATGGAAACGGTAATGATCATCACCGAAACCTAATGCCTTATGCCATTTCAAACGAGTCTCTTTCCATTTGGGGAACCACTCCAGCTCAGTACCCGGTTTTACAAAGAACTGCATCTCCATCTGTTCAAACTCACGCATACGGAAAATGAACTGACGGGCTACAATCTCGTTACGGAAAGCCTTGCCAATCTGAGCGATACCGAAAGGAATCTTCATACGGCCAGTCTTCTGCACATTCAAGTAATTGACAAAAATACCCTGCGCTGTCTCCGGACGAAGATAAATCTTCATAGCACCATCGGCAGTAGAACCCATCTCGGTAGAGAACATCAAGTTGAACTGACGTACTTCGGTCCAGTTTTTAGTTCCCGAAATAGGACAAACAATCTCCTCGTCAATGATAATCTGGCGAAGCTCGTCCAAATCATTGTCGTTCAATGCTTTTGCAAAGCGCTCGTGCAAAGCGTCGCGCTTGGCCTGATGTTCCAGCACACGGCCGTTGGTGCTACGGAACTGAGCCTCATCAAAAGCATCCCCGAATCTTTTGGCAGCCTTCGCCACTTCTTTGTTTATTTTCTCATCATATTTGGCAAGCTGGTCTTCAATCAGTACATCGGCACGGTAACGTTTTTTAGAATCGCGGTTGTCAATCAGAGGATCATTGAACGCATCCACGTGTCCGGAAGCCTTCCAGATAGTAGGGTGCATAAAAATAGCCGAGTCAATACCTACGATGTTCTCGTGCAACAGCACCATACTCTGCCACCAATATTGCTTGATATTATTCTTCAACTCCACTCCCATCTGACCGTAATCATATACAGCGCCCAATCCGTCATAAATATCACTGGACGGAAATACAAAACCATACTCTTTACAGTGCGATACTAATTTCTTAAAAACATCTTCTTGTGCCATTTTCTTATCTGTTTATTCTTACACTTTTGTTGTTTTTTCCTGTTTTCAACCTTTAATAAGGGCGAAATAATGTGCAAAGTAAATGATTTTTTTCAATAAAAGTCGTATTTTTGCGTGCATATCATCAGAACATTAAGGAATTTAAATATATATGAGCGACGATTTTATTGATAAAGAGGAACAGAACGAAGAAAATACTCCCACGCCGGAGAACGAACACTCGGACTATAAACCTGCAGATACCAAAAACACAGGGGTAAAACACCAGCTGAGCGGAATGTATCAGAACTGGTTTCTGGACTATGCTTCTTACGTAATTCTGGAACGTGCCGTACCGCACCTCAATGACGGTTTAAAACCTGTCCAGAGACGTATCCTCCACTCTATGAAAAGACTGGATGACGGCCGGTACAACAAAGTGGCGAACATCGTGGGGCATACCATGCAGTTCCACCCGCACGGCGACGCTTCCATAGGCGACGCACTGGTGCAGCTAGGCCAAAAGGATCTGTTGATAGACTGTCAGGGAAACTGGGGCAACATACTGACAGGCGATGGTGCCGCCGCCCCCCGTTACATCGAAGCACGTCTGTCCAAATTCGCATTGGACGTGGTTTTCAATCCCAAAACCACCGAGTGGCAGGCTTCATACGACGGACGAAACAAAGAGCCGGTCACCCTACCTGTCAAATTCCCGCTCCTGCTCGCTCAAGGAGTAGAGGGTATCGCTGTGGGGCTTTCTTCCAAAATCCTGCCGCACAACTTTAATGAACTGTGTGACGCCTCCATTGCTTATCTGCGTGGCGAGGAATTCAAACTCTATCCTGATTTCCAGACGGGAGGCTCTATCGATGTATCCCGTTACAACGATGGAGAACGCGGTGGAGTGGTGAAGGTACGTGCCAAAATCAATAAAATAGACAACAAGACATTGTCCATAGCCGAAGTGCCTTTCGGAAAGACCGTCCCCGGGGTATGCGACTCTATTGTGAAGGCCAGCGAAAAGGGAAAAATCAAGATCCGGAAAGTAGAGGATCTTACTTCCGAAAAAGTAGAGATCCTGGTGCACCTTGCTCCGGGAGTATCCTCGGACAAAACCTTGGATGCGCTCTATGCATTTACCGATTGCGAAGTAAGCATATCTCCCAATTGCTGTGTCATTGATGCGAAGAAGCCCCACTTCCTTACAGTCAGCGCCGTCCTTAAAAAAGCCACGGACAACACTTTGTCCCTGCTCCGCCAGGAACTGGAAATACACAAGGGAGAATTGCTTGAAAGCCTTCATTTCGCATCTTTGGAGAAAATCTTTATTGAAGAACGGATTTATAAGGAAGTGAAGTTCGAGCAGTCCGAAAATACAGACGCCGCCTGCGAGTTCATTGACGAACAGCTGACTCCTTTCTATCCGCAATTTATCCGTGAGGTGACCCAGGAGGATATTCTGAAGTTGCTGGATATCAAGATGGCACGGATTCTGAAGTTCAACAAGGACAAAGCGGACGAGAACATAGCCCGCATCAAGGAACAGATTGAAGAAATAAACAATCATCTGGCACATATCGTGGAATATACCATCGACTGGTATCAGATGCTGAAAGACAAATATGGCAAACAATACCCCCGCCGTACAGAACTGCGCAACTTCGATACCATTGAGGCGGCGAAGGTAGTGGAAGCTAACGAAAAACTTTATATCAACCGAGAGGAAGGCTTTATCGGCACCGCCTTGAAAAAAGATGAATTTATAGCCAACTGCTCAGACATTGACGATGTGATCATCTTCTATAAAGACGGCAAGTACAAGGTGGTCCGTGTGGCAGATAAAATGTTTGTCGGCAAAAATGTCCTTTATGTCGATATCTTCAAGAAGAATGACAAACGTACCATATATAATGTGGTCTATCGGGATGGAAAAGAAGGATTCCACTATATCAAACGGTTCAACATCACTTCCATTACCCGCGACCGTGAATATGATGTAACACAAGGTACACCCGGCTCACGTATTGTTTACTTTACAGCCAACTAACGGGGAAGCGGAAGTTATCAAGATTACCTTGAAACCGAATCCGCGTATCAAGAAAATCATATATGAAAAAGATTTCAGTGACATCAATATCAAGGGACGCCAGTCCATGGGCAATATCCTGTCTAAATACGAAGTGCATAAGATAGCCTTGAAACAACGTGGCGGCTCTACTTTGGGCGGAAGAAAAGTATGGTTCGACCGGGATGTGCTCCGCTTGAACTATGACGGACGCGGTGAATATCTGGGAGAATTCCAAAGTGACGAATTGATTTTAGTAGTCCATGAAAACGGCGAGTTCTATACCAGCAACTTCGATTTGAACAATCATTATGATCCGGGGATCCGCATCATCGAGAAGTTCGATGCCAACAAGGTATGGTCCGCCGCTTTATTTGATGCCGACCAAGGTTACCCTTATTTGAAACGATTCACTTTCGAATCTACCTCACGTCGTCTCAATTATTTGGGCGAGAACAAGGAGAGCCGTTCCATATTGCTTACTTGTGTGGCTTATCCACGCATACAAGTCGTATTCGGAGGACATGACAGTTTCCGTGATCCGTTGGAAATTGACGTGGACCAGTTCATCGGAGTCAAGAGTTTCAAAGCGAAAGGAAAACGAATCAGTACTTATAACATTGAACAAATAAACGAACTGGAGCCTTTACGCTTCCCCGACTCTCAAAAAGAAGAGAACGGTACGGAAGAGGGTGCCGATGAAAACGAAGAGACTGCCGAAATTGAAGACCCGGATCATGGCAAGAGTGAAACAGATATCATTGATGAAATCACCGGCCAGATGAAACTATTTTAAAGAATGAAGAAAATTCTCCTATTATTACTGTTCTTGCCTCTCAGTTTGCTTTCGCAGGCGCAGGAAGACAGTTTACAAGCAAACCGCTACGTCATGAGGGCTACTCTTTACGGCGCCGGCTTTACCAATATATTGGACACCTATCTTTCACCGATGGAATATACCGGACCCGAGATCCGTATCCTGCGTGAAAGTATGCGTATGACCAAACTGATGAATGGTAACGTATCTGTTCAAAGTCTGTTCCAGGCCCATCTGTCCCTGACAGAGAATAAAGCGGAAACAAGTAACGAAATGGCAGGTATGGTCAATTGGAACTATGCGCTGCATTACCAGTTCCGACTGACAGAAAACTTGAAGATACTGGCGGGTCCCATGCTGGACTTGAACGGCGGATTCATCTATAACATGCGAAATTCCAATAATCCCGCCCAAGCCAAAGCGTATGTCAATCTGGCGGCATCGGGCATGGTCATCTACCGGTTCCATATCGGCAACTATCCGCTGATAGCCCGTTATCAAGCCAATTTGCCTGTTATGGGGGTTATGTTTTCCCCGGAATACGGACAATCTTATTATGAGATATTCAGTTTAAAGAATGGCGGCAAGAATGTATTGTTCACTTCCCTGCATAACCAACCTTCCTTGCGTCAGCTGGTCACATTGGATTTTCCTATCCGGTCGGTCAATATGCGTTTCGGCTATCTATGTGACATTCAGCAGGCGAAAGTCAATAATCTGAAAAGCCATATATGGTCACACGCCTTTATGATAGGTTTCGTGAAAAACTTCTATTTATTAAAAGGTAAGAACAAAGTGGCGATGCCCGGCCGGGTCAGCCCTTATTAATATAAAGGATGAAAAGAAATAGTTATTTTTTTATCAGTCTGCTAGTCTCTGTTGTATTATGCACTTCGTGCATCACGGAAGACGAATACGACAACTCTCCCGAAGGCAACTTCGAAGCGTTATGGCAGACTATCGACCGCCAGTATTGTTTCCTTGACTATAAAAAGCAGGAATACGGACTGGACTGGAATGAGATATACAGCCAGTACAAACAGAGAATATCAAAAGGCATGAATAATGAACAGCTATTCGAAGTTCTGGCAGATATGCTGAACGAATTGCGTGACGGACACGTAAATCTGTCCTCCAAACTGGAGTACTCCCAATATCGTGAATGGTTTGACAGCTATCCGGCCAATTTCAGCGACAGCATCCAACGTGTCTATCTGGGTAAGGATTATGCGCTGTCCTCGGGCATGAAATATCAGATTTTCGAAGACAACATAGCCTATATTTACTGTGGTAGTTTCCAATCGGGCATCGGCGAAGGAAATCTGGACGAGATTCTAAACAAACTGGCTATCTGCGACGGTTTGATTATTGATGTACGGAACAATTCGGGTGGTAATCTTACCACAGCCGAGAAATTAGCCGCACGTTTCACGAATGAAAAAGTGTTGGTAGGTTATATGTCCCATAAAACCGGCCCGGGACACAATGATTTCTCGACCCCCAAAGCTGTTTGGCTGGAACCGTCACTAGACCGCGTACGCTGGCAAAAACAGGCGGTAGTACTGACAAACCGCCGCTCTTTCAGCGCCACCAATGACTTTGTGAACAGAATGAAAATACTACCTAAAGTAACCATCATCGGTGACAAAACAGGTGGCGGTTCCGGTCTGCCCTTCTCCTCCGAACTGCCTAACGGCTGGTCTGTCCGCTTCTCGGCCAGTCCGATGTACGATGCGGATATGGAGCATCTGGAATTCGGTATAGATCCGGACATCAAAGTCAATATGACTTCAGAGGATATGCAACGCAATGTGGATACGATTATCGAGACTGCACGTGAGTATTTACATAACCACAAGGAATAATTTTCTGAAATTCTTTGGTACTTAAGAAATATTCCTTATCTTTGCACCCGCTTACCAAAGCAATGTTGCGCGTGTGGCGTAATTGGTAGCCGCGCCAGACTTAGGATCTGGTGTCGTGAGACGTGTAGGTTCGAGTCCTATCACGCGCACAACATTCCATATAGAAACAGACAAAAACCCTCGAAATCGGACAATTTCGAGGGTTTTTCTTTTGCTGCAAAACAGAATACCCCAAATTGGTAACTTTTGAATGCGTTTGACGATCCCTAAATCCAATGTCTGTCAAACGCATTCAGATGAACCTCAGTAAAGATTCAGTGATTTTTGGGCTTAATACCTTACAAAAGTCACCTCAGCCAATACAGGTACATTCTTATAATCTACAACTGTCAGTCTATACTTTTGAGCCGTCACATCAGGAAAAGAGGCATGAAAGTTTATGCCCATGCATTCATTCTTGGCCAGTTCAAGCCATTTACCATTAATCAACGCTTCAATTTTAAATGACTTAACGTCTTGATACAACTCTCCACATACTACCTTATTAAAGGTTTCCGGCTTTCCGAAATCCAATTCAATCCATCTTTCAGAATCTGTTTCAGCAAATTTCCATCTGGTAAACAGATTAGCATCAATTACATTAGAAGCTTTAAAGGTTTCGCTTTCCTCACTTGAAGCCTTTACGGTTACCTGTGCGTGAACATGCTGAAACGGAGGGAGTTCTGTTATCTTCTCTGTCGGTAATTTTACCACTTCACCTATTTCTTTCAGGCGGCGGATAACATTATCATCCAACAGTCCTTTGTCATTGGGTGCAACATTGAGCAGATAATTAGTATAACGCTTGTTCACGAAATTCAGTTCCTTAATAACGTCATTCACAGATTTCAGTGAGTCGTTTTCATATCCTGGCTCCCAGAACCAAGTTCTTTGAAGTGTAGGGCCTTGCTGAGAAGGAATTACATTATCAAATGGACAATGCTGTCCGTGTGTTGCTTCATATTGTACAATTTGTGTCTGATCCAAAGAAGTATTGCAGCTATGGTTGATTACCAGACAATTAGGCTGAATAGAATGAATGTGGTCTGCCAACGTAGCATAAGGCAGTTCTTCAAACGAAGGGCCTCCCCATTTTGACCCCCAACCATCAATAACAATGCAGATAATCTCACCATAGTTTGTCAGAAGTTCCGTCAGTTGCTTCTTCATAAAGTTAATATTTTCTGAATTGATATTTCCCCTGTCTATGCCATGATGCCAGTCCATCACAGAATAATAGAGACCTACCTTCAGGCCTTCCGCCCGGAAGGCATCCACATATTTGCGGACGATGTCTTCTTTATAGTCCGAACTTGCTATATCGTATCCCGAAACACTGGTATTCCACAGGCTGAAACCGTCATGATGTTTGGTAGTAAATACAGCATATTTCATTCCTGCCGACTTTGCTGCCGCCGCCCATTGTGCACAGTCTATCTGAGTGGGTTTGAAAGATTTGGGGTCATGAAAAGGGTAGGCCCATTGCTCTTGATGATAGGTACCCATGTTATAATGGATAAACATTCCGAAACGGAGGTCCAAGAAGTCAACCACTGCCTCTTTATCTTTCTCCTGACTTTCACAAGAGATCAAGGAGAAAAGACAGCCCAACAGAATAAATGCAAAAACTTTTTTTTATACAAATCATCATCATTAATTGTTTTTTATTTTAGATTTCTACTTTGAATTATTGACTAACGGAATATCATCCATTGTTTATTTTTTGGACAAGTCCCGTTTACACACTTCGTACATCGCCTGTCCTGTTCCAACACCGGCAGGCCGGCTTCATCAAAACGTATAGGCAGCCATAGATAACCTGAATACATCAGACTGGCCGGCTTCCATATATCAGCCATAAAGATGAAGTGTTCTCCGGGCAGTTCCAGCACATAGGTGCTTTGTCCACCGAATGTCTTTTCGGCTCCTTCGCCACGACAAGGGTTGGGATGCTGCTCCCATGGTCCCCAAATGGAGGGTGCCGAAAACATACGTGCCGCATTGGGATTCCAGCCGGTGCAACCCGAAGTAATCATCCAATAGGTCTCCCCCTTCTTGAATAGAGCCGGTGCCTCATTGTGTCCACCCGGAAAGATACAGATATACCGTCCACTGTGCGATAAGTATCAGCTGACAACTCTGCAATATGAAGGGTAAGGTTTTCCTCGGAAGAATAGATGTGATAGGCATTGCCGTCATCGTCCACAAAGAGTGTCATGTCTCTTGACATCTGTCCGCCTTTTCTATCACGCTGTATCAGCATACCCTGCTCCACCGCATTGTGCCAGTCCGGAGTCCACCATTCTTGGTATTTCTTGTCCTCCCAGTTCTTCTTTCGGGCGTCCTTTGGCAAGTTTAGCGGCCATTTTCCCGGATTCACTCTGCCCGAACGTATAAAATGGTATGGACCTTCGGGACGTTCGCTCACAGCTACTGCAGTACGTGCGGGACCGTAACCTTGTCCTTTCAGTTCCAAATGAAACCACATGACAAACTTACGAGTTTTGCTATTATAGATTACTTTGGGAC
Organism: Phocaeicola sartorii JCM 17136 = DSM 21941; assembly: GCF_000614185.1. Classification (GTDB taxonomy): domain Bacteria; phylum Bacteroidota; class Bacteroidia; order Bacteroidales; family Bacteroidaceae; genus Phocaeicola; species Phocaeicola sartorii. Next base: position 65,892 of record NZ_BAKM01000008.1, on the reverse strand, counting down.
GTTCCATAATACAGCCTCGTTCTATGTCCGATCCTGCTTCTTCCGACACTTGCAAGGCAATGCCCAGATGCTTCCATTCCTTCAGATTGGCAGAAGCGTAGCAGTTTACTCCTGCCTGAGTAGAAAATCCCTCAGCCGGTCGATGCTCCCCAAACCAGTAGTAAGTACCTTCATGCTGCAGTACACATCCACCATGTGCATTGATGTAATTGCCATCCGTATCCTTCCATTGGTCTTGTGCGGAAACAGGCAATGAGAGTGCTGTAACCATCATAAACATGACTGCCAATATATATTTTCTGTTCATGGTATAAATAGTCTTATTCAGCAGATTTCTGTTCTTTCTTCTCCACATACGCCACTTTGACAAAGCACATCCAGGTGTGTACCTTTTCGTTAATGGCATACGCCGTAGCATTCGAGATAGTCAATGGCAAAACATAAGTCTTATCAGCTTTCACCTCATTCTGTATATGTTCTATCAGCATGGGGGCATACAAGGTCAGAGACACGTCATCCGACAACTTGCTGTTGGCCGTCAACTTCAGTTTTCCGTTCTGTAACGTATAGTATTCTTCAGGCAGAAGTTCCACGTCAGCATATTTGGTATACAGCCCTCCTTCATCGGCACGGGCAATAGCTGTTTGCAGAGAGTCCTTGTTCACTGTCAGATCTACTGTTACATCTTGTGCGGAAACCCTGTCTTGATAAAGTGCCAGGTTCAGCTTGCACTCCTTATTCTTGACTGGTTTTTCCTCATCGAATTTAAATTCATACGTTGTATTGCATTCCGCACCATTCCATACGTTGCGTGCCTGCTTGAGTACCAACTGGTTGAAGTCAATGTCACCTTTATATTTCAAGTCTAAATATCGTTGTCGCAGCCGGTAAAACCAAAGAAAAGAGCTGTGGCAACCAGCACAGATATCCATTTTATATTACGTTTCATGTTTTTGTTTATTAAATGTTAATCCAAAGGAACTGTTTCCGGGTCATATACTTCTACTTCCACATCATAGAACGAAAATTCCGACAGATGGAAGTAGTTGCTGTTTGTTGAAGCGGAAGTCACCAGAAAGCGAAAATACTTGAAAGGTTTTTGGGGGTTCACAAAGTCAGACGTATACTCTGTAGCACTGGAAACTGGAAGCCCGGACAAAGAAGCTACCGTTTCCCACTCTTCGCCATCGCTGCTGATTTGCAACTGAGCTGCTGTAGGGAAACCGTCCTGATTGCCCGAATCACGCGTAGTGTACTTAAAGGAAAATATCTCGTGCTCTTCCTTGAAATCGACCTGAATGTATTGAGGCATTGGCTTCTGCGGTGAACTCCAACGGGTATGGAAGAAAGTGCCGACATTTCCATCCAGCAAATTGGCTATCTCTCCCTCCGTAGGTTCCTGATTGTCGGTACTCAGTTGCTCATTGGCAAGAGCCACCTTAATACGCTTCTTTTCGGTTAGTACAGCCGGAGCCGGACCTGATTTGGCTGTCATTTCCGTCACACCGCTACCTTCATGACGGGCATTGAATGTCTGGAATCGGAAAGTATAGTCACCGAAACGTGCCCGTGTGTCTTCTATCAATAATTCTGAAGTTTTTTCAGACACAATTTTGCATATCTCCTCTTTTTGTAGTGGGTCTTGATAACGAATTTGCATATAGGCAAAGTCAGATTGCGCATTTGTCCAAGTCAGCTTGATGCTGCCGGGCAACGATTCTGCATTCACTGTAGAAACATCAAACGCTTCGGGTGCCCCTGTCGCTGCATCCACCATTTCGAAAGTTTCCAACTGGCTGTCGCAAGCTGCCAGTCCCAAGGAAAGGCAAGCTGCGGCAAACATATATTTCAAACAATATCTCATAATTTTCTTTTTTATCGGTTTAACTATTGTTTCATTTACCAACCCGGATTCTGCTTCAGATTACCATTTTTGCGTATTTCGGCATCGGGAATTGGGAAGAAATACATTTTGTCATTCCAAACCAGCGCCTTCTCCATTCGGTTATAGGAGAAACGATCCTCCGAAATCTTGTTAATCCGCATCCGAGTAATGCCAGTAAATCCGCCTTCCTTCCAACGGCGTACATCCCAAAAACGATGACCTTCGAAAGCCAGTTCTACCATACGTTCACGCTTATAACGATTCCAGAAGTCACCGTTGCTCATACCTTCAGAAAATCCCGGCATATCCACACCTCCACGGGCACGCACCTTGTTTACCGCTTCACGGGCAGACATAGGCAGAATGTCACATATACCATCCGCCGAACCCAAATACCGGAAGGTAGCCTCAGCATAGTTCAGTAGAAATTCGCCTAAACGGAATGCTATCCAACTATGACGCTTGCCGCCTGTGCTGTTGCCGGCACTGATGTCAATGCTTCCGTCCAAGTACTTCTTCAGATAATAACCTGTAGGAGTAGCATAAGAGATAGGCGCACCATTCTTGCCGCCCACATAGGTTTCCAACGGCTCGGGGTTGCTGTCGGGCCACTTGTCGCCATTGCAGGCTATCGTCATTTTAAAGCGAGGATCACGCCCTGCATAGGGGGCAGTAATACTGGGTTCACCGCCGTCCTGCATTTCATAGGCATCAACCAGAGTCTGTGTGGGACAATTGCCTGAACGGGCATTTTCCATGCCAATGGGGAAATTGTCATACTCGGGCGTAGCCGTATCGCCCACCCTACGAGCAAAGATTACTTCAGAAGCCTTGTAGTTATCAGTCCCCCAAAGATCGGTATATGCTCCCAGACTGATGCCATTCTCGTCACAGTAATCTATAACGTTCAAACTGGCCAATGCGGCATTCTTCCATAATTCCTCGTCTCCCGACTCATTGAACAATTTACTGGCATGATACAGTGCAGCACGGGCTTTTAAAGCCAATGCTGTACCGCGAGTCACGCGGCCTGTTTCCGGATTGGAACCGCCAGCGGCATCCTCTTCCAAATCCTTGTAAGATACGGGGAGCTCATAAGCTACGGCATCACATTCACTGATGATAAAGTCGAACACCTCATCGGCTCGTGTACGGCTGATGGAGTTAGCTTCTTCCTCTGTTAACACTTCTGTAGTGAAAGGTACATCCCCATAAGCTCGCACCAGACAAAAGTAATAGTAGGCACGCAGCAGACGTACTTCGTACTGATAACGGTTGAATCGGTTCATCTGAGCCTGATAATCTTCAGTGAAGCGCAGGTCATAGAAATCCAAACCTTTAGCTTCTTGCAGGAAATAATTGGCTGCACGGATACCCGAGTAAAGATTCCACTGTGATTTGGAATTAAGAGCCGACCAGTTGCCGTTGGTATAGTCTAATACAGAAGACCAAGAGACTGCCATTTCAGCCTCATCGCAGGCCGAAGCAAGCGAAGTGGTGCTAGGAAGGTCCTGCTCTAGGTATGAATAGATGTTGTTCACAAATCCTGCTGTACGTCCAAAATCACTGAACACATAATCCTTGCCGTAATTAGTAAATTCATGGTAATCCATTTTGTCACTGCAGCTAGAGAATACTGCCATACAAGCCAAGGACAGACATATATGCTTAAAATTCATAAGTTATTTCAAATTAATGGTTCAATATTAAAAGAATGCTGTTAGATGCCTACAGACAAACCCACATGAATAGAACGTGTGGCTGGCCACACACCATTGCCCATGGATTCAGGGTCGGTCAGGTCAATGTTGTCTATACTAAACAAATCCACACCTCTGACATAGACTTTAGCCTGCTTCATTCTGATTTTATCCAGCCACGTGGAAGGCAGTTTGTAATATACCTCGCAATTGCGCAACTTTAGGAATGAGCGGTCGGCCATCCACACGGAGCTGTTGTACTGCGTATTGTTATCCACCGTTTCCGTGCTTAATCGGGGAAAACGGGCAGTCGGGTTATTCGGTGTCCAGTGATTGTCCGCTGCATAGCGTGAAATGGAGATATTGTCCACCAACGGACGATACAAGTAGGAATCCAGATAAGCCGTATAATTGCCTGTACCCTGGAATTGGGCATAGAATCCAAGTCCTTTCCATTCCAGTCCCACATTGAATCCGTAATATATTTCCGGACAACTGGAATTATACCCCATAGGCACCATGTCGTTTTCATTGATGATCTTGTCACCGTTCATATCCTTGTACTTGATATCGCCGGGCTTTACAGGGCCAAACTGCTGGGGCAGGCTGTTGGCTATGTCGGCTTCATCAACAAAGTAGCCTATGGCTTGCAGACCGAAAATCTGCCTACGGAATGACCGGTTTTGTATAAATAATCATACGCCCTGGGTTCCTCCAGCATTTCCTTGATTTTGCTACGGCTGAAAGAGAAGTTTCCTCCCAAATTCAGTTTGAAGTCGCCCCACTGCTTACTGTAGTCCGAGCCTATTTCCACACCGTGGCTGTCCACCACCCCGACATTCACATAAGGACTCTTCACTCCCAACACAGCTGAGTTCTGTCCAGCTGCACTAACCCAAATGTCCGAGCGTCTCTCATAGAAGCCATCTACCGAGAGGGTTAATCCTTTCAGCATAGATACGTCTAATCCTAGGTTATACTTATAGGCTTTTTCCGTAGTGCCGTCCAGCGAAGCCAGCCGGCCTTCAGTCCATCCACCGTCACTACCGAAGTTCTCCTGAATAGGATAACCATCGCCACCGCTTACTGATGTGTTCCAATATCCCTGCGAGGGGATGTTGTCCGTTTGGATAATTCCGAACGAAGCACGCAGTTTCATAAAGTCAATGATGTGTTGGTCTTTCATGAACGGCTCGTTAGAGATGAGCCAAGCCACACCTACGGTAGGGGCTATTCCCCAACGGCTGTCGGGATCCAGTTTGTTTGAAGCCGAGGTTGTCAAGGTGAAATCAGCGAAGTAACGGTTGTTGTAACCGTAGTGCGTGTACCAGGAAGCACTTTGTGTGTATAGCGTATTGTTTACCCCATTCATGTTGTCATACTTGTATGTGTACAGCAGCATGGTATAGAGGTCATGCTTGCCCCAGCTACGTTTCCAGTCCACATTGCCTTGAAAGTTGAAAGAGCGGTGCTGCCAGTTCAGCCAAGAGTTATCACCCGACACGTTGCCCACCGTACCGCCTTCAAAATTGGAATATTCCACGGGGACACCATTTTCCCATTGGGTAACGGACTGCATGCCGTATTTTTCCGTCTTCCGGTAATCTTCCAAATAAGAAGCTATATTGTCATAACCGATACGGATTGAAGCATTCAGTCCCTTGGTCAGTGAAGACAAGTTCTGACGGAGGACCATGTCGGCATACAAGGCGCGGGTATGCCCCTTGGTATACCCATGTCCCTGCGATAAGTAAACCGGATTCATGTCACCCTTCCAAGTAGAGTTACCTCCCCAAAGACCGTTTTCAGTACGGATAGGGAATGCGGCAGAAGGCACACTGAACACTTTTTCGATCAGTTTGTCACTATCGGACGAAGGACGACTGAATTCATTGAGCATACCCATAAGATTGGCTTGCATGCGGGTGGTTGAAGTCAGGTCAATATCTAGGTTGGAACGGAAGTTAGCCTTGGAATACTTGTCCTGAGTAGAATATCCTTCATTGACATTGGCGTTCCTGATGAAGCCCTTGTCGTTCTGTAAGTTCAGCAAGGTGAAATAGCGCAGCTTCGTTGAACCTCCGCGGAAAGTCAGGGTGGCTATGTCCGAAGAACCTCTTTCGCGGAACACCTCATCGGCCCAGTTTACGTTAGGGTACAGATAAGGGTATTGCCCACTTTTGAAAGCATTCAGTTCGTCTTTGGTATAACGTGCCATCCGCCCGTCATTGACCAGTGCTTCGTTCACCGACCTGGCATAGGTATAAGAGTCAGCCATTTCAGGTATGCGTGTCTGTGCATTGAATGAGTGGTCGTAAGTGAAATTTATTTCACGGGTGCGGTATTTGCCTCGTTTAGTCACCACATTCACCACTCCGTTAATGCCTCTATAGCCATAAAGTGCCACGGCTGCCGCATCGCGCAATACCGATACCGATTCTACCTCTTCGGGTGAAATAAAGTTTACGGCATTCCAGTTGTTGTCCCTTTCCAGCCCATCAATCACCAACAGAACGCCGTTGTTGCCGTTCAGTGTTTGCAAGCCACGGATGCTCATCGAAACATTCCGGTCTTGTACATTGCCTGTTTTCTGCATCGTGGTCAGTCCCGTTACATTACCATACAATGAGTTTCCCAGATTCATGGCCGAACGAGTATCTATGTCCTCGGCATACACCGTAGACACCGCTCCGACAGACTCCATGCGTGTATGCTTCAATCCGAACCCATAATCCACATTCTCCGATGCGAAATCCATCACCACCGTCATCAATTTCTTACCCTCGGCAGGCACCACCTTTACAGCGTCGTTCCACGTCAGCACTTTGATATCGCGACCTTCTGTAGCAGCTATATCAAACATACCGTTTCTATCTGTAGCCACCTGCACCTGTGGGTTGTCCACCACTAACACCAAGGCACCTTCAACCGGATTCCCCTTCAGGTCTATTACTTTACCTTTTACATTACAGTCCTGCCCAAAGGCGCTTGTCGCCATGCAAGTCATCATTGCCAGAACTGTTATCTTATATTTTTTCATATTGTTCATATTTATTCGTTGAATTATTCCTACAAGCGATCAATACCAACCCGGATTCTGTGTCAGTCCGTAATCCTTGTTCACTTCAGAGGGAGGAAAGGCTGACAGATACCATTTCGGACTGAAATTATTCCACCAAGAGCGTGCACTGTTGCTCAATGTAAACACTTCATAACGGAAGGCTAACGGATTGTTTGGAAATTCGTCTTTATTGCCGCTGGTTCCGCTCCAAGGTTTGTCACCACCACCATCATTGCGGTATATGCGTAATCCGTGTAGCTCTTTCCTGAACAAGTCATCACGCTTGTAGCGAATCATGTCGAAAAAACGCACATCTTCCAACCCTAACTCGCAGGCGCGTTCACGCAGGATCTCTTCGAGTAGCATATCCTTATCGATCGTCAGTTGCTTGCTGGGGTTGCACACATTTAGGTCTCCCAGTCCTACACGGCACGTACTTTGTTCACCTGTTTTATGGCACCGGGCAAGTCGCCGGTCTGAAGCAGAGCTTCCGCATAAATCAGATAAACTTCAGCCAGACGCAAGTACGGCCATTCCAAGTAATGTCCTACTAGGCTTTCCTTTCCCTCTTTATAAAACTTGTAGAGGCTGAACCCTGTAGCGGTGGCACCATCTTCCAACCTAGACCCATCAATATTGTCACGTCCGCCTACCCAAAGTTCTGCAGCATGGTCGCCAAACTTAGCTCCATTCACTAGAATCGTTTCATACAGACGTGGGTCACGGATAGGCTTATTGTAGTCATTGTTTTCAAAGAATGGCTGCGCGCCATTCACCATTAATTGTTTGGTAAAAGGACTTCCGTCGCTCATAGGGAACATTTCCATAAATTCTAGTGTCGGTGTGTATCCGCCTTCGTCCTTCACCCAATCAGCCCAATGATACCACCAGTCCCAGTTATACTTGCCCATAACTCGTGTTGATATAAGCAATTCCGTATTTTCTTCACGGATAAAGTAAGCCTTGTTGAAAGCTTCCCGATAGGCTTCCGGAGTTTTGGAATCCGCCTGGATCAGTCCGTAATAACCTTCTTTCTCCAATTCAGTGAAGAAGTTCTGGCAAGCTTGCAGGCAAAGATTCCACCATTCACCGCTGTAACCGCCGTACCAGGCCTGACGGTTCTCTATGGCCAGTTGCGGATTTTCCAGACAATACGGCTCATTGTCATTGAACAACGGGCTGGCAGCAAAGAGCAGCACCTTGCACTTCAATCCCATGGCAGCAGCCTTGGTGAAACGTCCCTGCCAGTTTATATCATCACTGCCCAAATCCCAAGGAAGCACGGAAGCGGCCTCATCGAGCAATCCGACCATGAACTTCACCGTGGCTTCTGCCGTAGCGCGTGGAATTTCATAGATATCTTCTACTCCATATGATCGTTCCACTAAAGGCAGCCCTCCAAAATGCCGGAACAAGTCGAAATAGCGCGAAGCTATGATTACCTTAGCCTCGGCAGCCAAGCGTTCTTTTTCCTTGTCGGACATATCGGGTACACGCCCCACATTTTCTATGAACAGCAAAGCCGCTCGTATGCCCTCCCAGCAGTTCTCTTTCTTAAAGTTGAAACGTGTGTCATTATCATTGTTCTCATCACTAGCTTTATAGGAACCGGAATAATACTTGCGGTTCACCCCGTCCCACGAATTATGGCTGTGCCAGCAATCGGACAAAACTTCAAACATGCCTGTATTCATCTTTGCATCTAAGTCGTTCCATTGAAAGGGCAATCCGTAATACAAATAAGTATATGTTTTCCATAGGAAGGCACGGGCGTATTCAGCCTTGCCAAAGATTGTATCTTGTGTCATGTCACCCGTATCCGGTGCTTTCTCCAAAAAGCTGTCACCGAACTTTATCTGGTCCACACAAGATGAGAGGCCTATCATCGCTCCCAGCGATATCATCATAAACCATTTTGTCAGTTTTCTCATATTTTGAATCTTCTTATTAATAAATGATATTAGAATCCCACTTTAAGACCGATGTTGAACACACGGGTCAGGGGGTAATTGGGTCTGTCACTCGAACGTGACTCCGGGTCTCCCCACATATAATCCGTAAATGTCAGCAGGTTATATCCGTTTAAATACAAACGGCAGTCCTTCACTTTGATTTTTTCCAAGAACGGGAAGTCCATATTGTAGCCCAGTTCCACACTCTTCAAACGTAAATAGCTGGAATTCTTCAGACAGAGGTCTGACTCACAATAGTTATTACTGGCATGGCTACTGGAGGCCCGGGGAAACTCTGCCGTAAATGTGTCTGCTGATGAACGCCAGGTATGGTCATATTGATAAAGCAGTAATCCCTTGTCATTGGTATCGCCCAGCGGACGGCGAAACTCACTCAGCATACGATCTACATTCCAAGCACCAGTCCACTGCATAGAGAAGTCAAATTTACCCCAATTGAATCCGAAAGACAGACCTGCAGTATATTCGGGGACATCCGTATAGCCTATGTCACGGGTAGCGTCATTACCGTCTAGCTTGCCGTCCTTGTTCAGATCTTTATATATGGCATCACCGGGCACCAGTGTGATGCCGTGATCAGCAATAGGCATATCAAACTCTTCCTGATAACGGGCATCGGCTGTCTCGTCATAAAATCCCCAAAAATCGTACATTAAGCGTGAATTAATTTTGCGTCCCGTCTTGTACATCCAGGATTCGTTCTGTTTTACCTCATTCATATACACAATCTTATTTTCGCTATGAGATAGGTTGAAAGTAGTCCAGTAACGGAAGTTGTCGTTACACTGGTCATTCCATTTTACTTGTAACTCATATCCCTTGTTTTCTACTTCACCGATGTTCATAGAAGGCAGTACCATGCCCAGTACACTGGGCAGATAGTCTGGGGTGGTCAGGATATCCTTTCTGCGCTCCTTGAACCAGTCTGCCGATATACTCAGGCGATCATTCAGCAGGCTGAAGTCAATACCGTAGTTCTGCTTCAGAGAAGTCTCCCATTTGGAATAAGGATTGGATTGTGAAGCCTCCCATGCCCCCGGTTTGCTGTTGCCTACATTTTGTCCAAAGTGGTAGCCTCCATCACCTGAATAGCTGTATTTGCCCGGCAGATAGATAAAACGGTCAGACCCGTTCCTGTCGTTACCTACCAGCCCCACCGAAGCGCGCAGCTTTAGATAGCCAATCATTTTCTTTATCGGTTTGAAGAAAGCCTCTTCACTGACCACCCATCCAGCGAACCTGCAGGGAAGAGTCCGTATCTGTTATCCTTGGCAAAGTTTTCCGAGCCATTGTAACCTACATTGAACTCAGCCATGTAACGAGAGTTCCAGTCATAAGTCACACGTCCCACCAAGCCTACATATCTGGAAGGGATGTAGCTATAGTTACCACCCGGATAATACCTCTTGGACTGGTTGTAGAGCGCTAAGGCCGACACGTGATGGTTGCCAAATCTGCGTACATAGTTCAAGGCCATTTCCATATACCAGTCTCTGCCTTTGCCGAAGTTGCCGTCGCTATAACTTAACTGGCTGTCAGCCCCTGCTTCTTGAACGAGATGGAACCGTCGTCACCCACTACCGGGGTGTACGAAGCCACAGAAGCCGAAGCTTGTTTTTCGTTGGAATAAGAGGAATTATAAGCGCCCTTGAGCTTTAAAGAAAGTCCCTTTGTTATGAAATCCAGTTTCTGTTCCAAAGCCAAATCCACATTAAGCGCATTATAAGTCTTGATGCGTGCTCCGCGGCCATAATAGAAGCCCAAGCCATCTCGGCCGGTAAAAGGCAGATAGTCCGAATTCGACTTTACATACTTCCCGTTCACAATGCCCGGACTAGCAAAAGGAACAGCCCAATATAGTTTGCGAAAAAACTGAGCATGGTCTTCATCGGCTATAGGGGTCTGTTTAATATCCACAAATCCGCCTATGTTCACCGATAACAGGGTAGACTTGGTGACATCAAAATCCAAATTAGCGCGGTAATTATACCGCTTGTAGTCGAAGTTGAAATCATCGGCTGCACCGAATTGCTTGAACATACCGTTCTGCGAATAGAAGCCGGCCGACACGAAGTAACGCATACGGTCGGTACCCCCCGAGATATTCACATTGTGCTGCGACTGCATGGCTGCCTTGTTCATGCAGTAGTCTATCCAGTTAATATCGGGATAGAGCAAGGGATTGGTATGGTCGCGGAAAGAGACCAGTTGTTCATTAGAGAAAGTAGGCTTACCACCGTCGTTTACCATTAGCATGTTGTAATAGTCGGCGTACTGGTAGGAATTGGCAAATTCCAAGTCCTTAGTGCGCACATTTACACCCAGCGAAGTGGTAAAAGAAATCTTAGCCTTGCCCTCGGCACCGCGCTTAGTGGTAATCAAGATTACACCGTTGGCACCGCGTACACCGAATACGGCAGTAGCCGAGGCATCCTTCAGCACCGTGATGCTTTCTACTTCATTGGGGTCTATTTGCGACATGTCTCGCTCCACGCCGTCCACTTGAATGAGCGGAGCCGAAGAACCGGTATATGTAGCGATACCCCGCACGTAGATGTCGGCCACATCGGCACCCGGCTCGCCAGAATACTGTACGGACGACACACCTGTAACCTGACCGGAAAGCATGTTTTTCACCGAGGCAACCGGTGTCTTCAGCAGGTCGTCTCCTTTCATGGAAGAGATAGCGCCCGTTACCGACACCTTTTTCTGTACACCATAGGCCACTACCTGAACTTCGCCCAGCATCTGGGAGTCGTTCTCCAATTCTATATTTAAACTAACACCTTTCTTGATGATTACAATTTTGTCCTTGTAACCGATAAAACTAATTTTTAACTTTGAACCTATGGGAACATTGAGGGTAAAATGACCGTCCAAATCAGTGATACATCCCAGAGTGGTTCCCTCCACCGTTACATTGGCACCGATAACCGATTCTCCACTCGAATCTATTACTGTACCTGTTACCTTGACCGATTGCTGCTGTGCAGTCTGCACCACGGACGCTTCCGCCCCATACCCATGAACGGGAATGTACAGAAACAGACATAGCAGTATGGCAGCAGGAAGTAACCGTCGCAGTTTGGAAGCGATGTGCTCCAAACTTTTGTCTTGCATTTCCATTAGTAAATATTTTAAGATTAAACATTGATAATTAAACTCTGGCCTCGAAACGACATCACCGATATCCCTTCAAGTATCCGGGACAAAAATAGAGCATTAGACTGAAGACATCCTGCTAATACATACCAAACAGGTGGAGGAATGGTGCACGGACCATTCTTCCACCTAAAATGAAACGATTGCGACACCTTTCTGCCGCCATCATCGAGAACTATTCTTCCAAGTTACCGTTTTGCGTGAACTTTTCCATGTATTCCGACGGATGCATACCCATTTCTTTCTTGAAACTGCTACTGAAGTAACGGGGATCGTTGTAGCCCACGGCAAAGGCTAGTTCTGCTATGCGGATGCGCTTTTTCTCCTCCATGATGCGACAGGCTGCTTTCATGCGGATATTGCGCAGAAACGATACAAAAGTGAGACCGGTAAGCGACTTTAGCTTGCGAAAACAGGTAGATTTGGTAGTGTGCATCTCGTCAAGGAAACGGGAAAGGTCAAAATCTGGGTCATCTAGGTAACGGTTTACGCAATCCACGGCCTGTTTCAGGAATTCCTCGTCGATGCTGGTATATTCCAGTTCCTTGGCCTCGAACACCAGTTGATTTTTGAACTCTTTTCGCTTTTGCTGGCATGCACGCAGCAAATTGCCTATGCGTGCATGAAGTACACTCAGACTGAAGGGCTTGGTGATGAAAGCATCGGCTCCGCTCTCATAAGCCTCTACACGGTCTTCTTCCTGATTTTTAGCCGTAAGCAGTATAAGGGGGATATGCTTATTTCCAAGTGACTCTTCACGTATCGGCACAGCGCTATGCCATCCATTTCGGGCATCATGACATCAGACACTATCAGTCCCACTTCGTGCTGTTCCAGCGTTTCGATGGCTATCTTGCCATTTACCGCTGTATAGATAAGGTATTCACGGTTCAGTAGTTTTGTCATTAGTTCCAGCAGTTCCACATTGTCTTCCACCAGAAGCAGTGCTGTGCGCTCTTCGTCCGGAGATGCAGTAGGGTCTGAAGCGCTTTTCCGGAGTATGGTTTCTTCATCCGGCTCTTCATAGACAGGTACGGGGGCAGCAACTACCTGTCCGGAAGCGTCCCGTTCTTCTGGTGCATAGGCCGTTTCGGTCATAGGCAGACGGATGTAGAAGGTCGTGCCATGTCCTTCCTCACTTTCCACTTCGATGGTGCCGTGGTGTAATGCCACTAAGTCGTGTACCAGCGAAAGCCCTATGCCGGTACCTATGGTGTTGAACTTGCGGTAGCTTCCTTCATAGAAACGTTTGAAGAGATCTTCCTGATGTTCTTTTGGTATGCCGGGACCGTTGTCCTTCACGGTCAGTCTCAGCATTCCATCGCCTTCTGTGACCAATTGTACCCGCACCGTTTCGTCGGGGCGGCTGTATTTGGCGGCATTGGAAAGCAGATTGTAAAGTATCTTGTCCATCTTGTCGGCATCAAACCACGTCACAAAGGGCTCACCGTCGTAGTCCAAAGCAAAGCGGATGTTCTTCTGTTGCATCAACGGGCGGAAGCTGTCCAATTCACGGCGGATGAACCGGGCTAGGTCGTCTAGGGAGACTTTCAGCTTAAGGTTGCCACTTTCAGCCTTCCTAAATTCTAGTATTTGCTGTAACAGGCGGATGAGACGGTTTATGTTGTTGGTCATCACTTGGTACTGTTCTTTGTAGGTCGGTGCCGTCTGCTTCATCTCGTCCACCGAAGCCGAAAGGATGGTCAGCGGAGTAAGCAGTTCGTGCGTAATGTTGGTGAAGAACTGCAGTTTGGCATGGTTCAGTTCCTCGGCCTTTTCCTTCTCCATCTCACGCAGATGAAGGGCGTTTTGCAGGCGCATGCGGTTGCGGGCCATCCTATAGAAATAACCAATGCTACCGGCTACGAGCAGCATGTACAGGGTGTAAGCCCACCAGGTTTTCCAAGGGGGCGGTAGTATAGTTACTTTAAGCTGTCGGGGAGTCTTGTTCCACAGACCGTTGGAGTTGGATGAATACATACTGAAGGCATAGGTACCAGGCTGAAGGTTATTATAGGATGCAAAACGGTTGGTGGCATCGGTATAGTGCCACTTCTTGTCGAACCCTTCGAGCCGGTAGGCATACAGGTTGCGTTGCGGATTGGTATATTCCAGAGCCGAGAACTCTAGGGTAAAATTATTCTGCTGGTAATCCAGCGTGATGTGGTCGGCAAACTGCGGAGTAAGGTCTGTAATCCTTTTCCGAGTTTCATAAGGCAGCGCGCTCCAAGGCTGACCGAATATTTTCAGTTCAGTCAGTTCGGGGCGCGAAGTGAAGCTTTCTTCTTCCAGTTCTTCGGGATAGAAGCTGTTGTAGCCGCGCAGACCACCGAAAAACAGTTTACCATCGGAAGCTTGGAAGGCAGAAGAACTGTTGAACACATTATCCTGCAAACCGTCAGCTGTGGTGTACAGACGAAAAGTTGCCGTAGTGGCATCATCGGCTACGGAAAGGCGTAACAGTCCTACATTGCTACCCAGCCACAAGTTGCCCGACCGATCTTGCAGTATACTTACCACGGCATCACCAGGCAGATTCCACCAAGTGTGCACAGGCAAAAAACAATCGCGGATGGCATCATAAAGATTCAGTCCGCTGCCTCCGGATCCGACCCAGATGCGTCCGCAACTGTCCTTGAAGATGCAATTGACATGGTCGTGATTCAGCTTGCCGTTACGAGTGGAGTATCGGAACACTCGGTAATTACGCCAATCGGTACCGGTTCCCTGTATCCGGAATATACCATTACGCTCGCTGGCCGCCCATATCTCGCCTTTTTCGCCTTCCTGTATTTGCAGAAAAATAATCTCATTCAACCGTGTGTTGTCGACCTCCAGAGAATCCAGCCTTACCGCACACCCGTCGATCGTGCGCATAGATATTCCGGTACGGGTAGCCACCCAAGTCCGGTCGGAGCTATCCTCGTACACATCGTAAATACAACTGCCGCAGATCCAAGCTTCACCTCCCGTGCCGGCATAGTATTTCACCCGGTGTCCCACCGGTGCATCGGGAATATATTCAAACAATCCAGCATTATAAATGCCTATCCAAATGTTCCCTGTTGAAGGACTCATCTGGAGGCACGATACCGAGGTGGAAATCCATGGATAGACAGCAAACTCAGGTATGTCGGTGAAATGAGTAAACTTTCCGGCTGGCAGCGAAAGAATTCCAAAGCCTGCCGAACCTATTCCCATCCACAGGTTGTTATCAGTATCCAGCATCAACCTCTTCACGGTGGTGTTGTGCAGGCAATGTTTTACTTCAGTCAATAATTTACATTCAAACAATGGTTTACGGGTATTCACTATATTGACACCACCGCCTATCATGCCCACCCACATCAGTCCCTGACGGTCGCAGGTTAAGGAAGCTACCTCGCTGCCAGCTATGGCATCTTCCGACTCGTCGGCGTAGCAATGGCTGAACGGTACATCGGCTGTGAGCTCCTGCTGTAAAGACAGCACACTCAGTCCGCAGCGTGTACCTACCACAGCGTATGGGTCTGCACGTCTTCGGACAGAGCATATACCAAATTGTCCGACAGCGAACTTTTGTCTTCGGAATTGTTACTGAACGTAGTCCAAGTGGTGCGTTCGGGTTCATAAGGGTGGTTTAGCAACTGCAGTCCTGCCCCCCAAGTACCTACCCAGATGCGCCCCGCGCTGTCTTGAAAGAGCACGTGGGCCGAATTGTTCGGATTCATGCGCGGATAGCCGATAAAACGTCCCGTTTTGTACTCCTGACGCACCAGTCCGCTGCTCCAAGTGCCTATCCACACGTCGCCACGGTCATCTTCCATCAGTGACTTGATGCCCGACACTCCGAGTTTCCCTCCGGTAGCGTCATAGTCCAACGAAGTGAAGTCATCGTCTTCTTCACGATATTCGTACAAACCTCGCTCTGTGCCTATCAATATGCGTCCGACACTCGTAACCAGCAAAGTAGACACCCCACCGCTGTTAAGGAGATCGGTACCATATTTACGGATGCTCCCGGTGCGTTTGTCAAGCATATTCAGACCACTGCTGGTGCCTATCCACAGACGGTGTGAATGGTCTTCGGCCATACAATATACATTATTATCTGTCAGCAATGAGGGGTGAAACACGTTCGACTTGTAGGTGACGACGTTATAGCCATCGAAGCAGAATAGCCCGTTGCGTGTAGCCACCCAGATGTAACCATCGCAATCCTGGTAAACGGACTGGACATCCTTGCTAGGAAGGTTGTCCAGTTCTGGAAAACTCTTGAAATGAAAATCTGCCGTCCAAGCAGACTGTACAGTGAAGATTGATAAAAATAGAAGCCCACAAAAGAATCTTTTCACAAGTGTCATTGTGAGCAGATATATGTTGATGCGTTGTCTCATAGCAGAAATTTAAATTTTATATTGCAAAAATATAATTTTATGGATAACACAGCAAATATTCCTGTTATATATTCCACAGATAAACGTATCCTCGGACCTTGCTATGCCCTATACACCTGAAAATTTTCAATAACGGAAATTGTCTTTCCGCACATATACTTTGAAAAATTTGATACCTCCAGGAATTTCGCTCTCCATACGGGGCAGGTATTGTATCCCTCCTAAAGTGCATTCGGTTCCTAGGTCGATAACTACAGTATGTGGATATGCATCTTCGGACCGGGTACTCCAATAGGTAGATTCTTGAAGGTCGAAAAACTTGTCGGCAGAGCGGTTCACGTAAGCCACGTCTTCGCTGTCAGCATACTTCACTGTCCACAGTTCTCTAGACAAGCGGTTGCCTTGTCCGTCAAGCGCATACATCTCTGCAATGCAGGCCAGTCGGCTTCCGTCGTGGGCATTGAGGGCTTCCAGGCAGAAATAGCGTCCGTTCACCGGAGAGTCGAACTTCACTTCCTGCCAACCGTTTCCGGAACAGAAGCTGCCTGCAAGTACTGGCTTCTCGGTGGCAAGTTGCAGGTTCTCATTCTCGTTACGGTGCATCAGTGGCTTGCTCATCTGCAACTGCTCCAGCAACGGACGGTCCAGTCCCTCAGACCGAGTTTCTCTGGGCCCCACAATGTCGAACACCAGCACCTCATTAATCCCTTTTTCCAGCCAGCATCCGGCACATAGAGCGTTTGTTGAGGTCCTATTTCCCAGATACGTCCTAATCCGCGTCCGTTGACATATACCAGCCCCTTTCCCCAAGTCTCGAAGTTCACAAAAGTATCACCCGGCTTCTTCACTTCGAAAGTGGCACGATAGCAACCTGGAATACGCTGTCCATGTTCGTCAGTAAGCGAGCGTATAGGCTTAAATTCCATATCTTTATAGAAGTCGTAGGTATCTGCCAGATTGAACACTTCCCAGTTTTTGAGATTGCATACAAAGGGATGGTCACCCATCTGCACAGTCAGTTCCACACGGTCGGTAATACCTTTGTAATCTTTAATGGAACGTCCGAAATTGATACGCCCCATGCTTCCACCAGAATATCCAGACGGGTCCCCTGATGACAAGACGGCAAAGTGATCTGCTTCTCTCCGTTGCAGCGGTCTAGTTTGCCGATATAGCGTCCGTCTACAAACACTTGTGCATAGTCGTGAGCCTCGTTCACGGTGAGCAAAGCACCATCCGGAACGGCAGGAAGCGCAGTGCGATAAAGTATGCTGCCAAAACCTTGGTCGTAGTCTTCCATGGTGCGGATATGCTCATCGCACTTGGCTGCAGGCAGATTGCTGAACAAGGGAGCCACTTCGGTAAATTGAAAGGATCTGATGCGAATAGGTTTGATTAATGCAGGTACCTTGGCCTGTTTCTGTTCGCCCATGTATTTAGCCAGCGTCTTGCGTAGTTCCCAATATTTAGGAGTGGTCTGTTCGGACTCGCTGATAGGAGCATCATAGTCGTAAGACGTAACGTCGGGAGCAAAACCGGGTGAGTTGGCGCCGGCCCAGTGCCCCCAGTTAGTGCCTCCGTGCGTCATATACAGACTAAAGGAAATGCCTTTGGAAAGCATTTCGTAATACCAGCTATCATGTCAGTGGCAGGACGGGTCTCGTGATTGGCCCCCACTTGTCGAACCAGCCACTCCAGAATTCGGAACACATCAGCGGACTGTCCGGACGGAGTTCTTTGAGTCGGGCAAACTGCTGGTCAATGTCGGCTCCTGTTCCGAAATTCATAGTCCACACCAAATCATCCAATCCATTCTTGGTGAAGTTGGAAGCCCAGTCACACTGAAACAGAGTCACATCGCCATAGGCAGCACGCACCATGTCGCGTATCTTAGCCACATACTCCTTGCTCTCGCCATAAGAACCGTATTCATTTTCCACCTGTACCATGATAATGGGACCTCCCTTCCGGATGATAAGATCGCCCACCTGGCGAGCCACGGTCTCCTCAAAGAGGCGTACACGCTCCAGAAAGTAGGGATCTGACTCACGCAGGCGGATATTCTTCTTCTTCAACAACCACCAAGGCAGACCACCCATCTCCCACTCGGCACACACATAAGGGCCCGGACGCAGAATGACGTACATACCGTTGTCCTGGCAAAGGCGGCAGAAGGCAGCCAAGTCGTTCTGGCCTTCAAAATCGAACTGCCCGGGCTGTGGCTCATGCGCATTCCAGAACACGTACAAGCAAACGGTATTCATGCCCAATGCCTTGCAGAGCTTGATGCGGTGGTCCCAATAGGGGCGAGGAATACGCGGATAATGCAACTCGGCAGCTTTCACTACAAAAGGCCGTCCATTGAGCAGGAAAGAGCCCTTTCCCGCCTCAAAAGTTCCCAGCTGCTGAGCATACGTTGCCGGAGTAAAACACATGGCAAACAACATGACCAGCATGATGAAAAATTTCTTCATAAACTAAAAATTGGTATCAGATTAATAAATGAAAGCACTATCTGCTTCCTGTCTGCAAAATTATCCCTAAACCGAAAAAAACAGGAGGTAGAATGGTTCAAAACGGGGGAAAGATGTTTCTGCAGCCACCTAAATGTGTTAACTTTACATAAAAAACCGGCAGAAAGATGTATATTTCCCCGGCATTACAGCCTCCTACACAAATACTTGGAAAGGACATTGTCTTTACATCTTATGCCAGCTTCATTTATACCAATTGTTCCAATTAGCTATAGGACTTCGATTTGTGTTGCGGTTTTATCCACGATCAAATGCCTTATTATAAAGTTTCTGTTCGTCAGACCGGATATTTGCCGTAGGTTTCCTTCTGAATCCAACTTGCAATGAAACCCTTTCCTTAAGCTATGTGATTCCCATTTTTAGAACCCACTCGAAACTTACATCAGTTAGACACATTGAAATTTTTGTGCCACGGGTATCTGCCAAAAGCGTGCACACCTTTACGCAAAGGTTTACGTACTTTTTTCACTCCTTGCCACCACATTTCTAAAGGTTATTCCTCTATTTTTGATGCCGGAAATAAATCTAAAAATAAATAGAGCAATGAATTACAATGAAATCGGGAAAACCGGTATGCGGGTTTCCAATCTTAGTTTCGGCGCATCTTCATTAGGAGGAGTCTTTCATGATATCCGCGAAGCAGAGGGTATCAAAGCTGTTTACACAGCAGTAGAGCATGGAATGAATTTTATTGATGTATCTCCCTACTACGGACACTATAAGGCAGAAACCGTATTGGGAAAAGCTTTGAAAGAAATACCACGTGACAAATATTACCTCTCTACTAAAGTGGGACGCTATGGAAAAGATGGAGTCAACACATGGGATTATTCCGGAAAACGTGCTACGGAAAGCGTTTATGAAAGTTTGGAAAGACTCCACATTGAATACATCGATCTGATTAATGTACACGATGTGGAGTTTTCAGACATGAATCAAGTAGTCAACGAGACTTTACCTGCACTGGCAGAACTTAAGAAGAAAGGTGTTGTGGGACATGTAGGTATCACAGATTTGCAGTTGGAAAACTTGAAATGGGTCATTGACCACTCGGAGTCCGGAACAGTGGAAAGTGTACTCAACTTCTGCCATTATTGTCTGAATGACGAGAAACTGGCTGATTATCTGGATTACTTTGAATCAAAGAATATCGGTATCATCAATGCTTCCCCCTTTCAATGGGATTGCTTTCCCTGCGTGGAGTTCCTGCGTGGCATCCGGCTCCCCAAGCATTGGTAGAAGCTTGCCGGAAAGCCGTTCAACATTGTCAGTCTAAAAACTACCCGATAGAGAAACTGGCCATTCAATATTCTGTCAGCAATCCACGCATCGCCACTACATTGTTCAGTTCGGCCAATCCGGATAATGTATTGAAAAATATAGCATACGCCGAAGAACCCATCGACTGGAATCTGGTAAAGGAAGTGCAAGAAATTATCGGAGAACAAATGCGTGTCAGTTGGGCTAATTCATAACAAAAAGGAGAATAATGATGGATTTTAACATAATAGACGCACATTCCCATCTTTGGTTACGGCAAGACACGGAGGTCAATGACTTGCCTATCCGCACATTAACCAACGGACGATCGTTATTCATGGGAGAAGAACGTCAGATGGTTCCGCCTTTTATGATTGACGGACGGAATAGCGCTGAGGTTTTTCTCTCAAACATGGACTATGCACAAGTATCGGCTGCCGTAGTCACTCAAGAATTTATTGATGGCATCCAGAATGAATACCTCACAGAAGTGATCAATAAGTACCCGGACCGTTTCTTTGTATGCGGAATGTGCGAGTTTCGTAAGCCCGGTTATCTGCAACAGGCCAAGGAATTGATAAATTCTGGTTTCAAAGCAATAAAAATCCCGGCACACCGCCTTTTCCTAAAAGAAGGAAGAATCATGCTGAACTGTGACGAAATGATGGAAATGTTCCATTACATGGAAGATAAAGGCATTATCCTTTCCATTGATCTGGCCGATGGAGACACGCAAGTGCAGGAGATGAAAGAAATTATCCAGGAATGTCCGCAACTAAAAATCGCTATCGGACATTTCGGTATGGTCACAACCCCTCATTGGCAGGAACAAATTAAATTGGCCCGGCATACCCATGTCATGATAGAATCGGGAGGTATCACTTGGTTGTTCAACAGTGAATTCTACCCATTTGCCGGAGCGGTGAAGGCTATCAAAGAAGCAACAGATCTGGTAGGTATAGACAAACTAATGTGGGGATCGGATTACCCGCGGACCATTACGGCCATTACTTACAAGATGTCTTACGATTTCATCCTTAAAACGACAGAAATGACACAAGAGGAGAAAGCTCTTTTTTTAGGTAAAAACGCTGAAAGATTTTATGGTTTCAAAAATCTCGTATCTCTTCCTTATATTAAAAATATGTCAGAATAACCAACTGACACTTATCACTTAAAAACAAATAGAAAATGAAAGCAATTCAAATTACCGCTCCTTCCGAAATGAAGGTAGTAGACATTGAAAAACCGGAATTGAAACCGGGAGAAGTTCTAGTAAAAATTAAGTATGTCGGCTTTTGCGGATCGGACTTGAATACATTTTTAGGACGTAATCCGATGGTTAATCTGCCGGTTATTCCGGGGCACGAAGTGGGAGGCGTTATTGAAGCTATAGGTGAGGATGTTCCGGAATCATTAAAACCCGGCATGAGCGTCACTGTCAACCCTTATACCAATTGCGGAAAATGCGCTTCATGCCGTAACAGTAAAGTGAATGCATGCGAACATAACGAAACATTGGGGGTTCAACGCAATGGTGCCATGTGTGAATATATCGCATTGCCTTGGAGCAAAATAATCCCGGCCAGTCAAATTCCTCCTCGTGACTGCACGCTGATCGAACCGATGAGCGTAGGCTTTCATGCTGTTTCCCGAGCACAGGTTACAGATATTGACATAGTGATGGTCATTGGTTGTGGAATGATCGGTATGGGAGCTATTGTACGTTCAGCTCTTCGCGGAGCTACCGTTATCGCCGTAGATCTGGATGACGAGAAATTGGAACTTGCCAAACGGGTAGGCGCACACCACACCATCAATTCCATGACAGAAAATGTGCACGAACGCTTGACTAAGATTACGGAAGGATTCGGCCCAGATGTAGTCATTGAAGCAGTAGCAGTCCTGCAACCTATGTCATGGCCGTCAATGAGGTCGGATTTACCGGAAGAGTCGTATGTATAGGTTATGCAAAATCAGAAGTTTCTTTTCAAACTAAATATTTTGTCCAAAAAGAACTTGATATCCGCGGATCGCGTAATGCACTGCCCGCAGATTTCAGAGCAGTTATCCGCTACATGGAACAGGGAACTTGCCCAAAGGATGAATTGATCAGCAAAGTAACCAAACCCGAGACTGCACGACAGGCTATGGAAGAATGGGCGGCAGCTCCCGGAAAGGTATTCCGCATATTAGTCGAGTTTGACTGACAAAATCCATACCAATTCCCCCAATGTGCTCAAAGTGAATTAAATAATCATATTTCCACCTTGAGCACATTCTCTTTTTTGATTAAATCCTGCTCGATTGGATAATGTCAATCAATATCGGACGGAGCCCGCTAACGAAACACTCTACGGCTATTACCATCAAAATAAGTCCCATCAAGCGCATCATTACATTATTTCCAGTCTCGCCAAGAATAGAAACCAGCCGGGTAGAAGCCCGCAATATAAGATAAGTGATAAAATAAATCAAACCAATCATTCCAATCAAAATTCCCTTCATGGTCCAAGTATTGGCATCATCCATCAGCATAATTCCGTTAGCAATGGCACCGGGACCGCAAAGCATAGGAATAGATAACGGGGTAATCGAAATATCATTGGCATACGTTTTAATTTCTTCGTCTTTCAACTTCGTATTGGTAAAACGTGCCTGCAGCATATCATAACCAATTTTCAAAATAATAAAACCGGCAGCAATACGAAAACCATTGGTCGATATTCCAAAGAATTTGAATAAGAATTGCCCGGAGAACGTAAAAGCCAAAAGTGTTACAAAAGAGATGATCGTAGCCCGTTTCACAATATGACGCCGTTCTTCATCATCCATACCTTTAGTCATGGTTAAAAATACAGGCATGGTGCCCAATGGGTTGGTTAATGTGAAAAAAGAGGTAAAGCATAGTAATGCAAATGGTAATAATGTATCCATTGAAGTATTATTTTTAGGTTATGGGCAAAAGTAATCTATAATTAGCAAATGAGCAATAGTAGAGATCATATTTCGCAAACAGGCACAACAAAAAAAGGGACTGTTCCCAAAACGACAGCCCCTTCCTGTTTCCACATTTACCAAACCAGATTTATTCTTTATCTTGCTACACAAGCACTTTATTATCACTCCCAATGGAGCTTATAACTCCTGAAACAGAGCAACTCGTTTTTAATGTATACACATAGGGGAAATGCAGTTTACAAAAGGAAACTGCGTGGAATTTTGTTAAAAGAATCAAACAACAGGACTATTCATTGACAGCACCGCAGTGAGAACATACCCCTTTATTCTTCATCTTCGCTCCGCAATTTCCACAACTGAATTTATATAGCGAAGCGTGCTTTATACGATTAAATGACCATACGGCATATACCAGCAAGCATGGATATCCCAAATAGTAATATGTTGTAAATGTGAAGAATAAGTATAAAAAGATACAGCAGGACATCAATCCCAACAAATAAAAAAGCGCTGTCTCAGCATGTGTCTGATGAAACAAATCATCTAAAGTAGCCAGCCCTACAAGAATAATCCCCCAGACATTGAGCATGAAAAGAGAAAGAATAAAGGGCATACTAAAAGGATTCAAAGAAGGATTATAATAAAATTGCTCCCAAGTCCCCGGAACAAAATGCTGGATACTGGCATAAAGTGTAGCTGCGGTAGCTACCAGCCACAAAAGAATAGTAGGAAAAATACTATCAATATCATTCAACCAGATAAGTTGCAGTTTCTGACGACGAACAGCCCTATGGATATACCAAATGCCGAAAAGCCCTAATATCATCAAAAAAGCTATGGTATGGGAATTACTGAAAAAATGAATGAATTGTGACACCGGATCCACAGGAACTACTTTTTTCAATAATTCCTTTTCATGCACCCATCCCATGGTTTCCTGGTCCCGTGCCACCTTCACCCATACGGAGTCCACACTGTCAGCCGGCTGTACCATAAATTCCGCCACCACCAGTCTTTCTCCCTTAAAAACAGGAAGCACATCCACCAATGGCAGTTGCTGTAGCATTAGCGAATCAGAAGTAACTTCAAAATTACTGTTTAATGTATAATGCCGCTCCATCAAACAATTGACAGAATCCTTTGTCTTTGGTGGCATATCCTCGCCCGAAGTAACAAGCGAAGGATATTGGCAAGCCATCAAAACAGCCAATACAAAAAACAGCAACCCGATGTACTTACTTTTCAGCATATACTTTCATCTGACAATTTTTACAATCAAATCCTAAACGAAAACGTCTGCCATCCGAACCGACCAGATAATAAGGTTCCTTATAAGGAGAACGCACTTTATGCCAAGTGGGACACCATCCCATGCTATAACGCAGACAATGCTTGCAGAACATCAGTACTGCATCTTCTACCGGAGCTTTTTCATAAGCCGGAGCAATACGCTGCACGCCATGATTCCTATAGAATGAAACAGCATCGGCATTCATCACATTTCCCAGATAAGTCAATTCATTCACAGGATAAGCATGATGCGTTTGGGGCAACTTGCAAATCTCCCGCCGATAGTTAATGCGCCGCACTTCCAACAGCTTCTCTATTCCCTTACGACGAAGTTCGGCAAGCATAGAGCCGGAATAAACCAATTGTCCGACCAGTCAATCACTATGTCCAAAGCCTCAAAAGGGGTATTTCCCAACTTGCCAAGTTGTGTGCGCAGATTGTCTTCCTGCGGAGTACGGGCACGTTCCTTCTCCCTTTCCAGCACCACACTGACACTGTTGGCATCTTCATCGGACAGGGTCAGGGTAAAGCCGAAATTATTCTCAGCCAATTTTAAGACGACCGCAATTTTCCTTTCGGCGGATTTACGCGACATCAATCTCTCAAATTCCTGATCAAAATTACGATAAAGTAGTGTACGAGGCTTTATCCGAGGCATCTCCTGAGGAAATAATTTATTATTCTCCACCCGGTTTATGCGAAATCCTTGCAACTTACCGGTCTCATCCAAAAAACAGACACCATCTCCATTATTAAAGGACTTGACTCCGGCTACAGTCAGATAATTGCCACGAATTTCCTTCACCGTCCCCATCTCCTCCCCCAAAGACTTGGGAGTATCGAAAGAAAAAATATCCTTATTCCGGTCAAAGAGAAAATAATGAGTAAAGCCACGGCTGAAACTCTTGTCCAACTGAGGTTTGAACTCCAATCTCACTTTTCCGGATGATGCACGAATATACTCCTTACGGCGTTTAAAAACAGCATCCAGCTTCTGACGATAATAAGCTGTTACATTTTTAACGTAAGACACATCCTTCAAACGCCCCTCTATTTTCAGAGAAGAAACTCCGGCATCCAACAATTGTTCCAACTCCTCACTCTGGTTCAAATCTTTCAGAGACAACAAATGCTTATTCCTTACTATGGATTTACCACCCGCATCTTCCATATCGAAAGCAAGACGGCAGAACTGGGCACACTCCCCCCGGTTGGCGCTACGCCCGAAACAAGCCTGACTGACATAACACTGTCCGCTATAGCTTACACACAAAGCACCATGTACAAATATCTCCAAGGGTACTTCAGGACAAACATGATGGATGTTTCCTATTTCAACAAGAGAGAGTTCACGAGCCAATACCACCTGACGGAAACCCGCCTCAGCCAGAAATTTCACTTTTTGAGGAGTACGATTATCCATCTGCGTGCTGGCGTGTAACGGTATAGGAGGCAGATTCAATTCCAACAATCCCATATCCTGTACTATCAAGGCATCCACTCCGACACGGTATAAATCCCAGATCATTTCTTCCGTCTCTTTCAGTTCCTCATCCTTCAGAATAGTGTTCACCGTCACATAGATACGGACATTATATACATGGGCGTACCGCACCAGCTCAGCAATATCCTCCAATGAATTTCCCGCAGCCGCGCGTGCGCCAAAACGGGGCGCACCCATATAAACGGCATCGGCACCGTGGTCAACAGCTGCGATGCCGCACTCCAGATTTCTGGCGGGAGCCAATAATTCTATTTTTCGTTGTCTGATCATCGTATTTCGTTTATATCAAACGGGGTTTCTTGATATACATAATAATTCAGCCAGTTGGAAAACAACAAGTTGGCATGTCCGCGCCAGCGCACCACCGGAGCATTATCCGGATTATCATCCTTATAATAATTTACAGGCTTCTGAATAGGCAATCCTTTTCCCAAATCCCGCTTATATTCCGTATCAAGCGTATAGGGTGAATACTCCGAATGTCCGGTAATAAAGAACTCACGCCCGTTACGCGCCATAGCCATATAAACGCCGGACTCATCAGATTCGGCTATCAAGCTCAAGTCCTTCACTTTCAAAATGTCCTCACGACGTATCTCGGTGTGACGACTGTGCGGCACAAAGAATTCATCATCAAATCCACGGAATATAGGCAAGCCCTGCACATTGATATGATGACGAAAAATACCAAACATTTTTTGTTCCAGCGGATATTTGGGAACTCCATAGAAATGATAAAGTCCGGCCTGGGCCGCCCAACAAATATAAAGAGTCGAGGTAACATGAGTACGCGCCCAATCAAAAATAGTCGTAATCTCATCCCAATAATTCACATCTTCGTATGGCATCTGTTCTACCGGAGCCCCCGTAATAATCATTCCGTCATATTTCTCGTCACGCATCAAGTCGAAGTCACGGTAGAATGCTTTCATGTGTTCTACCGGTGTATTTTTCGATGTATGGCTTTTCAACTTCATAAATGATATTTCCAACTGCAAGGGGGTGTTGGAAAGCAAACGCACCAGATCCGTCTCTGTTGTTATCTTCAACGGCATCAAATTCAATATCACTATTTTTAACGGACGGATATCCTGTGTACTGGCACGCGAATTGTCTATGACGAAGATATTTTCTTCCTTCAGCAATTCAATGGCAGGTAATTTATCGGGTAAATTTAACGGCATTTTCTTATCTATTAATTAGTTGCAGGTGCAAAATTAAAAAAAATCCCGCCAATTCTCCTTACTTGGTCATCATTTGGAACAAATAAAATGCAAATTCTCTTTTTCCGGCTTATCCCAGAAACCACTCATCACATTCATTTTTCGGTTTTACTTTAAAAACAAACGGATATTTTCAAAAAAAATCGTACCTTTGGGCGCTAGTTAAGATAAAATTCTTAATAAAGCCAATATATTAAAGATAAAAACCCATAAAAACGCCTATGATAAAAACTATTTTTTCACTGTCGGAAAATACATATTCCCGCTATTTCCCCGCAGTAGGCAGACAACCATTATTTTAATTATAACTTTTAAATCACCAAGTATGAAAATTTTTAAATCACTGCTGATCAGTGTGTGTATGGGCACTACTTTATGTGCATGTTCACCACAAACAGCGAACACAGAAGCCAACAATCAGATTACCACTGCAGGGGATGCATGGAAATGGGAAAAAGGAACCATCGTCATTGACACTCCGGAACGTCCTGCAGGACAAAAAAGTGTTTTAGGACTCACCACTCCGAAAATGGAAGTAGTACGCGTAGGATTTGTCGGCCTGGGCATGCGAGGTCCCGGCGCCGTATCACGCTTTACACACATTCCCGGCACACAAATAGTGGCGTTATGCGACTATGAAGCGTCACGCGCAGAGAATTGCCAGGAAATATTAAAGAAAGCCTCCATGCCGAAAGCAGCCATCTACTCAGGTGAGACAGGGTATGAAGAGCTTTGCAAACGCGATGATATCGACTTGGTATATATCGCGGCAGACTGGCTGCATCATTTTCCCATAGCCCGATGCGCCATGGAGAACGGCAAGAACGTAGCCATTGAAGTGCCTTCTGCAATGACCCTCCAGGAATGCTGGGATTTGGTAAACCTCAGTGAGAAGACACGCAAGCATTGCATGATTTTGGAAAACTGCTGCTATGACTGGTATGAAATGAATACGTTGAATATGGCGCAACAAGGAGTCTTCGGTGAAATAATCCGTGCACAAGGCGCTTATATCCATGATTTAAGCCCGTTCTGGGAACATTACTGGAAAAACGGAGAAAACGACAAACTGGGATGGCGTCTGGAGTATAACATGAAACATCGCGGTGACGTATATGCTACTCACGGCCTCGGCCCGGTGGCACAAGCTATGGATATTCACCGCGGCGACCGCGTGACTACACTGGTTGCCATGGATACCAAATCGGTAATCGGCAAGGAACTGGTTGAACAAAAAACCGGCAAAGAGTGTAACGACTTCCGTAATGGAGACCACACCACCACCTTGCTGCGCACAGCCAACGGCAAGGTCATTGAAATACAACATAACGTCATGACTCCGCAACCTTACAACCGCTTGTACCAACTGACAGGAAGCAAAGGTTTCGCCAACAAATATCCAGTAGAAGGATACGCCTTGGACGCCAAGCAGCTGAATGCTTCAGGTGTTCAACCCAAAATAGACAACTTGAACGCACACGGATTCCTTCCTAAAGCGGAAATGGACGCACTGGTGGAAAAATACCAGCACCCCATCTTGAAGAAATACGGTGAGATAGCCAAAGAAGTAGGCGGACACGGTGGTATGGACTTTATCATGGACAGCCGTCTGGTATATTGCCTGCAAAACGGGCTGCCTCTGGATATGGACGTTTATGACTTGGCGGAATGGTGCTGTCTGGCTGAATTGGGCCAGATATCCATGGACAACGGCTGCGCAGCCGTAGCCTTCCCTGATTTTACCCGTGGCGAATGGAACGTGATAAAAGGATACAAGCACGCTTACGCCAGTGCCGAGGCCGAAAAAGAAAGCATGGAAAAGGCAAAAGCGTTTACCGCCAAACTGAAAGAGCAAGGAGCCAAAGAATGGGCTGAGGCTAAATAAAAGACAGCAAGGGCTAACCCTTCCAAAAAGAAAGTATATCGCATAAAAATGCGTAGCTTGTACCTGCACAAGGACGGCTACGCATTTTTTTTTAATAACCTTTCCATTTCTCACTTTTATTTGCTACATTTACATCCTCATCAAGCATCCAGTAAAGCCATGTACAACACTAAACAAGACCTGTTAACAGAAGAGAACAAGCGTTTGAGAGAAGAGATAGAGCAGCTCAGGAAAGAAAATGAATTACTA
Source organism: Phocaeicola sartorii JCM 17136 = DSM 21941 (assembly GCF_000614185.1). Classification (GTDB taxonomy): domain Bacteria; phylum Bacteroidota; class Bacteroidia; order Bacteroidales; family Bacteroidaceae; genus Phocaeicola; species Phocaeicola sartorii. Next base: position 36,829 of record NZ_BAKM01000008.1, on the reverse strand, counting down.
AAATTCCCGCAATCCTCGGGCTGTCTTCCGCAGTTCCTGATAGACCAGATGGACGCTATCATCTTTATCAAAGATGCAGGCAACGACTTCCGGTACTTTATGGTCAATGAAAACTTTTGCAAAGTACAACATCTTTCCAGGGCAGAAATCATCGGAAAGAACGATTACGAAATCTTCCCTCCGGATGACGCCCGGAAGTACCGTGAAGATGACGAGAAAGCCGTTTACGGAAAAACAAGCTACTCTTTTCAAGAAGAGGTGAACCTTCCCGGACAAAACAAAATCATTCTGAAAACCACCAAATCTTATGTAAGTGCATCCAATGGAAACAAGTTTTTGGTATGCATCTCGCACGATGTAACCCAAAGCGTCGAAAAAGAAACAAGGCTGAAAAATGCCATCGAGATAGAACAGGCAGCGCATCAGATGATGAAAGCCATCTTCCACAAGCTTCCATCGGCCATCCTTATAAAGGATATAGAAGACAATTACCGTTTCTATATTGTCAATAAAAAATTCGAACAGATGTGCAATATGTCCAAAGAAATATTAATAGGCAAGACGGATTACGATGTTTTCCCTAAAAGCGAAGCCGACAAATACAGAAAAGACGATATAGAAGCCTCCCTATATACCGAAAGCGACCCGATGGTTATTCAGGAAATAGTCACTTCACCTGACCGTGACGTGAACACCCATCTGCAAACGTTCAAATTCTCTTTCAGTTTCAAAGGCAAAAGTCTGCTGATATGCGTAGGAGTTGACATCACCCTGCAACACCAGATGATGGAACAAATAAAAGAGGCGCTGGAAAAAGCCGAGCAGGCAGACAGACTGAAATCGCAATTTATCACGAACATGAGCCATGAGATAAGAACACCGCTGAACGCCATCATCGGCTTCTCCCAACTGATTGCCGAAACAGAGGATAAAGAGGAGCAGAAGGAATACCACCGCATTGTGACACAGAACAATAACCTGTTACTGACCCTCATAGAAGATGTGCTGAATCTTTCCGAGCTAAACTCGGGCAACGTGAAATTCAATAATACTGAGTTCGACTTCGCCGATGCTTTCAGAGACTTGTACACACAGATGAAAGAAAAAGTATTCCGCCCGGAAGTCACATTCACTACCACCCCATCACTCCCGTCCATTTTGGTAAGGACAGACCGGGAACGTATCATCCAAATTATCGGAAACCTGGTGACAAATGCCGCTAAGTTCACCTCAAAAGGAACCATCCAGATGGGATACGCATGCAAAGACAACGGACTGGAAATATATGTGAAAGATACTGGCTTGGGCATTAAAGCCAAAAATCTGGAGAGCATATTCAACCGTTTCAAAAAGCTGAACCCTTTCATTCAAGGCACCGGACTGGGACTTCCTATCTGCAAGTCGATAGCAGAACAAATGGGAGGCAGGATTTGGGTGGAATCCGAATTTGGAAAAGGATCGACTTTCTATGTATGGATTCCTTGTGTCGTATCTTCTATAAAGGATAAATAAAGTTCAATGAAAAGAAAAATAGAAAGAGACAGAAAGATGTCGCACGTCATCTATACGACCATGGAGACAAAAAAGGAATGACATATAAAGAAACGCAGATTTACGCAAAAGCTCCATTCAACCTGCGTCAATCTGCGTTTCACCAAGATTCTTCACAATGACCGGAATAACCATAAAGTACACCCGGTCACCGCCTTGAAAAATTCCACTTTCATTCTCTCCTACAGACCGTTCTTGTAGATATTCGCCATCACCTTCTGGTATTGGTTCTCTATCTGCATATACGCCTGGAGGTTCTTATAAATACTTTCCGTTTCCACAAAATATTCAATCAATGAAATCTGTCCTTCGGTCAATGCCTGCTTCAACAAGTCCAACGAACGGTACATCAAAGGGACATCATATGCATTCAGGGCATCCTTCAACTGCTGCATCTCATTGAAGAGTGACATCAGAGAAGCCTCAACCTGCTCCTTGGCACTTTCCTGCATCAGTTGTGCGCTGATAGCCTGCGCCTTGGCTATCTTTACCTTTTTGCGGTTTTGAAACAAAGGCAGGGAGCCGCCTACCACAAAGCCATTCATCGAAGCCACATCATCCGTGTTACGGCGGAAACCGACTTCCAGTTTCGGCAACCAACCTTGACGGTCTACCGACACCTGCTTCTCGGCGGCACGGGCAACGGCAGCGGTGGTCTGCAGGTCAAGGTCCGATGCCATCACTTCATCCCGCATGACGTTGTAATCGTTGATTTCCTGTATGGAAGGATAGGTGGTTTCCGCAAACTCCAAAGGCATATTGCCGTTCATGGCAAGCAAAGACTGTAAGGCTGTGCGGTGGGCTGCGCTGTTTTGGGCAACTTCCGTCTGCACGTTCATGCGTTCCATCTTGATTTTGTTGACTTCCAGTATGTTCGCGTCACCGTTGTTCAGGCGTTTTTCATAAAGTGCCTGCAACTCATCGGCGTTCTTCATACGGATATCCATCAAGGTCTTTTCCTGATTCAACAGAATAAGGTCCAGACAGAGATTCTTCGCATTCAGCAGAATATCCCGACGAGCAGCCTGTTGTTGCTTGTCCACCGCTTCGTTCTGCAATGTAGCCTGCCGGTTGCGGGTGATGTACTGGGTAGGGAAATCAAAACCTTGCGAAGCGACGAATTCCGTACCGTGACCACCTTCGGCAGCATTGCTGTAGAAAGAACTGTAACTCACCGTAGGGTCAGGCAAGTTGTTGTTTGTCCGGTTTTCCATCTTGGTCGCATCGGCGGCATGTTTCTGCGCCTTGAGTTCTTTATTGTTCTGCTCGATACTTTTCAAGATGTGATCAATGCTTTGGGCCTGCATCAGCAAGGGGGAGCAGAGGGCTATTATAACTAAGATTCGTTTCATATTATTTCTATTATTTCTTCTTTCGGTTCATCAGTTCATAAACAATCGGGATGATGAAAGCGTTCAGGAAAGTCGATGTCAGAAGACTCCCAGAATAACTTTCGCCATCGGACTTTGTATCTCATTACCCGGCAAATCGCCACGGAACGCCAAAGGTATCAAAGCCAGCGCGGAAGACAAGGCAGTCATCAGGATAGGGTTCAAACGGTCCAACGAACCGTGGAGAATGCTTTCTTTCAACTCCATGCCTTCTTCGCGCAACGTATTGTAATGACTTATCAACAACATACCATTACGGGTAGCAATACCAAACAACGAGATAAAACCGATGATAGCCGGAATGCTTATCTCGCCCGTTGTCATCATCAATGCAAATACCCCACCAATCAACGCCAAAGGTAGATTCAACAGAATGACTCCACTTTGGGCCGCATTCTTAAACTGGGTATAAAGCAACAGAAAGATAACCACGATACTCATAAAGGAAGTAAGCATCAGCGTACGGCTGGCCGCCTGCTCACTTTCAAACTGACCGCCATATTCCACATGATACCCTTCGGGCAGTTTGATTTGCGCATCAATCCGTTCCTGTATATCATTCACCACGCTGCGCAAATCACGACCGCTGGTATTGGCGGAAATCACAATCTTACGCTTCACGTTCTCACGGCTGATGGTATTCGGTCCCATGGCAGAAACCACATCGGCTACATAGTTGACAGGTATTTTCTGACCGTCACCGGTATCAATCATCAGGTTGCGCACTTTCTCCATCTCATCACGCACCTCGTCCTTGGTACGGACAATAAGATTAAACGCCTTGCCTTCTTCATATACCTGCGAAACGACTTCACCCGCCATGTTTACTGATACAAACTCGGCAAAGTCCGGTAAGGAAATACCGAATTTGGCAAGCATCTCGCGTTTAGGAACAATCTTGAGCTGCGGACGTTCGATTTGTTGTTCCACATTCAAGTCGGCAATACCCTCCACACTGCTGATGGCATCCTTTATCTGATTGCCGATGGCAAACATCTTGTTCAAATCGTTACCAAACAGTTTGATGGCAATGTTGGCCTTGGTACCCGAAAGCATGGCATCGATGCGGTGGCTGATAGGCTGGCCTATTTCGATATTCGCACCGGTAATGGTAGATAACTTGGCACGCACATCGGCTACCAGTTCCTGGCGGGAACGGTCTTTCAATTCAAACGGGGCCTCAATTTCACTCACGTTAACCCCTAATGCATGCTCATCCAGTTCGGCACGTCCCGTTTTACGGGCTACGGTCTGTATTTCGGGAATAGACATCAGCAACTCTTCCGCACGGTGTCCCATCTTGTCCGATTCTGCCAAAGAGATTCCCGGCAATGAACTGATATTAATGGTGAACGAACCTTCATTGAAAGATGGCAGGAAACTACGTCCTAATGTAAAAAACATAACCAATGCCACCGCAAACAGTCCACCCGTAAAGCCCAATACTGCGGATTTATGATTCAAGGACCATAACAAGGCATTGCGATAATGCTTTTTCATCCATACGGCAATAAATGCCTCTTTCGGCAATGCCTTACTTTTATTGTTGCCCAACAGATAGCTGCACAGTACCGGAGTGAGTGTCAAAGCCACCACCGTAGAAGCAAACAACGCCACAATAAAGGCAATGCCCAACGGAACCAACATACGCCCTTCCATTCCTGTCAGGAAAAACAAAGGAACAAAGCTGACTACAATAATCAAGGTAGAGTTCAATATAGGCATACGCACTTCCTTCGAAGCATTGAACACCACTTCAATCACGCTCTTACGTTCCCCTTCGGGCAACAAGCGGTTCTCGCGCAGGTGCTTCCATACATTTTCCACATCCACAATAGCATCATCCACCAACGAACCAATGGCAATGGCCATACCACCCAAACTCATGGTATTGATGGTGAGTCCCATATAGTGAAGAGTCAATATAGAAACAATCAATGACAACGGAAGGGTTACCAATGAAATAACCGTGGTACGTACATTGGCAAGGAACAAGAAGAGGACAATCACCACGAAAATAGCACCTTCGTACAACGAATCCTTCACATTGCCGATAGAACTTTCAATAAAACGGCTCTGACGGAAAATATCTGTAGAAACGTGTACATCAGCCGGAAGATTCTTCTGCAAATCCTTCAATGCAGCCTCCAATTGCTCTGTCAGTTCAATAGTCCCGGTCTTGGGTTGTTTGGTAACGGTCAGCAGTACGGCAGGTTTTCCCCTCTCCGAAGCAGTACCCAGTCTGGGTTCCTGCGAACCAATCCTCACATCGGCAATATCCTCCAATGTAACGGGCACTCCTTCCACCTTCTTGATGACGGAACGTGACAACTGAGCCACATCGTGGCTGGAAAGCACCCCGCGGACAATATATTCGTTTCCATATTCATAAATCACTCCGCCATTGGCATTCTGGTTCATGTTACGGGTAACGTTCATCACCTCTGCCAACGTAACATTGTAATGTTTCATGCGGGCAGGGTCAAGCAATACCTGATATTCCTTGATATCACCTCCCAGCACGGCAACCTGTGCCACACCTCCCGTAGAAAGCAGGCGCGGACGGATAGTCCAGTCTGCCAGTGTACGAAGATCGAGCATGGAAGTAGTATCCGAAGTCAGACCGATAATCAGCAACTCACCTAAAATAGAGGACTGAGGTCCCATGGTAGGTTTACCTACATTCTCGGGCAGCTCCTCGCTGACCAAGGACAATTTCTCACTGACAATCTGACGAGCCAGATAGATATCGGTATCCCATTCAAATTCCACCCACACCACGGAAAAACCATTGGTGGAAGATGAACGCACCCGGCGCACATGAGTCGCACCGTTCACGGCAGTTTCTACAGGGAAGGTCACCAATTGTTCCACCTCCTCGGCAGCCATACCATTCGCTTCGGTCATAATCACTACAGTCGGTGCATTCAAATCGGGGAACACATCGACTTCCGTATGAAAAGCCGTGTAAGTACCGCCGATAAGCAGCAAAACCGATGCCACCAGAACCAATATACGGTTCTGAAGGGAAAAATGTATAATCTTATTTAGCATAGGACGGCTGATTAATGTTCATGACTATGAGCCGGAATCGCATTGCTGGCCGATGCTAATTTCACCTGATAGGCTCCCTTTGTTACCACACGGTCACCGGCTTTCAAACCGGTCAGAATCTGCACTTCCTTTCCGTTGCTCGCTCCCAAAGTTACCTCCTGTTTCTTATATCCTTCCTCATCCAGTTGCAGATAAACAAAGTACAAGCCTTGTTCTTCGGTCAGTGCCGTAACAGGCAAGGCCAGCACATCGGGCATTTCCGACGAGAGCAGATACACCTCCACATACGAACCGGGAATCACATCTCCCCGATTGTCAAATTCGAAAGTAACAGGTACATAGAAAGAAGTACCACCGGATGCTTTACCGTATGAAAGCAGACGCCCTTTCAACTCACCCAACTCATATACCTTATTATCGTATGGAGTCTTGAAATTTGCCGACTGGATGCTATGCAGATAACCATAATATTTCTCGGAAACATCTGCACGAAGGAACAGACGACGGTTCTGAGTGATACTCACCAAAGGCTGGCCTACCGATACATAGTCACCTTCCTGCACCAGACAATTCTTGATATAGCCCCCCAAAGGAGCCGTTACCGACACTCCTGTCTTGGTCTGGTTCTTTGAAATAGCCCCGTATGCCAATTGCGCGTTTTCATAACTCTCCTTGATGGTATTGAAGTCCTTCTGCGATATAATCTGGCTTTCTACCAATTTGGCGGCACGTTCGTATTCTTTCTTTGCCGTTTCGTATGCAATGCGGGCACGTTTTACAGGGTCTCCGTCCGGCATGTTCTCGGCAGAGATATTCAAGATGGAAGCACCCTTGCTCACGCTCATACCGTCCGTTACCGGATGGCGGAAAGAAACCACACCGGCTACATTGGCAACGACTACGCTTTCATCGCCTTGTGCTGCCTGCACCTGTCCGCTGGTCGTTATCACCTGACGAAATGCCTTAAGCTGGATTATTTCCGATTCTACTCCGGCTGCTTTCGCTTTTTCGGGAGCCAGGATAATTTCATCAGAGTGACCGGCTGCTGCAGTTTCCGTTCCGTGATTATGTCCTTCGTGACCTTCACTCTCGTGGTCATGACCTTCATGATCGTGGTCATGCGATTCTTCCGTTCCATGGTCATGCCCTTCGTGGTCATGACCCGATTTACTGTTGCAAGAGCCTAATAGGAATAATCCCATGACTCCCATAAAGATAAGTTTCTTCATGATGATATAATTTGTTCTTACTTTTTAAATTAAATACAAAATTAGCGGATAGAAAATACAACAAAACTGCGGATAGAAAGACGCTTTCTATCTGTCAAGCAAGAACATTACAAGGAGGGGCGCGCAAGCCTTTACGTGGGGGAGACACGTAGAATGCAGTTTTTCTAAATAGTAATTACAAGGTAATGCTTTGTGCTCTGTCAACCGTAGTGAGAGCACCAGCACATCCGTCACCGTATATAGCAGCAAACAAAACGAATAATCAGGAGAAACACTATCTTGAGCCCGGTCCGGAGTTACACTTTTAAACTTGGTCACGCACCCGGCGTTACATGTATGGCTCTCATCGGAATGATCGTGCTGATGATGTTGCGAGGGACATTGACAGTCGCACATAGTCATATCATGCTGCAAGCAAAGAATTTCCCGATGATGATGATGAGGCAAAACGGATGCTGTCAACATGATAATGCTGACCCACATCAATACCCACGCTATGTATCGTCTCCGTTTCATCGGGCACAAAAATAGTTTTTTATCATGTAAATTCCAAAAAGAAAGCATGGTAAATGCCGAGATATCAGCAATTACCATGCTTTTTTATGATCTTTTACGTACAGAGTTTACCAGATAGAAACACGTTTTTCCGGAGCCAGATACATTGCATCCCCTTCTTTGATACCAAAAGCATCATACCATGCACCTATATGAGGGAGCGCTCCGTTCACACGCCATCTGCCCAATGAATGCGGGTCAGACTTCGTTTGCAAGCGAATCTGCTCATCGCGGACATTGCCCGCCCACACTCCGGCGTAAGACAGGAAGAAGCGTTGTTCCGGAGTAAATCCGTCTTCTACCGCCAGCGGAGCATCTTTTGTCGCATTCTTGAACGCTTGGAAAGAAACCTGCAAACCACCATGATCGGCTATATTCTCCCCCAAAGTCAAAGAGCCGTTGGCGTTGAGCCCTGGTAAAACCTGAATGCTATCAAAGAAATTCACCATCACCTGGGCACGTTCTTCAAAATGTTTGGCATCTTCAGCTGTCCACCAGTCCTTCAAATTACCCTCTTTGTCGAACTGACGTCCCTGATCATCGAATCCATGAGTCATTTCATGACCGATAACCACGCCGATAGCTCCATAATTGAATGCGTCATCGGCATTCATGTCAAAGAATGGATATTGAAGAATACCTGCCGGGAAACAAATCTCGTTCGTGGTCGGATTATAATAGGCATTGACTGTCTGCGGAGTCATTCCCCATTCATCTCTGTCAACCGGCTTGCCTGCCTTGGACAACATATAGTCCAGCTCGAATTCTGTAGCACGCTTCACATTGGCCCAATAAGAATCTTTTTCAATATTCAAGCCTGTATAATCCCTCCACTTATCAGGATAGCCCACCTTCACATAGAATGAGTTCAACTTCTCAATGGCTTTCATCTTCGTACTGTCACCCATCCATTCCAGATTCTGGATACGTTCTCCTAATGCAGTCTGTAAATTCTTCACCAACTGCACCATACGTTCCTTTGCAGCTGCCGGGAAATATTTTTCCACATACATCTGACCTACCGCTTCACCCAGTACTCCATTCACCGTACTTACCGCACGCTTCCATCGAGGCTGGTTGGCCTGCTTGCCGGATAATGTCTTTCCATAGAAATCAAAGTTCTGTGCCACCAAATCATCGCTCAGGTAACCGGCAGCCCTGTCTATCAGATTCCATTGCATATAGCTATCTGATTTTCAACCGGCACACTGTTGATAATCTTCTCAACCTCTTTAACTGGCTCCACTTGAGAAACACTCAGTTCGGCCACCTCTTTCACACCGATGCCATTCAAGAAAGCATCCCAATCAATACCCGGAATATCCTTCTTCAATTCATCCAAAGACATTTTATGATAATTGGCCGCAGGGTTACGCTGTTCCACCGCACTGAAAGAAGCCTTCGCAATACGAGTCTCGATATCCATCACAGCCTCCATTTTCTTTGTGGCGGCAGCCTCATCAAAACCTGCCAATTGGAACATCTTTACAATATGTTCCTTATACTTATTACGGATATTGACAGTTGCATCATCGTTGTCCAGATAATATTCCTTTTCACCCAGACTGATACCACCTTGATACAGTTGGAACAAATTGCTCTTGCTGTCCATGATATCGGCACCCACATAGAAACTGAAGTAAGGAAAAACACCACTATGAGCCAGTTCCGCCATCAAAGGAACTATTTCCGATTTCTCCTTCACGGAAGCAATTTTCTCTAAATCAGCTTGAATAGGAGTTACTCCGTCAGCATTCAGTTTCACACTGTCCATGGCCAGATTATAAATATCCCCTATTTTCTGGCCTATTGTACCTTGCGCATTCTGTCCGGCAGCAATTTCTACGATCAGTCCTTTCAGTTGCTCCCGGTTATTCTCGGCAAGCATATCAAATGAGCCGAAACGGGAATATTCATTGGTCAAGGGGTGTTTCTTCATCCATCCGCCACAAGCATACTGATAAAAATCAGTTCCTTGAACAGCCGTAGTGTCCAAATTGGTCAAATCTATACCTGAAGTCATGACGGCTTCCTTTTTACTGTCACATCCGGCAGCTGCTGCCAGAGCCAATACAGCCATTGGTAAATAATGTTTTGCTTTCATTTGTTCTATATATATGATACATACTTTAATTTCCCTGCACCTCTTCTAATTCCATAGAAACGGCCTCCCATTCTTCCACCGTCTGATCCAGTTCCTTTTTCAGTTTCTGATGCTTTTCATACAAAGCCATATCCGATGCACCTTCGGGAGTAGCCATATCGGCTTCCACCCCGCCAATCTCAGTTTCCAGCTTTTCTATTTTCTGTTCACAATCCGCAACTTGTTTCTCCAGTTTGCGAATCTTCTTATTCAATTCTTTTTGCGCCTCATAGGATAATTTGTTCTCACTGACCGTTTCAGGTTCTTCCTTTTTAGCGACAGACACAGTAGGAGAAGCCGAGAGCTGCAACTCGTTCAGATTTTCTATTTTCTTTTTCTGCAAGAAATCATAGATACCGCCGATGTGTTCTTTTACCACCCCTCCTCCGAATTCATAGACTTTAGTCACCAATCCGTCCAGAAACTCACGGTCATGAGAAACGACAATCACCGTTCCGTCAAACTCCTTGATAGCCTCTTTCAATACATCTTTCGAACGCATATCCAAATGGTTGGTAGGTTCGTCCAGAATCAGGAAATTCACCGGTTCCAACAAGAGTTTTATCATGCAAGACGACTCCGCTCTCCGCCCGACAGCACCTTTACTTTCTTATCTGAAGCCTCGCCTCCAAACATGAACGCCCCCAGAATATCACGAATCTTCAAACGGATATCCCCTTTTGCCACATAGTCAATCGTATCAAAGACACTCAGATTTTCATCCAGCATCTGAGCCTGATTCTGAGCAAAATAACCAATCTGTACGTTGTGTCCGATGGTCAGTTTACCTTCGTATGGAATTTCGTCCATTATACATTTCACTAAAGTGGACTTACCTTCTCCGTTCTTTCCGACAAAAGCCACCTTCTCACCTCTATTGATAGTCAAAGTCACATCGTGGAAAACGACATGGCTGCCGTATGCTTTCTTCACTCCGTCACAAATAACCGGATAATTGCCGGAACGCATGGCAGGCGGGAACTTCAACCGCAAAGCTGAATTGTCTTCATCATCAATTTCAATAGGAACTATTTTTTCCAATTGCTTGATACGGCTCTGCACCTGTACAGCCTTGGTAGCCTTGTAACGGAAACGCTCTATGAAATCTTCCGTATCCTGAATTTGCTTCTGCTGGTTCTCGTATGCACGCAATTGCTGCTCACGACGCTCTTTGCGCAATACCACAAACTCATCGTAAGCCACTTTATAATCATAGATATGCCCGCAAGATATTTCAATTGTACGAGTAGTCACATTATTAATAAATGCGCGGTCGTGGCTCACCAATACAACAGCCCCCGCACTTGTCTTCAAAAAGTTTTCAAGCCATTGGATACTTTCTATGTCCAAGTGATTGGTAGGCTCGTCCAACAGCAACACATCGGGCCGTCGCAACAACAACTTGGCCAACTCTATACGCATACGCCAACCACCGCTGAACTCGGACGTAGGACGGTTAAAATCTTCCCGGTTAAATCCTAATCCCATCAATGTGCGTTCTATCTCAGCCGTATAATTGGTTCCTCCCATCATCAGAAAACGTTCATTGTCATGGGTGAACTTCTCAATCAGTTTATGATAGCTGTCTGAATCATAATCCGTTCTATTCGCCAATTCCTGATTCATTCTCTCAATACCGGCCTGCAAGTCAAAGATATGTTCAAAAGCCATCTCAGCCTCTTCCATCACGGTATGCTTGTCACTCAGGATCATGACTTGAGGCAGATAGCCAATGGTCACATCACGCGGAACAGAGACGACACCCGAGGTAGGAGCCTGTATCCCTGCCAATATTTTAAGCATGGTAGATTTACCAGCCCCGTTCTTTCCAACCAGCGCAATGCGGTCTCTCTTATTAATGACGTATGACACATCCTCGAACAGAGGTGTTACTCCAAACTCTACTTTTAAATTATCTACTGAAACCATTCGTTTTTATCCTTTTGCAAAAGTGGCAGCAAATATACGGTTTTATATGCAAAAAGATGAAATACGGGTAGATAAAAAAGACTCTTACCCTTAACAAACAGGATAAAAGTCTTAAAACATGTTAGAAAACATACTTTTTTAGTTGTTTTATTTGCAGATTTCACTAAAGTCCGTACCTTTGCAATGTGTTTTTCATAGTATTAGATTTAAGGTTAACAAAGGTTGGAGCAAGGCGTTGCTCCTTTTTTTATGTCTGTACTTCCCGGAAAAAAGATGGGGCAGCAGAATATACACACATACTGCGTGCGAAAGGAGCTTAATCTTTCCGCTACCACAAAATCCATGAGACAAAGATTTTTAAAGCAATAACCATAGGACAGGAAAGGGGTAGGGATACGAATAAGATCCTTTAAGGACGAATCTGACGCCAAAATCTTTTGCTCATTCCTTACGACTTACGGATGAAAGCCCTGCTAAAATGCTACTGCTTCATAAGAATTGAAATCGAAAAGAACCTTATCAGCTTCTTTAGAAAAAGTTTTTTATCATCTACCAGATCTCAGCCCCTGTCTGTTTCACCAATTCTATTCGAGGCGATGATTTCGGCATAGAAACATGCTCTTCATATACTCCCGGACGGACAAGTATAGATATTGTTTTTTGCCACCACCAACTGCCGCATTCACAGCTTCCTGAACTGTAAAGAAATCCCCACTTCTATCTTTCGCCACCACATAATCATAACGCCGCACATATTTTGCCAAAGCCGGCACCTCTTCTATCAGAGCATCGGCTGCCAATCCGGCAACTATACGTCCCCCGTATATATTCAGGTGAGTATTATCAATTTTCCCTTTCGGACAAAATTCATATTGTCCTGCCGGAATCCACATAAACAGTTTTCTTGAGTTCTCGACTCCCATACCGATAACCAGATCATGAGTCAGTTTATTCAAATCAATAAAAGGTACATTCATTTCTTTGGCCACCCGACGGGGAGATTCCAGATATTCCCCATGGGTATCAACCAATGCCGGACCTTCTTTTTCATAACTGCCCTTTATCTCCGTCACACCTTCAGGAGGGAAATTACGACGGACTATAGAATTGAACAGTACAGGATTTCCTCCCTTAGCACGTGTTTCATTCACAAAACGTCTTAAATTACATCAAAGGTACTTCCGGGTTCTGTATGTAATGTGGCTCTAGGTTTCTCGTCATTATGCCCGAATTGAATAAATACATAATCACCTTTATGTATTTTAGAAAGCACCACATCCCAACGTCCTTCATTGATAAAACTGAGTGAACTTCGTCCATTCATAGCGTGATTATCCACCACAACCTCTTCCGTAAAATATCCGGGAAGCATTTGTCCCCAGCCACGCTCTATATTACCATTCTTTAGACTTTTATTCGCCATGGTGGAATCACCAATCATAAAAATAGTAATGGGGTCTTTTCTCTCAACAATAAAAGCCGATAACAGGAGTAAAGCACATAAGGCAAACGACACTTTTAATTTCATGTTTTTCATATACATTTTATAAGTTAAAAAACTTAGGCAAAAGTAAACAAGAACAAGAAAAGGAACCATAAAAAATGATACAAGAATATAGAAATTTGTTCAAAATCATCTTTTAACAATAAAAAAATAACACAGAAAATGATTCCATTTTTCATCTATCGTTTAAAAACTATCATTTCATTCATCATCATTGCAGAACAATTACTAACATCTCTCTCTACCGAAATAGTCTCAATGCACATACCCGATCTTTCCATTACTATTTCCTTTACCCAATTTCAATATTGTCTTTTTCAGTTTTATCATTTACAATGAGTTGTTTTTTCGACAACAACATATAATTTTTCGTCATTTTTCAATCTGAGTGTTTATTAATCTCCTAAAATTAAACAGATCATCACTTTAATTCATAAATTCGCAATCAGTTGAAAAAATATAAATCAATAAAATAAGGCCGTATGCGAAAAAACATTTTAATATTCATGATGATTCTTTCCCCTCTCTATTTTTGGGGACAACACCCCACAGACAATATGGATGTCAGAAAAGTATTCCCATTCCATAATACAGATGTCACATTAAAAAATTCTTGGTTAAAACAACGAGAAGAACTCAATATTACCTTCCTAAAATCCTTAGATCCCGACAGATTATTGCACAACTTTAGAATTACCGCAAAATTACCATCCGACGCAATCCCTTTAGAAGGATGGGAATCTCCGAAAATCGGTTTAAGAGGTCATTTTGTCGGTCATTATCTCTCCGCTGTTTCCAACTTAGTAGAAAAATATAAAGACCCTCTTCTTACCAAACATCTGAATTATATGATAGATGAATTATATAAATGCCAACAGGTTTCAAAAAATGGATATTTAAGTGCTTTCCCCGACAAGGATTTTGAAATATTAGAAACAAAATTCTCTGGAGTATGGGCACCCTATTATACTTATCATAAAATTATGCAAGGAATGTTAGACGTATACATCCATACAAATAACAAAAAAGCTTATGATATATTGTCAGGTATGACCGACTACGTAATTAACCGTATGTCCAAACTAAGCAACAAGACAATAGAAAGGATGATATATACCGTAGAAGCCAATCCACAAAATGAAATGGGAGCAATGAACGAGGTATTGTACAAGCTTTATCAAATTTCAAAAGCACCTAAACATTTGGCACTAGCTAAATTATTTGATCCTGACTGGTTTGCTGATCCTTTATACAAAAATGAAGATATTCTATCAGGGTTACATTCCAATACCCATTTGGTACTTGTAAATGGATTTGCCCAACGTTATGCCATTACAAAAGAGAAAAAATATCATGATGCAGTCATTAATTTTTGGAATATCCTAACCAATCACCATATTTATGCCAATGGCACCAGCAGCGGGCCTCGTCCTAATGCAACAACTAAAACTTCTGTGACGGCAGAACATTGGGGGGAACCAGATCATCTCTGCAATACTTTAACTAAAGAAATCGCAGAAAGTTGCGTGTCACATAACACCCAGAAGCTATGTTCCTATATTTTCACATGGACCGCCAATCCTCAATATGCAGATTCATATATGAATACATTCTATAATGCTGTTCTTCCAGCACAAAGCAGCCACAGTGGTTCCTATATATATCATTTACCATTAGGCTCACCACGCAACAAAAAATATCTGAAGGATAATGATTTTGCGTGTTGTAGTGGTTCGTGTGCCGAAGCCTACACGCAACTTAACTCAAATATCTATTATCATAACGATTCTATACTTTATGTGAACCTTTATATCCCTTCAATTGTGAAATGGAGACAAAAGGACATACAGTTAGAGCAGAACAGTTATTTTCCTAAAGATTCCACAATCAATTTCACAGTCTCAACCAAACGAAAATCCCAATTCATTTTAAAATTATTACTTCCTTCGTGGAGCAAAGGAGTTGACGTATACGTCAATGAAAAAAAACAACATATCAATACGGCTTCAGCCGCATCATATCTTGAATTAAACAGAATCTGGCGTGACCAAGATAATATCAGATTAGTGTTCCACTATGATTTTCACTTAAAACCAATGCCTGACAATCCTAACACATTCGCAATTTATTATGGTCCGATGTTACTGGCATTTGAATCCAAATCGGAAGTAATATTAAAAGGCGAAACAAAAGAGATTCTAAAAAATCTTTCTGTTTCAGATCTCAAAAAGGCTACTTTCCAACTAACTAATAATAACAAAAACTATCAACTCCGCCCATTATATGATATAGACAATCAATCCTACGGAGTATATGCAACTATCAAAAATTATTAGATTCAGTTATTCCGCCAGCTAGCCGTTTGTGAAATTAGCGAAAAACCAAGGATCAGCCATATTATCGTATAATTCTCACTCTAAACTTTGTGAAGAATCTGTAGCACAACATAAATGAATACAGATTCTTCACCCTCACTAAAAGACAAAATAACAAATCCAGTAAATGATCACTTACTTTAAAACGTCGCAGGCAAAGAAAGCAATTGGTACATCAGTGTACGTGCCATGCGTTCCTGACCATTGGTATTAGGATGCAGCCGGTCATACCCCGGATCATAGAAATAAATAAGCTGTTCTTCAATCATCGGATTCATACCGGTAACCGAATTAAAATCGACCACCGGAACACCCCACAAATTACCTGCTTCTTTAACAGCCTGTACATAAGCATCCACATATTCTCCACACTTATTCTGATAACTTTCATCCGGTTGTACATTCTTTTCGCCAAACTCCGCCAAAGAACGATGCAAAGGAGTCAACAAGACAATCTGTTTGTCCGGAAATAGTTTTTTCAAATGGCTCAAGCCAAGATTAATGCGCCCTTTATACGTATCATTCGTCATCACAGGAGTACGTCTTTTACGGGTTTCCATTTTTTTAACTTCGCCACGGGCAGCCATCACCTGTTCTTCTTTCTCCGTAAACCAAACTCCAACAGGTACACTACTATTAAAATCATTGGTTCCCATCAAGACAACAATAGCATCAACTTCCTCCCCATGCTCCTTTTTCAATTGCTCTGCCTGACGGGACACATCATTCCATTGGCGGCCACTCACTCCATATACATAAGGAGTCATATCCAGCCATTCCTTCAAAAGTCCCAATATTTCTTTATGTTGTCTCCATAACAATTAGGGTCAGTTATTGAATCACCTATATAACCCACCCTTTTCCCATACCACGGATGCTGAACACAACCTTTCTTACATGATTCTTTTCCATCCGAAGACACTTCCTGCCCGCATAACCACAACGGACACAACAATAAAAGAGCAAATACAATAAAATGTTTGTTTTTCATAAATAGCTGTTTATATTAAATCGTTCATTAGACAACTTCAAAATTAATAAATAAGAACTAGAAAACCACCGTTACCAACATTTATTTTCATCTACCGGTCTCCACACGATTATTTCCTACTCCTTTCAAGCATAATCGGAAGCAATCTACATCATTGGAATAAGAAGAAAAAGTCTGGCATCCCCCTGCCAATCTTCAATTACAAGTAAACACAACTTTACTTTTCCACTCTGATTTGTTAACAAACTCCCGCATATCCATAAAGCATGTTATAACATGGCCAGATACAGTGCTAAAACTTGCAATTACAAATTAAGTCCGTATCTTTGCACTGTGTTTTTCATAGTATTAGATTTAAGGTTAACAAAAGATTGGCTGTCTGGGATAGATAGCCTTTTTTTATGCCTT
The DNA here is from genome assembly GCF_000614185.1 of Phocaeicola sartorii JCM 17136 = DSM 21941. GTDB lineage: Bacteria > Bacteroidota > Bacteroidia > Bacteroidales > Bacteroidaceae > Phocaeicola > Phocaeicola sartorii. The sequence continues at coordinate 19,699 of NZ_BAKM01000008.1, read as the reverse complement.
CAACTCTCCCCCTTCCAATACGGGAACAGGCATAAAAAAGAGACACTGACTCCAAAGGAAGACAGCATCTCTTCTTTATCTTATAAAATGGCCTCTTCTTATTCTTCTGTATATCGTTCAATAGTCTGATCACGGTCAGGACCCACTGAAACAATCTTAATCGGAGTTTCCAATTGTTCTTCCAGGAAAGAAAGATACGCATTAAACTCTTCCGGGAACTCATCCTCGCTGGTCATCTTGGTCATATCAGTCTTCCATCCCGGAAGCTCCGCATACACAGGTTCCAGCCCTTCGCTAATGTCGTATGGGAAGTAATCAATTTCCTCACCCTTTACTTTATAAGCCACACATGCTTTGATGGTTTCGAAATCATCCAGCACATCGCTCTTCATCATAATCAGCTGAGTCACCCCATTCACCATAATAGAATACTTCAAGGCTACAAGGTCAATCCATCCACAACGACGTTCACGACCTGTCACCGCGCCATATTCATGCCCCAGATCACGGATTTTCTTACCCGTTTCGTCAAACAACTCAGTAGGGAAAGGTCCTGATCCCACGCGGGTACAGTATGCTTTCATAATACCATATACATTGCCGATTTTGTTCGGGCCAATACCCAAACCGGTACAAGCGCCTGCACAAATGGTATTTGAAGAAGTGACAAAAGGATAAGAACCAAAATCAACATCAAGCATCGTTCCTTGCGCGCCTTCGCAAAGCACACTCTTGCCAGACTTCAATAAACCGTTGATTTCATGTTCACTGTCCACCAAATGGAACTGTTTCAAGTATTCAATGCCTTCCAGCCATTGTTTTTCCAATTCGGTTATATCGTATTCATAGTTCAGACTCTTCAAGATCTCTTCATGACGTGCCTTCGCCTTTGCATACACCTCTTCAAAATTATGAAGGATATCACCTACACGCACACCGTTACGGCTGACTTTATCCGTATAAGTAGGACCGATACCTTTTCCGGTAGTTCCCACTTTGGCATCGCCCTTGGCAGCTTCGTATGCCGCATCCAGAATGCGGTGAGTAGGTAAAATCAAATGAGCTTTCTTTGAGATGTGTAAACGTTCTTTCAGCGGGTGCCCGCTAGCCTCCAAAGCCTCAGCTTCCGCCTTGAACAAAGCCGGATCCAATACCACACCATTACCAATAATATTTACCTTGTTTCCTTGAAATATTCCGGAAGGAATGGAACGGAGCACATATTTCTGACCTTCGAATTCCAGTGTATGACCCGCATTCGGACCTCCCTGGAAACGAGCTACTACATCATAACGGGGAGTCAGCACATCAACAACCTTTCCTTTGCCTTCATCACCCCATTGCAAACCTAACAAGACATCTACTTTCATGTTTCTTCGTTTTATGTTACTTATCTTTTTTCTTTCTACGCTTGGCCCAGGTACATTTGCTACATACGCCATATATATATAAGGAATAGTGCGAAGCATGAAATTTCTTCAGCTTCGTGTCGGCAATGGCTTGTTTCAGATTCTCATCCTGGAATTCCGTCACTTTACCGCATTCCATACATATCATGTGATGATGGGTTTCATTATTGTACGCGCGTTCGTACTGGGAAGAATTGCCGAACTGATGCTTAATAACCAATTTTGCATCGATAAAAAGAATGATGGTATTATAAAGAGTAGCCCGGCTTACGCGGAATTTCCCCTCATTCGCCATATAATTATAAAGAGTATCGATATCAAAATGGCCTTTAATGGAATAAATAGTATCGAGTATAGCATATCGTTCAGGTGTCTTTCGATGCCCGTTAACCTGCAGATATTCTGTCAGGATCTGCTTTACCTTATCTTTCACATTCTCTTCCATCACAGATTTCAGTTCTGCCGTCAAAGTTAAACCTTTTTATGATAACATGAAAGTTTAATGCCAATATTCTGTTTCTAATTTTATCTCTCCAGCCAAAGAAGCGAGTTCCACTTTATCTGATTTTGTCAATGGAGCCAGTAATCGGTTCGCCTTTTTCCCATTTTCTTTGCTTTGGACAGCAAACTTCTTCAAGGCAGTAGCAGCCGCTTTCCGGGTCAGCACCCCTTCACTTTGCAAAGTTGCCATTGCCTGATCCAGAAATTCAGCCTCTGAACGCTCTGTCAGTTGGTTTCCGTTCATCAGCAGCCTTGCCATCAGCATAAAACCGCATAACTGGAAGTATTCACGGTCATCGGCCATCCATTCAAAGGCCTTCTCCGAAGCGTAGGGCAAATGCTGAAACAGGCTCATGCAAGTCAGTTCCGCTATTTCCGGGTAGCGCATGTCCTCTACCCATATATCCGCTATTTCCGGATAAAATGTTTCTACTGGCTGCAACATCCCTGCCAGGATTTTACATTCACGGATATTCTCTTTCCATAAAGCCTGTGCCACCTCATGATTTTTTTCATAACGGGAGGCTATTTCTTTCAAACGAGGAAGTTCGATACCAAAATTCAGCTTATAGTCCAATCCTTTCTCGCGCATGCTTTGGGAAACCACCCCATTCATAAACAAACGGAATTGTCCCTTAATGTCTTTTATTGTCTCGTGTACATCCATATTTATTTTTATTCATTCCTATAAGGAAGATTTGCAAATTCTTTACTATAACGCAACATCTGCTCCGCATAGCCTTCATTATAAGATATTTTTACATCTATAATCTTTCCATCCTTATCTGTCACAGCCTCATATACAGGATTTATAAAGCCTTTATAAGGAGCCAGATGCAGTTTTTCATAACGTGCCAATACCTCAGCATGCAAAACCGGATCAATTTTCACCGCATACTTCTCAACCAATTTACGGGCAGCCTCAAAATCGCCTTCACTTTTAATACGCTGTATTTCAGACAGCAACAATCCGAAAAGAGTACGAAGTTTTTGATAATCATTTATCCTCACATACGTTTTTCCGTCCTTCTTAACCAGCTCAACCACTTTATCCGACGCACCTTTCTCAAACGCCCACCGCGCAATAAGCTGGCGGTTGCGCATGTGCGCCTCTTCCACCCTATTACCTAATTCGATACGGACCAGCTGGGTCATCAGACCGTTCATCATATAAGTATAATATTCCGCTTTAAAAGCATCCCCATCCGGTGTAAGCCCCAGTTCAATCATTTTGGCATCCGGCAGATAATACAAGCCAAACAAATCGGCACGTGCTTCCTCAATGGTAGATCCGTATGCTTTCAAGGCATCCTGATCCACTCCGGGTAACAACTGTCCTGAACCATGGCCCAGACATTCATGCAAATCAGTATGCAAATTTCCCGTAAGATCTGCATATTTCTCTATCCATCCCTTTTCGTCGGCACCATAAACAAATTCATCCGTAAATCCATTACCATGAGCCGCTTTATAGTAGGCATCCGTCAAGTTTCCAATGGTTACTGACTTGGAACCATGCACACTACGAATCCAGTTGGAGTTAGGAAGATTGATCCCGATAGCCGTGGCAGGATACAAATCACCGCCTAGCATGGCGGCTGTAATCACCTTGGCCGACACACCTTTCACTTCCTTTTTCTTGAACCGATGATCCACAGGCGAGTGGTCTTCAAACCATTGGGCATTAGCGCTGATGATTTCCGTACGCTTGGTTGCTTCCAGATCTTTAAAATTCACAATGGATTCCCAACTAGCCTTCATTCCCAACGGATCTCCGTAGCTCTCAATAAAGCCATTGACAAAATCCACACGTGAATCCAGATCTTTCACCCATGCTATAGAATATTCATCAAAATCTTTCAAATCACCATTCTTGTAAAACCGGATTAATTTCTCGATAACAATTTTCTGTTGCGCATCTTCCGCCACATCAAGAGCCTTGTCCAGCCAATAAACGATCTTATCAATGGCCTGTCCATATAACCCTCCCGATTTCCATACCTTCTCTTGTACTTTTCCGTCTTCTTTTACCAAACGGCTGTTCATGCCAAACATGACCGGCATCATATCATTCGGATTCTTCTGATTATTATAAAAATCTTCCGCTTCTTTCTGGGTTACCCCTTCGTAATAATTCGCTGCAGAAGTCAGGACCAGATCTTCCCCATCCGCCTGATTTACACGTTTAGGCATTGTTTCAGGATCGAAAACTACCGGAAAAACCTCCGCACAAAGTTCTTCCACTGTTTCCCCCTCCCTCAAAGGCAACTTTAACGCATCCACATGCCTTAATGCATCTTTGAAAAATTCCGGAGTGAAACCAGGCACAAACTTGTCCGAAGCATAATGATGATGAATTCCGTTAGAAAACCATACACGTTTCAGATAAGTTTCCAAATTGACGAAATTCACGTTTGTACGGTCCCCTTGATAATCCGTATATACGGTTTCCAACATTTTACGAATAAGCAAATTGTATTTACCATTCTGATCAAATAATATATCGCGGCCTTGCAAAGCTGCTTGTGACAAGTAGTAAACCAACTCTTTCTGTCTCAAGCTCAAAGATTCAAATCCATGCACTTTATATCGAAGCAACTGTAAGTCTGCAAATTGTTCAACCGTGTAATTAAATTCCTTCATTTTATTCATACTCTTATCTACTTCATTGCAACCTGTCGGTCTCATTTCTACAATCAATGTTTTTCTCACAGATACATAATTCGTGAGCCGAAACAAAAAAAGGAAAACTATTGTTTTCCTTTTTCAAAATTATAATGTAGCAATCTACGCTCTTACTTTTTTTCCTGGTTTTTCTTGCGATAGCCATTAGGAGTTTCACCCACATTTTTATAAAATGCAGCATAAAAAGATTGACGATTAGCAAAACCTACCATTGCACTAATCTCCTCCACATTCTTGTCCATGTAACGTTTATCAACCAAAAGATGCAAAGCGTCTTTAATACGATACTCATTCAGCAGACAAGAATAATTCATGCCGAAGCGAGAATTCACCACTGCTGACAAATAACGGGTATTCGTCTTTAACTCTTTCGCCAAGTCCTTCGCTGAATAATTGGGGTCTTTGTACTTTTTCTGAACTACTACGATGTTCAAGATCTTATCATACAATTCATCGGCAAGTTCTGCTCTAATCAAGGATCTGTAAGCAGCCTTTTTCTCTTTCTTCTCTCTCAGGTTATAGGGCTGTTTCTTAGGAGCCGCTTCCTGGGTTTCTGATTTTTTTTCCACGTCGCTCATCAGTTAATTTTTTCTTTTAATTTTTCGTTGTTTGGTTAGTTATATAAATGCAAATATGTAATTTTGGACAAATGTGGGAAAAGTTTTTTTCATGTGCAACTTTTTCCACTTAATTTATTTCTTAAATAATCACAACACTTTGTTTTTTATGCAGCAAAAAAAAGTTTATTTGTGCTATCTACAATAACCTGACCCACTTTCAAGTAGTAATTTCAAACCAAGTGAGTTACGAATAAAAGTATATCCTATCTATTATTATCGGGAAGAGATTCCGGCCAAATCTAAAGATTTTACTACCTTTGTGGTTCATTACGTTTTAAAATAACAAACAGACATGTTCCAAACCCTAAAAAATTACTTCGGATACGCTAGTTTCCGTCCTTTGCAACAAGATATTATCCAGAATATATTAGCTAAAAAGGACACTTTAGTATTAATGCCTACAGGAGGAGGAAAATCCATCTGTTACCAATTACCGGCTTTACTGATGGAAGGTACGGCCATTGTTGTTTCACCGCTTATTTCTTTAATGAAAGATCAAGTGGAAAGCTTACAAGCAAACGGAATCGCAGCACGGGCACTGAACAGCAGCAATAATGAAACTGAAAATATAAATCTACGTCGCGAATGTCTTCAAGGAAAAATCAAACTGCTTTATATTTCACCGGAACGGCTGCTTATAGAAACAAATTTTCTGCTGAGAGATATCCAGATATCTTTATTTGCCATTGACGAAGCTCATTGCATCTCACAATGGGGACATGATTTCCGTCCTGAATATACTCAGTTAAAAGTATTACGTAATCAGTTTCCCGAAGTACCGATTGTAGCATTGACTGCCACAGCCGATAAGATAACCCGAAAAGACATTGTACAACAACTGGACTTGAAGGATCCTAAAATATTCATTTCTTCTTTCGACCGCCCCAATCTGAGTCTGGAAGTAAAAAGAGGTTATCAACAAAAAGACAAGACACGGACGATCCTTGAATTTATAGAAAAGCACAAAAACGAATGCGGAATCATTTATTGCATGAGCCGCAGCAAGACCGAAAGTGTGGCCGCAATGTTGATGAAACAAGGCATCCGCGCAACCGTTTATCATGCAGGATTAAGCAGCGAAATGCGCGACAAGGCACAAAATGATTTCATAAATGACCGTGTACAGGTGGTGTGTGCCACTATTGCCTTCGGAATGGGAATTGATAAATCCAATGTACGTTGGATCATTCATTATAACCTGCCTAAAAGCATCGAAAGTTTCTATCAGGAAATAGGACGCGCCGGACGTGATGGCATGGAAAGCGACACGTTGCTGTTCTATTCATTGGGAGACTTGGTTATGCTTTCCAAATTCGCCACAGAAAGCAACCAGCAGGAAATTAATCTGGAAAAACTACACCGGATGCAGCAATATGCCGAATCGGATATCTGCCGGAGGCGTATTCTGCTGAACTATTTTGGAGAAACAATGGATCATGACTGCGGCAACTGTGATGTGTGCCGTAATCCTCCCGAACGTTTTGACGGAACAATCATTGTACAAAAGGCTTTGAGTGCCATTGCCCGGACCGGCCAGCAAATAGGCACCCGCATGTTAATAGACATATTGAAAGGGTCGGCCAACCAAGAAGTGATTGACAAAGGTTATGACAAACTGAAAACATACGCTGCCGGAAGAGATATTCCCGCACGCGACTGGCAAGATTATCTGCTGCAAATGCTGAATTTAGGATATTTCGAAATAGCCTATAATGAGAACAATCACCTCAAAATAACTGAAAGCGGGCAAAAAGTATTGTTCGGCAAAGAACCCGCCATGCTGGTAGTCATCAAACGGGAAGAATTTGTACCAACTAAAGAAAAGCGCAAAAAGAAAGCCAAGGAAGAGGTACTCTTTCCCACTCCGGTTACTTTTGGTAATGAAAACAAGGACTTGTTCGAGGAATTACGCACACTGCGTAAAAAACTGGCGGACCAGCAAGCCATACCTGCCTATATTGTTTTATCCGACAAGACTTTGCATCTGATCGCCACCCAACAACCTACAACCATAGAAGCATTCGGCAATATCAATGGTATCGGCGAATATAAGAAAGAGAAATACGGAAAAGAATTTATAGAGTTGATAAAAAAGGTATTGAAGGAATGAAAAGCACGATGACAGTCCGGCAATAGCCCTATCCGTATTTTTACTTACTCGCCTTCAGTTTATCCTGCAATTCCGGTCGGGGCACTCCCAATTCTATTGCTTTTTCAAAAGCGACATACGCTTCTCTTTTTTTCTTCTGACTTAAATAGATCTCACCACACATCACATAAATCTCCGCATCGTCGGGTGCCAGTTTGGCGGCCTCCTCCAAATCCAATAAAGCCAGATCAGGCGTATTCATTTCCACAGCCAATGTAGCGCGGGCTTTCAAATAAGAGACATCCTTGGGATTATCGGAAACCAATCTGTTGAAATCTTCCAACGATTCACGATATCTCAACTCCTTCTGATTTAAAATCGCCCTGCCCAAACGTGCCGTATTATTTCCCGGCTCCTCCTGTAACAAGGTGTTATAATCGATTCTCGCTCCTTTATAATCCCTGCGTTGCATATAAATATAAGCCCGGAAAAGTAACGCTTCCTTATTTGTCTTGTCTATATCAATCACATTACAATAATCTACATAAGCCCTGTCAAACAAATTTTTCTCCAAATACAACGAAGCACGATTAAGCAATGTCACAACAGAATATGGAGTGATATTCAAAGATAACGTGTACGAATCAATAGCATCGTCTATTTTCCCCAATCTCCGCTGGACCGTTCCTAAATTAGTAAACAATAAAGCATTGCGCATATTGGCAGGATCCATCTTCAATGCCTGTTTGAACAATGTCTCTGATTTCCTCAAACTGTCTTTTTTTGCTGCGTCCAACGCACTGGTTATCAACTCATCATAAGTTTGCGCCTGCAACTGCATACATGCACATAACAACATAAGATAACATACTATCTGTTTCATCCGATTTTCCATACTAATTAATTCCGGTTGCAAAGGTAGAGGAATCTTTAACGATATTCCTTTAGTTTAATTAAAAAAAGCATAAGGTAAGTTTCTCGTTTTAAAGGGTATTCCGTATATTTGGCATACAATTTTAAAAGAATAAAGAACATGAAAGCAGAAAAAGCGATATTCGCCGCCGGATGCTTCTGGGGCGTACAGCATCAGTTCGAACGTATTCCGGGAGTATTAAACACCACTGTCGGTTACACAGGCGGCCCGGAAGCCAACCCTGCATATACTCAGGTAAAAGCCCACCAGACACACCATGTAGAAGCCATTCTTGTAGATTATGACGCCGACAGGGTCTCATATATCGATTTATGCAAACTATTTTTTGAAATACATGATCCTGCACAAACCGATGGAATAGGCCCCGACCTCGGGCCGCAATACCGAAGCATGATTTTCTACCTGGATGAAAAACAGAAATCTGAAACAGAAGAGGTCATCGGACTGCTTCGCTCGAAAGGTTATACAGTCAATACCCAATTACGTCCTGCCGAGAAGTTCTGGGAAGCAGAAGACTATCACCAGCATTATTATGACAAGACGGGAGGAGAACCTTACTGCCATATACGCGTAAAGAAATTCTAGATAAAATAACAGAGGTGTGCCAAATAACGACTTTTGACACACCTCCTGTAAAAGACCTATCAATCTTTTATGCCTTCTTGATATAATCCACTATCCAGGCGCCTACTTCCTTGGTGCCATACTTGGCTCCGCCTTCAACCTGAATTTCCGGAGTACGCACATTTTCATCCAGAGAAGCATCTACGGCCTTCCGAATCAAAGCGCCTTCTTCCTTAAGGTCAAAATACTCAAAAAGCATGGCTACCGAAAGAATTTGAGCCAATGGGTTGGCTATGTTCAATCCCTTAGCCTGCGGCCATGAGCCGTGAATCGGTTCGAATACCGGAGTGCTTTCACCTGTGGAAGCAGAAGGAAGCAGTCCCATAGATCCGCTGATGACAGAACCTTCGTCTGTCAGGATATCACCGAAGGTATTCTCGGTCACCATCACATCAAAGAAACAAGGGTCCTGAAGCATCTTCATGGCGGCATTATCCACAAACATATAGTCTGTAGTCACTTCCGGATACTGGGGGGCCATCTCTTGGGCAATCTGTCTCCACAGACGTGAAGACGCCAGCACGTTAGCCTTATCGACTACGGTCAGGTGTTTGCGGCGCTTCATGGCGTATTCAAAAGCCACTTTCAAAATGCGCTCAATTTCCGGACGGGTGTACATATTGGTATCGTATGCCTTGTCGTTATCCTGATATTTTTCGCCGAAGTACATTCCTCCGGTCAGTTCACGGATACAGATAAAATCGGCATTCTCCACCAGTTCCGCCCGCAACGGAGACTTATGAAGCAAGCACTTGAATGTCTGTACAGGACGGATATTGGCAAACAAGCCCAACTTTTTACGCATAGCCAGCAAACCTTGTTCCGGACGTACTTTTGCTGTAGGGTCATTATCAAATTTAGGATCACCTACCGCCGAGAACAACACTGCATCCGCATGCTTACAAGCCTGAAAAGTCATTTCAGGAAACGGATCGCCCACTTTATCAATCGCATCCGCGCCACAGATAGCATATTCATAACTTACTTTGTGGCCAAACTTCTCACAAATCGCGTTCATTACATCAACGCCTTGCACTGAAATCTCCGGTCCGATACCGTCACCGGCTAAAACTGCAATCTTAAAATCCATTTTTTTAGTGATTAATGGTTAGCGGTCAGTACTGAACAGTTAGCGGTTAATGAAGTCTGACGACACAATTCATTAACCACTAACATTCATCACCAACCCTTATTATTCATATTCATTTTCTATTATATTCAGCATTTTCATGGTTGCCTTGATAGCAGCTTCCGTTTGGTCGGCATCCAGTCCGCGAGTACGGAAAACTTTTTCTTCAAAACTCCATGTAATGACTGTTTGCACAAATGCATCTGTACGCCCACCCGGGGGAATACTTACCGCATAGTTGGTCAGCATGGGGAATTTACGCCCCAACGTCACCTTATAAATTTTACGCAATGCACGCACAAAAGCATCATACTGACCATCACCGCTGGAATTCTCCTCAAACTCTTTTCCATTAATTTCTATTTTCACGGTAGCCATCGGTTTCAGCCCGTGCGCCAGTGTCACAATATAGCTTTTCAGTTTTACACTTTCGCTTACCACCCCATGCTTCAGTACATCAGAGACAATATAGGGCAAATCCTCCCGGGTAACCAGTTCCTTCTTGTCACCCAGTTCGATAATGCGTTCCGTCACCTTACGCATGGATTCTTCATCCAGGTCTAGCCCCAGATCTTCCAGATTTTTACGGATATTGGCTTTGCCACTGGTCTTGCCCAGCGCATACTCACGCTTACGTCCGAAACGCTCCGGCAGCAAATCATTGCAATAAAGATTGTTCTTGTTGTCACCATCGGCATGAACACCGGCCACTTGCGTAAACACATTCTCACCCACAATCGGCTTGTTGGCGGGAATGACAATACCCGAATAGGATTCCACCACCCGGCTCACATCATTCAACCGGCTTTCGTCAATATTGGTCAACGCATTAAAATGATCCTTCAGAATAGCCTGGACACTGGCAAGGGGTGCATTTCCGGCACGTTCACCCAAGCCGTTGATAGTCGTATGAAGCCCTTTGACCCCACTCAGCACGGCAGCAAGCACATTGCTCACAGCCAGGTCATAATCATTATGCGCATGGAAATCAAAATGGACATGAGGATAACGCTTCTTCATTTTCCGCATGAACTCGATCACTTGCAGGGGATTCAAGACACCTAACGTATCGGGCAGCATATACCGTTTGATACTAGTATCTTTCAGTCCGTCCATCAGCTGGAATACATAGTCGGAAGAGTCTTTCATACCGTTGCTCCAATCCTCCAGATACACATTGACGGCAATATCCAGCTCATCGGCATAACGCACCACATTCACAATGTCTTCAATATGTTCCTCGGGGGTTTTCTTCAACTGCTGTGTACAATGCTTCAACGAACCCTTACACAACAAGTTTATCACCCGGCATCCCGTACGTTGTATCCAGTCTACAGAGGTATGGCCATCCACAAACCCGAGCACCTCCACCTTGTGAAGCAAGTTCCGGCGTGCGGCCCAGTCACATATCATTTTAACGGCTTCAAACTCACCGTCCGATACACGGGCCGAGGCAACCTCCACCCTGTCCACCTTTAAATCTTCCAATAGCAGTCGGGCAATCATCAATTTCTCATGAGGCACAAAAGACACTCCGCTGGTTTGTTCGCCGTCGCGGAGCGTGGTGTCCATGATTTCTATCTTGACGCTTTTTCCCATGCTTCTATCTTGTCTTTGTTGGTCAGCAAAAAGTCGATATCGTCCAGTCCGTTCATCAGGCAATGTTTCTTGTACGCATTGATTTCAAAATGCTCGCTTTTGCCTGTCGCCTTGTTAGTGATCGTCTGTTCGGGCAGATTTACTTCCACTTCCATTTTCGGATCTGCGTGGATCGAATCGAAAAGTTCCTTCAAGAACCCTTCACTCACCACCACCGGAAGCACAAAGTTATTCAATTCATTATTCTTATGAATATCCGCAAAGAAACTGGACACCACTACCCGGAAACCATATCCTGCGATAGCCCATGCGGCATGTTCACGGCTGGAGCCGGAACCGAAATTCTTTCCCGCCACCAGGATTTGTCCGCCATAAGTAGGATTATTCAATACAAAATCCTTGTTCAGAGAGCCATCCGGATTATAGCGCCAGTCACGGAACAGATTATCACCGAAGAATTTCTCTTCACGGGTGGTCGCCTTTAAGAAACGGGCCGGAATAATTTGGTCTGTGTCCACATTCTCCAACGGAAGGGGCACGCAAGTGCTTGTTATGATATTGAATTTCTGTTTCATTGTCTTCGTATTTTTACATTAGTTCTCTAGGATCTGTTATCACACCCGTCACTGCCGCCGCAGCCGCTACCAGCGGACTGGCAAGCAACGTACGCGCGCCCGGCCCCTGACGTCCTTCAAAGTTACGGTTACTGGTAGATACCGAATATTTTCCGGCCGGAATCTTATCATCATTCATCGCCAGACAAGCGGAACAGCCCGGCTGACGGATAGCAAATCCTGCTTCTTCCAATATCTTGTCCAGTCCTTCCTCACGGATCTGCGCATCCACCATCCATGATCCCGGCACCAGCCATGCAATCACATGATCCGCTTTCTGTTTCCCTTTCACCAAAGAGGCAAAGGCACGGAAGTCCTCAATACGGCCGTTGGTACAAGCCCCCAAAAATACATAATCAATCTTCTTGCCCAGCAGTGACTCTCCCGGCTGGAATCCCATATAGTCCAATGATTTTTGAAAAGAAGCGCTCTTATCATCTGCCGGAATCTTTTCAGTGATTCCCATGCCCATTCCCGGATTGGTTCCGTATGTAATCATCGGCTGGATATCTGCGGCATCAAAACGAACCTCTTTATCAAATACGGCATCCTCATCACTCTTCAACGTTTTCCAATAAGCCACCGCTTTCTCCCAATCCGCACCCTTCGGAGCATGTTCCCTTCCTTTTATATAGTCAAAAGTCACTTCGTCAGGAGCCACCATGCCCCCACGGGCACCCATTTCGATACTCAGGTTACATAAAGTGAGGCGGCCTTCCATACTTAGGTTGCGCACAGCCGAACCGGCATATTCCACGAAGTATCCGGTAGCGCCACTGGTCGTCATCTGAGACATCATATAAAGAGCCATGTCTTTTGCCGTCACTCCCTTTCCCAGCTCACCGTCAATAGTGATGCGCATGGTTTTCGGACGGGACTGCAAGATACATTGCGATGCCAATACCATCTCCACTTCACTGGTACCGATACCGAAAGCTACAGCTCCCATCGCACCATGGGTCGAGGTATGCGAGTCACCGCAAACAATTGTCATCCCCGGCAAAGTCAGCCCTCTTTCCGGACCTACCACATGAATAATGCCATTTCTCTTGTCCATCATGCCGAAATGCGCCAGACCAAAATCCGCAGCATTCTTTGCCAATGTATCCACCTGTGTCTTAGAAACCGGATCTTCAATCGGTTTATCCTGATCGTGTGTCGGAGTATTATGGTCCGGCATACAATAAACGTGATCCGGACGGAAAACTTTCACTCCGCGCTCACGCAGTCCGGCAAAAGCCTGCGGACTGGTCACTTCATGCAATAAAGCCTGTCTATATAAAGCTGGGTAGGTCCGTCCTCTACTTTCTGTATCACGTGGGCGTCCCAAATCTTATCAAATAATGTATTAGCCATTTTTGTATTTACGTATTATTATCTTTTAAACTTGTTGATACAATCAATATAGGCTTCTACGGATGCAGCGATAATATCCGTATTCGCTCCGAAACCATAGTACATCTGTCCGTCGTATTCCACCTGCATGTGTACTTTACCCATATCATCACTACCTTTGCTGATAGCTTGAATCGTGAACTCCTTCAGCACCATGTGCCGGTCTATGATTTTCTTCAAAGCCTTGATAGCGGCATCTACCGGTCCGTTTCCACTGGCGGCGGCTTCAAAGTGCTCTCCGGCAATATTCAGTCCCAAGCTTGCCACCGAACGGACCCCCACACCACTTGTCACCTGCAAGTAATCCAGCTTGATATGGTTATTGACGCTTCTATCGGCTCCTGCCAAAACCAGAATATCATCATCTGTGATATCTTTCTTCTTATCGGCCAGTTTCAAGAAGTCCTCATATACCTTATCCAGTTTGTCCTGTTCCAGTTCGACCCCCAAAACATGAAGACGATGTTTCAAAGCGGCACGTCCGCTACGGGCGGTTAAAACGATAGCATTATCATCAATACCCACATCTTTCGGGTCAATGATTTCGTAAGTCTGTACATTCTTCAGCACACCGTCCTGATGAATACCGGAAGAATGCGCAAAAGCATTGCGTCCTACGATTGCCTTATTCGGCTGAACCGGCATATTCATCAGACTTGATACCATACGACTGGTCGGATAAATCTTCTGTGTGTTGATATTTGTCTGGATATGGATATCATTATGACATTTGACAATCATCGCCACCTCTTCCAACGAAGTATTACCGGCACGTTCTCCAATGCCGTTGATAGTCACTTCCACCTGACGCGCCCCATTCAGCACACCACTGATGGTATTGGCAGTAGCCATACCCAAATCATTATGGCAGTGAGTAGAGATAATGGCCTTGTCAATCCCATCTACATGATCTACCAGGTATTTAATTTTCGCCCCATACTCCTCAGGCAAGCAATAACCTGTGGTATCAGGTATATTCACCACTGTCGCTCCCGCCTTAATAACGGCTTCTACCACACGAGCCAGATATTCATTATCCGTACGTCCCGCATCTTCCGCATAGAATTCCACATCATCCACATAGCGGCGTGCATATTTCACGGCAGCTACCGCACGCTCTATAATTTCTTCACGGGTAGAATTGAATTTATATTTGATATGTGAATCGGATGTTCCGATACCGGTATGGATACGTTTGTGCTTGGCAAACTTCAGCGCGTCAGCAGCTACATCAATGTCCTTTTCTACCGCACGGGTCAGCGCACAGATAGTAGGCCATGTAACGGCCTTTGAGATTTCAATTACAGAATTGAAGTCTCCCGGACTTGAAATAGGAAATCCCGCCTCAATCACATCTACTCCCAAAGCTTCCAGCTGCTTGGCCACCTGAATCTTTTCTACTGTATTCAACTGACATCCCGGAACCTGCTCACCATCACGAAGGGTGGTATCAAAAATAAATAATCTGTCACTCATAGGTTTCAATTTTATATTTTACTATCATTATATTCATAAAAAAAGCCTTTCACACAAGGAAGTGAGAAAGGCTTTCGTATATCATCATTCATACATACTTTTACGCACGACACTCACTTCCCGCTGACTTTGCCAGTAGAATAATAATGCCGCATAGCAAAATATGTATAAATCCTTGGTTCATTATTTATCTCTCATTTTATTTAAAACGTTGCAAAGGTAGAGATTATTTTTTAAACACAAAATAAAAATGAAAGTTTTTTCTTGATATAAGCTACGGTTTTTTATTTATTCTATTTGGGTAGTAACAGTTTATAGGAGAAAGAGAGCGATCTACCAACATTTCTGTAGAAGAACATTCCCAAAGAAGGACTATTGTATCGTAACTATCCGAAGCAAATTATGCCACCACGGGACCAGGACCACCTTAATGCCCGAATGTGTCCATTGAACCAATGGGACAGTCTCAGAAACTTCATACTTGATAGCAAAGCTGAGAAATCGAACAATCTTGTTGAGCAGCGGATGAAACCGATAAAGCTTGATTTGAAAAAAAGTCAGAACATCAGAAGTGGGAGATGTGTCAAAACTACGGCACATCTCCTTTTTATCGCTGTCAAGACTTCATCGATGATATATGACATTACATATAAATTAAAGATCAAATCTGACTTTAGCCAAATTTAAATAATCAATCAAAGTTTGTTTGTTTCCTTTAGGATATACAACAAATAAAAAATCTAACTTTAAGTTCTCATCTAATACAAATAGATATGGAATATTATATTCTTCTATTGGTATTCCCAAAATGCCTTTCCCAAACGAATAATGCATTTTCCCATTAAAATTAACATTCAAACCAGACTTTAGCCCTTTACATGAAAATATAATATTACCATTTGTCGCATAATCAGGAAACACTTCTTTTATTGCCGATATTACATTTGCTACACATGGAGTACACGCCTCCATATTATATCTAAATACCAAATGTGGCTCATGCGCCCAATAATCAATCAAAGTGGAATCTTTACCGGAGTTTCTAAAAACATACATATTTTTCAAAGAGATTCCCAAAGACTCATACAATACATAGCTTCCTTGTGTTACAAGATTCTCCTCTGCACTAAACGAAACTTTTAGATGCTCATTTGTTCCCGTTTTTTTTCGCATTAATACATAAAACAGCATAAGATTACATACTAACATAAAAATCAAAGCTATCCAATAACCTTTTTTCATAGCCTAATTCTTTAAATAAAAAATAGTGATTAAAGGATTACTCTCACTTTCCTGCTTTTCTTCATACTTTTTTAAAATATCAGAAGGCAAGCAATTTAAGTTTCTATCACTTTTTATAAATGGCCGTTCATAATAAATAAAAGCATCATTGGTAAAAACGCTTGTATGCAAAATTGTATTTTCTTTTGTCTGTTTAAATACTAAATTTTTCTTTTCTTTCTTATCGTAAATCACGTGCATAAAATCATCTTTATAATCCATCAGTAATATCATGTATCTGTCATTCTCAAAAATTTTATGAACAAATTGATTTAACAATTTACCTGAACCTACATAATCCAAAATAGTTTTATCAAAACCCGAATTAGTTCTTTCATTTACAAGAAACTGAATTAGCTTTTCAACATTTCCTTCATCATTATTTTTCCTCTGAAAATCCCATATACAACAAGTCATTAACCCCTCTTCTGACAACTCTGAAACTTTAGAATCAAACAAGCTAATAGTCCTTACTTTATTATGATATACATATGACCGGTTTAAAGGACATAAAATTTCCATAGGGGGATTCAAATCATAAATTTTCTCCTTATTATCATTACCCATTGGATAATATAAGACTTGCCCCCATAATGAAAAAATCACCAAAGCCGAATCTGTTGCTAAAATTTCATTATAGGATTTTAACTTTTCCAATAATGAAATCTTTTGTGTCAATTTACCTTCTTTATCATAACAATAAACATTACCCCATGGTTCAAGAAGATAGATAAGCCCTGTTTCCGTTACTGTAAAATCTTCAATAGCTTGATATTCATCAGGTCCTATTCCATAATCATTAATTTTAAAATGATACCTGCCATTTAAATCAAAACAAAAAAGAGTATTTTGTCTTTGATCCAATATATATAATAAATTATTTTGTTTCACTATCTTAAAAACAGAAGCTATCAAACATGAATCATTGGTTTCTAAAGATACAACTCCAATACTATCTGTAAATTCTGTTAAAGATACATCCGAAAGTTGATCAAGGTTGATCTTAATCGTTGGAACATTCTCGTCTAATGAGGATTTTTTACTACAACCTGCCAAAACGAATATAAGCAAAAATATAATTTGTTTCATTATTATAGATTATTCTTAAAACATTTTTAGAAATTTCACACATTTACCAATTCATATCAAACACGTGGATAAATAAAAAAAGATCTATTGATATATAGATCTATCACCACATAAAATATGCCATATATTCCCCTAATTATTCCTTCTCTCTAAGAAAACTATGCAATGTTTTAAATGCATCAGCAAACATAATAGATGCACACCGAAAGCTTTTAGCCAGCATGCATCTATTTATATAATTTACTATCTTACATAGTAAGAATAGGTACAAAAATCAGATTGATATCCACTAAACCTACATACCTTAGTAAAAGTATCGCCTATATTTTTATAACATCTCCCCACCGCATCGTATGGATCTCTACTACATGTAATAGTAACTCCTGGAAGTTCTACATCAGCCAAAGCCTCAACTTCAGAAAAAACTAAATCACTTACACCTGCCTCCTTTTCATATGCAATAAAAGTTGTAAAAGCTGATACCAAACAAAAAAATACAATAACTACCTTTTTCATGCGCATTAATTATTTAAGTTAATATTTTATTTCAGAAAAAAACAAAAATGCAAATATTCAACACATCGGTAAGCTTTTACCGAAGTATTGTACAATTATAATATTTTTTTTTCATATTATAAAATTTTCCTATCTATTTCTTGCCATTTTAACATGGTCAACAAGAATTAACATAACAAGTATTGGTTCGATATTCTGATGCAGGAAAAGCCCAATCATTCTATATATAAGAATTTAGCGCAGGTTTATGATGACAGAAAGCATTATCCCTCTAAAGGCTTCTAACAAGGTGGTTTTAAAATATTCTTCCACCAAAAATTCTATTTTTATTTTTCCCACCACATTATCTGGAATGGCCTTTACGTACTATCCTCTTCTTATGTCAAAAGTTACCCCTTCGCTGAACTGCCGTATAAAAAAAGAGGATATGATACTGCTTGCCGACTGTGCCAACCATCGTAAACCGATGTAAACTGCGCCCTATAAAATGATGAAAGCGGAAAGCCTCTGCTTCTCCGCAATAGAAATACGTTGCAAAAATATGCCTAAAAACAGGCATCTCCAAATACCACCCGTCAAAGTATTAAAATCAGCAATATGCTAATAATCAACGATATTATTCCCATTATTCCGTGTTGTTCATAGTCTTTCCCTATCCTCTAATTACATTAAAAAAGGGATTTAGCATCTTCTATGTTTTTTGTTTCAGTAAGAAAAGACAATCCTACTTTATCATCATTTTTTCTTTTCACCTTTTTGCAACATACTTTCCACTTTTCCATTTTTAATTGATATAACATACACGAGAGATTATCAATATAGCGAAGCATTGGCTTTTTCTTTCATCTTTTCTTTTTTATAGTATTTCCTGCTCACAAGGAAGAGTTCCCAAATGAATATCGTCATCCAATGGAGAGAGTAAATATGATTTTTTTATTCTTCTCGTCAACCAACATTCTACGCGCAATAATATCAAGATCGATACATGCAAGTGGTTGACCTTTCATATCATATATTTCAATCATAGAATGTCCACTCTTTTTTTTCATATCTACCTGTTGCTGAGAAAACAAATAAAAACATTTTTCACCGCAAACTTAATTTTTATTGGCAGCTACCTGATGGAGAATAGCCACTTCTTAATACATGACAACAATCATAGAATTCTTTTTTATTTCCGAACCACGATTCTGTTTCCCAGTCTTTATAACCGTTTGTATTATGACAATCAGCTTCTCCATTTGCCAACACTTCCACATTGGATAAAGCTAAATCAGATATGGTTGTTTTCTGTTATGAGGAATATACATTATAACTAACTAATGTAATAAAAGCTAAAGCTAACATAGGTTTAAATACTTTTCTCATAAAAAATAGATTTTAAATTTGTGCCCTAAAGATGCAAATAATATTCCAATATGTATAATATAAGTGCGTATTTTTCAGAGATAAATTAAACATATATTATTTTTAACGCACAATTTAGCGATTTTTTTGAAGTGTGTTTGCTCCTCTGTTCTCATACCAGCGATTTTCATCGCACAGTTTTTCCCTTCATGCGACATCATCCCTAAAAATGATTCCACTACATGCAAATTCCCGGCTATCCCCCTTGTTTTATCATCCTGCTGTATACCATCAGGCCATAAAGGTGCCTACGTCCGCTACGGAGGACGGAAGCCATCTATAATTAGGAGATGAACTATAGTAGAGATCATATTTCGCAGGCGGGTATAAC
>NZ_BAKM01000009.1 GCF_000614185.1 Phocaeicola sartorii JCM 17136 = DSM 21941 | reverse complement strand
TTTGATGGTTTCGTCAACGGGAACATTTGTGTCTTGTAAAGACTATGATGATGACATCAACGAGCTGAATTCTCGCGTTGATGGAATCGAAAGTCAAATCAAAGACTTGGAAGCAAAAATCAATGCTGCCAAATGGATTACTTCTGTAACTCCTGCTACAGGCGGTTTCACCGTAGCTTTCAGCGATGGAAGCAGCTATACCATCACTAATGGTAAAGATGGTGCTGCTGGTGAAGCGGGTGCAGCCGGTACAGAATGGACTATCTCTGAAGATGGCTTCTGGGTATGCAACGGTGAAAAGACTACCGTTAAAGCTGTAGGCCAGGATGGCGCACAGGGTGAAGCCGGTAAGGACGCTCAGCCTGAGGTAAAGAAGGAAAACGGCATGTGGTATTTGTGGAACGGAACAGAATTTGAAGAATTCGCCGGTTCTGCCGCTCCTGCAACAAACATTCCTTATTACTACACAGATCCTAATGATGCCAACTACACAATTCTGGTTATCTGTGACAAAGACGGTAAGAATGAGAAAGAAATTCGCTTGCCGATGAACGAAGGTTTGGCTGAAATCCTGATTTTGAATGAGACTCGCAATATGACTATCAGCTATTACCGTTACAATGGTACTGCTGAATGGAATGGAGCTAAACCGTTGCCTGCAAAAGGTGAATATCTGATTACCCAGCCTACTAAGTCTTTCTTGATTCAGGTTACTCCTGCTAATTATGATTTGGCGGCTTTGGATTTGAAATTGGTAAACTCTAAAGGTGAAGAAGCTCCGGTTGTGTTAGGTGAGGCTACTCCTTATGTTGGTGAATTGGGCGTACAATCTAGAGCTGTTTCTGCAAGCGGTATTTTCGAGGTTGCAGTTTCTCCGAAGGATTTTAATACAGAAACGATTAAGAACTGGAAAGAAAATTTCAATTCTAGAGGTCTGTCTTTGGTCGCTAATGAAAGTGTACGTTCTACTTATTCCACTCGCCTTGTATTGAGTGATATGGCTTCTGTCACTATCCCAACTCTTTATTGGGATAATAGATGGTATGATAATAATCAAGGAGAAGAACATGTAGATGGTTATGCCCAAGATTTGAATAAAGGTAATGAAATCGTTCTTGCTCCTCAAAAGAGGGTTACATATAATAGTGGTAATTATATTCAGTTTGAATCAGCTGAAGAACTTATTTATGATGCATCTGTAGCTATGGCATCTGCAAGTAAGGCCGACTCTATCAAGTTTGGTGTTGCAATTGATGGCGTTAAGATTACAGCAAAAAATGCTTGTACATTATTCGTTGATGTTAACTATGTTACGCAAAGGGTCAGGTTAAGAAAGCTCAAAATGTAAAAGTACGGTTCTATGAAGGATATATAGCTCCTGAAATTGAAGACTTTGCTTTGGCAGCTGTAACTCACCAGACTGTAGCAGATGCTAGCAAACAAATTCAATTGGTAGATTTCTCTACATACTTTGCTAAATATGCAAATGATGAAGCCAGCCGTATCTTGTGGAATGCAGATGCAAGCCTTGTTAAGGGTGGTCAGGTAGAAATTGATGGTACTACTTATAGCAATGTTCAAGCTGTTTGGGAACATGAAAATGAATATGGTGACATTGTTACTACTAAAGTTGATGACTTGGTAAGTGCTATCGTATTGTGTGACAAAGAAGGTAAGAACGAAGGAGTCAATGCTAAGGCTGCCAATTTGAAAGTGAAATTTGTTGCCAACTATGGTGGTATTGATTTTGAAAAGGGCAAAGTAACCGTTTATGCTACAGTTAAAATGAAACAAGCTGACGGCTCTATTGCACCTGTTCAGACAATTGCTATCCCTGTAACTCTTAAGAACCCTGCAGCAGCTGATATCGCTGCTACTTATGCATTCAACGCAGCTGATTTCAAAGATAATACTTTGACAGTTCTGGATAAGACAACTGTAAATGTTAATGCTAAATTGACTAAGGGTCAGTTGATCTTTGACGCTGAGAATATGAAATATGATAAGAATAGCATTACTGTAGGTGCAAATGGTGATGTAACTCTGAAAGATGCTAAGAATATGGGTAAATCATATACCATTGCAGGTGTACAGACTATGTGCTTAGATCGTAAATATGATGTTTCATTCACTGTTAAGTTCGTAAATTCAAAGGATTATGAACTGGCTGTACCGACAGCGTTGTCTGTAGCTTGTGCTGGCGCTAATGAAATTAAGGTTAAGTATGGTGATTTAGTTAAGAACGATGGATATACTTATAACTATAAGTTGACAAACTTTGCAGGTGTATTGATCGCTGCTAATAGCATTACTGATTTGAAGTTCTATGCAGATAAAGAATATGCTACTCCTATGACTTATTTGGATATCACTTCTGACGATAACAAAAACTTAACAATCAAGTCAACTGGTGATAAGATTGCCAACGATATTACTATTACTGTATATGCTCAGTTTACAGTAAACGGTGAAACTATTAAGAAGTCATTTAATGTAACTGTTACAGGTGCTCTCTAATATTGGTATCAATAATTTAGAGTAATCTTATAAACTCTTTCAAGCGAGGAAGGCATACGCATCCGGCAACGAGCGTTTCCTTCCTCGCTTTTCTTAATTAAAAAGAAACTAGCTATGAAAAATTAAATATGATGAATGACATTACTAGCGTTGCGTGGATACTTGTCACGCTATTTGTAGTCAATCTTGTTTGTCTCCTTACACGTAAACAAGGATATATAACTTTGACTTCCCTTTATTGCACGATGGCTGTTTCATCGGCTATTGCAGCTACTAAAATGATTTCAATATTTGGACTTTTCGTACCCGGTGGTGTCATAATTTATGCTGCTTCATTTCTCATTACCGACTTGATATCCGAAGTATTCGGAAAAAAAGCGGCTATTAAAACAGTATATTACGGTTTTGGTGCGATGCTTGTGTTTGCCGGATATTCCCTCCTTATGGTATATTGGGAAGCAGCACCTTATTGGACAAATCAAGAGGCATTTGCATCAGTGGTAGGACTATCATTTCGGATAACGATGGCCGGTTGGATTTCGTTTATGATAAGCCAATACTGGGATGTGATGATATTCCATCAGCTTAAAAAGTCCGGCAAGAAATGGATTGATAAAAGATTATGGGTACGCAATTGTGGTTCTACTATCACAAGCCAGTTACTTGATTCTACTATATTTATTTTTATTGCATTCTATGGCATTTACGACAATATTTGGCAAATGATATTGGCCCAATATCTTGTGAAAGTGATTATCGCTGTTTTGGATACACCGTTTGCATATTGGGGAAGATCGATTTTAATGAATTACCAAAAAGATTAAATGAATGGGTAACATAAGCAATATTCTTTTTAACAGTCCTTTCCATTTAGTGTGGATTGTTATTTCATTACTAGTCGTGATATTAATAATTTGGCTGGCAAAGTTACGGGAAAAAATCATGGGACATATGCCGTTGATTACTCTTACAACCTTGTATAGTGCATTAGTGGTTGCATCCGTCATAGCCGCGACCAAAATAATCAGATTTGAAATCCCATGGCTGTCGGATTGGTTGTTTCCTGATGGCATATTTGTTCCTGCGGGAGTGATTGTATATGCTGCTTCTTTCTTGATTACCGATTTAATATCGGAAGTATATGGCAAAAAAGAAGCAATGACGGCGGTATTTCTTGGCTTTACCTCAATGATGATATTTTCACTATATTCGTTATTGATGGTTAAATGGGAAGCGGCTCCTTATTGGACCGGTCAGGAAGCATTTGTGTCTGTTGTCAATTTATCATTTCGAATAACAATGGCTGGTTGGATTTCGTTTATTGTAAGTCAAAATTGGGATGTCAGGGTCTTTCATTGGTTAAAAAAGGATGGAACTGAATGTGGAAAGCCACAACATCTGTGGATTCGAAATAATGTATCCACAATAACCAGTCAGTTCATTGATTCAACTTTGTTTATATCAATAGCATTTATCGGTATATATGACAGTGTTGTCAATATGATTATTGCACAATGGCTTATTAAATGCCTTATTGCTTTGATAGATACGCCGTTTGCATATTGGGGAAGGTACATACTGAAACCACCAGCCAAAAAGCCGGAAGGTTTCGTGAATACAGTTAAGATGATAATAAATAATCGGTAATCTAATGGTAATGAAGCAAAAGATTGAATTGATTGTCTTTTTTTGGTTGTGGGGAGTCGTTGTAATGGCTCACCCCAAGCCGTATGTGGAAATTGAAATTACTCCATCTATGGAAAAGAGTGGTAATATTGTTGTGAATATCACCCACCTGAAACAGACTGATTATAACAGATTGATATTGCTTACTCTACCAATGGAGTTAACTCCCTGTTTGCCTGTATCTAATGGAATTTCGCAAAAATTCAATGGTTGCTGGTATATAGACCGGAATAATAAAACACAATTGTGGATCGGTAATATTCTACAAGCAGGAAAGACTGATTTGCAGATGCAAATAATATTGCCGGATATGATGAGAAACAGTGACAATGTAAACCATTCGTACAAATTGAATATATGTACCAATTATAGTGATGGGCTACACAAGTTCTTATCTTTAGCACAGAATGATAGCACAGAAATAGTTTTTGTAAACAAGATAATTTTTAAGGGTAATAAAAAATATCCTGTCTTGGAAACAGAACCTGATAACGAATGGAAGAAGAAAGATGAAAATGAAAGAATATATATAATTCCATTTCAAAATCAGGAAGCAAGCACGTATCTTATTTTTGGTGTACCCAATGTTGAAAATACTATTAAGTTCATAAGTTTAATGATCGTTTCTTTCATTTTCTGTTTATTTGCAGGATTGGGATTATATAGATATCCGAAGGAAGCACAAAAAAAAAGTATTTACAGCTATTGGCGCTGTTGTTGTCGTAGCTTTATTCATCGTTGTCTTTCACTTGTCATTTGAAAACTTGGAGCTTGATGGAAAGGTTGTATTTGAAAGAATAGTACCATATTGGGCTATATTGTCGGCGTTTTTATTGCTTATGGAACAAATAAGGAAAAATAGAATGAATAATTTAAGAGAATTGCTAAACAACATTTGGGTGGTGAGCCCACTTAAAATTGTGGCAATGTCTATAGAACATGGCTTATGGGATTACATTGCCGAACAAGGAGGCAAAGTGTATATTAGTGATGTGTTGACAGCGTTCTCTTGGAAAGAACGACCTTTTGCTTGCATTACAGGTGTTTTTGTTGATTTAGGGTTAGCAGTACAACGAGGACAAATTTTGGGCTTGACACCTATATCACGCAAATGGTTGGTCAAAACAAGCACAGACTACATTGGCGATTTCATCATACGGGCTAATACTTTGGCAAAAGCTTACGATGGGCATTTAGAAACCTTGATGGCAGAAGATGTACCTGACAAAACGATGTGTACTCAAACCAAAAATGCTTTTGGAGGAGATATTTCAATGGCAGAAACCTTTGCAAAAAGTATGGATGCTATGACACGAGAGTTTGCGAATGAAATATTAGAACGAATTAAGGTTGAAAATATCAAAAAGTGTCTTGATGTAGGTGCCGGACTGGGAGCCATGACAAACATTATCAGCGAACGACAACCAAGTGCGGAAATCACTGTCTTGGAATTACCCGGCGTTGCGCAGCTGCTACAAAACAAAGTAAACAGTTTTACATTTAACAAACAATTCAAAGTCATTGGTGCCGATTGGCGGGATATAAGAAATCACATTGACTCAAATGAAAAGTTTGATTTGATTATTTTAAGTCAAATATTGCATGAGGAGAAAAGAGAAGATGCTAAAAGACTAATTGAAATATGTGCGAATTTATTGTCACCTAATGGACAATTGGCTATTATTGGATTTTTGGATGACACGTCTTTTCTAACTCATCTGTTTACACTAAATTTATTAATGGAATTGGGTAGCGATAACATAACTGAACCAGAAATTTCATCAGTAGCCCAACATTGTGGAGTTTTTCTTCAAACAGTTTATATTTCATCGACAAGTGGAAGAATGTTGTGGCTCGGACGGAAATGTGAATAATCCTATAATAATGGGCTTATAGCTTTCTTTTAGATCCTTATTTTTGTATGAAGGGATTTTTCGGAATGGCATTGAGCATGGAGCATCTCAGTTTGAAAGTTTTTCATCTCTTTACTGTTTTAGTGAATGGAATAAAGAAGGATTTCCACTTCTTTTTCGTAGCTTTGCAATAATCATAGTTACTTTAACAAGGATGGACATGGAGAAGATGAAGACACTTTTAGCACTAGGTTCGAGGGGATTATCCACCGGGCATACGAGCAGACAGGGCGACAAGTCGTAGTGCTGGTTGATGAATATGATTCTCCCATGCTGGATACTAATAGTTCACCGGAATTGCAAAAGGAAATCCGAGGCATCATGCGTGACTTTTTCAGCCCGTTGAAGAAGAGTGGAAAATATCTCCGCTTCCTTTTCCTGACAGGTATCAGCAAGTTCAGCCAGATGAGCATTTTCAGCGAACTGAATAATCTGCAAAATATCAGCATGACGGATGATTACAGCAGCATTTGCGGTATCACGGAAGAGGAATTGCTGACACAGATGCAGACCGATATTGAAATAATGGCGCAGGCCAACGGTGAGACGTATGCTGAGGCATGTGTTCATTTGAAGCAACAATATGATGGTTATCATTTCAGTAAATCATCTTTTTATCAAGGACTTGATGCGTGGTGATGTGAATGGCTGTATGGAACGTACCCGTTCTTTCTTTGCCTCCATTTCGTATGATTTGGAGAATAATCTGGAAAAGCATTATCAAACGGTATTCTATCTTCTTTTCCGACTGATGGGGCAGTATGTGGATGCGGAAGTGAAGAGTGCCATCGGAAGGGCGGATGTGGTAGTAAAAATGACCGATACGATCTATGTATTTGAGTTTAAGGTGGATGGCAGTGCGGAAGAGGCACTGGCACAAATCAATAGCAAGCAGTATGCCATCCCTTACAAATCAGACCATCGAAAGGTGGTGAAAGTGGGGGTCAACTTTGACAGTGCCACATGCACCATCGGCGAATGGGCGATAGAAGAGCAGGCCAACGGATGTCAAGTGTAGGAGGCGATAAATAGTTAAATCTTTCTTTCTGCGTTGGTAATTGCAGTATATTGATTACTTTTGTCTTGTATCATAACTTATTAAACCTCGGATAGATATGGGAACAGAAGGCATACAGGATAAATACGTTAACCCTTATACAGATTTCGGCTTCAAGCTGCTTTTCGGTACGGCAATGAACAAGGAACTTCTTATCAGTTTCCTGAACGCGCTTCTGTTCAAGGAAGAGACGGTGAAGGATGTCACCTATCTGAATGCGGAGCATCTGGATACGCAGGAGTATGACCGCCGTGCGGTGTTTGATGTATATTGTGAGAACGAGAAGGGCGAGAAATTCCTGGTGGAGATGCAGCGTGGCGAGCAGCAGTTCTTCAAGGACCGCAGTGTGTATTATGCCACTTTCCCCATCCGTGAGCAGTCCCAACGGGGTAAATGGGATTATGAGTTGAAGGCCGTTTATATCATCGGCATCCTCAATTTCACTTTCAATGATACGGACGAGGACTATTTCCACCACGAGGTGAAGTTGGTGGACCTGTACACCCATAAAGTTTTTTATGACAAACTTACTTTCATCTATCTTGAAATGCCGAAGTTCAACAAGAAGGAGGATGAGCTGGAGAGCATGTTCGACAAATGGCTGTTTGTTCTGCGTAACCTGTCTTCCCTGTTCGAGCGTCCGCGTGCGTTGCAGAACCGTGTGTTCGACCGTCTTTTCGAGGCTGCGAGATAGCTAAGTTCAATCCAAAGGAATTAGGCGAGTATTGGGAAAGTTTGAAGAATTTCCGCGACTGGTACAGCGTGATGTCCACCCAGTTGAAAAAAGGGCGTGAGGAAGGTCTTAAAGAGGGTCTTGAGAAAGGGCTTCAGGAAGGTCTTGAAAAAGGTCGTAAGGAAGAATGCTTCAAGAATGCAAAAAAAATGAAACAGGCCGGTATTGCCTCTGATGTCATAGCACAGGTTACCGGTTTGTCTATGGGGGAAATAGCGTCTCTTTAAGGCTCTTGCCGTTTACAGCACCAGTCCGTCCTGCATTCGATATAAAGTCCTGTTGCTTCCTCGATTTCCAAAACCATGATATGACTGGTACGATGGGAAATGGAGAAGTCGTCACCGGCTTCTCCATATATTATATGTCACATCGCTTATTTTTCTGTATAGTCACCATGGGCTTTGATGAGCTCGATCAGCTTTTCGACTGCCTGGGCTTCGGGAATATTTCTCTCTATACATTCTTTCTTCTTATAAAGGCTGATTTTGCCGCGGCCGGCGCCTACATAACCATAGTCGGCATCCGCCATTTCACCGGGGCCATTGACAATACAGCCCATAATGCCGATCTTCAAACCTTTCAAGTGCGAGGTCGCCGCTTTGATACGGGCGATGGTCGATTCCAGATCATACAAAGTACGACCACAGCCCGGGCACGAGATATATTCCGTTTTGCTGGTCCGGATTCTGCCGGCTTGCAGAATACCAAATGCAGTGGTATCTACTACGATATGGCTCAGGGGGCCTTGGTTGTACAGGAAGATACCGTCACAAAGTCCATCAAAAATCAGTGCACCCATATCAGCCGCCGCCTTGATTTGCAGATTTTCCGCTTCCGTTTCCTGATAGTACTGGAAGAATACAACCGGATTTTCCAAACCTTCATTCATCAGCTCATGCGCCAGGGCACGATATTCGCCGAGACGGTTGGGATGATTGCTTTGGGCGATGATGACCACTTCGGGATGCAGTCTGAGAGCCGCAATGACCTCCTCATTCATTGCCATATAAGGCAGGAACAGGAATTTCAAGTCCGAGGACGTGTGATGCAGTTCGATCATCTGTTGGTAGTTGAATGCCGGATAGACATTCTTGTCTTCGGGATTCCATGCGTTGGCATCTACCAGATAGGCTATATCGTCATCTCGTGATTCGGGCACACTTCCACCGCAATAAATATAGTCGGGCTTGAACTGGGGGCTGGTCTCAAAAGACCCTTCCAGACGCTCGGCTATCACTACGGGAAGATGATCGCCTCCGATGTTTCTCACCGCTTTGGTTTTCCGGCGGCTGGGAGAGAGGTAGTTGAATTGCGGGGCTTCTTTTCCCGGAATGAAGGGATGTCCTGCACGGGTCAGTATATAGTCAACCAGTTTGCGGGCTACCGGAATTTCGGCTTCGGGTGCCTCGCTCAATGAAACGCGGATGGTATCCCCCAAGCCATCGGCAAGGAGTGCTCCTATTCCCAATGCGGATTTTATTCTTCCGTCCTCACCATCGCCGGCTTCGGTAACACCCAGATGTAGCGGGAAAGCCATATTTTCTTTTTCCATCTCCTTTACCAGCAGGCGGACTGTCCGGACCATCACTACGGTATTGGATGCCTTGATGGAAATGACTACATCGTTGAAGTGTTCCGCAACACAGATGCGCAGGAACTCCATGCACGATTCCACCATACCTTCGGGGGTATCGCCATAATGGGACATGATGCGGTCTGACAGGGAGCCGTGGTTTACTCCGATGCGGATGGCGGTGTGGTTTTCTTTGCAGATGTTCAGGAAAGGAACGAAGCGGGCACGTATTTTGGCTATTTCTTGTGCATACTCTTCATCGGTATATTCCAGTTTCCGGAAAGTGCGTCCCGGATCCACATAGTTTCCCGGATTGATGCGCACCTTCTCTGCATATTGTGCCGCTACATCAGCTACTTTGGGATTGAAATGTACATCGGCCACCAACGGGGTGTCATATCCTTGGGAGCGTAATCCGATATTGATGTTTCTCAGGTTTTCGGCTTCACGCACACCTTGTGTAGTGAGGCGAACGTATTCACCACCGGCATTTATAATGCGTTTGGCTTGTTCCACACATGCTCCGGTATCCATGGTAACGGTATTCGTCATGCTTTGGATACGGATGGGATGGTTGCCACCCAAAGGGGTGGCTCCGATATTCACTTCGGAAGATTCGCGGCGGGAGTAATTGAATAAATCCATATTTAGTGATTAATGGTTAGTGGTTAGTGATTAGTGGGCTGCGCTGGAATGCCGCATGGACATTAATCATTCACCACTAATCACTCACCACTAATTAATTCGTTTTATATTCAAACTTGACTTCTTTCAGTTCTTCGTTGGCTTTCACGATTTTCTTTTTCAAGCCGGTTTTGTAATCTGCAAACTTGGCTGCCAGTTCTGTGTCACTTAATGCCAGCATTTGCACGGCCAGGATGGCGGCGTTCATGGCTCCATTGATGGCAACGGTGGCTACAGGTATTCCGGGAGGCATCTGGATGATAGAATAAAGTGCGTCCACACCGTCCAGAACCGAACCTTTTACGGGTACACCGATGACGGGTAGTGTGGTATTGGCGGCAATGACACCGGGAAGTGCGGCAGCCATGCCGGCAGCGGCTATGATGACTTTGATTCCACGGCCTGCGGCATTTTTCGCAAACTCTTCCACTGCTTCGGGAGTACGGTGGGCCGAGAGGGCGTTCATTTCGAAAGGTACGTGCATCTCGTCCAGTAATTTGGCAGCTTTCTCCATGACGGGAAGGTCGGAAGTGCTGCCCATGATAATGCTTACGATAGGTTTCATTGTTTTTTGTTATTGTTTGGTTTATATATTTACTTCAAGCACGGATTATGCGGATAAACGCGGATAGAGAAATCCGTGAAATCCGCGTAATCCGCGCCTGAACAATTCCCTGATGAGAATCTATCTTATTCGTTTACTAATGCCTTGTATGCTTCAGCATCCAGCAAATCGTTAACGTCGTTAGCGTCATTGGGCTTGATCTTGATCAGCCATCCTTCACCATACGGGTCTTTGTTTACCAGTTCGGGATTGTCGGCCAATGCTTCGTTCTGTTCCAAAACTTCTCCTGAGACAGGAAGGAACAGGTCCGAGATAGTCTTTACTACTTCAATAGTACCGAAGACTTCTTCTTTTTCCAGAGTTTCTCCTTCTGTGGGGATATCTACAAATACGATGTCACCCAATTGTTCTTGTGCATAATCAGTGATGCCTACGTATGCGATATCACCTTCTACTCGTATCCATTCGTGTTCTTTAGTGTACTTTACATTGCTTGGAAATTCCATAATGCTTTCAATTTATAAGGTTAATACTAAATTTTCTTCAAATAAACAAAATTCCGATGACACCGCAAAACAATCCGACAATAAATCCGGCTAAAACTTCTAATAATGTATGCTGTTTTACGATGATACGGGCGGTGCCCAGCATTCCGGATAGCAAAATGAAAAAGCAGAGCACCATACGGGGTTGAAATTGAATATAAAGCTGTAGGATAATAATCCGCCTACCATCATGCCGCTGCTTGCCACGTGTGTGCTGATTTTCCACTTGAAATTGATCAGTGTGCAAAGAATCATGCAGATAAGGGCGGCTACGATAATGCCCGACATGTAGCGGGGAAGATGTATCTTGTACATGGTGATGAGGCAGGTGACATAGCTGATGATGGTCAGTGCGTATGGCACGAAACGTTTTTCGCGGTGCCCCAATTCATGAATGCCCCAGCCGTTTATTTTTTGAAACAGGTAGATGGCGAGCATCGGCATCAGAATGGTGAAACAGTAAACTATGCCCAGCACTATCAGTTTGTACTGGATGGGCATGATACGAAGATAGGTGAAGAAGAAAAGCAGGAAGAATGCCACAAAAGGAATCATAAAGGGCGTGAATATGCCTGATATGATGCGTGAACTGACTTCAAGCGGACTATTCCTCCTGGCTGCTGTTATTGCTTCGGTTGTTTCGTTGGCTTCCATATAATTGATATTACCTTCTTAATCGTGCGACGGGTATGTTAAGTTGCTGGCGGTACTTGGCTACGGTGCGGCGGGCTATGGGGTAGCCTTTCGCTTTTAGTATCTCGGCCAGCTCATCGTCGGTGTAAGGCTTTTCCTTGTCTTCGGCATCTACACATTCTTTCAGAATGCGCTTGATCTCGCGGACAGAGAGTTCTTCACCGTCTTCGGTGGTATAACCATCGCTGAAAAAGAATTTCAACGAATAGATACCGTAGTTTGTTTGCACATATTTGCTGTTGCTTACACGTGATATGGTGGAAATATCCAGTCCTGCACGTTCGGCTACATCTTTTAATATCATAGGTTTCAGCAGCGATTCGTCTCCTTCCAGAAAGAAGGGGCGCTGAATGTCTATAATGGTTTGCATGGTGGTGAGCAGCGTATGCTGGCGCTGTTTCACGGCATTGATAAAGCCTTGTGCGGCATCCACTTTTTGTTTTAGGAACATCAGTGTGTCCTTCGAGGCCTTACTCTGATTGTCTTTGTTGCGGGTGTGCTCGTCCAGCAGTTCGGTGAACTGGCGGCTCAGACGCAACTCTGGAACATTGCGGTTGTTCAGACTTAGGGTGATGGTGCCGTCTTCATACGTTTCTACAATGAAGTCGGGAATAATCTGCTGCATATTTTTACCCATCACTTCACCCAATGAACTGCCCGGACGGGGATTCAGTTTGGTGAGATCGGTCACCGCTTCATTATATTGTTCTTCGGTAATGCCTAGTTTCTGGATAATCCTTTCTTTGTTTTTGCGGGTGAATTCATCACAGCATTTGCCGATGATGTCCAGTTCTATTTGTTTCAATGGCGAATCGGCTTTTCTTTGTATCTGTAGCAACAGGCATTCCTGTAAACTACGGGCGCCGATACCGGCCGGATCAAAGTCTTGGATGATTTCCAATATGTTGTTCAACTCCTCTTCTGTGGTATAGATGCCCCGATAGATGGCAAGCTCATCCATGACAGACTCCATGTTTTTGCGCAACAGGCCGTCATCGTCCAATGAGCCGATCAGGTATTCGGCTATGTCTCGTTGTTCCGGAGTGAGTTCCTGCATTTGCAACTGGTCTTTCAATATTTCATAAAAAGATACGGCGTCCGAGAAAGGGATTTCTTCGGCGGCTCCTTCTTTGGAACGATTATGTTCCTGTAGTTTGTAGTCGGGAATATCGTCTTCGTTACTGTAGTCGCCTAATGAAAAATCCTCGTCCGCCCCTGTACTTCCATCTTCGTTCTCAGCGTATTCTGTATTGTCATCTTCATTTTCGGGCATTTCTTTCCCTTCCTCCAGGGCCGGATTATCCAGAATTTCGGAATGGATACGTTCTTCCAGCTCCACAGTGGGAAGTTCCAGCAATTTTACCACCAGTATCTGTTGTGGGGATAAAGTCTGTATTTGTTGCTGGGCTTGTGTTTGTACTTGACGCGAGCCTTGTGCCATAATATTTTTAGTTCCTTGTTTATCGGGACAAAAATAGGAAATTGTATTGTAATAATCTTCCTTTTTCCTGGGATTATTTTAAGAGGATGGTTATCTTTGCCTGTCATCTAATATAAAAACACAAGATTATGTTTGCGAAAGAAACTTATACAACCCGACGTGACAGCTTGAAAAAAAGCGTGGGAACGGGACTCTTGCTATTCCTGGGCAATGAGGAGAGTGGCATGAACTTTGAGGATAATACGTATCATTTCCGTCAGGATTCTACATTTCTTTATTTCTTCGGCCTGCCCTATGCCGGATTGGCTGCCGTTATCGATGTGGATGAGGATAAGGAAATTATCTTTGGGGATGAACTGACTATAGATCATATTGTATGGATGGGAACTCAGCCTACTTTGCATGAGAAAGCGCAGAGGGTGGGGGTGATGGAAACTCGTCCTGCGGCGGATTTGAAAAAGTATCTGGAGAAGGCGGTTGCTAAAAAACAGCAGATTCATTATCTGCCTGTTTATCGTGCGGAGCACAGGCTGAAACTGCTGGACTGGCTGGTATAAAGCCTGGTACGGAACAACCGTCTGTCCCGTTTATCCGCGGAGTGGTGAACTTGAGGAATTATAAGACTGCTGAGGAGCTGGTCGAAATAGAACGTGCTTGTAATGTGACAGCCGATATGCATATTACTGCCATGAAAGTGCTGCGTGCAGGCATGAAGGAGTGTGAAGTGGCCGCTGCACTGGAAGCGGTGGCACAGGCCAATGGCTGCGGACTCTCGTTTCCTACTATTGCCACAGTGTGCGGACAGACTTTGCATAATCATTATCATGGGCACACGGTGAAACCGGGGGATATGCTGTTGGTGGATGCCGGTGCGGAAACGGAAATGGGCTATGCTGGTGATATGTCGTCTACAATTTGTGTGGATAAGACGTTTACTGCCCGTCAGAAAGAAATATATGACATTCAGGTTGCCGCACACACGGCGGCGGTCCGTGCATTGAAACCCGGGGTGCCTTTTAAGGAGGTGTATGAACTTTCCTGCCGGGTGATTTGTGAGGGACTGAAGGGACTGGGCATTATGAAGGGGGATCCTGCGGATGCTGTGGCTGCCGGTGCGCACGCCATGTTCTTCCCTTGCGGGCTGGGACACATGATGGGATTGGATGTGCACGATATGGAGAATCTGGGAGAGGTGTGGGTTGGCTATGACGGACAACCGAAAAGTACTCAGTTTGGTCGTAAGTCATTGAGGCTGGCCAGACCTTTGGAGCCGGGATTTGTGCTGACTATAGAGCCGGGCATCTATTTTATTCCCGAATTGATTGATTATTGGAAAGCGGAAAAACGCTTTGAGGACTTTATCAATTATGATAAGCTGGAGAGTTATCGTGACTTTACAGGACTGCGTAATGAGGAGGATTATTTGATAACTGAGGACGGGGCACGCCTTTTAGGTAAGAAGATTCCTTTGACTACAGAAGAAGTGGAAGCGTTGAGATAGAACAGGACGGGGCAGATGGAAGTGTTTTTATCTGCCCCGGCTTTTATCTGTCCCGATATATGTGATTATCCGCCTATGGTCGCTTTTAAGCCGTAACCGGACAATATCCGTAAGCATTGCTGTTGTACTTCCTCGGAGGGCGTTTGCATTTTATATCCCTTGGGGTTATAAATACTGCCTAGCTTTTCATGCTTTCCCTTTCCTATATCATGGTAAGGCAACAGGTTGATTATCTCAGGATGCCGTGGAAGGCCGGCCAAGAATCTGGCTGATTGCCTTATGTTCTTTTCATCGGCATTCACTCCTTCAATCAATGGAATGCGGATGTAATAAGGAAAGTCAGCTTCTGCTACTCTGCGGATGTTTTCCAGAATTAATTCATTGGGGACATCACAGAAAGTATGGTGTACGGCACTGTCCATTGATTTTAAGTCGATAAGCAATAGCTCACAGTTCCGCATGACTTCATCTACTGTTTCTTTGCGGGCAAGCAAGGTGGTATCTACCGCCCGGTGAATTCCTTGTTGTCCGCAGCGTTTCAGCATATCCATCAAGAACTCGGGATGAAGCAACGGTTCTCCGCCACAAAAAGTGACTCCGCCGCCCGATTGGTCCATAAAGGGGATTTCCTTTTCTATTTCATGCATCAGGTATTCGGCGGTATATTCCGTTCCTGATATCTCGATAGCCATTGCCGGACATTCTTCGGCACAGCGTCCGCATAACACGCATTTTTGTTTGTCGGTGACAATACCCTCGGGAGTCAGTGTCAGTGCCCCGTTGGGGCATACTTTCAGACAAGTGCCACAGCCAAGGCATTTCTTGGCTGTGTATAGTTTGTCTTTTCCGTTGCGAATACCTTCGGGATTATGGCACCATACGCACGAGAGCGGGCATCCTTTCATGAAAAGTGTGATGCGGATGCCCGGTCCGTCATTGATCGCATAGCGTTTGATGTCGAAAATCAGACTCATCTTGTCAGAAGGTTTCTTGTGCCGTGCGGGCTATTACGTCATATTGTAAATCTGCGTTCATATCATTGAAATAATCACTGTATCCGGCTACGCGTACCAACAGGTCCCGATATTCTTCAGGATGCTTCTGGGCGGCATGCAGGGTAGCGGTATCTACTATATTGAACTGAATGTGATGGCCGCCTAAAGCAAAATAGCTGCGGATGAGGCTTGCCAGTTTGGCAATGTCTTCATCGCGTTTCAGCAGGGAAGGCAGGAAGCGCTGGTTCAATAGAGTGCCTCCACTCTTCACTTGGTCCAGTTTTCCTAATGATTTAACCACAGCGGATGGCCCGTGGGTATCTGCTCCATGTGAGGGTGAGGTACCGTCACTGATGGCGCGTCCTGCCAGACGGCCGTTGGGCGTGGCGTTCATCACTTTGCCGAAATAAACGTGACAGGTGGTGGACAGCATGTTCAGATGGAAACATTCACCTTTGGTGTTCGGCTTTCCTTCGATGGCATCGTAAAGATCATTAAAGACCTGGACGGCGATGCGGTCTGCATACTCGTCATCGTTACCGAAGAAAGGGGTGCGGTTCAGTATGAACTGGCGCATGGCTTCCTGTCCTTCGAAGTTGGTATCGGTGGCATGGATGATTTGTTCCATGCTGAATTTCCGTTCTTCGAATACATGTTTTTTCAGAACGGAAAGGCTGTCGGTAATTGTTCCCAACCCGGTGCATTGAATGTAGGTCGTGTTATAACGCGGTCCGCAGTTATAATAATCCTTTCCTTTGGCGATGCAGTCGTCAATGAACAAGGACAGGAAAGTGGCGGGGGCATACTTGGCGAACATCCGGTCAATGTAGTTGCTGACACGTACTTTCATATCCACAAAATAATGGATCTGTTTAAGGAAAGCGTCATAAAGTTCCTCGTAAGTCCGGAAGGTACGGGGATCCCCTGTTTCCAGCCCTACTTTCTTGCCTGACACAGGGTCTGTTCCGTTGTGTAAGGTGACTTCTAATATTTTGGGTACGTTCAGGTAGCCGGTCAGTACATAGGCTTCTTTTCCGAAAGCGCCTACTTCTATACAGCCGCTGCATCCGCCTTCGCGGGCGTCCTCCGGTGTCTTTCCCTGCCGCATCAGTTCCATGACGTAGGTATCGGGGTTGAATACGGATGGATAGCCGTATCCTTTACGGATCACTTTGCAGCCTTCGCGTAGGAAACGCTCCGGGGTGCGCACGCTGATGTGCAAGGCGCTTCCGGGTTGTAGCAGATGAAGGTCATCCACTGTCTCCAGCATGATATAGGAAACTTCGCTGACTCCGTCGCTGCCATCGCGTCTGATACCTCCGATATTCAGATTGGTGAAGTCATTGTAGGTGCCGCTTTCTTTGGCGGTGATGCCGACTTTGGGCGGTGCCGTCTGGTTATTTACTTTGATGAAGAAGCAGGACATCAGTTCTTTGGCCTCTGCACGGGTCAGGATCCCTTCTTTCAGGTCTTTTTCATAGAAAGGGGCGAGATGCTGGTCGAAATGTCCCGGATTCATGGCATCCCAGCCATTCAGCTCTGTAATGGTGCCGAGATGGACGAACCAGTACATCTGTATGGCTTCCCAATAAGTACGGGGGGCATGGGCGGGAACCCAACGGCAGATTTCTGCTATCTTTTTTAATTCTTCTTTGCGTTTCGGGTCGGTTTCCTCTCCGGCCATTTTCCCGGCCAGTTCGGCATGGCGTTCGGCAAAAATGATGGCGGCGTCACAGGAGATGGACATGGCGGTCAGTTCCTCCTGTTTGTCAGTCGCTTCGGGGTCATTCATGAAATCCAGTTTATTCAGTTCGCGGGCGATGCGTTCTTTCAGATCCAGCATTCCGTATTGATAAACTTTTCCGTCCAGGGAAGTATGACCGGGGGCGCGTTGTTCCATAAATTCGGTGAACATGCCGACTTCATAGGCTTCTTTCCATTCTTTGGGGACATGATTGAAGATGCGTTCGCGCTGGGTGCGTCCTTTCCAATAAGGAATGACCTCGCGTTCGTAGGTGTCTATATCTTCTTGGCTGATGGTGTAACGCTGCAATTCACGGGTGTTCAATACATGAAGGTCCTCTACGCTGTGGCAGGTCAGTTCTGGGAAAGTGGATACGGCTTTGGGACGTGGTCCGCGTTCGCCTACAATCAGTTCGTCTTTACCTATATAGATGGTTTTCCGCTTGCAGATTTCAAGAAAGTTCAGTGCCCTCAAAATAGGGATCGGATATTTCCCTTCGTTTTCTTTGTAAAATTCGGTTTCTATCAGGGCGCGTTCTATGGACAGGGAAGGTTGTGCGTCAAAAGATTCCTGACGCAGGCGTTGGATACGGTCTGTCATTCCGTGGGTTGTTGTTTCCATAAGAGTTATAATAAGGTTTATTTATTCATAAATAGATGTTTCCATAAGGACAGATTGATGAATCCGGCGATTAATATGCAGGAGAAGAAGACATCAATAGTGTGGAACGTATGCCAAAAGTACGACACGCTGTCATTCAATCCATCTTTATGGTGGCGTAATGTTACAGCCTTCCGGCTTTTGGCATACCTTCCCGGAGTAGAAATGTTCTTAACAATAGAACATCAGGCAGTTGAACAGTTTTCTATAGCCTTTGGAGTGCATTTGCTTATACCTGTTTAATAATATGCGAAATTACTGCTTGTTTCGCATATAAACAAACCTTATATGCTGTTTAATAACAGATTAATACCGGAAACTGCTCCCTCCTAAAAACTCTCTCAGTAAGGAAGTGGGGGGCAATTCTTTATCTTGCACCGAAGCGAAATATTCCAGGAACTTGCGTAAACGATATGCTTCTGAATATTCTGGTTTGTTGTTGGGGACATTTCTCAGAATAGGAATGGCGTAATCTTTCATAATGGCCAGCTCAAACAACAGGGCGGAATTGAACATGGCATCTGCGTTTTCCTGATATGGGAAGATCCATTTTTCTTCTCCGGCGCGCACACTGGGCCATCTTCTGATTGTTTCCTCTGCGGAATAGCCACGGTATTTGTAGTCGCGGATAATACGGCGCAACAAACGGTTGTCGGTAGTCGGGATATAATTATGATTGTCCAGCAGGATAGTGGTTAATGCCGATACATATATCTTATATTTATTATCGGCGGGAATATGGGGGGTCAACTCGGGGTTAAGTGCATGAATCCCTTCGAGAATCAATATCATGTTGTCGTCAACCTTAAGTTTGTCTCCTTTGAATTCCCTTTTTCCGGTGGTGAAGTTGAAACGTGGCAGTTCCACTTCGTCTCCATGAAGCAGGTCTTGCAACTGCTTGTTGAAGAATTCCAAATCCAATGCGTATAATGATTCGTAATCGTAATCGCCTTGTTCATCTTTCGGTGTCTTTTCCCGGTCAACAAAATAGTTGTCCAGGGAGATGGGATAGGGCCTCAGACCGTTTGCCATCAGTTGTATGCTGAGACGTTTGCTGAAAGTCGTTTTGCCGGAAGAGGATGGACCGGAGATGAGAACCAGTTTGACTCTTTGACCGTTTTTCCCTCTGTGGTATATTTCATCGGCAATATTGGAAATCTTTTTTTCCTGCAAGGCTTCGGACACATTAATCAGATCGGTGGCATGACCTTTATTGCAGGCCACATTGAAATCTCCCACAGTCCCTACGCCTAGAATCTGATTCCAACGACGATGTTCTTTGAATACGTCCAGCATTTTCTCTTGTTTCACCACTTCCTCTAATACCTCCGGATTCAAGCGGTTGGGGACACGCAACAACAAGCCGTCATAGTATTTCACAATATCGAAATTGCGGATGTATCCGGTGCTGGGCAGCAAACTGCCATAATAGTAGTCAATGGTATCTTCCAGGGTATAATAATAGGAGTAGAGCTCCCCTGAAGTTTCAAGCAGCCTTACTTTGTCCATCATTCCTTTCCGGCGGAATAGTTCCACGACTTCTGTCGTGTGGCATTCAAAACGATGGAAAGGGATGTTGGCTTCCACAATTTCTTTCATTCGCTGCTTGATACGTGTGACATCATCCAATCCGGTTTCGCGTCCTATCTGTAAGTAGCAATAATATCCTTTGGATACAGGATGCTCAAGCATGATTTTTCCATCGGGGTATAGATCTTCCACTGCTTTGCACAAAATGAAGCAGAGCGAACGGACGTAAGTGCGCATTCCCGAGGGATTCAGCATATTCAGGAATTCTACATCTTTGTTGTTATAAGCCCGGTAATTGAGACCTTCGACTTTGTTATTGACTTTGGCACTGACCGGCCCATACGGGATATCTAGATTAAAACCATTATAAATATCCAAAAGTGAGCTTCCGATTGGGAAGTTCTTTGAAATATTGTTATTTTTGCAACAGATTTGTAACATAATCGTAATAATTATTACTAACGTAGTGAAACGGCTTGAAATTTACTGAATAAAAGGGAATTTAGCCAATTCCTACCAAATTAATTAAAGATGGAGTATTCTTTTTATGATTTCTTAAAGCTGCTAGGTTCACTGGCGCTATTCCTTTATGGAATGAAAATCATGAGTGAGGGGTTGCAAAAGTTTGCAGGTGACAGACTGCGTAAAATCCTCACGGCGATGACCACCAACCGGGTAACCGGAGTGTTAACCGGTGTCCTTATCACTGCGTTAATTCAATCCTCTTCTGCTACTACTGTTATGGTAGTAAGTTTCGTGAATGCAGGCCTCCTTACGCTTTCACAATCTATCGGAGTCATCATGGGTGCGAATATCGGTACCACGGTCACTGCATGGATTATATCCGCGCTGGGCTTCAAAGTGGACATTGCCGCTATGGCGCTTCCATTATTGGCTGTCGGCGTACCCTTATTGTTTTCAGGAAAGAGTAACCGTAAATCCATCGGGGAATTTATATTCGGTTTCTCTTTTTTGTTTATGGGCCTCTCTCTCTTGAAGACGAATGCTCCTGACTTAAGTAGAAACCCCGAAATGCTGTCTTTTGTTCAGAATTATACCGATATGGGCTTTGGTTCTGTTATCTTGTTTGTTGCCATCGGTACCATTCTGACCATGATTGTACAGGCATCGGCGGCAACCATGGCCATTACTTTGATTATGTGTGCTAATGGCTGGATTAGTTTTGAACTGGGGGCAGCGTTGGTGCTTGGCGAGAATGTGGGTACTACCATAACAGCCAATCTGGCTGCACTGACTGCCAATACGCAGGCCAGGAGGGCTGCGCTGGCTCATTTGGTGTTCAATATCTTTGGAGTTATTTGGGTGTTATGTCTTTTCAAACCTGTCACTATGGGGGTTTCCTGGTTTGTAGAGGATATAATGAAGACGGCAGATCCGGCTGTTGCCGTTTCTTTTAAGCTGTCTGCTTTTCATACTACTTTTAATATCTGCAATGTGCTGATTCTTATTTGGTTCGTAAAACTGATAGAGAAAACTGTCTGCAAAATCATTCCTCAGAGAGAGCAGGATGAGGAATACCGCTTGCGCTTTATTACCGGTGGTATGCTTTCTACCGCGGAGCTTTCTATATTGCAGGCACGCAAGGAAATCAATCTCTTTGCAGAACGTACCCACCGTATGTTTGGTATGGTGCAGGATTTGCTTCATACGACAAATGACAATGACTTTAACAAATTGTTCAGCCGTATTGAGAAATATGAGAATATCAGTGATAACATGGAGGTGGAGATTGCCAATTATCTGAATCAGGTATCCGACGGGCGTTTGAGTTCTGAAAGTAAGTTGCAGATTCGTGCCATGCTTCGTGAAGTGACTGAAATAGAAAGTATCGGTGACAGCTGTTATAATTTGGCGCGTACCATTAACCGCAAGCATCGCAATGGTATGGATTTTACCCCGAAACAGTATGATCATATTCATCAGATGTTTCAACTGACAGATGATGCTTTGTCCCAAATGGTATCGTTGGTAGAGGATGAGCATCATGTGGTGGATGTAAACAAGTCGTTCAATATAGAGAACGAAATAAATAACTATCGTAACCAGCTAAAGAACCAAAATGTGCTGGATGTGAATAATAAGGAATATGAT
The DNA here is from genome assembly GCF_000614185.1 of Phocaeicola sartorii JCM 17136 = DSM 21941. Lineage (GTDB taxonomy): Bacteria > Bacteroidota > Bacteroidia > Bacteroidales > Bacteroidaceae > Phocaeicola > Phocaeicola sartorii. The sequence continues at coordinate 127,730 of NZ_BAKM01000009.1, read as the reverse complement.
TATCAGATGGGTGTACACTACATGGATATCATTGGAGAATGTGAAAAACTGGGTGATTATGTGGTCAATGTGGTGGAAGCCAGTAGCAATGTGAAAGAAAAAAAATCCTGAATTGAAACAGCGATGGTAAACAGATGAACGACAATAAAGCAGAGGTGCGAGGTCTCACCCGTGACGGCTTAAATACTTTGCACTTCTGTGCTTTTTCTGATAAAGTATAGTAAAGAAGAGAATATAAATAAAAGAGAATTTATATGTCAATATTTGTTTTCTTGAAATTGATAGGCTCGCTGGCGCTCTTGATGTATGGTATGAAAACCATGAGTGAGGCCTTGCAAAAACTGACAGGTGGACATTTGCGTCATATTCTGGGAGCAATGACCACAAACCGTTTTACCGGATTGTTGACCGGCACATTTGTAACTGCTTCCGTACAGTCTTCTACTGCGACAACAGTAATGACTGTCAGTTTCGTCAATGCGGGACTGCTGACTTTGGGGCAGGCTATTTCTGTAATCATGGGGGCTAATATCGGTACTACGGTAACCGCTTGGATCATGTCTGTCTTCGGCTTCCAGATTGATATGAATAATCTTATCTTTCCTCTTTTTGCACTGGCTGTTCCGTTGATCTTTTCCAATAAGAGCCAGAAAAAATCTTTTGGGGAATTTATTTTTGGATTTTCATTCATGTTTTTGGGATTGACCACGCTACGTGAGAATGCCATGCACATGGATCTGGAGCACAATGCTGCTGTTATCAGCTTCATTACCTCTTGTAAGGAATGGGGATTCCTTTCCATTTTATTGTTTCTGTTGATAGGTGGAGTGATAACAATGTGCGCACAGTCTTCTGCTGCGGTTATGGCCATTACTTTGATTCTCTGTTCCAGTGGTGTGCTTGATTTGTATTTGGGCATTGCATTGGTGATGGGAGAGAATATTGGCACTACTGTAACGTCCAACATTGCAGCTCTGACGGCAAATGCGCAAGCAAGACGGGCGGCGTTGGCTCATTTTATTTTTAATATGTTCGGGGTGGTATGGATCTTATGCATCTTCCATCCGTTTGTAGATATGGTAAGTGGGATGATTGACCGTATATTTCCGGAGGGATCGCCTGAAGTCGCGGTTACGTATAAACTGTCTGCTTTCCATACAGCATTTAATATTTGCAATGTGCTGATATTGATTTGGTTTATTAAGCCGATTGAGAGGGTGGTCTGCTGGGTGATCAAACCAAAGGAGGATGAGGAGGAATTCCGTTTGCGCTTTATCACGGGCGGTATGCTGTCTACTGCTGAATTGTCTATTGTCCAGGCAAGGAAAGAAATTAATTTATTTGCCGAACGTACCCGCCGTATGTTTGGTATGGTGCGTGATTTGTTGCATACGACGAATGAGAATGACTTCAACAAATTGTTTAGCCGGATAGAAAAGTACGAGAATATCAGTGATAATATGGAGTTGGAGATAGCCAATTATTTGAATGAGGTTTCTGAAGGACGTCTGAGCTCTGAAAGTAAATTGAAGATACGCGCTATGCTGCGTGAAGTGACAGAACTGGAAAGTATTGGTGACAGTTGTTATCATCTGGCTCGTACTATCAATCATAAGTTCAGAGGGAATGAAGACTTTACGGAGAAACAATATGATCATATTCATCAGATGCTTCAATTGACGGATGACGCGTTGCGACAAATGGTATCTTTGGAAGAGGATGAGTATCATCTGGTTGATCCCAACAAGTCATTTAATATAGAGAATGAGATCAATAACTACCGTAACCAGTTGAAGAATCAGAATGTATTGGATGTGAATAATAAGGAATACAATTATCAGATGGGAGTGCATTATATGGATATCATCAGCGAATGTGAGAAACTGGGTGACTATGTGGTTAATGTCGTCGAGGCACGTACGGATATAAAGGAGAAGAAGATCTAGTTTTCGCTATTCAAGAAACAAGCAAAAAAAGCGTGAGACATCATCTGTGCCCCACGCTTTTTTATGAATCAATTTTAGGTGATTACTTTTCGATGTCAACCAGCTCAACTTCGAAGATCAAAGTAGAGAACGGTTTGATCTGACCGGCTTCACGTGAGCCATAAGCCAAGTCTTGAGGAATATAAAGTTCCCATTTAGAACCTACAGGCATCATTGTCAGCGCTTCAGTCCAGCCTTTGATTACTTGGTTGGCTTTGAATGTAGTCGGTTCTTTACGATCGTATGAACTATCGAATTGAGTTCCGTCAATCAAAGTACCTTTATAGTTTACTTTTACTTTAGAAGAGTCGGTAGGAATAGCACCGTTACCTTCTTTAATAACCTTGTATTGTAAACCGCTAGGTGTTGTTTTAACGCCTTCCTTCTTTGCGTTTTCAGCCAGGAATTTCTCGCCGGCAGCTTTGTTTTCTGCAAACTGGGCTTCAGTAGCTTTTTCCTTGATTGCTTCTGCTTTAGACTGGACGTAAGCGTTAGCTTCTTCCATAGTAACATTCATGCCTTTTTTCTGCAAAGCAGCCATGAAACCTGCCAGAAAGTTTTCTTTGCTTAAGCTTTGGGTTGAGTCGTTTCCGAAAATACGTTGACTCATCATGTCGAACATGCGTCCGCCAACTTGCTGGCCAATCTGAAGACCTGCCATATAAGCAACGTCTTTAGGACTTGTCTTGCTGGTACCTTCTTTTACGCCTCTGATGAAGTCGGCCATATAAGCTGTGTCAACACCCAGTTGCTGACTCATATACATGTCCAGTCCTTGTGTGTTGGTGATACCCATCATGTAAGAAAGTGAATCTACGTCATTCTTCATGTTTGCTTTCGGTGCTTGAGCTGTACAAGACGCCAAGCTGGCTGCAGCAGCGATCGCTACAAAAAAACTAATTTTTTTCATTTGCCTTAAAATGCTTTAAAATTATAATACTTCGATTAATTCTACTTCAAAAATCAATGTGCTGTGGGGAGGGATCATTTCGCCTGCCTGTTGTGCTCCGTAGGCTAGTTCTGAAGGAATAAAAAGCTTCCATTTGGCACCTTCGGTCATCAGCTGGAGTGCTTCCACCCATCCTTTGATTACTTGGTTCACACCAAAGATAGCCGGTTCGCCACGTTTGATAGAGCTGTCGAACAATGTTCCGTCAATCAAAGTCCCTTCATAATGACATTTTACACGGTCGGTTGCACTCGGCTTCTTTCCGTTGCCTTCTGTGATAACTTCGTATTGTAAGCCGCTGGGGAGTGTCACAACTCCCGGTCTTTTCGCATTCTCCTCCAGGAATGATTTCCCTTTTTCAATGTTTTCTGCATTCAATTTGGTTTCCAGCTCTTCAAAGTACTTGTTTACGATTTCACGTGCTTCGTTGTGGCTGATAGCCGTTTCTTTTCTATCTAATACGTCTTTGATTGCTTGAGCAAAGTCTTCAACATTAATACCTTGAGCACCCATGCTCAATAAATTCTGGCCAATACCAAGGCCGATGGCGTAACTGAATTTATCCATAACTGTTTATTTTATAAGATGTTTTTATACAAAACGTACAAAGGTAGGTGTTTTATTTGAATGAATCTGTTTTTAACAATTTAATTTTTCTTATTTTTGTGTGTTTAGTTAAAAGAGGAGGATTAAAAATGAAGAATTTAGTAGTTTTAACAGGTGCCGGGATGAGTGCCGAAAGCGGTATCAGTACATTTCGTGATGCAGGAGGTTTGTGGGACCAGTATCCGGTGGAGCAAGTGGCTACTCCGGAAGGGTATGCGGCAAACCCTGAACTGGTGATTGATTTTTATAATGAGCGCCGTAAACAGTTGATTGCTGTAAAGCCTAACCGAGGGCATGAACTGGTAGCTGAGATGGAAAAGTTCTTTCATGTGACTGTTATCACTCAAAATATTGATAATTTGCATGAACGCGCCGGAAGTTCGCACATTATTCATTTACATGGTGAGCTGACTAAGGTGACATCTAGTTGGCAGCCCAATAATCCTGCTTATATTAAGGAATTAAAACCGGAAGAATATGAAGTACAGATGGGAGACTTGGCTGGAGACGGTTCCCAGCTCCGTCCGTTCATTGTATGGTTTGGTGAATCTGTTCCTATGATTGAAACTGCAATTGATTATGCTGAAACTGCTGACATTTTTTTGATTATAGGAACTTCGCTTAATGTATACCCCGCTGCCGGTTTGTTGAATTATGTGCCTGCTCACGTTCCTGTTTATCTGATTGATCCTAAACAGGTGCCTATTGTGTCGGGGCGTAAAGTGCATGTAATTCAGAAAGGTGCGTCCGAAGGGATGGAAGAACTTAAAAAAATAATAGTGGGATAGTTTGCAAGTAAACAATTTCCTTGTATATTTGTTATATATTTAAAGAACATTTAAAACATAAAACAGAGACAATTATGAAAAAGTACGTTTGCACAGTATGTGGTTGGGTTTACGATCCAGCAGAAGGAGATCCTGAAGGTGGAATTGCTCCGGGAACAGCATTTGAAGATATTCCGGATGACTGGGTTTGTCCTCTTTGCGGAGTAGGTAAAGATGACTTTGAAGTCCAGGAAGACTAATTTCTATTCATAAACCGGATATCATATAAAGCAGAGGAGTTTCTTCTGTATGATATATCAGATAGCGCGACTAATGAGTCGCGCTTTTGTTTTACATTATTATTAAATGGCTTGGTCTTAAAAAAAGAAAAGCGTAACCTGTTTTCTGGTTACGCTTTTTATAATTAAAAATAAAGAATATCCTTATTTCTTTTCTTGTCTTTCAGGACGAGGAAGCAATACTTTGTGGGAAAGTTTGAATTTGCCAGTCTTGGGATCAATATCAAGCAATTTCACTTCTATTTCGTCTCCTTCTTTTAAGCCGGCCTCTTCAATTGTTTCAAGGCGCTTCCAGTCAATTTCCGAGATGTGTAACAAGCCGTCTTTACCTGGCAGGAATTCTACGAATACGCCATACGGCATCACTGAACGGACTTTGCCTACGTAAACCTCACCGACTTCGGGAACAGCAACGATGCCTTTGATGATGCGCATGGCATCGTCAATAGACTTCTTGTTTGTTCCGGCAATTTCAATGCGGCCTACACCATCAGTTTCTTCAATAGTGATGGTTGCTCCGGTCTCTTCCTGCATACCTTGAATAATCTTTCCACCCGGGCCGATGACCGCACCAATGAATTCTTTAGGAATAGTCATGGTTTCAATGCGTGGAGCATGCGGTTTCAAGTCTGCGCGAGGTTCTGCGATACATTCGGTTAACTTGTTAAGAATATGCTCACGGCCTTCCTTTGCTTGCAGCAATGCCTTTTCCAGAATTTCGAATGACAGGCCGTCTACCTTGATATCCATTTGGGTGGCGGTGATACCATCACGGGTACCTGTAACCTTGAAGTCCATATCGCCCAAGTGGTCTTCATCACCAAGGATATCCGACAACACGGCGTATTTTTCCTCACCAGCATTCTTAATCAAGCCCATGGCAATACCTGAAACTGGTTTTTTCATAGCGACACCAGCGTCCATCAAGGCAAGTGTTCCGGCACAAACGGTAGCCATTGAAGAAGAACCGTTTGATTCCATGATATCAGATACTACACGTACCGTGTACGGGTAGCCTGCAGGAATTTGTCCTTTCAAAGCACGCCATGCCAAGTGTCCGTGACCAATCTCACGACGGCCTACGCCACGTTGTGCTTTTGCCTCACCGGTAGAATAAGGAGGGAAGTTGTAGTGCAACAAGAAACGTTCTCTGTGCTGATCCAGTACATCGTCTACGATTTTTTCGTCCAGCTTTGTACCCAGAGTTACCGAAGTCAGAGACTGGGTCTCACCACGGGTGAAGATAGCAGAACCGTGAGGGCCGGGCAGGTAACCTACTTCGCACCAGATAGGGCGGATTTCAGTAGTCTTACGTCCGTCCAGACGCTTGCCTTCGTCAAGAATGCAACGACGCATCGCTTCTTTTTCCACATCGTGGTAGTAACGGTCTATCAATGCACCTTTTTCTTCCAGTTCTTCTTCTGTATATTGAGTTTTGAATTCATCGCGGATGGCATCGAAAGCATCCTGACGTTCGTGCTTGTTTCTGTTTCCTGAAGCAGCGATAGCGTATGCTTTATCATAACAAGCTTCGCGTACAGCTTTGCGCAGGTCTTCATCGTTCTCTTCGTGGCAATATTCACGTTTTACCGTAGAACCGACCTCTTCCATCAGTTCCATTTGCGCTTTGCAATGAACTTTGATTGCTTCGTGAGCGGCTTTCATGGCAGCCAATAAGTCTTGTTCGCTAACTTCCTGCATCTCGCCTTCCACCATCATGATGTTGTCGTATGTAGCGGCAACCATTAAGTCCATATCAGCTTTTTCAAGTTGTTCGAAAGTGGGGTTGATAACAAACTGACCATCAATACGTGCTACACGTACTTCAGAAATCGGTCCGCCGAAAGGAATGTCGGAAACAGCCAATGCAGCCGAAGCGGCCAATCCAGCCAGTGCATCAGGCATATCTACTCCGTCGGCTGAGAAAAGAACAATGTTTACGTAAACCTCTGCGTGGAAATTATCGGGAAATAAAGGACGCAATGCGCGGTCTACCAAGCGGCAAGTCAGAATCTCATAATCCGAAGCTTTGCCTTCTCTTTTGGTAAAGCCACCGGGAAAACGTCCGAATGCTGCATATTTTTCTTTGTACTCTACCTGAAGGGGCATAAAATCTGTACCGGGAACTGCATCTTTTGCTGCACAAACAGTAGCTAGCAACATGGTGTTACCCATGCGAAGCATTACAGAGCCGTCTGCCTGTTTTGCCAGCTTTCCCGTTTCGAGTGTGATGGTTCTACCATCAGGAAGCTCGATCGTCTTAACAATTGGATTGATCATAAAAAATGTTTTAATATATTTTTCGTCTAAAATTCATGCAAAGATAGGCATTTATTCTTCTAATTTGGTGAGAATGAGATAAAAAGTTACTATGATTACTGTTTTTTTTCATTTTAATGTGTAAGAAGGTGGATAAATGCTTTGACAAACCACGAAAAGACGTATCTTTGCATCCGAATTTATTAAGAGAACACACATTTATATTAATTTTAGCGATGAAAAAGAATGTATATTTTTTGCTCGCACTTCTGTTGATAGGGTTGAGCGCCTGCGACAATGAACCGAAGTTCAAAGTTCAAGGTGAAATTAATGGTGCTGAAGATAAGATGCTTTATTTGGAAGCGTCGGGGTTGGATGGCATAGTAGCGCTTGATTCGACCAAATTAGGCGGTAGCGGAAGTTTTAATTTTGCGCAGAAGCGTCCGGAATCTCCCGAATTCTATCGTTTGCGTTTGGATAATAAAGTGATAAATTTTGCTGTTGACTCTACGGAAACAGTATCAGTCAAGGCGGCGGCAAATGATTTTGCGACCGGATATCGTATTGAAGGTTCGGAAAACAATTTGAAAATCAAGGAATTGGTGCTGCTGCAAGCTGATTTGCAAAAGAATGTGGACAAATTGGGCCAGAACCGTAATATTCCTGCGGGTATCGCACAGGATAGTCTTTGGGCTATGGTGAACAATTACAAGAATAAAGTGAAGCGCGAATATATTTTTGCGGCTCCTAATATGCCATACGCTTATTTCGCTTTGTTCCAGTCGCTGAACGGGTATATGATTTTTGATCCTTTGACTAATAAGGAAGATGTGAAGTGCTTCGCAGCGGTGGCTACGAGCTTGAACAATGCTTATCCGCATGCCGACCGCTCGCGTAATCTGTATAATATGGTTATAAAAGGAATGAAGAATACTCGTACTCCACGTCAGCAGACGATGGATATTCCTGAAGATAAAATCAAGGAGGCCAGTATCATTGATATCCAGCTGAAGGATTTGAAAGGGAATACACGCAGTTTGACAGAGCTGAAGGGCAAGGTGGTGCTGATAGATTTTACAGTGTATAATAATGCAATGTCTGCCACACACAACTTGGCATTGCGCGAACTTTATAATAAGTACGCTTCTCAAGGGTTCGAGATTTATCAGATCTCACTGGATGGTGATGAGCACTTTTGGAAAACATCGGCAGATAATCTGCCTTGGGTTTGTGTGCGCGACGCTAATGGTGCTTATTCTTCATACATTTCGTTGTATAATGTAACCAATCTGCCTTCAGTGTTCCTGGTAAACCGTAGTAATGAGCTGAGTGCTCGTGGCGAGAATATTAAAGATTTGGATGAAGCCATTAAAAAACTCTTGTAAAAAGCTAATTATGAGTTGAATTTGTTTAAACATGTTACATAGCATCCTTATAAACTTGACTTGTATTAGATAAAATTCTATCTTTGCAAGACTTGAAATACCAAAGAGGGTTCCGACATTTCCATGTCGGAATTCTTTTTGTTTTTATAGGCATAACTAGAACAATGAATAATTTTATAATTTAATAAGGAGGAAAATATTATGGCTTATATGTCAGAAGAAGGTTACAAACAGCTGATTGAGGAACTGAAGTACTTGGAATCAGTAGAACGTCCTAAAATTGTGTCGGCTATTGCCGAAGCCCGTGATAAAGGTGACTTGTCGGAAAATGCCGAGTATGATGCTGCCAAAGAGGCGCAAGGTCTGTTGGAAATGAAGATCAGCCAGCTGAAATCAACAATTGGTGATGCTAAGATTATTGATACTTCAAAAATGAAAGCAGATACAGTGCAGATTTTGACGAAAGTCGAATTAAAGAATGCCAAGACCGGAATGAAGATGGTTTATACTATCGTAGCCGAAAGCGAAGCCAACTTGAAACAGGGCAAGATTTCAGTAAATACTCCGATCGCACAGGGATTGTTGGGCAAGAAGGTGGGTGATGTGGCTGAGATCACCATTCCGCAGGGTAAAATCAGCTTGGAAGTTGTGAATATTTCATTTTAATATGTAAGGCAGGTCTGTTATGCGGGTCTGCCTTATTTAATACTTATAGATATGGCAACAATATTTAGTAGAATTATTGCAGGTGAGATTCCTAGCTACAAAGTGGCTGAAAATGATAAGTTCTATGCCTTTCTGGATATCAATCCGTTGGCCAAGGGGCATACATTGGTTGTCCCGAAACGCGAGGTGGACTATATTTTTGATCTGGATGACGACGAACTGGCGGCGATGCATGTTTTTGCAAAGAGCGTCGCTCTTGCCATCCAACAAGCATTTCCATGCAAGAAAGTAGGTGAGGCGGTGATCGGACTGGAGGTTCCTCATGCACATATTCATCTGATTCCTATCCAGAAGGAATCGGATATGATATTCTCTAATCCGAAGTTGAAGCTCACAAATGAAGAGTTTGTGGAGGTGGCGACAGCAATCAGTCAAGCCTGGGAAGGTGGTGACAAGTAATCTTCTTCTTTAATATATAAAGAGCGGGATGCGGATTTTTCTGCATCCCGCTTTCTTTGTATAGTCAGGCTGAATGGATTTGCCCAATATGAGGTGAAACGGTAAGTTAACTTCATGAGGCAAGTAAGTTAAGTTAAAGTGCCAAGTAAGTTAAGTTACTTGCCCGATGCACTTAAGTTACTTTTTTGAGCTATCGGTGGCTCATCCACCTTATTTTTCGCCAGTCAATTTTATCCGACTATGATCAATGACAGATTTCAGCTTTATACAAATTGATCGCCTAACTTGATCTGTACGTCATTTACGAATTTCCGGATAGCGCTTTCATCGTCTTTCTTGCAGATGAGTAATACATTGTCTCTTGCAGCCACTAAATAACCTTCCAGATCCTGTATAACGGTTAATTTCCCTTCCGGCGCCACTATTACATTATTATGACTGTTATATAATAAGGAGTTTCCGTTTACTACCACATTTCCTTCTTGGTCTTTGGGAGATACGTCATACAAGGAGCCCCATGTACCTAAATCCGCCCAGCCGAAGTCGCATAGCTGGACGAAGACATTGTTGGCTTTCTCCATGATTCCATAGTCAATGGAAATGTTGGGGCAGGAGGCGAAGTCCTCTTCTCCATTGGTCAGTTTGATACAAACTTCGGGCATAATCTCATTGAAAGCTTCTAAAATTGTATTGATATTCCATAAGAAGATCCCTGAGTTCCAATAGAACTCGCCACTTTCAACGAATACTTTGGCAAATTCCAGTTGGGGCTTTTCAATGAATGTTTTTACTTTGAAGAAGTCTCCTTGTTTTTCTTCCTCAACCTGGATATAGCCATAACCGGTTTCCGGCCTGTTGGGTTTGATACCTAATGTCAGCAGTTGTGGAGAGTTTGAAACAAACTCCAGTCCTTTCAAAATAGCAGCTTTGAATTCGTCTTCCTTTAAAATCAAGTGGTCGGACGGGGCTACAATGACATTGGCATTGGGATTGATCTTTTTTATGTGATAGGAAGCCCATGCTATACATGGGGCAGTGTTTCTGCGGGTGGGCTCCAATAGAATTTGTGATTCGTCCAATTCGGGAAGTTGCTCTTGGACTAATTCTTTATACAATACATTGGTTGTTATAAAGATGTTTTCTATGGGGACTATTTTTTTATAGCGATCAAACGTTTGTTGTATTAAAGAACGTCCGGTCCCGAAGAAATCAAGGAATTGTTTGGGGAGGTTTTTGCGGCTATATGGCCAGAACCGGCTACCTATACCTCCCCCCATGATGACACAATAATTATTGTTGTTTGTCATGATATAAAGTCGTTTTAAAGTTTCTGCTAATATAGGGCTTATTTTTAGAAAACCATTGTCCGTTATCCCATAAATCGTAGTACATTTATCTTTTTTTGAAAAAAAAATGCGGAAAAGTTTGCAGATATGAAAAAAAGTCGTACCTTTGCAACCGCAATAGAGAAACAAACAAAGTTTCAAAAGATGCCCAGATGGCGGAATCGGTAGACGCGCTGGTCTCAAACACCAGTGGATTCACTTCCATCCCGGTTCGACCCCGGGTCTGGGTACGGATGTAAAAGCTAAGTATTGATTTATCAATCACTTAGCTTTTTGCTTTATTCGAATTTTCCCCACACGTGCAAAAATTCTAGCAGTAAGTCATTATTTTCTTTGGTTGAACATAGTAAATACGCTACCTTTGAAAAGAAATAAAGCCTATTAAATAAAAAACAATGGAACAAGGTGTTTGGCAAGAGATAGAACAGCTATATCAAAAGTTTCAGGAACTAGGTATCAGTGAAGCGGTGGACTATGATAAGTACTACCTCTATTCTCTTGTCACCCATTCCACAGCCATAGAAGGTTCAACGCTGACGGAGCTTGACACTCAGCTTCTTTTTGACGAGGGGGTAACAGCGAAAGGGAAACCGCTTGTGCATCATTTGATGAATGAGGATTTGAAGCAAGCGTATGAGCTTGCCAAGGCAGAATCTGACTGTCTTGTACCTATAACTCCTGCTTTTCTGAAAAGGTTGAATGCAACGTTAATGCGTACTACAGGCGGTGTACATAGTGTAATGGGCGGCTCTTTCGATTCTTCAAAAGGAGATTTTCGTTTATGTGGTGTTACGGCTGGTGTTGGCGGACATTCTTATATGAACTATCTGAAAGTTCCTGCTAAGGTAGAAGAACTCTGTGTCATTCTGCAAGAGAAGCAAAAGACCGTGGGAACATTTCGGGAACAGTATGAATTGAGTTTCAATGCCCATCTTAATTTAGTAACCATACATCCGTGGGTGGATGGCAACGGCAGAACGGCACGATTGCTGATGAACTGGATCCAATTTTATTATCACCTTTTCCCAGCCAAAATATTCAAAGAGGATAGAGAAGAATATATCCTTTCCCTACGTCAATGTCAGGATGAAGAATCCAATCAGCCTTTCTTAGCATTCATGGCAGGACAGTTAAAGAAATCTCTCTCTTTGGAGATTGAACGGTTCAACGTTTCACAGAAGAGAGGGTTTAGCTTTATGTTTTGAAATAAGGATTATGCCACTGGTTTTATATCTTGACGTATTAAATTGGTATATTAAATAAATAGAGTGTTTTTAGGAAGAATTTAATGGATTGATGAGCCCAATGCAAACTCTTTGTTACTTTTGTTAAATGATAAAATGAGAATACTATGGATAAGCCTTTGTTTGTTGAATGTCATAACGCATTAGAATATAATTATCTATTTAAGGATGTTGATAATATGAATTTTTACTCAGCTAAGATGGATGAAAATGAGTATATAGTGGTAGATGATTATGATTGTGATAATTATGACATTTGGTCTGAGGTGCAAATTGTTTTTTTGGAGAATGACAGATTGCTTTGTAGGCATAAAGGAAAATATGGTGTGGTAAATTCAGAAGGTTGGGATATTATTCCTTTTGTTTATGATAAATTTGAGAAAAGAGCGGAAACTAATGGAAATATGTATGATGTTTTATTGGGTAATAGGTGGGGAGTCATTGATTCATCGGGAAAGGAGTTTTTCCGGATAAAATATAGTAACCCTATTCCAATATTAGAGTTTCCAAGAAGAGTTTCTGATGATATGTTGTGTAGGAGAACTATACTTGTAGAGGATGCTGATACTCACCGTAAGGGATTGGTGGATTTCGATGGACGGGAAATCGTCCCTACAATATATTCTAAAATAGAACGAAGTGGGAATTGGGACTATGTTTATGTGAATTTTGGAGCTATGGAGGAAACTGATCCTGATTGTACGTGGAATGGAGTATGGGGATGCTGCAATTGGCAAGGTAAAGAGATTATTCCCGTAAAGTATCATGCTATCCATTATATTAATGAGTATTTTATAGCTGGAGATGATGAATATGAATGTGGTGATGTGTTCGTGGATAGATATTATGGAACATATGATTTATACGATTTAGAAGGTACTATGATTATAGGTGGATTTAACAATTGTCAAATCGGAACTAATTATTTTATTCTTAATTTTGGGATAGTTGTTAAATCTTATTGGAAAACAACTTATTGGGGAAATACTGAAATTGAATATGGTGACGAATTAGTAAAAGAATTAAATTGTGATAAAATGTATTCTATCATTGTTGATAAAGATTTGAAATCATTTATTCCTAGGCATTTAATAAATGAAACTCGTGAAGAAATAGAATATGAATTTGATTTTCTATGTAACAATCTACCTGCGAGTGAAGGTCTGCTTATAGGGGAATCTCCCAAATTGCGCAAAGGGAAAAGATATAGTGAAGATGATAAGATAATAAAGGGGATTAGTGTCTGTTCGGCTTCTTCTATAAATGACACCGTCGTAATGTACAGTATAAGTAAAAAAAATGTAATGACTGATGACTCAATAGGGAGATTGAAAGGAATTGTTTTTTGCAATGAGCGAATGGTTATTGCTCCAACATATATAGATGTAAAATCAATAAATAGTGAGTTGCTTTTTATTCAAAATGAAAGAGGATTAGTTGGTATAAGAAATGTTACAAAAGAATTGCTGGAACCACAATTTAGTTTGATAACTAATCCATATAATAATATAGCTATAGGATTTAAAATTAAATATGTAGAAGAAGATGATATATATCAATGCCAATGCTGTTTATTGAAATTCAACAAAGATGCTATTTGTCAAGAAAATGTGGTAAAAATAACTGGGTCTCAGTTGTATGAATTGTTATATCCAACTTTTAAACCTTTAGATGGTTGGGAAACTCTTGTGTTAAGCGAGGTACATAAAACATTGATAGCACAGTATTGGGAGCACATACCTCATGATAACAATGATACTAATCGTTTTTGGTATCCATATTATAAAGATTTTAAATACCTTTGGGAGGATGAACATTATGAAGAAATAAGAGAGAGTATGTCCGATGATTCGGCAGATTCATACGATTGGAGGTATTATAATGATGGCTTGGATATGGATCAGCAAGATGAACGTTTTTGGAATTTTTAAAAATGCTGCTTTATTTTATATTTATCAAGTGGTGGTTGGCATTCCATTCTTGGATGTATATTGAAGCTTGTTTTGGATAAAATCTTGCAATATTTCTATGGCATACTTTTGAGACTGCTCTTTATTGAAGCTAGGATTTTCAATATATATGATAGAGCAAGAAGGCCCAATTTTTTCTACAAATTCATATTTATGATTCCTTTTTTCTACCACAGACCATGAAGGAAATGTTTCAATTTGCATAGGATTGAATGTTTGGATAGCTGGTTTGGCAGTACATTTATCTGTTTTAACAAAGCGTCCTTTTGTTATTTCTTTTACTATAGGAATTTCTATTTCCTCGGAAGAATGAAGAGTTTGATGACACTTTTGGCAAAGTGTTCTTTCCAGTTTACATATTTTCTGTGTACTTTTTCATACCATACTGCTATTTTTATTGCAGTAATAAACAGAATAGAATAAAAGCACCAACTAAAAGTAGAATGAGGTACATAATTGATTTTTTAAGTAGTTATTATAAGATTTGAACCTAATATTATATGATTAGAAGTTGAGTTAATCATTATCATATTGGATAAATCCAATAGGTTTACGTTCTCTTTGCTGGTTGATTTGCTTCTGTTTATCTGCCAACTGTGATAATGCCAAGTAAATATCATCAAGTTCTTTTCGGGTATCTTCACTAAGGTCATTAACTGCTGCTATTGCGTCTTCATTGCCTTCTTCCAGCATTTTCATGCGCTGCTTTAACTCTTCGATTTCCTTAGTTGTGCTATTTACAGAAGACAAGTATTGGCGTACAGTAACAAAAGCACGCATGATGGATATGTTTATTTCAATAGCTGCTTCGCTATTTAATACAGATGAAAGCATAGCAACACCTTGTTCTGTAAAGGCAAAAGGCATATATCGTGTACCACCTCTTTTGTTTGAGGACGCAATTTGCGACCTCAAACTTTCAAACTCTTCTTTTATTCTGCAAGAGAAGCAAAAGACCGCAAAAACATTTCGGAAACAGTATGAATTGAGTTTCAATGCCCATCTTAATTTAGTAACCATACATCCGTGGGTGGATGACAACGGCAGAACGGCACGATTGCTGATGAACTGGATCCAATTTTATTATCACCTTTTCCCGGCCAAAATATTCAAAGAGGATAGAGAAGAATATAACCTTTCCCTACGTCAATGTCAGGATGAAGAATCCAATCAGCCTTTCTTAGCATTCATGGCAGGACAGTTAAAGAAATCCCTCTCTTTGGAGATTGAACGGTTTAACGTTTTACAGAAGAGAGGGTTTAGCTTTATGTTTTGAAATAAGGATTATGCCACTGATTTTATATCTTGACGTGTTTTCTTCCATTGTTCTCTAAACCACTCGGAAATAAGTCTCTTGTTTATGGTCAATACCAGTTTGGTATTATCCATTGGGGCTTTCTCCACTTTGAATGTATCATTCTTGATGTCGAATCTCCGTTTTATGGAAATCGAGAAACACCAAGTAAAATTATGCCTGATTCGATAATGAAAGTGCGGCTAAATTCTTCTTGAAACTTCGAGATTCTTGAAGAATCAAGAAGAACCTACAATTCTCAGCAACTCCTGATTACCGCTTCCAACTGTAATCTTGAATTTCTATTTTATTTTTTGAAACAATATCTAGGGATATTCCTAAATAATATTCTATGAAAAAGATAGAAGACTAGCTATTTGGCCGAAAAAATAAGAGAAAAGCTCACGTAAAGTAAAATTTTTCTCTTGATTTATAAGAAAGAGGAACATTTACGGAATATCCCTATAACCGTGCAGGCATTCGGTCATTCTACGTACTCCGTTATGCCTAAAAGCATAACGCAAAGGTTGGTAGTTGTTCCCGGTCATCCTGAAACATAATCTTTCTTTTCTTAGAAATATATCGATTCCTTTTGAGAAGAATAACAATTAAAGTTGTGCATGAAAGTATTCCTCTTCCTGGCGGGAGAATTATGTTAATAGGTATGGTAATATCAGTTTATCTTGTTATCTTTGTAAGATAGGATAAGTAATATAGTAATCAATGAAAACTGGAATATGAAATCTTATATAGGAAGGATGATGCTAATATGCCTGTTTTCTATTGTTTGGGGGGGATGTAGTAAGGAAGATGATTTTGAGTTGCCTTCCTTTGCCCAGGCAGTGGGGAAATATGAGGGCAACTATGTGGCTTATAAAAATGGCGATGTGATAAATGAAGGGGAGGCTGCTGTCACAGCAGATTTGACTTCTGAAGAAGCGCGTCCCATTGCCTTGCAGTCGTTTGGATTATGTGTGGAAACTCAAATAATTGATTTTAATTTAAATTGTCGTATCAATCAAGATGAAAACGGATACTCTTGGCGGGAGGAAAAAGTAGCTACTATACCGGGAGTTATTGGGTTTTATGAGTATAAGTCTGTCATCTCAGGAAAGTTGGATGGTCGTACACTGAGTTTTGTCTGGAACAGAATTATATCAAATGCAAATTCATCTTCTGCGGTACGGGTTGTGTTTAATGGAAAAAAAGTAGAGCATGAATATACCTTATCGGGACTTTTTATTTCTTACTGATTAAGACTGTATTTCTATCAGAGCGACCCCACCGGCGCATACCGAAAAAAGTTGCCAGACAAAAATATCTTCCTTATATTTCACACGATGGGAGTACCTCATATTATACTCCCTTAGCGGAAACAGCAGCAATATTAAGTCCTTGCCTTGAACACAGGTTCCACCTTCTGTATCTCCGACTCAAAGCCGAACCAGTAGCCATGTTCCCCCTTTTCATCGGCAGGCAGAAAGCACAGGCGGAGGTTCTCCTTATATTCTCCGTCAATGATTTCCCAGTCAGACGGAGGCAGCTGCCGCTTTGTCCGTACCCTTTCGGCAGGGAGCTTTTTCAGTGACATTCCTGCCTCTATCCAGGCAATGGTGGCCTTTGTCTGGTATTCGGGATAGTTCTGTTTGCAATACTCATAGAGTATCAGTCCTCGTTTTTCCAGACTCATGGGCTGGTCTATCAGATTGGCCTTTGTCAAATATTCAAGAAAACGATAAAGGAATTGTTCATCATTCAAAATGAGTTCGCGTGTCAGTGTCTGCCATGCCGGGGCATTGTAAAAACCATCCAGCAGCCGGGAAAGCCGGCGGGCTGTTTGCAGTTCGCTTACACTGATTTCATGGGTCTGCAAAACCTCGTATGGGGGCAAGGGGGAATACTTGATTCCTAATTCTTCCGCCCTCCGGCGCATTTCGGTGCCGGGAAGCAGTTTGAGCGATTCCAGTTGGATCTCTCCGGCATTATATCCTGCCAGGGTACGGACATCTTCAAATATCTCATGGAGATGATAAAGAGGAAGCCCGGCAATAAGGTCGGCATGGGTTTCCATGTTGGGCAGGGCACACAGGAACTTCAGCCCGTTCAGGGCATCGGACAGCTTACCCATCCGGCGGCTTTTATCAAGTACGGGTTCACGCAGGCTCTGGATACCGGCTTCCAGATGAAGCAATCCTTCGGGCAGCCGGCTGAGTTCTTCTTTCAGCTCTTCCGACAACAAGGCGGGGTGTATCTCCAGATGGAAACGGATATCGGGATGGAATTCCAAAAAGAGCCGGAGCAGTTCTTTGGCTCTTCGCGGGTTGTAATTAAAAGTACGGTCTAATACGCGTACATTTTTGATGCCATGCGCATGGATGAGTCGCAGTCTTTCGCGGATGCTTTCGATGGAAAGGGTGCGTACCGGCTTTTCACCGCCGCTGACGCAGAAGGCGCAAGTGTTGAAACATCCACGTGTGGTTTCCAGTTGGACAAAGGGCTTGCTCCAGTTAAAGAAGCGGCTTTGTTCGGGAGGGACGAGTCCGGCGAAATTCAGTACGCGGCTATGCCGTTGTCTTTATATTCTTTGTCGGGAGTGAGGTAACAGAGTCCGGGCACGGTGTGCCATTGTTCCGGATGGTTCTGGCAGGCCAGCCATTGTGGAAAGGCTTCTTCACCTTCTCCTCTGAAGACGCAGTCCACAAATGGATTTTTGCGGAGGAACTCTTCATTGTCTCCCAGAAATTCCGGACCGCCCAGTACTAGGCAGGCTTCGGGTATCAAGGCTTTTACTCTGGAGGTGACATGCATCAGCTGCTCATGGTTGAAAAGCCAGGTGGTTGCGGCAAGGATGTCGGGTTGATGGCGGCAGATCTCATCGACAATCATTCCCACATTTTCGTTGATGGTGGCAGATACGATTTCCCATTCTACAGAGGGGTCTGTCATGATTTGTGCATGTAGGGCCGGCAGGGCCAATGAGGAATGTGCATACGAGCTGTTCAGGTCTATCCAGAGAATTTTCATGTTTCTTATTCTTGTTTATTCGGTCGGCAAAGATAGCTCTTTTTCGGTTAATGTCCGCTGGTATGCGATGCGTGATGTGCCGTTGTGGGTATAAATGATGCCGCAACGCCGGAAACCGTACTTCTTCAGGATGTTCTGCATCACAAGGTTGTCATGGTGGGTGTCCACTCGGATATTATCGCAATGTTCGAAGCACCACTTGAAGCAGGCGTCGGCTATTCCCTTCTGTTGGCCACTGGTGGCCATGCGGTGAATAACGTGGTATGGTTCGTGGTTCAGCCAGTTGCCGTCATCAATGCGGGCATACGTGGGGTCTTCTCCGGGAATAAAACAGAAAGTCCCTATAATTTCTCCGTTTTCATTTTCGCAAACATAGTTGGTGCCGTTGGTTATTTCTTGCAGAATCAACTCGGTGGAAGGATAACCGTTTATCCACTGGTTGGGGTTGCCATGCTCTTTCATGAACCGGCGGGCATAGCAGAATATTTCCATAATTGCATCTAAATCTTCGGGTGATGAATGTCTGATTGTTATCATATTGAAATAGGAATGGGTTATTCTAAATTCATTTTGTACACATTGGTCTGTTTTTGTTCAAAGCCTGATTTTTGATACAGTTTGTTGGCGGCAGTCCGTGTGGGGTTTGAAGTAAGCATGATAAGAGGTATGCCTTGTTCCTTCACAAACCGGACAGCGTGTGTGACCAGTTGTTTGCTGAATCCTTGTCCCCGGTATTTTTCGTCTACTACCACATCTTCAATCCATGCCTTACCGCCTGTGGGGCTGTAATAGATACCTACGGTCAGCATTCCCGCAATTTTCTGATCTGCCAGCAGGAAGAACAGGTGGGTGTTCTCTTGGAATATGATTTCTCTGAGAGCCGTCCCGGTCAGTTTCACCGGACGACTTGTGAGCTGTTCCAGCAGTCTCTGCACTGCATCGGTGTACTCCGGAATAAAGTCTTTTACTTCTAGTATTTCTGTCATTTTTATAGCTGAAATTAGAACCGGCTGTAAATATAGTGATTATTCTCCGGATAACTGATTATTTTTTTATATCTTGCTTACGTTTTAATAATAGAGATATGCCATTATGATCAGACGAGTGGAACTTCAGGACGCCAAAGCCATCACGACGATATACAATGAATACATCGAATACAGTGTGGCTACATTTGAGACAGAACCTTTGAGAGAGGAGGACATGCGCAACCGTATTGCCGGAATTGCCGTGCGCTTTCCTTATTTTGTGTATGAGGAAGAGGGAAAAGTTGTGGGGTATTGTTATGCCCATCTGTGGAAGGAGAGGGCTGCTTACAGTCATACGTTGGAAACAACGGTTTATCTGGCTTCCGGATATGAGGGAAAGGGCATAGGCCGGGAATTGATGGAAAGATTAATAGAGGAATGCCGTAGGGATGGATACCATGCGCTGATAGCCTGTATTACGGAGGGCAATGCTGCTAGTGACGCTTTGCATTTGCGGCTGGGATTTAAAAGAGTCTCACGTTTCGAGAAGGTGGGACTGAAATTCGGGCGGTGGCTGGATGTGGTGGATTACGAGTTGCTGTTATCCTGAAACCGCTGTCTGGAATGAACTTTTTAGGGATGTATGGAGTTATAAGCTTGTACCTGAATTAAAAATAACCAGCTATGACTCAAGTAAACATCAAGAGGGTTTATGATGAACCTTCCGAACAAGACGGCTGTCGTGTCTTGGTAGACCGTTTGTGGCCTCGTGGCATGAAACGGGAATATTTGAAATACGATTATTGGGCAAAAGAAGTGACTCCGTCCAATGATTTAAGAAAATGGTTTCATGCGGATGTGGAAAAAAGATGGGGGGCCTTTGCGGATATGTATCAAAAGGAATTGGAAGAATCGGATGCGGCTAAAGCGTTCATTGATAAGATGAAAGCTTATTCGAAGGTAACATTACTTTACGCATCGAGAGAGCCGGAGCGAAATCATGCCAGAGTTTTGAAACATTATTTAGACACACATTTGTAGTTTTTGTGCAAAAAACAAGTATCTTTGCAACCAATTATGGCCCCCACTTCTAAAAATCAGGGGGCTTTCGTTAAATAATCAATACTAATGAGAGATGTCACCCATGTAAGGCGCGTTTATGTATAATGAACGCACCCGTAATTTTGTGTGACATTTCGGGTAAAAAGAGAAAGATTATGATACAAAAGGTTCTAATTGCCAACCGTGGCGAGATAGCCGTGCGCGTTATGCGCTCTTGTAAAGAAATGGGCATCCGCACGGTGGCGGTCTTCTCGGAAGCCGACCGTACGGCGCGTCATGTGATGTATGCAGATGAAGCCTGCCTGATAGGTCCTGCCGCTTCCAAGGAAAGTTATCTGAATATAGATACTATCATTAAAGCTGCCAGACAGCATCATGCCGATGCCATACACCCCGGTTATGGTTTCTTGTCCGAGAATGCCGATTTTGCCCGCCGTTGCAAGGAGGAGGGGATCATCTTTATCGGTCCTGCCGCTGAGACGATGGAGGCGATGGGTGACAAGATTGCCGCCCGTAAGCGCATGATTGCCGCTGGTGTGCCTGTGGTGCCCGGTACGGAACAGCCGTTGCAGAGCGCTGAAGAGGCGGTACGTATCTGTAATGAGATAGGCTATCCCGTCATGCTGAAGGCATCTATGGGAGGTGGTGGTAAAGGGATGAGGCTGATACACAGTGAAGATGAAGTGGTGGAGGCATACAACACCGCTCGTTCCGAGTCTATGTCTTCTTTCGGAGATGATACGGTCTATCTGGAGAAATTTGTAGAAGAACCCCATCATATAGAATTCCAGATTCTGGGTGACAATCACGGCAATGTGATTCATCTGTTCGACCGCGAGTGCTCTGTGCAGCGCCGCAATCAGAAGATTGTGGAGGAGAGTCCGTCTCCGTTCCTTACTCCGGAGCTCCGTCAGGAGATGGGGGAAAAGGCGGTGGCTGCCGCTAGGGCGGTGAACTATTCGGGAGCCGGGACTATCGAATTTCTGGTGGACAAGAACCGCAATTTCTATTTTCTGGAGATGAATACCCGTCTTCAGGTGGAGCATCCCATCACCGAAGAAGTGGTAGGTGTAGACTTGGTGAAAGAGCAGATCCGCATTGCCAATGATGAAGTGCTGCATTTGAAGCAGGAAGAGCTGTATCAGCGCGGTCATGCTATCGAATGTCGTATCTGTGCGGAAGACACGGAGAACAACTTCATGCCTTCACCGGGTATCATCAAGCAGCTGACGGAGCCTAACGGTATTGGTGTGCGCATTGACAGCTACGTGTACGAAGGGTATGAGATCCCAGTTTTCTACGACCCGATGATAGGCAAGCTGATCGTGTGGGCCACAACCCGCCAGTATGCCATAGAGCGTATGCGCCGTGTGCTCTACGAGTATAAGATTACGGGGCTGAAGACCAATCTCAGTTACTTGAAACGTATCATGCATACTCCCGACTTTGTGAAGGGTGAGTATAATACCTTGTTTATCGAGAAGAACTCGCGTATGCTGCTCCGTGGCAACGGCAACAATGAGGAGATTGAGAATATGGCCATGATCGCCTCTTATATTGACTATCTGATGAATCTGGAAGAGAATAAGAGTCCTCAGCTTTCCGATGCCCGTCCCATCAGCCGCTGGCGTGAGTTCGGCCTGCAGAAAGGAGTATTGAGAATCTGATTCTTCATTTAATTAAGCAAAAGTATGGAAATACATATTGGAGACCGCGTAGCCGATGTGACATTGGTGAGCAAAGAGGGTAACAAAGTACAATTTATGATTGACGGGAAGCCGTATGACGTGGATATCGTCATGGCTGAGAACGGAAGCTGCTCTATCCTGCATGACGGCAATTCCTTTAATGCCGAACTGATCCGCGGGGAGGGTGGGAAGAGTTATGATGTGAATATGTTCTACCGTTCCTATCATGTGGACATAGTGGACACCCAGACCAAGTATCTGCGTATGAAAAAGGGCGGCGAGGAGAGACAGGATGACAAGATTGTGGCTCCCATGCCCGGAAAGGTTGTGAAAATTCCCGTCCGGAAAGGGGACCGTCTGTCAGCCGGAGATATTGTGGTGGTGCTGGAGGCCATGAAGATGCAGAGCAACTACAAAGTGACCTCGGACTGCACGGTAAGGGATATCCTGGTCAATGAGGGGGATTCCGTCAATGCCAACCAGGTGTTAATTGTATTGGATATTATAAAAGAAGACTGATCATGACAAGAGAAGAAATATACAACCGGTTTGAGGAACTGGACAAACGCGCGTCGCTGGGCGGCGGTGTGGACAAGATCGAGAAACAACATGCCCAAGGGAAAATGACCGCCCGCGAGCGCATCGGGATGTTGCTGGACAAAGGTACGTTCAATGAGCTGGACAAGTTGGTGAACCACCGTTGCACCAACTTCGGCATGGAGAAGAAGCAGATTGCCGGAGACGGCATGGTCACCGGTTATGGAAAGATAGACGGCCGTCCGGTTTTTGTCTATGCATACGATTTCACCGCGCACGGCGGTTCGCTGAGCGAGACCAATGCGGCCAAGATTGTAAAAGTCCAGCAACTGGCGTTGAAGACGGGAGCTCCCGTTATCGCTTTGAACGACTCGGGCGGCGCACGTATCCAGGAAGGGGTGAACAGCCTCGCCGGATATGCCTCCATCTTTTATCAGAACACCATCGCATCAGGAGTTATCCCCCAGATTTCCGCCATTCTGGGTCCTTGCGCCGGAGGTGCCTGCTATTCTCCCGCACTGACCGATTTCATTTTTATGGTGAAAGAGCAGAGCCACATGTTCATCACCGGACCGGATGTGGTGAAGACCGTGACCAACGAAGAGGTGGGCAAGGAAGAACTGGGAGGCGCCCAGACTCACAGCGGCAAAAGCGGTGTGACTCATTTTATGTGCGATAACGAGGAGGAGACGTTGATGAGCATCCGCGAATTGCTGAGTTTCCTGCCTTCCAATAATATGGAGGATGCCCCGCTTGTTGCCTGTACCGATGACATCCATCGTCAGGTGGAGGCGTTGCAGACTGTCATTCCCGAAGATCCGAACATGCCTTATGATATAAAGGATATCATCGAACCGGTGCTGGACAACCAGTATTTCTTCGAGGTGATGCCTCACTTTGCTAAAAATGTGGTGGTGGGATTCGGTCGCCTGGGAGGTCGTTCCGTAGGTATTGTCGCCAATCAGCCCGCCTGGCTGGCCGGTGTTCTTGACATTGACGCCAGTGACAAGGCTGCCCGTTTCATCCGTTTCTGTGACTGTTTCAACATTCCGCTGATCACTTTCGAGGATGTTCCCGGCTTCTTGCCCGGAACGGTACAGGAGCACAACGGCATTATCCGCCATGGTGCGAAGATTGTCTATGCATACGCCGAAGCTACAGTACCCAAGGTTACTTTAATTACTCGTAAAGCTTATGGAGGTGCTTACATTGTTATGTCCAGCAAGCCGACGGGAGCCGATGTGAACTTGGCTTACCCACAGGCGGAAATAGCCGTCATGGGTGCGGAAGGGGCAGTGAACATCCTTTACCGCAAGTCTGCTCCGGAAGAGAAAGCTGAGATTATCAAGGAATACGAGGATAAATTCTCCAATCCTTATCGTGCGGCGGAACGTGGTCTGATTGATGAAGTGATTATGCCCCGTGACACTCGTTACAAACTTGTTCAAGCTTTGGAAATGTGTCACAACAAAAACCAGAGCAATCCGCCTAAGAAACATGGCAATATGCCTTTGTGATAAAAATCAATACCTCACCACAGATTACTCAGATTGACACTGGCCCACTATAAAACAAGGGGTCTCGATGGAAATAATCAGTGAAAATCTGTGTAGCCTGTGGTGAGGAAGTCCTTTATTTCGCTTCTTTGTTATTCTTTATTCAGCCATGCATGGATCTGTGTCTTGATTTCTCCTTGTGTGTCAGCGTCAAAGCTGCCGATACGGGTGGTATGGCTGCCGCCGGGTAACACATAAACTTTTATGTTTTTCTTGTTCTTCAGCCAAGTGACACCCGAAGCTGTCCAAGGGTCATCGCCGCCATAAATATAGATCATTTCGGGATCATTCTCTTTCAGGAATGTTACCACCTTATTATATAGGGTCTTGTCAAATTTGAGATTGGACAGTTCGGGCGGTAACATGACCTTGTGAAGATAGTCACGGCTGCTCTTTATCGTCAGATACTTTTTGAAAGGTTTGATGTCATATCCGTAATACCCCAGTTCTTTGGCCGCTTGCACATTAAAGGAAGGGTAGGGAGATTGTTCGGAGAAATAATCCGGTTCACAAATAGCCATGAAATGCTTGAATAACGTGTGGTCATCGGCATCTGTTTCCGGAATCTTATTTACAGGAGTTCCCCATTGCCATAGGGCGAATGAGTATTCCAATACATTGAAGTCGTACACTTCGGCTATAGGAACACGGAAGGTATATCCTTTATCCGAGCAATATTTCTCGAACATCGGGAGCAGCCGGCTTTTTCGTTTCAGCACTTCCAACTGGAAGTTTTCAACCCGTTTACGGTTTTCGGGAGTTGAAACTTTATTGGCGATGAACGGTTCATGACGGCCGTCCTCCAATGATTTGTTGAGGGGGGCTACGTAAGGTACGGAGATGTCCACATCATCGGGAAAGTAAGTGCGATAGAACATCGTAGTCTGTCCGCCTTTGCTGATTCCCGTAGCTATCCATTTTTGATCGTATAGTTGCTTTAGGGTAGTGGTTATATGATGCAAATCATACAGTGAGTTCTCTACCGTGAGATAATCCCAGTTACAGGGTTCCGGCATGGATTCGCCGAAGTAACGGTATTCTACGAACACCAGATTGGCGTTGAATAATTTAGATAACTCTTCCTGATAGCGCGGATGGGTGGCATAATGGGCGGCATAGCCTTCGGTAACCAGTACGGTGGGTCGGTCAAAACCTACATGCGAGAGAATGACCCTTTGTTTGAAACTTCCTGCTTCGGGGCGATGCGGATCTAATAGTTGATTAATGAAAAATACATATTTTTCCGGATAGGCATCACTTTGCAACGGCTTTAAATCACTGACGCCGGAAGGCTTTGAAGTCTTTTTTGTAACTCGGTGGGTGCATCTGCAGCCCGGACCATTTGTAAGGGCAGCAAGACGGCCAGTATTGCCCATAACATAAAAGAATGCGTGTGTTTCATCGTTTATAAATGTTTAATAACTAATTGGCAACAAAAATAGCATATTTGTTCGATTTCACAAAGTTTTGTTCTGATATGCTTATAGGGCCTTAAATTAACAACATTCAATAAGGAAGCAGCTTTAATGTCTGGTCGGCCAGCGTATCCGCCCTGCCCACCTCTTTTCACATAAGAAAAAAGGCCCGCAATTTGCGAACCTTTTTGCTCTTCGTCTTGGACTTGAACCAAGGACCCTCTGATTAACAGTCAGATGCTCTAACCGACTGAGCTAACGAAGAATATTTGCATTTGACTTTAAAAGTGCTCTTCGTCTTGGACTTGAACCAAGGACCCTCTGATTAACAGTCAGATGCTCTAACCGACTGAGCTAACGAAGAAGGTTTTTCTCTCAAATGCGGTGCAAAGATAATAGGTTTTTCCGAAATATGCAATATCTTTGCAGAAAAATTTTAGATAAATGGATAAAATAATTGGAATGGGCAATGCATTGGTTGACGTTCTTGTTACTTTGCAAGATGATTCGCTATTGGATGAGATGGGTTTGCCTAAAGGAAGTATGCAACTTATAAATGAAGATAAATTCTTGAAAATCAGTGGAAAATTCTCTGAAATGAAAACGCATAAAGCCACAGGAGGGAGTGCGGGAAACACTATTTTGGCATTGGCTAACCTGGGGGCACATCCGGGATTTATCGGAAAGACGGGAAAAGATGATTTCGGGCAATATTTTAAAAAAAATGGTTTGAAGCAGGGAATTGACATGAAATTACTTGCCGGTGATTTGCCTACAGGAGTGGCTTCCACTTTCATCTCACCGGATGGGGAACGCACTTTTGGCACTTATTTAGGAGCTGCCGCCACCATGAAAGCCGAAAATCTGACATTGGATATGTTTAAAGGATATGCATACCTATATATAGAAGGATACTTGGTGCAGGATCATGAATTGATTCTTCGTGCTATGCAATTAGGCAAAGAAGCCGGATTGCAGATCTGCTTGGATATGGCCAGTTATAATATTGTGGAGGGAGACCTGGAATTCTTCGATATTTTGATTACTAAATACGTGGATGTGGTTTTTGCTAATGAGGAAGAGGCGAAGGCTTATACAGGCAAGGATGCCTGGGGGGCTATCAATGAAATCGCTTCTAAATGCAGTGTCGTGATAGTAAAACTGGGTGCCCAAGGCTCATGTATAAAGAAAGGTACGGAATGTATCAAACTGGAGGTGCCTCCGGTAAAAAAGGTAGTGGATACCACTGGCGCTGGAGATTATTATGCGGCCGGCTTCCTGTATGGACTGACTTGTGGCTATTCTTTAGAGAAATGTTCCATTATAGGCTCTATCTTAGCATCCAGTGTGATACAAGTGGTGGGTACAACCTTATCAAAGAAAAAATGGGACGAAATAAAGTTAAATATCGAGGCCCTTCTACAGGCTTGAATAGAATAATGTATTAATTTGTGGTTCACAAATACGTAAAGTGATGAAGTGGAATAGTAAGAAAATATTGTTAGTGATTTGCGTGGCCTTGGCTGGTGGCGCTTTGTTTAGTTTTAATAAGGGTGATGACCGTAATTTCCGGATAGCAAAAAACTTGGATATCTTTAATGCGATATTCAAGGAGTTGGATATGTTCTATGTCGATACGATTGATCCTGAAAAAGTGATAAAATATGGTATTGACGCTATGTTGGCGCAGACTGATCCTTACACGGAATATTATCCGGAAGAAGATAATACGTTGAAGGAAATGACTAGTGGAAAGTTTGGCGGGATCGGTTCGGTGATCCGATATTATACCCCCCGCAAGCGTGTGGCTATTATTGAACCGTCCGAGGGAAGCCCTGCTGCTGGAATAGGATTGAAGGCCGGTGATATCATCATGGAGATAAATGGAAAAGATATGGCGCAGGGAGACAGAATCCCCAATGAGCTGACTTCATACGTCAGTGATAATCTGCGTGGTGAGCCGGGAACAACTTGTGTCCTGAAAGTTGAGAGACCTACTTCGGATAGTACCTATGTACCCATGGAGTTTAAAATAACCCGTTCTACCATTCGCACGAATCCTGTGCCTTATTATGGGATGGCGGGCAATAATGTGGGGTATATCGTTATCAGCACTTTTGCTATAGAGAATTGTTCAAAAGAAATAAAGAAGGCATTGATAGAATTGAAACAGCAAGGTGCTGAATCTATTGTTCTCGATTTGCGGGGCAATGGCGGCGGCTTGCTGGGAGAAGCGGTGAACGTAGTGAATTTCTTTGTGCCGAAAGGAAAGGAGATTGTGGTGACAAAAGGCAAGATTAAACAAGCCGGAACTACTTACAAGACGATGAACGAACCGGTAGATACGGAAATTCCGCTGGCCGTGTTAGTGGACGGTGCTACAGCTTCGGCGTCCGAAATTGTCTCGGGTTCCTTGCAGGATCTTGACCGTGCCATTATCGTGGGAAGCCGTACATACGGTAAAGGCTTGGTACAGGTTCCCCGTGAATTGCCTTATAACAGCAGCATGAAAGTTACTACCGCAAAATATTATATTCCCAGCGGACGATGCATTCAGGCCATTGATTATGCTAAACGTAATGCTGACGGTTCGGTAGCCCGCACTCCGGATAGTCTGACCCATGTATTCCATACGGCAGCCGGACGTGAAGTACGTGATGGTGGCGGTATCCGGCCTGATGTGGAGGTGAAAGCTGAAAAGTTCCCGAACATCTTGTTCTATCTGCTCAATGATGATCTGATTTTCGATTATGCTACCCAGTATTGTATCAAGCATCCTCAGATAGGGGAAGTAAAAGACTTCACAGTAACGGATGCCGACTATGCCGACTTTAAGAAGATGTTGCATAAACGTAAGTTTACTTATGACCGACAGAGTGAGAAGATGCTGAAGAACTTGAAAGAAATTGCAGAGTTTGAGGGCTATATGGATGGAGCGAAAGATGAGTTTGCCGCCTTGGAGACGAAACTGACGCATAATCTGGATCATGAGTTGGATCGATTCTCGAAAGAAATAAAAGATGCCATTGCCCAGGAGGTAATCAAACGCTATTATTTCCAGCGTGGTTCGGTGTTACAACGTCTGAAAGATGATCCCGACTTGAAAAAGGCTATTGAGACATTGAATGACCAACCGGAATACAACAAGATACTTTCCGTAACGAAATGATACAATCAGGGGCGGACCTTTCATTGGTCTGCCCCTGATTGTATCATGAAGATTTCTCATACGCCATTATTCATACAATGAAAACTCCGCTGGCTTGTATTTTGATGGGGGGAAATGCTCAGATCAGGTAGGCTGGATCCCTATCCGGACAAGCGCGAGAAGCATTTTCAGATATTGCAGGATGAAAGTGAGTATCTGTTGTCGTTGACAAACAAAGTGCTGACTCTTTCAAAATTGGAAAACTATCAGCTGAGGCTTGTGAAGGAGGAAGTACAACTTCGTCCCATGCTGGAAGACCTTATCGGGAAATATACTGCCAAAGCGGAGAAACCGGTACATTTTTTCCCTCCGGCTGGAGTCGGAGTGGGTGTATGCTGATGAGGAATTTCTGCAAGAAACCCTCAGTAACCTGATAGACAAGTCTATAAAATATTCGGGTGAAGAGGCGGATATACAAATTTCATCCTCATACCAGGCTGATAAATCCTATTTAATAGAGGTAAGGGATAACGGTATGGGTATCCCTCTGAAAGATCAAAGCCGTATATTCGAGAAGTATGAATGTGCTTCGGCAGCCGATCGCAGCCGTAAGGGAGGTGCACCGGGTTTTGGATTGAACTATGTTTTCCGCGTGGCCGAGGCACATGGTGGAAAAGTGAATGTGGAAAGTATTGAAGGAGAGTATAGCGAGTTCTCTCTTTCTCTGCCGGGTGAGACTCTGGTATCCTACCGTGGATTTCAATGGAATTTGCTACAAAATCCACTGGAGCAGGGTGCAATACATACGTATGTGTAGGGCGATGCTTGCGTACGTGTGGCTCGATGCATGCATACGTGCAGGCTTACACGTTACTAACTAAAGTTTATTGTTGAATAAAATACGCCGACATGGTGTTTAAAATACGTCTTCATCTTTTAAGAAAACATCTTCATCTTTTAAGAAAACAACTATACGTTTTTTAAACACGCCAGCATGTTTCGTGAACAGACCTAGCCTGTTCAGTGAACAAGCCTAGTCTGTTCCGCGCACAGACCTAGTCCATTCAGTGTACAAACCTAGCTTGTTCATCGCATTCCCCCCTCGCTAAGTCAATATCCCCCTTTTTCCCTCATCCTTTCATCTTATGTCATACACACAGACAGTCAGCCACTAAAAACTGAAACCACTTCCCCACACTCCCGTTTCAGCCGTATGGCTTGTCTCCTTTCACTGAAATCGGTTGACTCGTGCTGAAAGGAGGCTGAAAAGACAATGACAGGATGTCCCTTTATAGCCGGAACGCCTATGAATAGGGCGTTTCAGTGGTAGCTGAAAGGAGGAAAGAAACAATCGGTTTTTATCGTTGAGGCATACAAAATGAAGGTAATTACAGCATCCCTACAGGTTCATGAACGGATAATGATCACTGGATTGGAAATCATGTGTGCAGGAGTCATTGACACCGGCACACATGAATGTATAAGGCTGGTTAGCCTTTTCGGTAGAAAGAAGGATAAAGGTATCTCTAAAGAGTGCTTTATCCTTCTTGGGTTATGATTTAGAAACTATAGGCTACGCCAGATTGAATACTGCCTGATCCAGATCACTGATCAATTGGTATTTCATTTCGAAGTTCATGCTCCAGTTTCTATCTAAAGCAAATTCCATACCTGCCCCCAGGTTGACACCGAATTTGCTGGTGCTGGCCCCAAAGCCTGCCCCTATACCTAAATCTTGATGCCAGCTGGTAAATGTAAATCCGGCTAATGGATAAATTTTCACATTGCTTGCTATTGGAACCAAGTAATGGACATTGGCATTAATGTCGAACATGCTCAACCCGTTGTGCTTGAAAAAATAATCCATTGAAGGCTCAATGCGTATCTCATTGGTAATATTGTATTGGTATTTGGCACCAATACCCACACTTTCTGTTTCAGTTCCGTAGCTTAAGCTACCGCCCACTGCCTGTTTCCCTTGCTGAGCAAAAGCGGAACCTAATCCTAGAAATATCAGGCTGGCTGCAATAATGAACTTTTTCATAATCAATCCTTTTTAGTTAATACTAGCGTTTCTTTATTTTCGATAGATAGAACTATTTTTGTTCTTCTCCTTCTTCTTTAAACCAGGAAGCATACATCAGATATCCGTTGGCTATCTTTTGGTTCAGCTCTTTGCTTTGTGCTTCAGGTATCTTTTTGATGAACTTGGCCGGAACACCGGCCCAAAGACTTCCCGGTTCGATAATGGTATTGCTTAATACCAAGGCACCGGCGGCTACAATGGCTCCCTCGCCCACAACGGCATGATCCAGTACGGTAGATCCCATCCCGATCAGGGCGCCATCTTTTATGGTAGCTCCGTGTATGGTTACATTGTGTCCCACAGAGACGTCATTTCCAATCTCCACAACGGACTTTTGGTACAACGTGTGCAGTACGCTGCCGTCCTGAATGTTTACGCGGTCGCCTATACGGATGGAATTTACATCACCGCGCAATACGGCATTGAACCAGATGCTGCAATCTTTTCCGATGACAACATCGCCTATAATAGTGGCATTGTCGGCTAAATAACAGTTCTCGCCGATTTCCGGAGTGAATCCTCTTACTGATTTTATGAGTGCCATAATTTATTTCTAGCGTTTTAAGGGGGATGTTACTTCTTTTAACCACTCGCGCTCCTCATTGTTCAATTTCGGGCTTAATCGGTTATAAACTTTTTCGTGATAGTGGTTGAACCATTCCAGTTCCTCGTCACTCAGCAGGGTTGTAAGAATGGCTTCTTTGTCGATGGGGCAGAGAGTGAGTGGCTCGAATTTATAGTATGTGCCAAATTCGGTTTCCTGTGCCGGGACTATCAACATCGTGTTTTCTGTGCGTATGCCATGACGCCCGGCTTTGTAAATGCCCGGCTCATTGGTCACGGTCATGCCCGGAACAAGTAAGGCGGGCATGTGATTCATGCGGAACTGATGAGGCCCTTCGTGCACATTCAGGAAACAACCTACGCCGTGTCCTGTTCCGTGCAGGTAATTAATCCCGGCCTTCCACATGGGGAGACGGGCAAGTGCATCCAGCTGGGTGCCGCAAGTACCGTGTGGGAATTGTGCCATCGAGAGCTGGATAAATCCTTTCAGGACTAGGGTGTAATCCGTTTTTTCTTCTTCGGTAAGTGTTCCTAAAACAAGGGTGCGGGTAATGTCTGTTGTTCCATCCAGGTATTGTGCGCCACTGTCCAGCAGTAACATGCCTTCGGCTTTTAGTGGGACATCGGTTTCGGGAGTCGCTTCATAGTGCACGATGGCACCGTGGTCCTTGTACCCGGCAATGGTGTCGAAACTGATTCCTTTGAAAGAATCTTGTTCGGCGCGGAATTCGTATAATTTCCTGTCGATGCTGATTTCGGTCTCATTTCCGGTGGGAACGGCTGCTTTCAGCCAACGGAGAAACTTGACCATGGCCACTCCGTCGCGTTCCATGGCATGGTGGAAGCCTTCGATCTCGGTCTTGTTCTTCACCGCCTTCAACAGGAGTGCGGGAGAGGGGGCTACCTCGACAACGGAATTAGTGCAAGCCGCTGCATGGATGGCTGCATTGACACCGGTTGATACCTGGAGTTTTCCGGTGAAGGCTTTCAAATCTTCTTCTACCGCCGGGTAGGACTTGACCTCCACTCCGTTTTCTGCCAGATAACCTTTGATTTCTTCGGATAATTTGTTTTCTATTATATATAAGGTAGAGCCATTGTCGGTAATGAGAAGGTAACTCACAAATACCGGATTGCAGTGTACATCACTTCCTCTCAGGTTTAATGTCCATGCGACTTCGTCCAATGCGGAAATCAGTATGCCTGTGCAACCATTTCGGTGGACTGCCTCCTGTATCTGGGCTATTTTATCTCCACAGCTGATGCCGGCGTACTTTAATTCGTGTATAAACACCTGGTCGCCGGGTAGTCCGGGGCGATCTGTCCATAGCTCCTGAAATGGGTCGGGAGCAAGAGTCAGGCAGATCTGTTTCTTTTCCAACGCTTTCTGTAAGTCGCAGGTTTCCTGATAACTGTTTACCCAGCCGTCTATTCCTACTTTGTCTCCTGCCTTCAACACGCTGCCTAGCCAGTCTGTAATAGAAGGGGTGTCCGGCAGCCGGTCCTTGAATAAGTCGAAGCCTGTGCCTTCCAGTTGTTCGGCTGCTTGAAGAAAGTAGCGTGAATCTGTCCAAAGCCCGGCCTTGTCCAGTGTTACGACAGCTGTGCCCGCCGAACCGGTGAAGCCTGATATCCATTTACGCGCTTCCCAATGTGCGGGAACATATTCTCCCATGTGCGGGTCGGTACTGGGGATAATGAAAGCTGAAAGCTGGTGTTTACGCATGAAATGGCGTAGTCCGGCTATTCTATTTGTAATTTCCGATTTCATTTTAATTGGTTTATAATGGTTTGTACTGGAAAGCAAAGATACGATTTCTGGATTATTTTAGATAAATAATTGCGGAAAGTTTTGTAAATAAAGAAAGTATGTGTAATTTTGCGCCGCAATTTGACTATCAGAAAATTTTAATAACAACATATTTAATAATTAAAAACAATGATTGTAGTACCAGTAAAAGAAGGCGAAAACATTGAAAAAGCGCTGAAGAAGTTCAAAAGAAAATTTGAAAAAACAGGTGTTGTAAAAGAATTAAGAGCTAGACAACAGTTCGACAAGCCGTCTGTATTGAACAGACTGAAAAGAGAGCGTGCAGTCTATGTGCAGAAGCTTCAGCAAGTAGAAGAATAATTAAAAACTCGCACATTCTTTGAATAATTGAATTCTTTTTCATATATTCGTTGCTGAATTGATAAGCGACGTTTCTTATGATGACAGACTCTTTTTTGGATTATCTTCGGTTTGAAAGGAACTATTCTGAGAAAACGATAGTTAGCTATGGAATAGATTTGACCAAATTTGAAGAATACTTCAAGGGGAGGGATGAGAATATTGATTTTACAACGGTAGATGCGGATCTGGTCCGTGGTTGGATAATGAACCTGATGGAGGCTGGGTATACATCTACTTCTGTAAACCGGAAACTGAGTTCGCTCCGGTCGTTTTATCGTTTCCTTCTGAAGAAAGGCGTGGTGAGGGTGGACCCGATGTTGAAAATCATTGGTCCGAAAAACAAGAAGCCTCTGCCTGTATTTCTGAAAGAACGTGAAATGGACCGACTCTTGGATGAGGTCCCTTTTAAGGACGATTTTACAGGTTGTCGGGATAAAATGATATTGGAAATGTTTTATGCTACGGGCATGCGGCTTTCCGAACTGATAGGGCTGAATGATGTGGATGTCGATTTCTCTGCATCTCTGATAAAAGTGACGGGTAAGAGAAACAAACAGCGGCTGATTCCTTTTGGTGAAGAACTGCGGGAAGCGATGCTTGTTTATCTGAAGGTAAGAAACGAAGCGTTGCCTGGAAAAGCGGAGGCGTTTTTTGTTCTGGAGAATGGGAAACGGATGTATGCTGGAAAGGTATATCTTTTAGTGAAACGGAACCTCTCAAAGGTGGTATCGCTGAAAAAAAGAAGTCCGCATGTGTTGAGACATACTTTTGCAACTACTATGCTGAATAATGAGGCAGAGTTGGGCGCGGTGAAGGAATTGCTGGGCCATAGTAGTCTGACAACAACGGAGGTCTATACGCATACAACTTTTGAGGAACTTAAAAAAGTTTATGAACAAGCTCATCCAAGAGCGTAAAAAAGGAGGTATTTATGGAAGTTAGAATTCAAGCTATTCATTTCGATGCAACGGAAAGACTTCAGGATTTTATCCAGAAAAAAGCTGCTAAGTTAGAAAAGTATTGTGACGATATAAATAAAGTGGAGGTGTCATTAAAAGTGGTAAAACCTGAAACTGCAATGAACAAGGAGGCTAGTATGAAAGTGTTGGTTCCTAATGGTGAGTTCTTTGCAGAGAAGGTGAGTGATACATTTGAAGAGTCAGTTGACGTGTGCGTGGACGCACTTTCCAAGCAATTGACAAAATATAAAGAAAAACTGCGCGGTAAATAAAAAAAATCGCTGAAAGTTTTTGAGATTTAAAATAAATATCTAACTTTGCAGCCGCTTAACCATCCGAGGTGGAATGGTTGCAAAGTTAGAAATAACAAGCCTCTTTAGCTCAGTTGGCCAGAGCACGTGATTTGTAATCTCGGGGTCGTTGGTTCGAATCCGACAAGAGGCTCAAGAAAAGATGCTGAAAAGCTAATAGATCTTTGAAAAATAAGTTGGGCAAATACCAGAGTGGCCAAATGGGGCAGACTGTAAATCTGCTGTCTTTCGACTTCGGTGGTTCGAATCCATCTTTGCCCACATTCTTGAGGCTTTGAAAAGTCTTTAGTTTTGCGGAAGTAGCTCAGTTGATAGAGCATTAGCCTTCCAAGCTGAGGGTCGCGGGTTTGAGCCCCGTCTTCCGCTCTCTTTTCTTGCTGTTATAGCTCAGTGGTAGAGCACTTCCTTGGTAAGGAAGAGGTCACGAGTTCAAGTCTCGTTAACAGCTCTTTGATAACGTAATTGCTGATTATTAATCAAATAAATAACAAGTAAAGCTATGGCTAAAGAGAAATTTGAACGTTCGAAACCGCACGTTAACATTGGTACTATCGGTCACGTTGACCACGGTAAAACCACTTTGACTGCTGCTATCACTACTGTGTTGGCTAAAAAAGGTCTTTCAGAATTGCGTTCTTTCGATTCAATCGACAACGCTCCTGAAGAAAAAGAAAGAGGTATTACTATCAATACTTCTCACGTAGAATATCAAACTGCAAATCGTCATTATGCTCACGTTGACTGTCCGGGTCACGCCGACTATGTAAAGAACATGGTTACTGGTGCTGCTCAGATGGATGGCGCAATCATCGTTTGTGCTGCAACTGATGGTCCGATGCCTCAGACTCGTGAACACATCCTGTTGGCTCGTCAGGTAAACGTACCTCGTTTGGTTGTTTTCTTGAACAAGTGCGATATGGTTGACGATGAAGAAATGTTGGAATTGGTAGAAATGGAAATGCGTGAACTGCTTTCATTCTATGATTTCGACGGCGATAATACTCCTATCATCCGCGGTTCTGCACTGGGTGCTTTGAACGGTGTTGCTGAATGGGAAGATAAAGTAATGGAATTGATGGATGCAGTTGATACTTGGATTCCATTGCCTCCGCGTGATATCGATAAACCTTTCTTGATGCCTGTTGAAGACGTATTCTCTATCACTGGTCGTGGTACTGTTGCTACAGGTCGTATCGAAGCTGGTGTTATTCATGTAGGTGACGAAATTGAAATCCTTGGTTTGGGTGAAGATAAGAAATCAGTTGTAACTGGTGTTGAAATGTTCCGTAAACTGTTGGATCAAGGTGAAGCTGGTGATAACGTTGGTTTGTTGTTGCGTGGTATCGACAAGAACGAAATCAAGCGTGGTATGATCTTGTGTAAGCCGGGTCAGGTTAAGGCTCACTCTAAGTTCAAAGCTGAGGTTTATATCTTGAAGAAAGAAGAAGGTGGCCGTCACACTCCGTTCCATAACAAATACCGTCCTCAGTTCTATTTGCGTACTATGGACTGTACAGGTGAAATCACTTTGCCGGAAGGAACTGAAATGGTAATGCCTGGTGATAACGTAACTATTACAGTTGAGTTGATCTACCCGGTTGCATTGAACGTAGGTTTGCGTTTCGCTATCCGCGAAGGTGGACGTACAGTAGGTGCTGGTCAGATTACAGAACTTCTTGACTAATACACATTACATTAGATAAATAATATGATCAGTTCTCGGTCGTAATATACCGGGGACTGATTTTTACGGGAGTAGCTCAGTTGGTAGAGCACCGGTCTCCAAAACCGGGTGTCGGGAGTTCGAGCCTCTCCTCCCGTGCTAAACTTGAAAGAATATGTTTCAGAAAGTAGCAAATTATTGTAAAGAATCTTATGACGAATTAGTCCATAAAGTATCATGGCCTACTCGTAAAGAACTTTCTAGTAGCGCAGTGGTTGTTTTATATGCTTCCCTGCTCATTGCGCTAGTCGTTTTTCTTATGGATTCAGTCTTCCAGTTTGTAATGGAGGATATTATCTATCCGCACTAATAATTGAGTAAAGATGTCTGAGATTGAAAAAAAAGTGGTACGTGTTACGTGCCGTTAGTGGAAAAGAAAGCAAGGTTAAGGAATATCTTGATGCTGACATTAAGAATAGTGACCTTAGCGAGTATGTGTCTCAGGTGTTGATTCCTACTGAGAAAGTGTATCAGGTTCGCAATGGTAAGAAAATTGTGAAAGAAAGAAGTTATCTTCCCGGATACGTTTTAGTAGAAGCTGCTTTGGTCGGTGAAGTTGCTCATCATTTGAGAAACACTCCGAATGTAATCGGCTTCTTGGGAGGTTCCGAAAATCCGGTCCCTCTGAGACAATCGGAAGTGAATCGCATACTTGGTACGGTGGATGAACTCCAGGAAGGCAGTGAGGAACTGAATGTACCTTACACCGTAGGAGAAACAGTGAAAGTTGCCGTTGGACCGTTCAGTGGCTTCAGTGGTCTCATTGAAGAAGTGAACACCGAAAAACGGAAGTTGAAGGTTATGGTTAAGATCTTCGGACGTAAAACTCCGCTGGAACTTGGCTTTATGGATGTCGAGAAAGAATAATGCATCCTGTTACGTGCATTAGACTTTCGATATAATTAATATATAAAAATTAGAAACAAAATGGCTAAAGAAGTTGCTGGACTAATCAAATTACAGATTAAAGGAGGCGCTGCAAATCCATCACCTCCCGTTGGACCTGCTTTGGGTTCTAAGGGTATTAACATCATGGAATTTTGCAAGCAATTCAATGCCAGAACCCAGGACAAAGCAGGTAAGATTTTACCTGTAATCATTACCTACTACGCAGATAAGTCTTTTGATTTTGTCATCAAGACTCCTCCCGTAGCTATTCAATTGCTTGAAATGGCTAAGATTAAGAGTGGTTCTGCTGAGCCTAACCGTAAGAAAGTTGCTGAAATTACTTGGGAACAAGTTCGTACGATTGCTCAGGACAAAATGGTTGACTTGAACTGCTTCACTATCGAGTCGGCTATGACTATGGTAGCTGGTACAGCTAGAAGTATGGGTATCGCTGTAAAAGGGGAATTCCCGGGTAATAACTAATAAACTTCAATTATAATGGGTAAACTGACAAAAAATCAAAAGTTGGCTGCAGAAAAAATTGAAGCAGGGAAAGCATACTCACTGAAAGAAGCTGCACAGTTAGTTAAAGATATTACTTTTTCTAAATTTGATGCTTCATTAGATATTGACGTACGTTTAGGTGTAGACCCTCGTAAAGCTAACCAAATGGTTCGTGGTGTAGTTTCACTGCCTCACGGAACAGGTAAGCAGGTACGTGTCTTGGTTCTGTGTACACCTGATGCTGAAGCTGCTGCAAAAGAAGCTGGCGCTGACTATGTTGGTCTTGACGAATATATTGAAAAGATCAAAGGTGGATGGACTGATATTGATGTTATCATCACAATGCCGTCTATCATGGGTAAGATCGGTGCTCTGGGTCGTGTTCTTGGTCCTCGCGGATTAATGCCGAATCCTAAGAGTGGTACTGTAACTATGGATGTAGCTAAGGCTGTTAAGGAAGTTAAGCAAGGTAAGATTGACTTTAAGGTTGATAAGAGCGGTATCGTTCATACTTCAATTGGTAAGGTTTCTTTCACTGCTGATCAGATTCGTGATAATGCGAAAGAATTTATCGCTACTATCATTAAATTGAAACCAAGCTCAGCTAAGGGTACCTATATTAAGAGTATTTATCTTTCAAGTACTATGAGTAAGGGTATCAAGATTGATCCCAAAACTGTAGAAGAAAACTAATAATAAGGAGGAATCATGAGAAAGGAAGATAAAGGCGTTATTATTGGTCAGTTGGCTGAAACCGTTAAGCAATACGGACATTTCTATTTGGTTGACACAACTGCTATGGATGCAGCTAAGACAAGTGAACTGAGAAGAAAGTGTTTTAAAGCTGGTATTAAGCTGGTTGTTGTGAAGAATTCTTTGCTTCACAAAGCTCTGATGAGCATGGAAGATGTTGATTTCTCTCCGTTGTTCGATTCTTTAAAAGGTACAACTTCAGTAATGTTTAGCGAAGTAGCTAACGCTCCTGCAAAGTTGTTGAAAGAATACAAAGAGGAAATTCCTGCATTGAAAGCAGCTTATGCTGAAGAAGGTTTCTATGTAGGTGCTAATCAACTGGATGCTCTTTGCAATATCAAGAGTAAGAATGAAGTTATTGCTGATATCATTGCATTGCTGCAATCACCGGCGAAGAATGTTATTTCTGCTCTTCAATCAGGTGGTAACACCATTCATGGAGTTCTTAAGACTCTGGGCGAACGTGCCGAATAATCAATTTTATAATCAATTAGTAACAAACAATTAAAATCATACAAAAATGGCAGATTTGAAAGCTTTTGCAGAACAATTAGTTAACTTGACAGTAAAAGAAGTTAATGAACTTGCAACTATCCTTAAAGAAGAATACGGTATTGAACCTGCTGCTGCAGCTGTAGCTGTTGCTGCTGGTCCTGCTGCTGGTGCAGCTGCTGCTGAAGAAAAAACATCTTTCGATGTAGTTTTGAAGAGCGCAGGCGCTGCTAAATTGCAGGTTGTTAAAGCCGTTAAAGAAGCATGTGGTCTTGGCTTGAAAGAAGCTAAAGACATGGTAGACGGTGCTCCTAGCACAGTAAAAGAAGGCTTGGCTAAAGACGAAGCTGAATCACTGAAGAAAACTTTGGAAGAAGCTGGAGCTGAAGTTGAGCTTAAATAATATTAGCCTGAGTATCAGGTAATACGGTTAGGAATCCTCAAGCAGAGGATTCTTAACCTTTTTGTGTCTATATTATTATTAAGTTCTACAAAATATTAACAAATGTCTTCAAATACTGAAAATCAAAGAGTTAATTTTGCTTCCATCAAGAATCCGATGAAGTATCCGGATTTCTTGGAAGTGCAATTGAAGTCATTCCAAGACTTTTTACAGTTGGATACCCCGCCCGAAAAACGTAAGAATGACGGGCTGTACAAGGTATTTGCTGAAAACTTCCCTATCGCTGACACTCGTAATAACTTTGTCCTTGAATTCTTGGACTATTACATTGATCCGCCTCACTATTCAATAGACGAGTGTCTGGAGCGTGGTCTCACATACAGTGTGCCTTTGAAGGCGAAATTGAAGCTGTATTGTACTGATCCTGATCATGAAGATTTCGACACGGTCATTCAGGATGTTTATTTGGGGCCTATTCCGTATATGACTCCGAAAGGAACTTTTGTAATCAATGGTGCTGAACGTGTAGTCGTTTCTCAGTTACATCGTTCTCCGGGTGTATTCTTCGGCCAGAGTGTACATGCTAACGGTACGAAATTGTACTCTGCCCGTATTATACCATTCAAAGGTTCATGGATCGAATTCGCTACAGACATCAATAATGTGATGTATGCGTATATCGACCGTAAAAAGAAATTGCCTGTAACGACTCTGTTAAGAGCGGTGGGCTTTGAAAATGATAAAGATATCCTCGAAATCTTTAACTTGGCTGAAGACGTTAAAGTTAACAAGACTAATTTGAAGAAAGTCGTAGGAAGAAAACTCGCTGCTCGTGTTTTGAAAACATGGACAGAGGATTTCGTAGATGAAGACACCGGTGAAGTTGTTTCTATTGAACGTAATGAGGTGATCATTGATCGTGAGACTGTGATAGAAGAGGATCATATCGATGAAATTATTGATTCTGGCGTTCAGAATATCCTTGTTCATAAGGAAGAAGCGAATTCATCCGACTACTCTATTATTTTTAATACGCTTCAGAAAGACCCGAGCAACTCTGAAAAAGAGGCTGTACTTTACATTTACCGCCAGTTGCGTAATGCAGACCCGGCTGATGATGCCAGCGCCCGTGAGGTTATCAATAACTTGTTCTTCTCTGAAAAAAGATATGACCTTGGCGAAGTAGGCCGTTACAGAATCAACAAAAAGTTGGGGCTGACTACGGATATGGATGTGAAGGTATTGACAAAACAAGATATTATCGAAATCATTAAGTATCTGATTGAGTTGATTAACTCTAAAGCGGATGTTGATGATATTGACCATTTGAGTAACCGTCGTGTACGTACGGTGGGCGAGCAGTTGTCTAACCAGTTTGCAATTGGTTTGGCACGTATGTCCCGTACTATCCGTGAACGTATGAACGTACGTGACAATGAAGTGTTTACTCCGATTGATCTGATTAATGCGAAGACTATTTCTTCTGTTATCAATTCATTCTTCGGTACAAATGCTTTGTCGCAGTTCATGGACCAAACCAATCCGTTGGCCGAAATCACTCACAAACGTCGTTTGTCAGCGTTAGGCCCTGGTGGTTTGTCACGTGAGCGTGCCGGTTTCGAGGTTCGTGACGTACACTATACTCACTATGGCCGTTTGTGTCCGATTGAGACTCCGGAAGGTCCGAATATCGGTTTGATCTCTTCTTTGTGTGTATATGCTAAGATCAATGAACTCGGCTTTATCTCTACTCCTTATCGTAAGGTAGCTGATGGCAAGGTGGATATATCTGCTGAAGGTATTGAATATCTCACAGCTGAAGAGGAAGAAGACAAGGTTATAGCTCAGGGTAATGCTCCGTTGGATGATGAAGGCAAATTTGTTCGTGAGAAAGTAAAAGCTCGTCGTGATGCCGATTATCCGGTCGTTACTCCTGACCAGGTGGAGTTGATGGATGTTTCTCCACAGCAGATCGCTTCTATCGCTGCTTCTTTGATTCCGTTCCTGGAACATGACGATGCTAACCGTGCATTGATGGGATCAAACATGATGCGCCAGGCGGTTCCTTTGTTGCGTACAGAGGCTCCTATCGTAGGTACAGGTATTGAAAAGCAGTTGGTTGAAGACTCTCGTACTCAGATTGCCGCAGAAGGCGACGGGGTTGTGGAGTATGTGGATGCAACGACTATCCGTATCCTGTATGACAGAAATGAAGATGAAGAATTTGTAAGCTTTGAACCTGCTTTGAAGGAATACAGAATTCCTAAATTCCGTAAGACTAATCAGAGTATGACTATTGACCTTCGTCCTACTTGTGATAAAGGTCAGCGTGTGAAGAAAGGTGATATCCTGACTGAAGGATATTCAACTCAGGGTGGTGAGCTTGCATTGGGTAAGAATCTGTTGGTGGCTTATATGCCTTGGAAGGGGTATAACTACGAGGATGCTATTGTGTTGAATGAACGCGTTGTACGTGAGGACTTGTTGACCTCTGTACACGTTGATGAATATATTTTGGAAGTCCGCGAGACGAAACGCGGTATGGAAGAATTGACTTCTGATATTCCTAATGTGAGTGAGGAAGCTACTAAAGATTTGGATGAAAACGGTATCGTTCGTGTAGGTGCGCGTATCGAACCGGGTGATATCTTGATTGGTAAGATTACTCCAAAGGGTGAATCAGATCCTTCTCCGGAAGAGAAATTGCTTCGTGCTATCTTTGGTGATAAGGCAGGTGATGTGAAGGACGCTTCATTGAAAGCTTCTCCGTCATTGCGTGGGGTCGTTATCGACAAGAAGTTGTTCTCACGTGTTATCAAGAGCAGAAGTGAGAAGAATGCCGATAAGGCTATTCTGCCTAAACTGAATGATGAATTCGAAGAGAAGGCTGCCAAACTGAAAGATATCTTGATTGAGAAATTGTTGGTGTTGACTAACGGTAAGGTTTCTCAGGGGGTAAAAGATTACTTGGGAACGGAAGTTATTGCTAAGGGTGCGAAGTTTACCAAACGCGATCTGGAATCATTGGATTATACTATTATTCAGTTGAGTAAGTGGACTGCCGACGCTCATAAGAATGATATGATCCGCGATTTGGTCATGAATTACCTGAAGAAATATAAAGAATTGGATGCTGAATTGAAGCGTAGGAAATTCGCTATCACTATCGGTGATGAACTTCCAGCAGGTATTATTCAGATGGCTAAGGTTTATATTGCCAAGAAACGTAAGATCGGTGTGGGTGATAAGATGGCGGGACGTCACGGTAACAAAGGTATTGTGTCTCGTGTGGTTCGCCAGGAAGATATGCCGTTCTTGGCGGATGGAACCCCGGTTGATATCGTATTGAATCCGTTGGGTGTGCCTTCTCGTATGAATATCGGTCAGATTTTTGAAGCCGTATTAGGTCGTGCCGGAAAAGAGTTGGGCGTGAAATTCGCTACCCCTATTTTTGATGGTGCTTCTATGGATGATTTAAATGAATGGACGGATAAAGCCGGATTGCCCCGTTATTGTAAGACTTATCTTTGTGATGGTGGTACAGGTGAGCGTTTTGACCAACCTGCAACAGTGGGTGTAACTTATATGTTGAAATTGGGTCACATGGTTGAAGATAAGATGCATGCTCGTTCTATCGGTCCGTACTCTCTTATTACTCAGCAGCCGCTTGGTGGTAAGGCACAGTTCGGTGGTCAGCGTTTCGGAGAAATGGAAGTGTGGGCGCTTGAAGCATTTGGCGCGGCACATATCTTGCAGGAAATCCTGACTATCAAGTCTGATGACGTTGTAGGACGTTCAAAGGCTTACGAAGCTATTGTGAAAGGTGAACCTATGCCGACTCCGGGTATCCCGGAATCTCTGAATGTATTGTTACATGAACTGAGAGGTCTTGGCTTGAGTATCAACCTTGAATAATAAAAAATATAACTCTTTACATTATAAATAAGGAAGTATGGCTTTTAGAAAAGAAACTAAGATAAAGAGTAATTTCTCGAAAATCTCAATTGGCTTGGCTTCACCCGAAGAAATCCTTGAGAATTCGAGCGGTGAGGTGTTGAAGCCTGAAACTATCAACTACCGTACCTACAAACCGGAACGAGATGGCTTGTTTTGCGAACGTATCTTTGGACCGGTAAAAGACTATGAATGTCATTGCGGTAAGTACAAACGTATCCGTTATAAAGGAATTGTGTGCGACCGATGCGGCGTTGAAGTGACTGAAAAGAAGGTGCGTCGTGAACGTATGGGACATATTCAGCTGGTTGTGCCTGTAGCACATATCTGGTATTTCCGTTCATTGCCGAACAAAATCGGTTATTTGTTGGGCTTGCCTACAAAGAAACTGGACGCTATTGTATATTATGAACGCTATGTAGTTATTCAGCCGGGTGTGAAAGCTGAAGACGGTATTAATAAATTTGATTTGCTTTCTGAAGAAGAGTATCTGGATATCTTGGATACGCTTCCAAAAGAAAACCAATATTTGGAGGATACAGATCCGAACAAGTTCATCGCTAAGATGGGTGCTGAAGCTATTTATGACTTGCTCTCAACTTTGGATTTGGATGC
Source organism: Phocaeicola sartorii JCM 17136 = DSM 21941 (assembly GCF_000614185.1). GTDB lineage: Bacteria > Bacteroidota > Bacteroidia > Bacteroidales > Bacteroidaceae > Phocaeicola > Phocaeicola sartorii. The sequence continues at coordinate 83,678 of NZ_BAKM01000009.1, read as the reverse complement.
TTTGTCATACGAATTGCGTCATAAGGCAAGCAACGATTCCTCACAGCAACGTAAGAACGAGGCTTTGAAGCGTCTGCAGGTAGTTGAATCGTTCCGTGCATCTCGCGGGCGCAATAAACCTGAATGGATGATTGTACGTATTGTGCCGGTTATCCCTCCTGAACTTCGTCCGTTGGTTCCGTTGGATGGTGGTCGTTTTGCCACTTCTGACTTGAATGATTTGTATCGTCGTGTGATTATCCGTAACAACCGTTTGAAACGACTGATTGAGATAAAGGCTCCGGAAGTGATTTTGCGTAATGAAAAACGTATGTTGCAAGAAGCTGTCGATTCCTTGTTCGATAATTCACGTAAGTCAAGTGCGGTGAAGACAGACGCTAACCGTCCGTTGAAATCACTGTCTGATAGTTTGAAAGGTAAGCAAGGACGTTTCCGTCAGAACTTGTTGGGTAAGCGTGTTGACTATTCAGCTCGTTCGGTAATCGTCGTTGGTCCTGAATTGAAGATGGGTGAATGTGGTATTCCTAAGTTGATGGCTGCAGAACTTTACAAACCGTTTATCATCCGTAAGCTGATAGAACGTGGTATCGTGAAGACTGTAAAATCGGCAAAGAAGATTGTAGACCGCAAGGAACCTGTGATTTGGGATATCTTGGAACATGTAATGAAAGGTCATCCTGTATTGCTGAACCGTGCGCCGACTCTGCACCGTCTGGGTATTCAGGCTTTCCAGCCGCACATGATTGAAGGTAAAGCTATCCAGTTGCACCCGTTGGCTTGTACTGCGTTCAATGCCGACTTCGATGGTGACCAGATGGCTGTTCACTTGCCTTTGAGCAATGATGCGATTCTGGAAGCACAGATGTTGATGCTCCAGGCTCATAACATTTTGAATCCTGCCAATGGTGCGCCTATTACTGTGCCAGCACAGGATATGGTACTTGGTTTGTATTATATTACCAAACTGAGAAAAGGAGCTAAAGGTGAGGGCTTGACTTTCTACGGACCGGAAGAGGCTTTGATTGCTTATAATGAAGGTAAAGTGGATATTCATGCCATTGTCAACGTAGTTGTGAAGGATTTGGACAAGGATGGTAAAATCGTAGATGTGATGATGAAGGAAACCTCCGTAGGTCGTGTGATTGTAAACGAAATCGTTCCGGCTGAAGTAGGCTACCTGAATACCATTATTTCTAAAAAGTCTTTGCGTGACATCATTAGTGATGTTATCAAGGCTGTCGGTGTTGCACGTGCTTGTGAGTTCTTGGATGGTATTAAGAACTTAGGTTATTATATGGCTTTCAAGGGCGGGCTGTCATTCAACTTGGGCGATATTATTATCCCGAAAGAAAAAGAAGAACTGGTAAAACGTGGTAATGAGGAGGTTGAGCAGATTATGATGAATTATAACATGGGTTTCATCACTGACAATGAACGTTACAACCAGGTTATTGATACATGGACTCACGTAAATAGTGATTTGTCTGATATCCTTTACAAGACAATTAAGAACGATGACCAAGGTTTCAACTCAGTATTTATGATGCTTGATTCCGGTGCTCGTGGTTCTAAGGAGCAGATTCGTCAGTTGTCTGGTATGCGTGGTTTGATGGCAAAACCGCAGAAAGCCGGTGCTGAGGGTGCGCAGATTATTGAGAACCCGATTCTTTCAAACTTTAAGGAAGGTTTGTCTGTGTTAGAGTATTTTATCTCTACCCACGGTGCTCGTAAAGGTTTGGCGGATACCGCGTTGAAAACGGCCGATGCGGGATATTTGACTCGTCGTCTTGTGGACGTGTCTCATGATGTGATTATTAATGAAGAAGACTGTGGAACACTTCGTGGTCTGGTTTGTACAGCTTTGAAAAATAACGATGAAGTTATTGCCACTTTGTACGAACGTATTCTGGGACGTGTTTCTGTACATGATATCGTCCATCCTACTACTGGAAAACTGATTGTGGCTGGCGGTGAGGAAATTACAGAGGATATTGCGCAGGAAATCGAGGATTCTCCGATTGAAAGCGTTGAAATCCGTTCGGTATTGACTTGTGAATCTAAGAAAGGTGTATGTGCTAAGTGTTACGGACGTAACTTGGCATCCAGCCGTATGGTTCAGAAAGGTGAAGCTGTTGGTGTAATCGCTGCGCAGTCTATCGGTGAACCGGGTACACAGTTGACACTGCGTACATTCCATGCCGGTGGTATCGCAGGCAATATGGCTGCCAATGCAAGTATTGTAGCCAAGAATAATGCACGTTTGGAATTCGAAGAACTGCGTACGGTAGATACGGTTGATGAAATGGGTGAATCAGTGAAGGTGGTAGTCGGTCGTTTGGCCGAAGTCCGCTTTATTGATGTGAATACAGGAATTATCCTGTCAACTCATAACGTGCCTTACGGTTCTAAATTGTATGCTGCGGACGGTGATATTGTCGAGAAGGGCAAACTTATTGCTAAGTGGGATCCGTTTAATGCTGTCATTATCACAGAAGCTACTGGTAAGATTGAATTCGAAAGTGTGGTTGAAAACGTGACTTATAAGGTAGAATCTGATGAAGCTACCGGCTTGCGTGAGATTATCATTATCGAGTCCAAAGATAAGACTAAGGTGCCTTCTGCTCATATTGTGACAGAAGATGGCAATTTGATCCGTACTTATAACTTGCCTGTGGGTGGCCATGTCGTGATTGAAAACGGTCAGGCTGTGAAGGCTGGTGACATTATTGTGAAGATCCCTCGCGCTGTAGGTAAGGCTGGTGATATCACTGGTGGTCTTCCTCGTGTTACAGAGTTGTTTGAGGCACGTAACCCTTCTAATCCGGCTGTCGTTTCTGAAATAGACGGTGAAATTACTATGGGTAAGATTAAACGTGGTAATCGTGAAATTATCGTTACATCTAAGACGGGTGAGGTGAAGAAGTACTTGGTGAACCTGTCTAAGCAAATATTGGTTCAGGAAAACGACTATGTTCGTGCCGGAACTCCGTTGTCTGACGGTGCGATTACTCCTGCTGACATCTTGACCATCAAAGGTCCTACGGCTGTACAGGAATACATCGTTAATGAAGTGCAGGACGTTTACCGTTTGCAGGGTGTGAAGATTAATGATAAACACTTTGAGATTATCGTTCGTCAAATGATGCGTAAAGTAGAGATCGATGAGCCGGGCGATACCCGCTTCTTGGAACAACAGGTAGTGGATAAGCAAGAGTTCATGGAAGAAAACGACCGTATCTGGGGCAAGAAGGTGGTTGTTGATGCTGGTGATTCTCAGAATTTGCAGCCGGGGCAGATTGTCACTGCCCGTAAGTTGCGTGATGAGAACAGTATGCTGAAACGTCGTGACTTGAAGCCTGTTGAGGTACGTGATGCTATTCCTGCTACATCTACTCAGATTTTGCAAGGTATCACCCGTGCTGCTTTGGGAACTTCAAGCTTCATGTCGGCTGCATCATTCCAGGAAACAACGAAAGTCTTGAATGAGGCTGCCATCAATGGTAAGGTTGACAGGTTGGAAGGCATGAAGGAAAATGTGATTTGTGGTCACTTGATTCCTGCTGGTACCGGTCAGCGTGAATTTGAAAAGATTATTGTCGGTTCAAAGGAAGAGTATGACCGTATTCTTGCTACTCGTAAGAATGTCCTTGACTATAGTGAAGTAGAGTAATTTTAAATATACACAACGTAAAAGAGGCTGATTTCCCAGAGAGAAATCAGCCTCTTTAGATTTATAACAGATGCTATCGGAAAAATATATAGAGCAGCAGTGGGTATGTTGTATTATTGCAAATAAATATCTATATTTGTACTCTAACCAAAGAATTGAAGTTGGGAACATTGAGATTCAGAATATTTTTTAATGCTAAAGTATAAAATCATGGAAAACGAAAAAAATAACAATCAGCTGCAGATAGAGTTGAAAGAAGAAGTGGCTCAAGGAACGTATGCAAATCTTGCCATTATCACCCATTCCAGTTCGGAATTTATTGTTGATTTTGTGCGTGTAATGCCGGGATTGCCCAAAGCTGGAGTGCAGTCACGTATTGTACTGACTCCTGAACACGCAAAACGTTTGATGTATGCATTACAGGAGAATGTTGCAAAATACGAACGTAATTTCGGACCTATCCGAATGCCGGAAGAAATGAATGGGGGAAATAATGGACCGGATGGAAAAACATTCATTCCTCCTATAAGCGGATTTAAAGGGGAGGCATAAGGGCTTTTGTAGCGAAAATAACATAGTAGTCTGTTTTTCAAAAACTTTTTTTGAGAGACAGACTATTTTTATTGGTAGAAAGTATTGTTTATTAAAATGTTATTCGTAACTTTGCAGCCCAAAATGTATAGTTTTGGACTTAGTATAGCAAATTAATAAACAATATATAATAATTAAAAATCAAACAAAATGCCTACTATTCAACAATTAGTAAGAAAAGGAAGAGAGGTTTTGGTTGAGAAGAGTAAATCTCCGGCACTGGATTCATGTCCTCAAAGAGTGGTGTTTGTGTTCGTGTGTATACTACTACTCCGAAAAAGCCGAATTCAGCAATGCGTAAAGTTGCTCGTGTGCGTCTGACTAACTCTAAGGAAGTGAACTCTTATATTCCGGGAGAAGGTCATAACTTGCAGGAACACTCCATCGTATTGGTTCGTGGTGGTCGTGTGAAAGACCTTCCGGGTGTACGTTATCACATTGTTCGTGGTACTTTGGATACAGCTGGTGTGGCTGGTCGTACACAAAGACGTTCTAAATATGGTGCCAAGCGTCCTAAAGCTGGACAGGCTGCAGCTCCTGCAAAAGGAAAAGGAAAGAAGTAAATTGTAACTGAATTCCTGAAACAAAGAATATTAATTTAAGTTTTGGTTTGTTGGAATAAGCTATAAAGGTTGAGTAAATGCTTCGGAGGAAGCGTTGAAGTAAACGGAAAAGTGCAGCCCCAAACAAAACATTATTTTGAGAAAAAATGAGAAAAGCAAAACCAAAAAAACGTGTGATCCTTCCGGATCCGGTATTTAATGATCAGAAGGTCTCTAAATTCGTGAACCACTTGATGTATGATGGGAAAAAGAATACATCTTATGAGATCTTCTATGCAGCACTGGAAACAGTGAAAGCAAAACTTCCTAACGAAGAAAAATCATCTTTGGAAATCTGGAAGAAAGCTTTGGATAATGTAACTCCTCAGATTGAAGTAAAGTCTCGTCGCGTAGGTGGCGCTACTTTCCAAGTTCCTACTGAAATTCGTCCTGATCGTAAAGAGTCAATTTCAATGAAAAACTTGATTCTTTTCGCTCGTAAACGCGGCGGTAAATCAATGGCTGATAAATTAGCTGCTGAGATTATTGACGCTTTCAACGAACAGGGTGGCGCTTATAAACGTAAGGAAGATATGCATCGTATGGCTGAAGCTAACCGTGCATTCGCTCACTTCAGATTCTAATCAAGTAATAATTAATAAGTAAAGGACGAAAATGGCTAAACATGATTTGCATTTGACCCGCAATATCGGTATCATGGCTCACATCGATGCCGGTAAGACAACGACTTCAGAACGTATTTTGTTCTACACTGGATTAACTCACAAAATTGGTGAGGTGCATGACGGTGCGGCAACAATGGACTGGATGGAGCAGGAGCAGGAACGTGGTATCACTATTACATCTGCTGCTACTACTACTCGTTGGAAATATGCGGGAAATACTTATAAAATTAACTTGATTGATACTCCGGGACACGTTGACTTTACTGCTGAAGTAGAACGTTCCTTGCGTGTGTTGGATGGAGCTGTTGCGGCTTATTGTGCGGTAGGTGGTGTAGAACCTCAGTCGGAAACAGTATGGCGTCAGGCTGATAAATATAATGTACCTCGTATCGGTTACGTTAATAAAATGGACCGTTCTGGTGCTGACTTCTTCGAAGTTGTTCGTCAGATGAAGGATGTATTGGGCGCAAATGCTTGTCCTGTAGTAATTCCTATCGGTGCTGAAGAAAGCTTTAAGGGGGTTGTTGATTTGATCAAAATGAAAGCTATTTTGTGGCACGATGAAACAATGGGTGCAGATTATAGCGTAGAAGAGATTCCTGCGAACTTGGTTGATGAAGCTAATGAATGGAGAGAAAAAATGCTCGAAAAAGTAGCTGAATTTGATGACGCTTTAATGGAAAAATTCTTTGATGATCCTTCTACAATCACTGAAGAGGAAATTTTGCGTGCTTTACGTGCGGGAACATTGAAGATGGATATCGTTCCTATGTTCTGTGGCTCTTCATTCAAAAATAAGGGAGTTCAGACATTGCTTGACTACGTTTGTGCGTTCTTGCCTTCTCCGTTGGATACACCTGCTATCGTAGGTACTAACCCGAGCACTGGTGCAGAAGAGGATCGTATGCCTAGTGATGATGAAAAGACTTCAGCTTTGGCATTTAAGATTGCAACAGACCCCTATGTAGGTCGTTTGACTTTCTTCCGTGTTTACTCTGGTAAAGTAGAGGCTGGTTCATACATCTATAATACTCGTTCGGGTAAGAAAGAACGTGTGTCACGTTTGTTCCAGATGCATTCAAATAAACAGAACCCTGTGGAGGTAATTGGCGCAGGTGATATTGGTGCCGGTGTTGGTTTCAAGGATATCCGTACAGGTGATACATTGTGCGATGAAGATGCTCCGATCGTATTGGAGTCAATGGAATTCCCTGATCCGGTAATTGGTATTGCTGTTGAGCCTAAGACCCAGAAAGACCTTGACAAATTGTCTAACGGTTTGGCTAAATTGGCTGAAGAAGACCCGACATTTACTGTTAAGACTGACGAACAATCTGGTCAGACTATTATTTCTGGTATGGGTGAGCTTCACTTGGATATTATTATCGATCGTCTGAAACGTGAGTTCAAAGTAGAATGTAATCAGGGTAAACCTCAGGTTAACTACAAGGAAGCTATCACTAAGACTGTTGAGTTGCGTGAAGTTTATAAGAAACAGTCTGGTGGTCGTGGTAAGTTTGCCGATATCATTGTGGCAATCGGCCCGGTTGATGAAGACTTTACACAAGGCGGTCTGCAGTTTATTGATGAAGTGAAGGGCGGTAACGTTCCTAAGGAATTTATCCCATCAGTCCAGAAAGGTTTCCAGACAGCAATGAAGAATGGTGTATTGGCAGGTTATCCGCTGGATTCACTGAAAGTTGTTTTGAAGGATGGTTCATTCCACCCGGTTGACTCTGACCAGTTGTCATTTGAAATCTGTGCTATCCAGGCTTACAAGAATGCATGTGCTAAAGCAGGTCCTGTATTGACTGAACCTATTATGAAGCTGGAAGTTGTAACTCCGGAAGAAAATATGGGTGATGTTATCGGTGACTTGAATAAACGCCGTGGTCAAGTAGAAGGAATGGAATCAAGCCGTTCTGGAGCTCGTATTGTAAAAGCAAAAGTGCCTTTGGCTGAAATGTTCGGTTATGTAACAGCTTTACGTACTATCACTTCAGGTCGTGCAACCTCATCTATGACTTACGATCATCATGCTCAAGTTTCCAGCTCTATTGCTAAGGCTGTACTTGAAGAAGTGAAAGGTCGTGTGGACTTAGTATAATAGAAAAAGAAGGGGCGACGGGTTAGCGAATGACTCTTAATCCGGCCCCACTTTATATTTAATCATTTTTTAATTTAAAATCTAATGAGTCAAAAAATTAGAATTAAACTGAAATCTTACGATCACAACTTGGTGGACAAATCTGCTGAAAAGATCGTTAGAACTGTGAAGGCTACAGGCGCTATCGTCAGCGGTCCTATTCCATTGCCTACACACAAGCGTATTTTCACGGTAAACCGTTCGACTTTTGTTAATAAGAAGTCACGTGAACAGTTTGAATTGTCTTCTTACAAGAGATTGATCGACATCTATAGCTCAACAGCTAAGACAGTAGATGCTCTGATGAAGTTAGAATTACCGAGTGGAGTTGAAGTAGAAATTAAAGTTTAATGCATTTAAAAATTAACTGAAATGCCAGGATTATTAGGAAAGAAAATCGGAATGACATCCGTTTTCAGTGCTGATGGTAAGAATGTACCATGCACTGTTATCGAAGCTGGTCCTTGTGTAGTTACTCAGATTAAGAGTGTTGAGAAAGACGGCTATGCAGCTGTTCAGGTAGGTTTCCAGGACAAAAAGGAAAAACATACTACCAAACCTTTGATGGGGCACTTTAAAAAAGCTGGTGTAACTCCGAAGAGACACTTGGCCGAGTTCAAGGATTTTGAGACAGAACTGAATTTGGGAGACACTATTACAGTGGAATTATTCAATGATGTAGCTTATGTTGACGTTGTTGGTACTTCTAAAGGTAAAGGCTTCCAAGGTGTAGTGAAAAGACATGGATTTGGTGGTGTAGGTCAGACTACTCACGGTCAGCACAACCGCGCCCGTAAACCGGGTTCTATCGGTGCATGTTCTTACCCAGCAAAAGTATTCAAAGGAATGCGCATGGGTGGCCAAATGGGTGGTGACCGCGTTACTACACATAACTTACAGGTATTAAAAGTGATTCCGGAACACAATCTTCTTTTGATTAAAGGTTCGGTACCGGGTTGCAAAGGTTCAATCGTAATAATTGAGAAATAATGGAAGTTAACGTATTAAATATTAAAGGTGAAGACACCGGAAGAAAGGTTACGTTAAACGAATCTATCTTCGGAATTGAACCCAATGACCACGCTATCTATTTGGACGTTAAGCAGTTTATGGCTAACCAACGTCAGGGAACTCATAAATCTAAAGAAAGAAGCGAAATCAGCGGTTCTACTCGTAAATTAGGTCGTCAGAAAGGTGGTGGCGGTGCTCGTCGTGGTGATATCAACTCTCCGGTATTGGTGGGTGGTGCTCGTGTGTTTGGTCCTAAACCTCGCGACTATTGGTTCAAGTTGAATAAAAAAGTTAAGACATTGGCTCGTAAGTCAGCTCTGTCTTATAAAGTTCAAGAGAACGCAATCATTATTGTTGAAGACTTCACTTTTGAAGCTCCGAAGACTAAGGATTTCGTTGCTATGGTAAATAATCTTAAAATTGCTGACAAAAAGTTGCTTCTTGTTTTGCCGGAAGCTAATAAAAATGTATATTTGTCAGCTCGTAACATTGAACGTGCCGATGTAGCAATTGCTTCTGCATTAAATACTTACAAAGTATTGAATGCTGAAACTCTTGTTGTTACAGAAAACTCGCTCAAGGCTATCGAGAATATCTTATCTTAATTTAAAAAGGAGGCTTAGATAATGGGAATTATTATTAAACCGTTGGTTACTGAGAAAATGACTGCAATTACCGAGAAATTAAACCGTTTCGGTTTTATTGTGCGTCCTGAGGCTAACAAGTTGGAAATTAAGAGAGAGGTTGAAGCTTTGTATAATGTTACAGTAGTAGATGTAAATACGCTGAGATACTCGGGAAAGAGTAAAAGCCGTTACACTAAGTCTGGAATCATCAATGGTCGTACGAACGCTTATAAGAAAGCTGTTGTTACATTGAAAGAAGGCGATACTATTGATTTTTATAGCAATATTTAAAAAAGATGGCAGTACGTAAATTTAAGCCCACAACACCGGGGCAAAGACATAAAATTATTGGTACTTTTGAAGAGATTACTGCATCGGTACCAGAAAAGTCTCTTGTATTTGGAAAGCGCTCAACAGGTGGTCGCAACAATGTTGGTAAAATGACAATGCGCTATATGGGCGGCGGTCACAAGAGAAAATACAGACTTATCGATTTCAAGAGAAACAAAGACGGTGTACCCGCAGTCGTTAAAACAATAGAATACGATCCGAATCGTTCGGCTCGTATCGCTTTGCTGTTTTATGCTGATGGTGAAAAGAGATATATTATTGCTCCTAATGGATTGCAGGTTGGTAGCACATTGATGTCTGGAGCGAATGCAGCGCCTGAGATTGGTAACGCACTTCCGCTTGAAAACATCCCCGTTGGTACTGTAATTCATAATATTGAATTACGTCCGGGTCAAGGTGCAGCTTTGGTGAGATCAGCTGGTAATTTTGCTCAGTTAACTTCAAGAGAAGGCAAGTATTGTGTAATTAAATTGCCTTCAGGTGAGGTAAGACAAATACTTAGTGCTTGTAAGGCTACTATAGGTAGCGTTGGTAACTCTGATCATGGATTGGAATCTTCCGGTAAGGCAGGTCGTACTCGTTGGATGGGTCGTCGTCCTCGCAACCGTGGTGTTGTTATGAATCCTGTTGATCACCCGATGGGTGGTGGTGAAGGACGCGCTTCCGGAGGTCACCCAAGATCACGTACAGGCTTGTATGCTAAGGGCTTGAAGACAAGAGCTCCGAAGAAACAGTCTTCTAAGTATATTATTGAGAGAAGAAAGTAATAACTGATTAATTGAGTAAATTATGAGTCGTTCATTAAAAAAAAGGTCCATATATTAACGTAAAACTTGAAAACAAAGTGCTTGCTATGAATGAAAGCGGCAAGAAGGTTGTCGTTAAGACTTGGGCTAGAGCTTCAATGATCTCGCCTGATTTTGTAGGGCACACAATTGCAGTTCATAACGGAAATAAATTTATTCCTGTTTACGTTACAGAAAACATGGTAGGACACAAACTGGGTGAATTTGCACCGACACGTACATTCCGCGGCCATGCAGGTAACAAGAAAAAATAAGCAGGATAATCTGAAGAAATAATAAAGTAATAAATAATGGGAGCAAGAAAAAAAATATCGGCTGAAAAAAGAAAAGAAGCCCTTAAGACCATGTATTTTGCAAAGTTGCAAAATGTTCCTACTTCTCCGCGAAAAATGCGTCTCGTGGCTGACATGATTCGTGGTATGGAAGTGAACCGTGCACTGGGTGTCTTGAAGTTTTCTTCTAAAGAAGCTTCTGCAAGAGTGGAAAAACTGTTGCGCTCTGCTATTGCTAACTGGGAACAGAAAAACGAACGTAAGGCAGAAAGTGGCGAATTGTTTGTAACAAAGATTTATGTTGATGGGGGTGCAACGCTGAAAAGAATGCGTCCGGCTCCGCAGGGTAGAGGTTACAGAATTCGTAAACGTTCAAATCATGTGACTTTGTTCGTTGATTCTAAGAGTACTAATGATAATCAAAATTAAGACTAGATGGGACAGAAAGTTAATCCGATAAGCAACCGTTTAGGAATTATCAGAGGATGGGATTCTAATTGGTACGGTGGCAATGATTATGGTGATGCTTTGTTGGAAGACAGCAAAATCCGTAAATATTTGAATGCCAGACTTGCAAAAGCCAGCGTTTCAAGAATTGTTATAGAACGTACACTGAAATTGGTGACAATCACAGTTTGTACAGCGCGTCCGGGTATTATCATTGGTAAAGGCGGTCAGGAAGTTGACAAGCTGAAAGAAGAGTTGAAGAAAATCACGGACAAGGATATTCAGATTAATATCTTTGAGGTGAAAAGACCTGAGTTGGACGCTGTTATTGTAGCTAATAATATCGCTCGTCAGGTAGAAGGTAAGATTGCCTATCGCCGCGCCATCAAGATGGCTATCGCTAACACAATGCGTATGGGTGCTGAAGGTATCAAAGTGTTGATTTCAGGACGTTTGAATGGAGCGGAAATGGCTCGTTCTGAAATGTATAAAGAAGGAAGAACTCCGTTACATACTTTCCGTGCGGACATTGACTATTGTCATGCAGAAGCTTTGACTAAGGTTGGTTTGCTGGGTATCAAAGTATGGATTTGCCGTGGTGAAGTGTATGGTAAGAGAGAATTAGCGCCTAACTTTACTCAGACTAAAGAGAGTGGTCGTGGCGGTAATGGCAACAATAACGGTGGTAAGAACTTCAAAAGAAAGAAAAACAATCGCTAACGGATTTGAATTTTAGGAATTATGTTACAACCGAAAAAGACAAAATTCAGAAGACAGCAGAAGGGCAGTCAGAAAGGAAATGCTCAAAGAGGAAACCAATTGGCTTTCGGATCATTTGGTATCAAATCTTTGGAGACTAAATGGATTACAGGTAGACAAATTGAAGCTGCACGTATTGCGGTAACAAGATATATGCAACGTCAAGGACAGATTTGGATCCGTATTTTCCCGGACAAACCTATTACCCGCAAGCCTGCTGATGTGCGTATGGGTAAAGGTAAAGGTGCTCCTGAAGGTTTCGTCGCTCCGGTTACTCCGGGTCGTATTATCATCGAGGCAGAAGGTGTTCCTTATGAGGTAGCTAAAGAAGCTTTGCGTCTTGCAGCACAGAAGCTTCCTGTTACTACTAAGTTTATAGTTAGACGTGATTACGATGCTAAAAATCAAAATGCTTAATTTATTATGAAGATTGCAGAAATTAGAGAAATAGCTACCAATGAATTGGCAGAAAGAATTGAAGCTGAAGTAGCCAATTACAATCAGATGGTTTTAAATCATTCTATCTCTCCGCTGGATAATCCTGCACAGATTAAGAAATTACGCAGAACGATTGCGCGTATGAAGGCAGAATTGCATCAGAGAGAACTTAACAAATAATAATGGTCCTCATGGAAGCTAGAAATTTAAGAAAAGAAAGAACAGGTGTTGTAGTAAGCAATAAGATGGATAAGACCATTACTGTTGCTGCTAAGTTTAAGGAAAAACACCCTATTTATGGTAAGTTCGTTTCTAAAACGAAAAAATACCATGCTCATGATGAAAAGAATGAATGTAATGTAGGTGATACAGTACACATCATGGAAACTCGTCCTTTGAGCAAAACTAAGAGATGGAGATTGGTTGAAATAATTGAAAGAGCTAAGTAATTATGATACAAGTAGAATCCAGACTTACAGTGTGTGACAACAGTGGCGCTAAAGAAGCTCTTTGTATCCGCGTATTAGGCGGTACGAGGAGACGTTACGCTTCTGTAGGGGATGTCATTGTAGTTTCTATCAAGAGTGTAATCCCCTCTAGTGATGTTAAAAAAGGTGCAGTATCAAAGGCTTTAATTGTACGTACTAAGAAAGAAATCCGTCGTGCTGATGGTTCTTATATTCGTTTTGATGATAATGCTTGCGTATTATTGAATAATGCAGGCGAAATTAGAGGAAGTCGTATTTTTGGCCCTGTTGCAAGAGAGTTGCGTGCTGCAAACATGAAAGTGGTATCACTTGCACCTGAAGTACTTTAATTTTGTAAAAGATTTAAGTAATGAGTAAATTACATATAAAAAAAGGCGATACAGTTTACGTAAACTCTGGTGAAGATAAAGGTAAAACTGGCCGTGTGCTGAAAGTTCTTGTTAAAGAAGGACGTGCACTTGTAGAAGGTATCAATATGGTATCGAAGAGTACCAAACCTAATGCAAAGAACCCTCAAGGTGGTATCGTAAAGCAGGAGGCTGCTATACATATCTCAAACTTGAATGTGGTTGATCCTAAAACAGGCAAGCCAACACGTGTGGGAAGAAGAGAAAGTTCTGATGGTAGAACATTTGTTCGTTATGCTAAAAAATCAGGAGAGGAGATTAAATAATGAGTAATACTGCTAGCCTTAAGAAAGAATATGCAGAGCGCATTGCGCCTGCATTGAAGAATCAGTTCCAATATTCTTCAACAATGCAGATCCCCGTACTTAAGAAGATTGTTATCAATCAAGGTTTAGGTATGGCTGTCGCTGATAAGAAGATTATTGAAGTTGCTATTAATGAGTTAACAGCAATTACTGGTCAGAAAGCTGTTGCAACAGTTTCACGTAAAGATATCGCAAACTTTAAGTTGCGTAAGAAAATGCCGATTGGTGTAATGGTAACTTTGCGTCGTGAAAGAATGTATGAGTTCCTTGAAAAGCTTGTTCGTGTTGCCTTGCCACGTATCCGTGACTTCAAAGGTATCGAAAGCAAGTTTGATGGAAGAGGTAATTATACATTGGGTATTCAGGAGCAAATCATTTTCCCTGAAATAAATATCGATAGTATTACTAAAATTCTCGGAATGAATATTACCTTTGTAACTTCTGCTCCGACAGATGAAGAAGGTTATGCTTTGTTAAAGGAATTTGGTTTACCGTTTAAAAACTCAAAAAAAGATTAATATATTATGGCAAAAGAATCAATGAAGCTCGTGAAGTAAAAAGAGCCAAACTTGTAGCCAAATATGCTGAAAAACGTGCTGCGTTGAAGAAGATTGTCAACTCAGGTGACCCTGCTGAAGCTTTTGAAGCTGCTCAGAAATTGCAGCTATTCCTAAGAACGCCAATCCTATTCGTTTGCACAACCGTTGTAAATTGACCGGTCGTCCTAAAGGTTATATTCGTCAGTTCGGAATTTCAAGAATTCAGTTCCGCGAAATGGCTTCTAATGGTTTGATTCCGGGCGTTAAGAAAGCAAGCTGGTAATTCTTTTTATTTTTAAATATTGTCAGGGTAGTCCTGATTAATTTAATTCATTATTATATGACAGATCCAATCGCAGATTATCTCACCAGATTGAGAAATGCAATTAGTGCAAAGCACAGAGTAGTAGAAGTGCCTGCCTCAAATTTGAAAAAGGAAATCACTAAGATCCTTTTTGATAAAGGCTACATTCTGAACTACAAGTTTGTAGAAGATGGTCCTCAAGGAACTATCAAAGTGGCTTTGAAGTACGACTCAGTAAACAAAGTGAATGCTATTAAGAAACTTATCAGAGTTTCTACTCCGGGTTTACGTAAGTATACGGGTTACAAAGACATGCCGAGAGTTATTAATGGTTTAGGTATTGCTATAATATCTACTTCCAAAGGTGTAATGACTAACAAAGAAGCTGCTGAGCTGAAAATCGGTGGTGAAGTTCTTTGTTATGTATATTAATAGGAGGATAAGCAATGTCAAGAATAGGAAAATTACCCATTAGTATTCCCGCTGGAGTAACAGTTACTCTGAAGGATAATGTAGTTACTGTAAAAGGTCCTAAAGGCGAACTTAGCCAATTTGTAGATCCTTCTATCAATGTTGCAATTGAAGATGGACATGTGGCGTTGACGGAAAACGAAAACGCAATGTTGGATAACATAAAGCAAAGACATGCTTTCCATGGCTTGTATCGTTCTTTGGTTAACAACATGGTTATTGGTGTTTCTGTAGGTTATAAGAAAGAACTGGAACTTGTCGGTGTAGGTTACCGTGCTTCAAACAATGGTAATATTATTGATTTCGCTTTGGGCTATACTCATAATATCTTTATGCAGTTGCCTCCTGAAATCAAGGTAGAAACTAAGTCAGAAAGAAATAAGAACCCTCTTATTATATTGGAATCTTGTGACAAACAACTGCTTGGTCAGGTTTGCTCAAAAATACGTTCTTTCCGTAAGCCGGAACCTTATAAAGGTAAAGGTATTAAGTTTGTTGGCGAAGAAATTCGTAGAAAGTCTGGTAAGTCAGCCGGTGCTAAATAATTTACATAAAATTGTATTATCATGACAACAAAATTAGAAAGACGAATCAAGATCAAATATAGAGTGCGCAATAAGATTTCAGGTACTACTGAACGTCCGCGTATGAGTGTGTTTAGAAGTAACAAGCAGATTTACGTTCAAGTTATCGATGACTTGGCTGGTAAGACTTTGGCTGCAGCTTCCTCTTTGGGAATGGAAGCTATGCCTAAGAAAGAACAGGCTGCTAAAGTTGGTGAACTGATTGCCAAGAAGGCTCAGGAAGCTGGTATTACGACTGTCGTATTCGACCGTAATGGTTACTTGTATCATGGGAGAGTAAAAGAAGTGGCTGACGCTGCTCGTAACGGTGGACTTAAATTTTAATCAATTATGGCAGTTAATAATAGAGTTAAGATAACTAACGATATAGAGTTAAAAGACAGATTGGTTGCTATCAACCGTGTTACAAAGGTAACAAAGGGTGGTAGAACATTCAGCTTCTCTGCAATTGTCGTTGTTGGAAACGAAGACGGTATTATTGGTTGGGGCCTTGGTAAAGCTGGTGAAGTAACAGCGGCTATTGCCAAAGGTGTTGAAGCAGCTAAGAAGAACTTGACTCGTGTTCCTGTATTGAAAGGTACAGTTCCTCATGAACAGTCGGCTAAATTTGGTGGTGCAGAAGTATTCATCAAACCGGCTTCTACCGGTACCGGTGTGGTAGCAGGTGGCGCAATGCGTGCTGTTTTGGAAAGTGTGGGTATTACAGACGTTTTGGCTAAGTCAAAAGGTTCTTCTAATCCGCACAACTTGGTAAAAGCTACTATTTTGGCTTTGGGTGAGATGAGAGATGCCCGTATGGTTGCTCAGAACAGAGGCGTAAGTATGGAAAAAGTATTTAGAGGATAAGGAGGAATTATGTCAACTATTAAGATTAAACAAGTAAAAAGTAGAATTGGTGCTCCTGCTGATCAAAAAAGAGTACTCGATGCGCTGGGACTTCGCAAGATGAATCGTGTGGTTGAGCACGAAGCAACTCCTTCTATTCTGGGAATGGTTGAAAAGGTAAAACACCTGGTTGCCATCGTTAAGTAATTCATTGTTAATAAAAAAACTAATTACGATATGAATTTAAGTAATTTAAAACCTGCAGAAGGATCTACAAAGACTAGAAAAAGAATTGGCCGCGGCCCCGGTTCTGGTTTAGGGGGTACTTCTACAAGAGGTCATAAAGGTGCTAAATCAAGATCAGGTTATTCAAAGAAGATTGGTTTTGAAGGTGGACAGATGCCTCTTCAACGTCGTGTTCCGAAGTTCGGTTTTAAGAATATTAACCGTGTAGAATATAAAGCTATTAACCTTGAAACTATTCAGAAGCTGGCTGATGCTAAGAATCTGACTAAGGTAGGTATGAATGACTTTATTGAAGCTGGTTTCATTTCTTCTAATCAATTGGTAAAAGTACTAGGTAACGGTAGTTTGACTACTAAGCTTGATGTGGAAGCTAATGCTTTCTCAAAGAGTGCGGTAGCTGCAATCGAAGCTGTTGGTGGTAATGCAGTAAAACTCTGATTCAATGAGAAAATCTATTGAAACATTAAAAAATATATGGAAAATTGAGGATCTGAGACAAAGGATCCTCATTACTATATTATTTGTTGCAATTTACAGGTTTGGTTCATACGTGGTTCTGCCAGGTATTAACCCTGCCATGTTAACTCAGTTGCATAAACAGACAAGTGAAGGTTTGTTAGCCTTGTTAAACATGTTCTCTGGAGGAGCGTTTTCCAATGCATCTATATTTGCATTAGGAATCATGCCATATATCTCGGCATCAATTGTAATCCAGCTTTTGGCGATTGCTGTTCCCTACTTTCAGAAAATCCAACGTGAAGGTGAAAGTGGTAGAAGAAAAATCAATCAATATACCCGTATATTGACAATTGCGATTTTGGTTTTCCAAGCTCCCTCATACTTGCTTAACCTTAAGATGCAAGCCGGACCATCACTTAATGCTTCATTAGATTGGACATTCTTTATAATTACTTCTACCATCATTTTGGCAGCTGGAAGTATGTTTATTCTGTGGCTTGGAGAAAGAATAACAGATAAGGGTATAGGTAATGGTATATCATTCATTATTTTGATTGGTATTATTGCCCGTCTGCCGCAATCTTTATTCCAGGAATTCGTTTCTCGTCTGGCTTCTCCGGGTGCAGGTGGTATCATCATGTTTTTGTTGGAAATAGTATTCTTGCTGTTCGTTATTGCAGCCGCAATTTTGCTGGTTCAAGGCGTTCGCAAGGTCCCTGTACAATATGCAAAACGTATTGTAGGAAACAAACAGTATGGTGGTGCAAGACAATATATTCCTTTGAAAGTGAATGCTGCGAATGTAATGCCTATCATCTTTGCTCAGGCAATCATGTTCATTCCTATTACATTGGTGGGCTTCTCAAACGCTGCAACAGCAAGTGGTATTGTACGTGCATTTGTAGATCATACTAGCTTCTGGTATAATTTTGTTTTTGCAATATTGATTATTGTGTTTACATACTTCTATACTGCGATTACAATTAATCCTAACCAGATGGCAGAAGATATGAAGAGAAATAATGGTTTTATTCCGGGAATAAAACCAGGTAAGAATACAGCTGAGTATATAGATGCGATTATGTCTCGTATTACTCTGCCGGGTTCTATATTCTTGGCTCTTGTAGCATTATGCCTGCATTTGCTGGTATTTTTGGAGTAAAAGCTGAGTTCGCCCAGTTCTTTGGTGGTACATCCTTGTTGATTCTTGTAGGTGTTGTATTGGATACACTCCAACAGGTGGAAAGTCATTTGCTGATGCGCCATTATGACGGATTGTTGAATTCCGGAAGAATCAAGGGGCGTGCTGGTAATGTTGCTGCATATTAATTAGTCTGAGATGATATTTCTTAAGACAGATGATGAGATAGAGCTGCTTCGTCAGAGTAACCTACTTGTAGGTAAAACTCTGGCTGAAGTTGCTAAATTGATAAAACCCGGTGTGACAACCAGGGAACTTGACAAGGTAGCAGAAGAGTTTATTAGAGATAATGGAGCTGTTCCTACTTTTAAAGGTTTTCCCAATCAATATGGTGATCCGTTCCCCAGTGCCTTGTGTACTTCGGTAAATGATCAGGTTGTACACGGTATTCCCAATGATATTCCTTTGAAAGAAGGTGATATTGTTTCTGTTGATTGTGGTACTTACATGAATGGTTTTTGTGGGGACTCGGCTTACACTTTCTGTGTGGGAGAAGTTGATCCCGAGGTCTTGAAACTTTTGAAGACAACAAAAGAAGCTTTGTATTTAGGTATAGAGAATGCCGTTCATGGGAAGCGTTTGGGTGATATAGGTTTTACTGTCCAGCAACATTGCGAGGCTAATTCCTATGGAGTGGTGAGAGAATTTGTAGGTCATGGTATTGGAAAAGACATGCATGAAGATCCGCAGGTACCCAATTATGGAAAAAGAGGATACGGCACTCTGTTGAAAAAAGGTATGTGCATCGCCATTGAACCGATGATAACATTGGGCTCCCGTCAGATAGTAATGGAGAGAGATGGATGGACAGTACGTACTCGCGATAGAAAATGTGCCGCTCACTTTGAGCATACAGTTGCAATAGGAGTTGGGAAGGCAGATATTTTGTCCTCATTTGAATATGTCGAACAAGTATTAGGAGATAAAGCAATTTAATATGGCAAAGCAATCCGCAATAGAACAAGATGGAGTTATAGTTGAAGCATTGTCTAATGCAATGTTTCGTGTTGAGCTAGAAAACGGGCATGAAATTACTGCTCATATCTCTGGCAAGATGAGAATGCATTACATTAAAATATTACCCGGGGATAAGGTCAGAGTAGAGATGTCTCCTTATGACTTATCTAAAGGAAGAATCGTTTTTAGATACAAATAAAAAAGAAATAAGATATGAAAGTAAGAGCATCATTAAAGAAACGTACGCCGGAATGCAAAATCGTTAGACGAAATGGCCGTTTGTATGTTATTAACAAGAAAAATCCTAAGTATAAACAACGTCAAGGATAATTTATTATTTTTGCAAAAAAAATAATTTAGTATATGGCTATAAGAATAGTTGGTGTAGATTTGCCTCAGAATAAGAGAGGCGAGATTGCGTTAACATACGTATATGGTATTGGACGCAGCAGTTCAGCAAAAATCTTGGATAAGGCTGGTGTTGACAGAGATTTGAAAGTAAAAGACTGGTCAGATGATCAGGCAGCTAAAATCCGTGAAATCATTGGTGCTGAGTATAAAGTAGAAGGTGATCTTCGTTCAGAAGTGCAATTGAACATTAAGCGATTAATGGATATTGGTTGCTATCGTGGTGTGCGTCATCGTATTGGTCTGCCGGTTCGTGGTCAGAGCACTAAGAACAACGCTCGTACACGTAAGGGAAGAAAGAAAACAGTTGCAAATAAGAAAAAAGCTACTAAATAATAATTGTTGATATGGCAAAAAAAACAGTCGCAGCTAAGAAGAGAAATGTGAAGGTTGACGCTAATGGACAGTTGCATGTTCATTCTTCATTCAACAACATCATTGTATCTCTGGCAAATAGTGAAGGTCAGATTATCTCATGGTCTTCTGCAGGTAAGATGGGATTTAGAGGTTCTAAAAAGAATACTCCGTATGCAGCACAAATGGCTGCACAAGATTGCGCTAAGATAGCGTTTGATCTTGGCTTGAGAAAGGTGAAAGCATACGTTAAAGGTCCTGGAAACGGACGTGAGTCTGCTATCAGAACTATTCACGGAGCAGGTATCGAAGTTACTGAAATAATTGATGTAACTCCGCTTCCACACAACGGTTGTCGTCCTCCAAAGAGAAGAAGAGTTTAATAGATAACCTATTTTTATATGTAACTTGATTTTGTTAATAATGGATTGCACTTCCTTTCTGTAATCGCGGCTGCAACAAATTAAGTTCATTAGTAACAATTAAATTAGAAAAAGAAATGGCTAGATATACTGGACCAAAATCAAGAATTGCCCGTAAATTCGGTGAAGGAATCTTTGGAGCAGATAAAGTTTTATCTAAGAAAAATTATCCTCCCGGACAGCATGGTAACAACAGAAGAAGAAAGACTTCTGAGTACGGTATCATGTTGGCAGAAAAACAAAAAGCTAAATATACTTACGGTGTATTGGAAAAACAATTCCGTAACCTGTTTGAAAAGGCTGCAAGTGCTAACGGTATTACCGGTGAGATCTTGTTGCAGAGTTTAGAGGCTCGTCTTGACAACGTGGTGTTCCGTTTGGGTATTGCTCCGACTCGTGCTGCTGCCCGTCAGTTGGTAGGTCACAAGCACATTACAGTAGATGGAAAAGTAGTTAATATTCCTTCCTTCTCTGTAAAACCCGGTCAGATTGTAGGTGTACGCGAAAGATCTAAATCATTGGAAGTGATTGCTAATTCACTTGCAGGATTCAATCATAGCAAATATCCTTGGTTGGAGTGGGATGAAAGTTCAAAGGTAGGTAAGTTATTACATATACCTGAAAGAGCGGACATTCCTGAAAACATTAAAGAACACTTGATCGTTGAATTGTACTCTAAATAATAATTAATTTCATGGCGATATTAGCATTTCAAAAACCTGATAAAGTATTAATGTTGGAAGCGGACTCCAGATTTGGAAAATTTGAGTTCCGTCCACTTGAACCCGGTTTCGGTATTACCGTAGGTAATGCTTTACGCCGTATTCTTCTTTCTTCATTGGAAGGATTTGCAATCAACACGATTAAGATCGAAGGTGTGGAACATGAATTCGCATCTGTACCCGGTGTTAAAGAAGATGTGACCAACATTATCTTAAATCTGAAGCAAGTCAGATTTAAGCAAGTAGTAGAAGAGTTCGAAAATGAAAAGGTAAGCATTACCGTTGAGAATTCTAGTGAATTTAAGGCAGGTGATATAAGTAAGTATTTGACTGGATTTGAAGTGTTAAATCCTGAATTGGTTATTTGCCATTTAGATTCAAAAGCAACAATGCAGATGGACATTACTATTAATAAAGGTAGAGGTTATGTTCCGGCTGATGAAAACCGCGAATATTGTACCGATGTTAATGTAATTCCTATCGATTCTATTTACACACCGATACGTAATGTAAAATATCAGGTGGAAAACTTCCGTGTTGAACAGAAGACTGACTACGAAAAGCTGGTATTGGAAATTACTACCGATGGTTCCATTCACCCGAAGGAAGCTTTGAAAGAAGCTGCTAAAATATTGATTTATCATTTCATGTTGTTCTCTGATGAAAAGATTACTCTTGAAACATCCGATGTGGACGGCAATGAAGAATTTGATGAAGAAGTATTGCACATGCGCCAGCTGCTTAAGACGAAGCTTGTTGATATGGACCTCTCAGTTCGTGCCTTGAACTGCTTGAAAGCTGCCGATGTGGAAACATTGGGAGACTTGGTACAGTTCAACAAGACAGATCTGCTGAAGTTCAGAAACTTCGGTAAGAAATCGCTCACGGAGCTTGATGATTTGCTCGAGGGTCTGAATCTGTCGTTTGGAACCGACATCTCTAAATATAAATTAGATAAAGAATAAAAAATGAGACATAATAAGAAATTCAATCATTTAGGTCGTACTGCTTCTCACAGAAGTGCTATGTTATCTAACATGGCTTGTTCTTTGATCAAGCACAAAAGAATCACTACGACTGTTGCAAAGGCTAAAGCTTTGAAGAAATTCGTTGAGCCTTTAATTACAAAATCTAAAGATGACACAACTAATTCACGTCGTGTTGTATTTAGTAACTTGCAAGATAAGTTTGCTGTAACGGAGTTGTTCAAAGAAATCTCTGTAAAAGTAGCAGATCGTCCGGGTGGTTACACTCGTATCATCAAAACGGGTCATCGTTTGGGTGATAACGCTGAAATGTGCTTCATCGAGTTGGTAGATTACGATGAAAACATGGCTAAGACTGCAACTGCTAAGAAAGCAACTCGTACTCGTCGTTCCAAGAAGAGTGCGGCCGCTACAGAAGCTCCTGCAGCACCGGCAGCTGAAACTACAGAGGAAGCCCCTAAAGCTGAATAATCTGTATATCATCATATATAAAAGCCATAGCTATAAAAGCTGTGGCTTTTTTTATGTCATGACCGGCGATAATGAGAGGGGGCGGACAAAGAGAGAGACGCTTACAATTGGTCTTGTCAATGCCTGCAAAGGAGTTATATTGCCCAAAAACTGTTTTAGATTGGGGGAGCATGCAGGTTCTCCGTTAACCGTGTCAAAGCTTATAGGAAGTTTCTCCTCAGCGTGCAAAACAAAAAGACGCTTGCAGAACAAAATACCTTTGATATTTGTTAATTATTGTATGAAATGAACTCCGAGAAGCTATTTATGTTATCTTTGTAACACAGATAGTAAAACGATGAAAGGATTTGTAACAGTCATATTATTTTTTCTGTTGACTTTGGCTTTGGCCAGAACAGAATATGTTGATGTAGCTGCGGCTACATCAATGGAGGTATGCACTGTACAGCATACGGATGCTGCTTCACAACACTCCATCAATGAGGATCGTGTCATTCCCTTGGATAGCAATAAGGGAATAGCGGATATGGAGTTTGGAGATGCTCATACGTTAGCACATCGTGTCAGTGCTTCCGCAGAGCGCATGTACCGTTTTTCCTCCATCGAGACTACCCAATTTATAAAAACCTTGTTGCGTAAGATGGCCACTCGGATGGCCAGTCTTGCAAACTGTCACACCCGTGTGTATGCCTCTTCCCATTTCCTTAACTGGGATAGTGCTTGCGAGCATTATATCTTCGGTATGAGGCGTATTCTCATTTAGCTTTTATTCTTTCACCAATTTGTTTTTCCATGGTTCTGTCTTGTCGGTGATGGCGAGATGCGACCGTGGTATGAGTTATCGTATTTTTAATTAGTAAAGAATAAAATTCAGATTATTATGAGTGATACAGTTTCTGCTGAAGTAACCTTGTTTTCGGCAACACATCCCGATATTGTAAAACGTACCAGCGTCTCTTCCGTTCTTATATCCGCTATCCTTTGTGTGGCAGGTGCGGGTGCGTTTGTAACTTCTTTAAAGCTGGATGATTCCTCATCCACCATGAGTATGGTATGCATGACCGGTGGAACCATTCTGTTCCTGTGGGCCATATTCCGTTTTTTCTGGCGAAGCAAGGAATGGGTATATGTGCCAACCGGTAGTGTGGCGAAAGAAGGGACATGCTTCTTTGATGTATGCGATTTGCATGCCTTGACGGAGGCGTTGGAGAAGAAAGGTTTTGAAACCAAGAATGACGTGAAAGTAAAGACAAACGGAAACGTGCGTATGGACTATATGATTTCTCAAGATAAGAAATTCGTAGCCGCCCAGTTGTTCCGTTTTATCCCCTATACATACGAACCTGCATCTTCTGTGTTTTATTTCACGGGAAATGATGCAAGCGCGTTTGTACATTGCTTGGAGACAAGCGAATTTTGATTTTCTATGACTCTTTATGTTATGAAATAAGGTGTGCCTGTGAAGGTCTGCTTTATTTGCTTAAGACGTTAATGTGATAAATTGTCGGATGGGGTTAGTCGTTGATGATCAGCCCCATCTTTTTCATCAAGAAGCAGGCATTCATGTTTTGGGCTACTCCTTCACGGAGTTTGTATGAAAAGGCCAGCTCGTCGTTGGCGATGTCAGCTTCAAAACAATAGTTCCGTATTTCCTCAGGAAAGTATTCTATTAATTTCCCTAGCAGCAGGTCGTGTGTGGCAATGATGCCGTTCGCTTTCAGCTCCATCAGCTGGCGTACCAAAGCGAATGAGCCTTTCTGTTTGTCCATCGAGTTGGTTCCTTTTAAAATCTCATCCAGAATGATGAACAACTCCTCTCCCTTGTTCAGGCGGTCTATGATCTGTTTCAATCGTTTCAGTTCGGCGAAGAAGTAAGACTCGTTGTCTGTCAGCGAATCGGAAGTGCGCAGACTTGTCACCAGTTTGGCAGGATATAGTTCAAGGGAGGAACAGCATACGGGACAGCCGGTACATGCCAGTATATAATTCACTCCGATCGTGCGCAGATAAGTACTTTTACCCGCCATGTTTGCTCCTGTGATGATGACGAAGAAAGGCCTTGAGGGGATATCGGCATTATTGGTCACACATTGCCGCGCCGGCATCAGAGGGTGTCCCATTTCCTTGGCAAGGAAGACGAAAGGCTTGTCGGCAATGGCCGGATAAGCGTACGCGGGATGGTTGCCGGCAAATGTCGCCAGCGAACAAAGAGCATCAATGTCACCCAGCACGTCCAGCCAGTGGAGCAGATGTTTTCCATATTTGTGCCTCCATTGCTCAATGCGCATAACCTGCCGGAGTTGCCAGAACATGGAACCTTCCAGCAGGACATATAATAATTGGTTGTTGCGCAAGTCCAGTTTATCCAGTTCCCGTGAGAGCTCTTTCAAAATATGGGTGGTAGGTTTCCCGTCCATGCCGAATTCTGCTTTCAGCTGTCTCAGTAGCGGAGCGTTCATATCCCGGTTCTCTATCAGGCTGATCAGTTCGGCATAGATGGACAGGATGCGTAACTTCTTGTCATAAACTCTTTGCAGGTTGCTGACAGGCTTTATCAGTCCGAAACTACCGATCACGAACAATCCGAAAATCAGTCCGAACCACATCATCGGAATGACCCCGGCGAGCCCCAGCGCAGCTAGTACGATATTGACTCCGGGAACTAGTATCAATAACGGGCGGCTCCACCATTTCTCGCTGAAATAGGCCGATGCTTCCGTCCACTCTTTAATTTCGTCGCGGTCACTTGTCGCCCCTTTGTAGAGCAGGCCGGTGATCCGGAAGGCTTCCCGGAAATCGGAATAAGCAGCCAGTTCCTTTGTCGCCTCCTGCCGTCGGATGATCTCTTCCTTGGTCTCCAGATGATTTTGCAGCCATTCCGCCAGTTTCTCCTTTCCGAATGAAGTGCAGGTACGGTTCAAGGCTTGGAACAAGGAGTGTCTTCCGAACAAATCCAGATCGAAAGAATACCTGTGGGCGGGGTTTGTGAATTCCTTTCCGTCCTCAAAAGGCTCATAGTTGTCCGCCAGTGCGGAAAGTTCGTCACTATTCACCCGTATGCAGGTTACCAGCCAGTCTTTTCGGAAAAACAGCCGGTTGTGATACTTCACCAATGCCAGGAAAGGGAGAAAAGTGACCGCTATGGTGAGGCATATAATGGTCGTTCCTGTCTGATAGAAGTAGATGATTCCTATAATTCCCGCTACAAATAGCAAGACCCTCAGCGTGCTGATGCGGAGAATCTTGTTTTTTACTCGGCGGAGCTCTGCCTCGGCCTGTCCGATGCGTTGTTCGTATTTTGCTTTCAATTCCATAATGATAGGTTGTAAATGTCCTTTTGCCATATCGGGCACGGTTTTACCGTGGAGAGGGGGAAGCCTTCTGCGGCAATGCAAGGATATGGCGATGGACTTTTAACTTGTTTTCCGGCAAAGATAGACAAAAAAACGTCCCCTTCTGTTATTTGGATTTATTTTGTGCCTTTGGAACACGGCAGGATTGAGTCAAGGACAGGCTGTATCTACCGTGGGGAAGAACTGATTGTTGACAGGAAAACATGGAATGGGAATTTGACAGTTATAGAAATACTCACATCTACGGAGAAAAAGTCTGATGGCAGGAGTACATCTGAACAGTGACTGTACATTTCAAGCCTAGATAGCACTGCAGAGCGACTTGGTCAGATAATCAGACAGCATTGGGCTATTGAAAGCATGCATCGGGATCCTGACCGCAACCTCCGGCAGGGCAGCATAAAGCGTAAGGCTGAACGGGCGGTCGTGAATCTGGACACCATTCTTTGAAAGAAATAGATGCCGGAATATGAAAAGACAAAACGATATTTCATACTTCCGTAAGTGACAGTGGCGTAGGGATGTAATTCAATAGAAAGTTGGATGCGAAAATGCCCTCATACTCTCACTTTTGTTCTAACTGATTTATTATGAACTACTTATTAGTGGTGGAAGCATATTCTTCAGTGAGGGCATTGCTCTCACTAATGGATGCTTAAAAATAAATTATTCAAACTTTACAACATGATATAAAGTAGCTTTGTTGCTGGCTTTTTGGGGAATGTTCAGCTTACGGAGAATGCGTTCGGATCAATTCATCTTATTGATTGACAGATTCTCATACGTATATTCTTGCTGATAATTGAAAATCTTCATGGGCGGTCATCCATTCTTCTCTCTTCTCTGTAGTGGCAGAATAAAATTAACATTTAAGAAACTGTTCCAAAGGCGAAATTTGCTCAAATTCGGTGCTGTTTTGCCGCAATACCTCCTCTTTTTCATCATTCAACCCCTAACCGTTCGTCCTTATAAAGCAACTGCATGGCTTGTGTATCGGGTTGGCGGTGGTCTATATGCGCATATTCCCCTGTCTATTAGTTGTTTTCTACCTTTTCTTTTCTTACTTTTTATAGGTTATAATTGCTTAGTCACCTTGGTGGTTAAGTCTAACCACTAGGGTGATTAAAGTTAACCACTTAGGTGAACAGACTTAACCACGTCCGTGGTTAACGGATATTGAACCTTTCAATAACTTATGATTGTATTTAAGGATAAGCCGGATAACCTTGGCGATCCAATAAAGGTAACATAACGCACTGGCATGGGTAGGGGAATTGTACGCTCAATT
The DNA here is from genome assembly GCF_000614185.1 of Phocaeicola sartorii JCM 17136 = DSM 21941. GTDB lineage: Bacteria > Bacteroidota > Bacteroidia > Bacteroidales > Bacteroidaceae > Phocaeicola > Phocaeicola sartorii. The sequence continues at coordinate 56,543 of NZ_BAKM01000009.1, read as the reverse complement.
CAAAGCTTAAATGAAAAAGCCGTGCTTTTGGGAAGAAGAACCCTCCATCAGGAATTGTGCCGGCTTGACCGGTGAGGATGAATGACGGAGAATGAAATTTTAACATTGCAGATAACCCCATTGTCAATAGGAAAAAGTATATTTGTCTGTCTGATAAAGATGATAAACGATTGGGAATATGAGAAGAATGATATTTGTTGGGGGGATGGTGGTCAGTCTGCTTACGGCCTGCTCGCCATACGGCATGCAAGGTAATCCGGCGGCAGTGCAAGCCGGTGCGGCCATCGGCGGAGTACTGGGCGCTATTGTGGGTGACAGGGCTGGTGGATATAACGGCTCGCAGTTCGGCGCGCTGCTGGGAACGGTGGCAGGGGCGGCTGTGGGAAATGCCGTGACTACACCCCGGGAGGAAACTTATCCGGCGGATGAGTATTACGTGGAGACCAGTCCGTCCTCTTCGCGGTATGAGAATACTCCCTCTTATGCGCCTTTGTCGGGATTGAGGATTGTCAACCTGCGTTTTATCGATGATAACCGTAACCATGTGATTGATGCGGAGGAAGACAGCAAACTGGTGTTCGACTTGGTGAATGATGGGGATGTGCCCGCTTACAACGTCACTCCGGTGATAGAGGAAATGAACGGCATGAAGCATCTTCTGATCTCACCTTCGGCTCAGATAGCCTATATGCCTGCCGGGAATCAGATAAGGTACACGGCTACTATTCGCGGAGGCAGGAAGTTGAAAACAGGCCAGGCGCAATTCCGTGTTTTTGCAACAGAGAGCAACGGGGCGGTGACCGAAGCGCATGAGTTTACTTTGCCTACCCAAAAACGGATAAAGAAATAAGTCTCTTGATTGGCGGGGCGGGGATTCTGCGGGCGGATAACCTTTTTCCGGAGACAACGTAAGCGTTCGCAGTCCTATTGTTAAGCTTTTCCGGCCGTCCGGTTACTATCTCCAAAACCTGCGGAGTTATCTCCATAGCCTTTGGAGTTAACTCCGCAAGCTTTGGAGATAACTCCATAGTGCTATGGAGATAGTATGTATCCTTTCTTCAGGCCTTAGCAGACGGGGGAAAAGCCTTAAGGTGGGGTATGCGTGGAGTTACTCCTTGTTGATGATGCCTTGTATCTCTTGCAGAGTCAGATTTCCTGTGATGGCGATGATGGTAAATTCATTTTTTTCCTGACTCATCAATACAAATTCCTTTTCTTTGTTTTTGTTCCGTTTCAGATAAATGATGGTTTTCTCGCCTTCATCGTTTATGCGCATCAGTTCCTCGTAGCCGTTCTTGGGGCTGATGAAAGCTGTTTCCTTTTTCAGCTTGGCGATAATGTCGGGCTTTTCACAACTTAGAATCTGGATGTTGTCCAGTTTGGAGGCTACTTCGCCTATATTTACCCCTTCCGTTTTCATGTTGGGCATCAGGCTGAGCATGGCTTTTGAGATATAGACAGAGGTTACCCCTTCCATATCAGCGAACTTGTCGAAAAAACTGTCCTGTGCGTAGGTAAACAGTGAGCACAGAGAGAGCAATAAGGTAATGATATATGTACGTTTCATTGTTTTATGTTATTTAATCGGTTTAATTGTTCGTTTACGTTCTCTTGAATCTTTCCGGTGGCTTCCTGCACCGATTCCACCTTTTCTATTCCTTTATTCAGGCTGCTGGAAAGCATGATAAGTGCCTTCTGGGCCTGTGTGTATGCTTCTTCGGGGGTGGCGCAGGTGTCTTGCGGTGCCGGATAGGGTTTGTATAGGTACAGTCCTACGGAGAGCAGGATGAGCAGGCTGGCGGCTATGCTTCCTATCCATTGCAAGCGGAGGACCCGTGTATGTCTTTTTATTTTCAGCGTGCGTCTTTCGCCTGTGTCCCATTCGTCTATCTTGCGGCTCAGCCTGCTTTCCAGTCCTTCCGGTATCTCGGGGGCGGGAGGCGCTGCCAGTTGCATGAAGATTTCCTTCTCGGCAAGTAAATGAGCCGGAACGTCCTCTTCGGTAAAAAAGCGTTTCAGTTCCTTTTCTTCGGTTTCGCTGGTTTCTCCATCGTAATACCGGGTCAATAGTTGTTCTATTTCATTTACTTTCATAGTTCATTATAGCATTATATTGTTCACGTATCTTTTTGCGGGCACGGCTCAGCAACACACGTATGTTGATGGCGTTCAGTCCTGTGGCTTGCTCTATCTCCTCAAAGGAGCAATCATTGACATCACGAAGCAGAATCACCCGCTTTTGTTGCTCGGGCAGCCGGCCGATGAGCCGGCGTACCTGGTTTACCTCGTCCCGTTGTTCTACTTCCCGGGCTATGTTGGTGTCCGTAGGGAGGTTCAGCTCTTCGGGTGCATGTCCGTCTTCATCGGGCCGGCTTCTGCGGAGGGCGTCGTAGCACAGGTTTTTGACAAGGGTGACACAGTAGGCTTCAGTGTTCAGCACGCCCGTCAGCTCATTGCGCTTGTTCCATAATTTCAGATACGCCTCCTGCACCATATCTTCCGCCTCCTGAGGGTTTTCTGTCAGCCGGAAGGCTGTCCGGTAGAGTTTGCGGTGGTAAGGCAGGAATTGTTGTTTAAACTCAGCGGCGTCCATGCTTCTTTTTATTTGTTGTTTGATCGTTTATAAGTTGGGCAATATCTTGTTTGCGTATTTTTCCGTTTACTTGTATCAGTGAGCATTCATCATCCTCTATGATAGCAATGAGCAATTCCCGGATGACCTCCTTTTTCATTCTCATTTGTATGTGTATTCGTTCTCCATCTTCATTCATTTGCATCAGCGTTTCGTAGCCGTTGTTGGACAATGCCTCGAATTGTCGGGAAAAGCGTTGTTTTACGTCTGGTGAGCACTCATCCAGATCTAGTATTTTGGCGGAGCGTATTTTGCTTGCTATTTCTTTGCCCTCATCATTATAAGAATAAAACATTTTTCCTATAAACATGAGGAAAGGGGATGCACTGACATATTCAGCGTTTTTCTCCCGGCGAAATTCATCAAAGAGTGCTGCAGAATTTTGTGCAAGACTAATCTGACACCCTAAGACTAACAATAGAGTAAATACAAACTTTTTCATGGTTTTATTTTGTTTTTGTTCATAACTGAATTTGTTTTTTGAAAGCGCTTTCAATCAGATAGACGGGGGAAGCGGGAAAGTTGTTACAAAGGGAAAAGATTTTTTTTAAGTTTCTATGTTTGTAAAGTGGTCCGGCTTTGCAAAGAAAGCATCATTCAATAGCCTGTTTGATCTTTCATCAGCCAGATCACAGGCTTTGCCGGTCTCCTTGATCAATTTCTTTCATTCAGGTAGTTCCGGGGAGGGGGAATAAAGAAGCCCTCGCCTTGTTTACAAATCTTTCGCAAGTTCAGGATGAGAACAAGGGGCTTCCCTATGAAATGATATCGGTTGGAGGATTATTGATTCCGTACGGGAAGCCTCACCCATAACCATCCGGGAATCAGTTTCCAAAAGAACACCAAAATTTGATAACGCCAGTCTATGACAGCTGTTCTTTTCCTTCGGGAGATGGCTTTTACAATGTGTGACGCCACGTGGGGAGCCTGCATCAGCAGTGGGTATTTGTCATCTTTCAACAGAGGGGTGGCAACAAATCCGGGACGGATGTCGGTGAAGGAAATGTGTAGTTTGTTCATGTGCGCCAATTGGTCCAAAGCATCCAGATAGGTGTTTTGAAACCGTTTGGTCGCTGAATAGGCAGGGGCGGACCCCAGTCCCTTGGTGCCTGCTATGGAACTGATCACCGCTATATGTCCTTTGCCTTGCTGTTCAAAATAGTGATAGGCGGCATTGACCATCCGTATGAATCCCGAGACATTGGTGGCTGCGGTCTGTAATTCTATATCAGGCAGAGTGAAAGATTTTGTTTGCCTATGCCCGAGCTGAGCAGGAACACATCCATACCTCCCGTTTTCATAATCAGTTGCTTTAATAAGGCAGGGGCATCCTCGCGGGTGACATCTATCCGCTGGGTACATATCTGTCCGAGGGCGGACTGCCGGAGTTTTTCCAGTTCTTCCTCTCTACGTCCTGCCACGCCTACCTGCCAGCCGGCTTTCAGATAGCATCGCGCCACTTCCAGTCCGATGCCGGAAGTGGCGCCAATGATAATGATCCTTTTCATCCGCTTCGCCTTATTGTAAAGCTTGTTCAATATCGGCAATGATGTCGCTTACATTCTCAATGCCTACCGACAAACGGATCAGGTCCGGAGCGACTCCCGCTTCGCGCAACTGCTCGTCGGTGAGCTGGCGGTGAGTATGGCTGGCGGGATGCAGTACGCAGGTACGTGCGTCGGCCACATGGGTTACGATGCAGATGAATTTCAGTCTGTCCATAAATTCTATCGCTTCCTCACGGGTGCCGTTCAAGCCGAAAGCGATGACACCGCACGAGCCGTTTGGCATATATTTCTGTGCCAGATCATAGTATTTGCTGCTTTTCAGTCCGCAATAGTTCACCCATTTCACTTTCGGGTTGGCTTCCAGCCATTCGGCCACCTTCTGTGCGTTTTCGCAATGACGGGGCATGCGCAGGTGCAGTGTTTCCAGTCCCAGATTCAGCAAGAACGCATTTTGCGGAGACTGGATGGAGCCGAGGTCGCGCATCAGTTGGGCGGTTGCTTTCGTCATGTAAGCCATTTTGCCGAACGCTTTGGTGTATGTCAGTCCGTGATAAGATTCGTCGGGCTGGGTCAGGCCGGGGAATTTGTCCGCATGGGCTTCCCAGTCAAAGTTACCGCTGTCCACAATGGCGCCGCCTACACTGGTGGCATGACCGTCCATGTATTTGGTGGTGGAATGGGTGACGATATCCGCTCCCCATTCAAACGGGCGACAGTTGATGGGCGTGGCGAAGGTGTTGTCCACAATCAAAGGCACACCGTGCTTGTGGGCGATACGTGCGAACTTTTCGATGTCCAGCACGTCGATGCTCGGATTGGAGATGGTCTCGCCGAACAAGGCTTTGGTGTTCGGGCGGAAAGCCTGGTCTATCTCCTCCTCGGATGCATTGGCGTCAATGAAGGTACACTCGATACCCAGTTTTTCAGCGTGACACCGAACAGATTGAATGTGCCTCCGTAGATGGTGGACGAGCATACGAAGTGGTCGCCTGCCTGGCAGATATTGAAAATGGCATAGAAGTTGGCAGCCTGTCCGGACGAGGTCAGCATAGCACCTACACCGCCTTCCAGAGCTGCTATTTTAGCGGCGACAGCGTCATTGGTGGGGTTTTGCAGGCGTGTGTAGAAATATCCCGAGTCTTCCAGATCGAACAGACGCGCCATTTGTTCGCTGGTGTCATACTTGAATGTGGTACTTTGATAAATAGGCAAAACACGCGGTTCGCCTTTTTTCGGAGTCCAGCCTGCCTGTACGCATAAGGTCTCCCTGCTATATTTCTTATCCATGTTTATATTGTTATTAAAATTACATATTCATTTATTTCGCAGCAAAATTAAGAATAATCTGTCATTTAGGGGTCAATTGCCGGGAAAAGTGTTATATTTGAACGATTTTAATTAACTAAACTATGGCAGAGGATATAAAATTCAGGCATACTATGCCGGTGCAGATACGATTCAGCGATGTGGATCAGTTTGGTCACATGAACAATTCAGTTTACTTTTCTTTGTATGATTTGGCAAAGACTACTTATATAAAAGATGTATTGGGTGATGCCGACTGGAGCAAGCTGGCTATTGTGGTGGCGAACATCAATGCCAACTTCTTTATGCCGGTGTTTTTCTCGGATCACTTGGTGATAGAAACGGCAGTGGTACATTTGGGGCACAAGAGCTTTACCTTGTTACAGCGTGCCGTGACTACGGATACCCATGAGGTGAAATGTGAGTGCCGCACGGTGATGGTGGGGTATGATCTGGCTACCAAGGAACCTAGATTGATTTCCGAGGATTATAAGGAGGCGATTTGCAAGTACGAGGAAAAAACGTTGGAGGAACTTTCAAAGGAGCGGAAATAGTCGTTGATTTTCCGGATCAAATCGTAGTTCAATGGTTTAACCTTGCCGTAACAGGTTACGGCAAGGTCTGGTTCTTTATCCATTATTTATAAGACTTCTCAAAGACATGCAGGATCTCTTCATCAGTAATCGGGCGTGGGTCCAGCGTGAACAGCCCTCCCATGGTGTCTCTTGCATTTTGCAGGAATTTCGGGAAATCTTCGGGCTGGATGCCGAATTCACTCAACTTGACAGGATGTACTTTACATTCTTTCTGGAGCGTGATCAATGCATCAATGAAATCGGACGAACGGTTGCTCTTCTTCTGAGTCATCACTTCGGCCATTTTCATGTAACGTTTTGTACAGTCATGACGGAAGGTTTCGAAGTATGCTTCCGACAAGGCAATGAGTCCGGCTCCGTGAGGAAGTTGCGGATAATATGCACTCATGGCATGTTCTAATGAATGTTCGGAAGTGCAACTAGAAGTAGCTTCCACCATGCCTGCCAAGGTGCTGGCCCAAGCAATTTTGGCACGCGCTTTCAAATTCTTTCCGTCGGCTACGGCTACTGGCAGATATTTGTAGATCAGACGAATGGCTTCTAAGGCATAGAGGTCGCTGATGGGGGTCGCGCAATTGGCGATAAAACCTTCGGCGGCATGGAAGAATGCATCGAACCCTTGATAGGCGGTGAGGTGCGGGGGAATGGAAACCATCAGTTCCGGATCTACAATAGATAAGGTGGGGAAGGTCAGCTGGCAACCGAAGCCTATCTTTTCCTGAGCCGTTTCGTGGGTGATCACTGTCCATGGATCCATCTCCGTTCCGGTTCCGGCGGTGGTAGGGATGGCGATAATGGGAAGTGCTTTGCTTACGGGACGCCCTTTGCCGCTGCCCCCTGATACATAGTCCCAGTAGTCGCCATCATTGCAGGCCATGACAGCGATGCTTTTGGCGGAGTCGATGGAACTTCCGCCTCCCAGTCCTACCACAAAGTCGCATTTTTCTTCGCGGCAGATGCCTGCTGCTTCCATCACGTGTTCTTTGATGGGGTTGGGAAGGATCTTATCGTAAACCAGTGTCTCTACATGATTCAGTCTTAATTGGGCGAGCACTTTCTCCAGATATCCATATTTCCGCATGGAAGTTCCGGATGAGATGACAACTAATGCCTTTTTCCCCGGTAGTTTCTCACTGGATAATTTCTTGATTTCTCCACAACCAAATATTAATTTGGTAGGGATGTACAAACTAAATACAGGGTTTGCTTTCATGTTCTTTCGTATTTAAAGTTTTACTAATAACAAATGTAGGAAAATAATGGTTTGGATGTCTGAGTAAACTGTTAAAATTTACATTTTAGTAAAATGAAGGAGCGGAAATCACCTGATGGCAGAGTGAATTTAATCCAGATCAATAAATAGTTCGAAAAAGAACCGTACCTTTGTGTCCGATTGAGACAGAAATGACGATACTATGATTGATACATTAACTTCTTTACGCCTCTTCTTTGCGCTGATGGTTTTCGGGGCGCATTGCTATGTAGTCGATTCCAGCTTCTCTACTCATATTTTTAAAGAAGGATTTGTGGGCGTAAGCTTCTTCTTTATACTAAGTGGCTTTATTATAGCATACAATTATCAAAAGAAGATGGAGGAACGGCTGGTGACGAAACGTCGGTTCTGGGCGGCACGTGTTGCCCGTATTTATCCATTGCATGTATTGACTTTGCTGGGAGTGGCTGTTGTAGGCAATTGGTTGACACCGACGGGCTGGTGTGAAGGGTTGAAACATTTTATTCCTGCACTGTTCCTGTTGCATCCTTTTGTCCCCCGGATGGATTATTTCTTTTATTTCGGCAGTCCCTCGTGGAGTTTGGGATGTGAGCAGTTGTTCTATTTCCTGTTCCCGTTCTTGGCTTTGTTCTTTAAGGAAAGACAAAGATTGGCAGGAACTTTGCTGGTATGCGCTGTGGCGGTTCCGGTACTGATGTCGCTGACGGATGAGGCAAATATCCGTGGCTATTGGTATGTGAATCCTTTGGCCCGCTTCCCCGATTTTCTGGTGGGTATGTTGCTTTATCAAGCCTATGGATGGTGCCGTTCCAAACAGTTGTCTTTCTTCACGGCGTCTTTGCTCGAAGTGGGTGCAGTGTGTCTCTTTCTGCTCTTTTACCTGGCTTCGGAGGATCTGGTTCCGAAAGTCTATCGTTACTCCTGTTATTACTGGATACCTATTTCATTGGTTCTCCTGATATTCTCTTTGCAGAAAGGGTTCCTTTCGCGTATCCTTTCCAATAAATATCTGGTCATTGGTGGCGATATCAGTTATAGTTTTTATCTGATTCATTTGTGGATTATATTGGCCTACGTGCAACTGGCGAAAACATACGATTGTCACATCAGCCTGTATATCAGCATTCCGCTTATTCTTGCAGTTACAATTGGATTGAGCCTGCTTTCTTATTCTTATTTTGAGAAACCGGCCAACCGTGTGGTAAAACGTATTTTAAACAAACAACAATAACTATTTCATGGAAAAACAATTAGCAGAAAAAACGCCACGCATTGAAGTGGTGGATGCCTTGCGCGGATTCGCGGTAATGGCTATTCTTTTAGTACATAATCTGGAGCATTTCATTTTTCCGGTTTATCCCACAGATCAGCCTGCTTGGCTGAAGATCTTGAATGACGGAGTATTCAACGTCACTTTCTCTTTATTTGCCGGAAAAGCGTATGCCATTTTTGCCCTTTTGTTCGGGTTTACTTTCTACATACAGTCTGCCAACCAGCAACGGAAAGGAAAGGATTTCGGTTATCGCTTTCTTTGGCGTTTGGTATTGCTGGCGGTGTTTGCCACATTGAACGCTGCTTTTTTTCCGGCAGGAGATGTGTTGTTACTCTTTGTGGTAGTGGGTGTTGTGCTTTTCCTTGTCCGCAAGTGGAGTGATTGCGCCGTCCTTATCACCGCTATCTTGTTCCTTTTGCAACCCGTTGAGTGGTATCATTATATAGTAAGTCTGTACGATCCTTCGCACACTTTGCCCGATTTGGGGGTAGGCGAGATGTATGGAGAAGTGGCAGCTTATACCAAAGAAGGAAACTTTGGAGAATTTATATGGCGGAATATTACTTTGGGACAGAAAGCTAGCTTGTATTGGGCTCTGGGTGCAGGGCGTTTTTGGCAGACTGCCGGCTTGTTTTTGATGGGATTATATATCGGGCGTAAACAGTTGTTTGTTATTTCTGAAAAACATACGCGTTTTTGGGTGAAGGCGCTCATTGTCTCTGCCATTGCCTTTGCCCCTCTTTTCCAGTTAAAGGAATTGATCATGGCAAGTGACAGCGATATTATTAAAAGTACGGCAGGAACCGCTTTTGATATGTGGCAGAAGTTTGCCTTCACTGTGGTGCTGGTTGCTTCTTTTGTCCTGCTTTATCAAAGGACAGGCTTTCAGAAGCTCGTGTCCAGCCTCCGTTCCTATGGGAAGATGAGTCTGAGCAACTATATAGGACAGTCCATTGCCGGTGCGGTTATTTATTTTCCGTTTGGGCTTTATCTGGCTCCGTATTGCGGATATACGCTGAGCCTGATTGTCGGTCTCGTGCTTTTCCTGTTGCAGGTTCAATTCTGCAAATGGTGGTTGAAGAGCCACAAGCAAGGACCGTTGGAAAGTATCTGGCATAAATGGACTTGGATGGGGGACAAGTAAATAGTATGTAAGATCGTTTATGTATAGTTGTAAGCCGCAAATTTTGCGGCTTACTTTGTTTTATTTAAAGAAGTCCGTTGGGGTATTTCCCGACTTGTAACTTCATTTCCCGGCTGGAAAAGATATGAAAGAAAAGCAGATTGGAGGGCTACACAGGTCGCTGAATGCTATAATTGAAGCAAATGAGCCTAAATTAGACGAAATTATATCTGTTTCCAGAACACGAATGAACTACCTTTGCCAATAAACAAAACTTTAAATCTATTATGAAGAGGCTGGTTCATTTATTAGTAACATTTATTCTTTCCGCAAATTTCATCTATGCTCAGAATCTAACCCGTTGGGTAAATCCGTTTATTGGAACAGGGGCAGTTAATTCCAGTCTTTCGGGAAACAATTATCCGGGAGCCACTGTACCTTTCGGTATGGTCCAGTTAAGTCCTGATACTCGCGAAGCTCCCGACTGGGCGCAGGCTTCGGGATATGATTATAACGACTCTACCATTTATGGTTTCAGCCATACCCGTTTAAGTGGGACGGGAGCTTCCGATTTTATTGATATATTGATGTTCCCCACGGTCAGTGATAAAACGAAATCAGCTTTCACTCACCAACAGGAACAGGCACGTCCGGGATATTATCAGGTGTTGTTGGATGATGAAGGGATTCAGGCGGAATTGACAGCCTCTGTACGTGTGGGCGTACATCGTTATACGTATCCGCAGGGTAAGGAAGCCAAACTGTGGCTGGACTTGGATCATTCCGCCAATAAAGGAAGCTGGAACCGTCGTATTATCCAGTCACAAATCCGGATCATTTCTCCTACTGAGGTAGAAGGTTATCGTATCATTACCGGATGGGCGAAACTGAGAAAAATCTATTTCCACATTGAATTTTCTAAACCGATACACTTTTCTGAATTTCATGACGGAGGCCGGAAATATAAAAATACACCGGTCATTAACGGAACGGATCTTCATGGTTTGTTTACGTTCGATATGCGGCAGGATCAGGAATTGGTGTGTAAAGTAGCCTTGTCACCGGTTTCTATAGAGAACGCCCGTCTGAATATGTCTAAGGAAGTTCCCGGTTGGGATTTTGATAATATTGCTTTTGCTGCCGGAGACAGTTGGGAAAAGGAACTGGAAAAGATAACCGTCCGGGGTACTGATCTGCAGAAAACGATCTTCTACACGGCTTTATATCACACGATGGTCCAGCCCAATACCATGAGTGATGTAAACGGTGAATATATGGCTGCCGATTATACGACACGTAAGGTTGCCGATAATGAAGTGCATTATTCCACTTTTTCTTTATGGGATACATTCAGGGCGGCTCATCCGCTTTATACTTTGCTGCATACCGGCCGCATTCCTGATTTTATTAAAAGCATGATGCGTCAATATGATTATTATGGTTATCTGCCTGTGTGGCAATTATGGGGGCAGGATAATTATTGTATGATTGGCAACCACTCCATTCCTGTCATTGTGGATGCTGTGCTGAAAGGTGTTGCAGGAGTGGATGCGGAAAAAGCCTATGAAGCAGTTCGTAGCAGTTCCATCGTATCTCATCCGAACTCTCCTTTTGAAGTATGGGAGAAATATGGATACATGCCTGAGGATATTCAGACACAATCTGTTTCTATTACTTTAGAACAAGCTTTTGATGATTGGTGTGTCGCACAGTTGGCCCGGAAATTAGGGAAAGAAGAAGATTATAGCCGCTTTATGAAGCGTTCCGCTTTTTACCGGAATCTGTTTAATGCAGAGACAAAATTCTTTCAACCGAAAAATAAGAAAGGAGAATGGATGGAACCTTTCGATCCTTATAAATATGGAGCCAATGGCGGCTATCCTTTCACTGAGGGGAATGCCTGGCAATACTTCTGGTATGTACCCCAGAATATACCCGACTTGATTTCACTGACAGGGGGCAACAACGCTTTTACCGCAAAATTGGATACCTTCTTCACTGTCAATGATCAAAGTGGTGAGCTGAATGACAATGCTTCCGGTTTTGTAGGGCAATATGCGCATGGCAATGAACCGAGCCATCATGTGGCTTATCTGTATGCTTGTGCGGGAGAACCTTGGAAGACACAGAAATATGTGGCGCATATCATGAATGAACTGTACAACGATTCTTCTTCGGGTTATGCCGGTAATGATGATTGCGGGGAAATGTCTGCTTGGTATGTGTTTGGCGCACTTGGCTTTTATCCGGTAAATCCGGTCAGCGGAGAGTACATTATCGGTACTCCTATGTTGGAGGAAGCGACTATTCAGTTGCCTGATGGAAAGACTTTTACCATCAAAGCCCCACGTAAAAAGCACAATGAGATTTATATCCGTTCCATGAAACTGAATGGTAAGAAATATACAAAGAATTATATTACCCATCAGGATATTATGAATGGCGGAACGCTGGAGTTTGTAATGAGTGCCACACCGCGAAAATAATGAATGGTTTGTTGTCCTTTAGTTTGATTATTTTATGAAAAGACCGATATCTGTATGTTTATTGTTCATTAGTTTGAATATTGTAAATGCCTGGGCTCAAAAGGCCCCTGTAGACTATGTCAACCCGATCATCGGAGCAACCACCGCTGATGAGATGGCCGGCTCCGATCACGGACTGGGAAAAACATTTCCCGGTGTGTGCACTCCTTTCGGCCTGGTGCAATTGAGTCCCGATACAAAGACCGGAGGAGATAACGGCCCCGGGTATTCCTGGCATCATTCTACCATCGAAGGATTCAGCTTCACCCACATGAGCGGCATCGGTTGGTATGGCGATTTGGGTAATTTCCTGGTTATGCCTACCACGGGAGAACTGCATACGTTCAAAGGTACGGAAGAAAATCCCGAAAGCGGTTACCGTTCCCGTTACTCTCATGACCGTGAGGTGGCGAAGGTGGACGGTTATTCTGTGATGCTGGATGATTATGGTATTCAGGTGGAATTGGCAGCGGCTTCCCGTTCGGGAATGATGCGTTTTACCTATCCTCAGTCTGAGGTTTCCCGCATACAGATAGATTTGGCACGCCGTATCGGTGGTACTTCTACTGAACAATATGTAGAAGTGGAGGACGATTATACCATTAAAGGTTGGATGAAATGTACCCCCGATGGTGGCGGTTGGGGAGATGGGGCAGGACAAGGTAACTATACAGCTTATTTCTATTGCTGCTTTGACCGTCCTTTGAAAAATTTTGGCGTATGGAGTGCGGATATCCCCGAGGGAGTGGAACGTAAGAATGCTTCCAATGATGATCCGGCTTACCATGAATATATCAAGAATGCTCATGTATTTCCCCGGAAAAAGATAGCTCAAGGGAAACATCTAGGCTTTTATACTGAGTTCTCCACTCGTGAAGGGGAGCAGGCTTTGTTGAAATGCGGCATCTCGTTTGTCAGCATGGAGGGTGCGCGAAAGAATCTGCAAAGCGATATTTCCGATTGGAATTTTGATGGAGTGCGTCAGCGTGCCCGCAGGCAGTGGAATGAGGCTCTCTCGGGTGTACAGGTGGAAGGAGAGGAAAAGGATAAGACTATTTTCTATACATCTTTATATCACACTATGATAGATCCGCGTTGTTTCTCGGATGTGGACGGCGCCTATCCGGGGGCGGATGGCAAGGTGCATTATGCGGATAATTTTATCTATCGTACTATTTTCAGCGGCTGGGATGTATTCCGTAGCCAGTTTCCTTTACAGACCATTATCAATCCCCGGCTGGTGGACGATGAAATAAACTCATTGATTCAACTGGCGGAACTGAGCGGTAAGAAATATTTTCCACGTTGGGAATTCTTGAATGCCTATTCGGGTTGTATGGTGGGTAATCCGGCCGTATCGGTGGTGGCGGATGCTTACAATAAAGGTATCCGGAATTATGATACCCGGAAAGCTTTGGAATATTCTTTGAACACAGTCCGCACATTTGGCAATAATGAGCAGGGATATACGCCGGATGATCTTTCGAAAACGTTGGAGTATGCTTATACGGACTGGTGTGTCAGCACTATGCTTCGTGATAGGGGAAGGGAACAGGAAGCTGTGGCATTTGAGAGGAAGGCACAATCTTATCATCAGGTATGGTGTGATAGTGTGAAATGGTTCCGTGCACGTTCGGCAGATGGTAGCTGGATGCCGTGGAAGGGGCGGAATGTACATTGGCAAGGTTGTATAGAAAGTAATAATTATCAGCAGGGCTGGTTTGTCCCGCATGATCTGGAAGGATTGATTTCTCTTATGGGAAAAGAGTACTTTGAACGGGAATTGGTAGCATTCTTCGAGGGAGCAGATGAACGTTTCATGTGGGGGGATTACTATAATCATCCTAACGAGCCTGATCATCAGGTACCTTTCATGTTGAACTATACTTCGCGTCCGTGGCTCACCCAATATTGGACACGGCGTATCTGCCGGAATGCATACGGTGATACAGTGAACGGATTGTGTGGAAATGAGGATGTGGGACAGATGTCTGCCTGGTATATTCTGGCGGCTATGGGATTCCATCCTATTTGTCCCGGCAACAACCGTTATGAACTGACAAGTCCTGTGTTCCGTAAAGTTATTTTATCTTTAGATAATCGATATTATAAAGGAAGGACATTTACGATCATAGCACATCATAATTCTCCGGAGAATGTATATATCCAGTCTGTTTCCTTGAATGGAAAGCCTTTGAACCGTCTTTGGATTACCCATGAAGAGATAACAAAGGGTGGCGTTCTGGAATTTGTGCTGGGAAAAGATCCTAAGCACTGAATCCTCCTTTTATAGGCTGTAATTGAAGCAAAAGAGCCTAAAAATGGCGAAATATTCTCTACCTGATGGGAGAGGTATGTTTACTTTTGCCTTGGAAGAAACTATTAATCATGAAAAATATGAAACATTTTAAGACTTATTTGGGAGCAATGGCTTTGGCGCTTTCCGGATGCCAGAGTGCGACTGATTCCTGTGAAACTACAGAATTATGGTATGCCCAGCCGGCAGAAGTTTGGATGGAATCTTTACCTATTGGTAATGGACGCTTGGGAGCTATGACTTATGGTGGGATAGAGGAAGAGAAACTGGCGTTGAATGAATCGACAATGTGGTCCGGCCAGTACAATGAGAACCAGAACATACCTTTCGGACGAGAGAAAATGAACCAGCTCAGAAAGTTGTTCTTTGAGGGAAAACTATCGGAAGGAAACCGTATAGCCGGAGATAATCTTCATGGCAACCAGACTTCTTTCGGAACTCATCTTCCCATTGGAGATTTGAAGATGCAATTCATTTACCCCGAAGGTAAAGTGACCGGCTACCGTCGTTCGTTAAGCTTGGATGAGGCTGTCAGCAGCGTTTCTTTCAACTCCGGTGGTGTGAACTATAAACGTGAGTATTTTGCTACAAACCCGGATAATGTTCTCGTACTCCGCTTGACCGCTGATAAGCAAAAGTCCATTACTATGAATATGGGATTGGATTTGATGCGTCAAGCCGACCTTTCTGTAGAAGATAACCAATTGGTATTTACCGGGAAAGTAGATTTTCCCTTGCATGGTCCGGGCGGAGTCTGTTTTGAAGGAAGAATAGCCGTTCTGGCTGATAATGGAGAGGTAAAGATGGAACAGTCTGGAGTAGGTATAAAAGAAGCTGATGCTGTGACTTTGATTGTCGATGTGCGTACCGATTATAAAAGTCCTGATTACAAGACTCTTTGTGCTGATGGCGTGAAGAAGGCTGCAGCTAAATCTTATGATGAATTGAAGCAGGCGCATATAAAGGATTATAACACGTTGTACAATCGTGTCTCTATTCATTTCGGGCAAGACGCTAACCGCGCGTTGCTACGGATGTCCGTTGGAAACAAGTGAAGGAAGGCAAGACTGATACTGGTCTGGATGCCTTGTTCTTCCAATATGGCCGTTACCTCACCATTGCCAGTTCCCGCGAAAACTCTCCATTGCCCATTGCCTTGCAGGGTTTTTTCAATGATAACAAGGCGTGCAACATGGGCTGGACCAATGACTATCATCTGGATATCAATACTGAACAGAATTATTGGGCAGCCAATGTCGCAATCTTGCCGAATGTAATGCCCCTCTGTTTACCTATATTAAGGATTTGGCGCATCACGGTGCGAAGACAGCCGAAGTGGTCTATGGATGTAAAGGCTGGACTGCTCACACTACAGCCAATGTCTGGGGATATACTCCCGCCTCCAGTACCATTATTTGGGGACTGTTCCCGATGGCAAGCTCATGGATAGCTTCCCATCTGTGGACACAATATGAATTTACACAGGACAAGCAATATCTGGCCGAAATGGCCTATCCGCTTTTGAAAGGTAATGCACAGTTCATCCTGGATTTCTTGGCAAAAGACCCGAAGAGTGGTTATCTGATGACAGGGCCGAGCATCTCACCCGAAAACTGGTTCCGTACAGCAGGCGGTGAGGAAATGGTTGCCTCCATGATGCCTGCCTGTGACCGTGAACTGGCCTACGAGATCTTGTCGAATTGTGTTCAGGCTTCAGAGATATTGAATACCGACCGCGAGTTTGCCGATAGCCTGCGTACTGCCATCGCCCAACTTCCTCCCATCCAGTTGCGTGCCAATGGTGCCATTCGTGAATGGTTTGAAGATTTCGAGGAAGCTCATCCCAACCATCGTCACACTTCCCACCTGCTGGCACTCTATCCTTTCTCCCAAATCACTTTGGAGAAGACTCCCGAATTGGCGGAAGCTGCCCGCAAGACCATCGAGAATCGTTTGTCTGCCGAGAACTGGAAGATACAGAGTGGAGTCGTGCCAATATGATTTGTATGTATGCCCGCTTGAAAGATGCACAGGAAGCATATAAGAGTGTTCAATTATTGCAGGGCAAGCTTTCACGTGAGAATTTAATGACTGTATCTCCAGGTGGCATTGCTGGGGCGGAAGGTGATATTTATTCGTTTGACGGGAATCCCGCCGGTACAGCTGGTATGGCAGAAATGCTAATACAGAATCATGAGGGTTATGTAGAATTCTTACCTTGTTTGCCTATTGAATGGAAAGATGGTGGTTTTAAAGGTCTATGTTTAAAGGGAGGAGCTGAAGCGACTGCTGAGTGGACGAATACTGTCATTAATAAAGCTTCTTTAAAAGCTACTGCTGATCAGGTTTTAAAAGTGAAAATTCCTCAAGGGAAAAAATATAGAGTGCTTTTAAATAGTAAGGAGGCAATTGCAAATCCTGATGCAAAAGGTTTGATAACAGTGGAAATGAAACGTGGAGATTTGCTGGAATTGTTGTAAAAAACAGGTTGCTTTGCATAGCTTGATTGAGGATTACATCTCAGTATATTGAGGTGTAGTCCTCGTTTTATGATAAGGCAACCAGCAAAGTAATGAAATAGTAATATTGTCCATATCCTCAGTAATTTTTTCTATTCTTTAAGTCCTTGAATCCTTGTTACTTTGCATCATAAAAATAACTAATATATGATATTCATGAAAACACAATCTAATTTTTATCTATTTCTTATTGCTTTGATTTCTGCTATGGGAGGTTTCCTGTTTGGATATGACTGGGTAGTGATCGGAGGAGCAAAACCTTTTTATGAACAATATTTTGGTATAGCTGGTAACCCTGTTATGCAGGGATGGGCTATGAGCAGTGCCTTGATTGGTTGTTTGTTTGGGGCGCTAAGTGCCGGTAAGCTGAGTGACCGTTTGGGACGTAAGCCGATTTTGATTTTGGCGGCAGGATTATTTATCTGTACGGCTGTCGGTACAGGGGCGGTGCATTCTTTTACTTTCTTTAATGTATTTCGTTTGGTGGGGGGCTTTGCCATTGGGATTGCTTCCAGTTTGTCACCTATGTATATAGCAGAAATAGCTCCGGCACATTTGCGGGGACGGTTTGTGTCCATCAATCAGTTGACGGTAGTGTTAGGTATCTTGACTTCTCAGATTGTTAATTGGCAGATAGCCGAGCCTGTGGCATTAGGAGCTACTCATGAAATGATCCGTGAATCATGGAACGGACAGATGGGATGGCGCTGGATGTTTTGGGCAATGACTGTCCCGGCCGCCTTGTTCTTTGTTTTTAGTTTTATATTACCGGAGAGTCCTCGTTGGTTAGCCTCTTCGGGAAAGCGGGAGGCTGCACTCAAGGTGTTTACTCGTATGGGAGGAAAGGAATATGCTGTTACTGAGTTGGCGGCCATAGAAGCGGCTTCAGCCTGTCAGACGCAAGAAGGAGGTTTTCGTCAATTATTGAATCCTGCTATGTATAAAGTGTTGACTATAGGTGTTGTCATGGCTATTTTGCAGCAATGGTGTGGTATTAATGTTATTTTCAACTATGCACAGGAAATATTTATGGCGGCAGGTTATGGCGTGTCTGATGTCTTGATGAATATTGTGGTGACCGGTATTACAAATGTCATATTTACTATTCTAGCCATGTTTGTGGTAGACCGTTGGGGACGTAAGGCGTTGACACTGATCGGATCATTTGGACTGGCAGTAATTTATGCCTTTATGGGAGCCGCTTATTATTTTCATATCACAGGAGTTGTGCTGTTGATTATTGTTGTGATGGCTATTGCCTGTTATGCCATGACTTTGGCTACAGTGATGTGGGTCATTATCTCTGAGATTTTCCCGAACCGTATTCGTGGAGTTGCCATGTCTGTTTGTACTTTCGCTTTGTGGGCGGCCTGCTTTATACTGACCTATACTTTCCCGATGTTGAATAGTGGTTTGGGAGCTGCCGGGACATTCTGGCTGTATGGCTGATTTGCCTGAGTGGGGGAATATTTGTTGTATTCCGTTTGCCGGAGACCAAAGGAAAGAGTCTGGAGGAAATAGAAAAGGAATTAGTGAAATAACAATCATTTATTATGGAAAAAATAACTCAATATTTAATTCAAAGTACCGTTCATGGCAGTGAGGTGCGTGCATGGGAGGAAGATATTATGCTTCCTACTTATGAGATAGGAGAGGAAGAGAAGAATCCTATTTTTCTTGAAAAGAGAGTTTATCAGGGAAGTTGTGGAGCTGTTTATCCTTATCCGGTAGTCGAGAAGATTTCAGATAAGAAAGCAGACAAGAAATATCATGCGTTGTTTATCGAGAATGAATACATTAAGGTGATGGTGCTTCCCGAGTTGGGAGGACGTATACACATGGCTTATGATAAGGTGAAGAAACGTCACTTTGTTTATTATAACCAAGTGGTGAAACCGGCATTGGTGGGATTGACAGGACCTTGGATTTCTGGAGGAATCGAATTTAACTGGCCTCAGCATCACCGTCCTTCTACTTTTTTGCCTACTGATTTCTTGATAGAGGAAAATGCGGATGGCAGTAAGACAATATGGTGCAATGAAGTGGAGAGAATGTTTCGTACTAAAGGTATGCAGGGATTTACGCTTTATCCGGGCAAGGCTTATATAGAAATTAAAGTGAAGATTTATAATCGTACGTCTTTCCCTCAGACTTTCTTGTGGTGGGCCAACCCTGCAGTGGTGGTCAATGACCATTATCATTCGGTATTCCCGCCTGATGTGAATGCGGTGTTCGATCACGGCAAGCGCGATGTCTCTTCTTTCCCTATTGCTACAGGGGTTTATTATAAGCAGGATTATTCTGCTGGTGTGGATATCTCTAAATATAAGAATATTCCGGTTCCTACATCATATATGGCTATCAAGTCTAAATATGATTTTGTGGGTGGCTATGAAGAAGATGTTCGTGGGGGACTTCTGCACGTGGCCGATCATCATGTTTCTCCGGGAAAGAAACAATGGACATGGGGAAATGGTGATTTCGGTAAGGCTTGGGATCGTAATCTGACTGATGAGGACGGCCCTTATATTGAACTGATGACCGGTATGTACACAGACAATCAGCCGGATTTCACTTGGTTGCAACCCTACGAAGAAAAATCATGGGTACAGTATTTTATGCCTTACAGTGAGGTGGGATATGTGAAAAACGCAACTAAAGATGCTTTGTTGAATTTGGAGATAAAAGAAGGTAAAGCTCGTCTGCTACTTTATACTACGGGAGTGAATAGTGGGGTACGCATTATAGTGAAGGATATAAAAGGAACTGTCTTATTGGACAGAACTACACAGGTTTCACCATCAGAGCCGTTTGTTACGACTTTTGCGGCGGAAGGGCTAAAAGAAGAGGACGTATGTGCGGAGGTTCGTGATAAAGAAGGTGCCGTTTTGCTTTCCTATCAGGCGGATAAACCGGAAATCAAACCGATTCCTGATCCTGCCAAGGCTGCTAAAGATCCTCAGGATATTGCTTCCATCGAGCAATTGTTTTTGACAGGATTACATTTGGAACAATATCGGCATGCCACTTATAATCCGATGGATTATTATAAGGAAGCGTTAAGACGTGAGCCGGGAGATGTACGTTGCAACAATGCAGTAGGACTACTGTTGATGCGTAAAGGACAATTTGCAATGGCGGAAAGTTATTTCCGGAAAGCGGTGGAAACCTTGACAGAACGTAATCCGAATCCTTATGACGGTGAACCTTATTATAATTTGGGCTGGAGTTGTATGATGCAACAGAAGTGGGAGGAGGCTTATGATGCTTTTTTCAAGTCGGCATGGAATGCTGCTTGGCAGGATGCGGCTTATTATGCTCTGGCGCAGCTTGACACTCGTAAAGGAAAGTATGAAAGTGCTCTGGATAAGATAGACCGTTCATTGATTCGCAATTGGCATAATCACAAGGCGCGTCAGTTGAAAACTTCCATTCTGCGCAAGTTGGGACGTAAAGAGGAAGCTTTGGCACTCGTATCCGAATCATTGCAGATAGATCGTTTTAATATGGGATGTCGTTTTGAACATTATCTGTTAACCCGGGATGTGAAAGTATTGGAGGAAATGAAAGAGTTGATGCGTGGTTGGGCACACGGATATATAGAATACGCATTGGATTTTGCTGCTGCCGGATTGTATGAGGAAGCTCTATCTTTACTGGAATGCCATGTCACCGGAACTACAGAAATATATCCTGTCGTTTATTATGCAATGGGATATTTCCATACCTGTAAGGGAGATGAGAGTAAAGCATTGGAATATTATCAGCGGGCAGAAAAAGAGAATCATTCATATTGTTTCCCGAATCGTATAGAAGAAGTATTGATTCTTCAAGATGCCTTACGTCTGAATATTCATGGGGCAAAAGCGGCATATAGTTTAGGTAATTTCTGGTATGCTAACCGTCAGTATGACAATGCCATTGCCTGTTGGGAACATTCTGCGGCCATAAATCCGGCATATCCCACCGTATGGCGTAATTTGTCGTTGGCTTATTATAATAAACGCGATGACAAGCAGAAAGCCTTGGAAACTTTGGAAAAAGCTTATGCATTGGATGAGCACGATTCTCGTATATTAATGGAGTTGGATCAACTTTATAAACGTTTAGGGCGGCCGCATAGTGAACGTTTGGCTTTTTTGGAAGCACATCTGCCCGAAGTAGAGCAGCGTGATGATCTTTCCATTGAACGTATCACTTTGTATAATCAATCAGGCCGCTATGCTGAAGCAAAAGAATTGATTGCCGCGCGTAATTTCCATCCATGGGAAGGAGGAGAAGGAAAAATCACCGGACAATATGTATTGTGTCGTGTAGAATTAGCAAAGATTGCTTTAAGTGAAAAACGCTATGCCGATGCTTTAGCCCTTTTAAATGAGACGGATGTTTATCCGGTTAATTTAGGTGAGGGAAAATTGGCAAATGCTGAGGAGAATGATATCTGGTATTATAAAGGCGAGGCGCTTCGTGGCTTGGGAAATGAGCAACAAGCGATAGATTGTTTTACCAAAGCGACCATTGGTTCTTCAGAACCACAACAGGCTTTCTTCTACAATGACCAACAACCCGATAAGATTTTCTATCAAGGTCTGGCATGGCGTGCATTGGGCAGAGAGGATAAGGCACGTAGCTGCTTTAACAAATTGATAAAGCATGGTGAGAAGCATTTGTTTGACCACTGCCGGATTGATTATTTTGCTGTTTCTCTGCCTGATCTGGCTATTTGGAAAGACGACTTGGATAAACGTAACCGCATTCATTGCAATTATGTGATGGGATTGGGTTATTTGGGATTGCGTGAGATGGGAAAAGCCATTGATTTTTTGGATAAGGTGCGAGAATTGGATATTAACCATCAAGGTGGACAAATCCATCGTAATTTGTGTGCTGTATGAAAGAAAAGAATGGGGGAATTTGTAATGGTTATTCGTGAAAAGAAATAGAGGGGTGACCCTCTATTTCTTTTATATTGGTATTATTTATCCTTTTTTTTTCTATCTTTGACTAAAATTTCAAGCAAACTATGAAAAAGACTTGGCTCATTATATGTTGTTTGTATGTTGTATTTACATTACAGGCTGTTGATAGGGGATTGTCCAATTTTTATTTTTCTCATATAACGGGTGAGAATGGGCTGTCACAAAGTAATGTGAAAGCTATTATTCAGGATAGTTACGGGTTTATGTGGTTTGGTACAAAGAATGGTTTGAACCGTTTTGACGGAACTTCTATTGTGCAGATGGATTGTGATGACTATGTGGCCGGTACGGGAAATCATAATATCTCTGCATTATTTGAAGATAAGGAACGTCAGTTATGGGTCGGGACGGATAGAGGAGTTTATCGTTATAATCCGACTTCGGATATATTCACGTTCATGAATCAGGAGACGGAAGAAGGGGTGAATATGAATAATTGGGTATCTGATATTGTAGCGGATTCTATAGGCAATATTTGGATTGTAATTCCTGATCAGGGAGTTTTTCGCTATAGGAATGAGAAACTTTATTTTTATGAAGTCACCAACAAAGAGCATTTTAAGACAGAAGCTCCGGAGTGTATTCTGGTGCGTCCTGATGGAGAGGTCTGGTTGGTACATGGGGAGTCGGACTTTTCCGATATAATGGGAGTACGGATAGATTTGAACAATATTGTGTTGATAAAACCGGGTATTCATTAAAAGGAAAGAATATTAATTTTATTTGTAATTATGGCGATTGGATTGCAATGGCTGTTCATGAAGGGGAATTGATGAAATATAATCCCAGTACGAATCAGTTGGTAAAAATAGACATACCGGAAGCTGACCATACATTTGTACGTAATGTGGCTTGTTTTGACGATGAACTGTGGGTGGGAACTTATGAAGGTTTGTTTGTGGTAAATGAAAAAAAGAATAAAATAGTTCATTTGAAACAAGACTTGATGCGTCCGTTCAGCTTGTCGGATAAGATTATTTATACTATTTATCGGGATCGTGAAGATGGAATTTGGTTAGGAACCATGTTTGGTGGGGTGAATTATCTGCCTCATCATGACTTGTTATTTGATAAATATGTACCAGGAAGTGACGGACGTTCGTTGACTACAAAACGGATAAGGGAACTAGCTTCTGATAATAAGGGCAATATATGGGTTGGAACTGAAGACGACGGAATTAATATATTGGATATTGCTTCCGGGCAGGTAAACCGATTGCATCCGGTGGATGGTGATAAAGGGAGTCACATGGTTACTTTGGGGATGTTTGTTAAAGGAAACCAACTGTTTTGCGGCTTGTTCAAGCAAGGATTGGATGTGATTCAGTTACCTGAGAATAAAGTTTGTCATTATACTCCAGAGGAGTTGAATATAGGAGAAGGAAGTGTTTATACTTTCTTTATAGATGAGGCAGGATATAAGTGGATTGGCACAGGTTGGGGACTTTATAAAGCGGCTCCTGCAAGTTTTCATTTTGAAAAGGTGGAAGAAGTGGGTTTTGATTGGATTTTCGATGCATTTCAAGATAAGGATGGAATGATATGGTTCGCTTCCATGGGAAGCGGGTTATGGAAGCATGATCCGGGAAAGAATATCTTTAAAAAATATACTTATGAGGAAGGTAAGGAGAATACATTGGGATCCAATTCTGTCAGTTCGGTAATGCAGGATAGTAAAGGGCGGATTTGGATTTCCACTGATCGTGGTGGAATTTGTCGTTACAATTCTCAAACGGATGATTTTACCTCTTTTTCCATTAAAGACGGTTTGCCGGATGATGTGGCTTATAAGATATTGGAAGATGAGCAATCAAATTTATGGTTCGGGACAAATCGGGGGCTGGTCAGGTTTAACCCGGAATCGAAAGACGTGCGGGTATATACTACTAAGGATGGTTTATTAGGGAACCAGTTTAATTATAAGTCAGCTTTGAAGGGGGAGGATGGTAAGTTTTATTTTGGCGGTATAGACGGACTGATTGCCTTTGATCCTGATTCTTCGGAAAAAATTAATTTCTTGCCACCTGTTTATATCTCAAAATTTAGTATTTACAATCAGGAGATAACGGTTCATACTCCTAATTCTCCTTTGAAAAAGTGTATAGAACATACGGACGAGATCGTGTTGCCTTATGATCAGTCAAATATTAGTTTTGATGTTGCTTTATTAAGTTATTCCACTACGGAGTCCAATCAATACTATTATAAATTGGTTCCGTTGGATAAAGATTGGATCAGGGCGGCAAGTAATCAGAATATTTCTTATGCAAAATTGCCTCCGGGAAATTATACTTTGCAAGTTCGGGCTACCAATAGTGTCAAGGAAGGTCCCTATGCTACCCGTTCTTTATCTATTGTTATCCTGCCTCCTTGGTGGCAGTCTGTTTGGGCTTATTTTCTGTACATTATATGGGGAATCTGTGTCGTACTTTGTTGGTTCTTCTGGTATAAAAGACGTAAGGAGAAACAGATGGAAGAAAAGCAGAAATTATTTGAAATTGAGAAGGAGAAAGAACTCTATGAATCAAAAGTCAGTTTCTTTACTGAAATAGCTCATGAGGTGCGCACGCCCTTGACATTGATTAATGGTCCGTTGGAAGCTATTGAGGAAATGGATATCAAGGACCAGAAATTGAACAAGAATTTGAAAGTAATCGGGCAGAATACCAAGAGATTATTGGATCTGACCGGACAGTTGCTTGATTTTCAGAAAATAGGAGCGAGTAAATTTGAGCTGAAATTTGAAACGGTTGATGTAACGGCATTGTTGAATGAAACGATTGCTCGTTTTGAGCCTACTATTCTGCAAAAGCAGAAAGAATTATTGCAGCATATTCCCCAAGAAAGAATTATGGCTGCCATAGATAAGGAGGCCATTACAAAAGTATTGAGCAATTTGTTGAATAATGCTTTGAAATATGCCCGTCATACTATTACAATAGATTTATCCCAAGATGAAGTAGATTTTACTGTTCGTGTTGTCAGTGACGGAGAAAAGATCCCTGAATCCTCCAGCCAGCAGATTTTTGAACCCTTTTATCAGTTGGAGAAGAAGAAGGATGCAGCTCGGATGGGAGTAGGCATAGGATTACCTTTAGCTCGTTCGCTGGCTACTTTGCATAAAGGCAGGCTTTATTTGGATATAGAACAACCGGAGAATACATTTGTTTTGACCATTCCTTTGAATAAAGAGGAAGTAAGGCAGCAAATAGAGAAGGTTGTGGAGCAAAATATTGAAGTATTGGATGAGGAAACATCAACAGAAACAGACCAGATGAAAGGTTATACTTTATTGTTAGTAGAGGACAATGAAAGTATGAGATCTTTTATTTTTGAACGATTGGAAGCCTTGTTTACAGTAGAAACCGCTGTGAATGGACAGAAAGCGTTGGAGGTTTTACGTAGTAATCACATAGATTTGGTCATCAGTGATATAATGATGCCGGTGATGAATGGCTATGAATTATGTAAGGAAATAAAGGCGGATATTGATTTGTGCCATATTCCGGTTATTTTCCTTACTGCCAAGAACGATTTGGAGAGTAAGATTAACGGATTGAAGATAGGAGCGGAAGCTTATGTGGAAAAGCCTTTTTCTTTCAATTATTTGAAGACTCAGATTTTGTCTTTACTCAGTAATCGAAGGAAAGAGCGTGAGGCATTCTCCAAACGTCCTTTTTTCCCTGTGCATAATATGCAGATGAACAAGGCGGATGAGGAGTTTATGAATAAAGTGATCAATGTGATTCAAGAGAATATCTCGGATGAAAATTTCAATGTGGAACGTATGGCTGATATCTTATGTATGAGCCGTTCCAGCTTGTTGAGGAAAATAAAGATTCTATTCAATCTTTCACCCATAGATTTTATCCGGTTGATCCGTTTGAAAAAAGCGGCCGAATTGATTCAGGAAGGTAAGTATCGTATTGGGGATATCTGTTATATGGTAGGAATAAACTCTTCATCTTACTTCAGCAAATTATTCCTGAAACAATTCGGAATGACCCCGAAAGAGTTTGAGAAACAGTATCAAACATCCAAGGAAAAAGTTAAAATAGATCTGACGGAGAATCTCTGATTGAAAGAAATGCAGCAAAAAATGATGCATT
The DNA here is from genome assembly GCF_000614185.1 of Phocaeicola sartorii JCM 17136 = DSM 21941. Lineage (GTDB taxonomy): Bacteria > Bacteroidota > Bacteroidia > Bacteroidales > Bacteroidaceae > Phocaeicola > Phocaeicola sartorii. The sequence continues at coordinate 30,423 of NZ_BAKM01000009.1, read as the reverse complement.
TGCGGATTCTGCGGGTGTGGATGCGTCATTGCTGCAAAAATCCTATTTATTGCAGCGTTTGTATATTAACAGGTTGTCAAGATATGCCTACTTTTGACCATGCTTGAAAGGAAAAGAATTCCGGACAGTAAAGCAGACCTTAAGTAAATTTATCTCTTTGACAAACTAATAATATTATGAAGAATAATTGGTTAACTTTAAAATCATTGTTTCTCTGTGTTTCTGCATTGGGCGTTTCCGGTCTTATTTTGTCCGGGTGCGCTGAAAGTGCAAATCTGAATGTCGGTGAATGGTCTTTGGAGTACGATGCTCACGCTAATGGTATTGATATCAGCAAAGGCTCTAAGCTTATTTATGATAATGTATATGCATCTTATAAGCTGGCCGACAGTGTTGTTTCTACCCGTGATTATGCAAAGCATCATGTTTCTACCAAAAAAATCAATGATCATTTTGGAGAAGGATATCATTATGAGGTGACTTATACCGGGAATAATCTGCCTGCACTGGTTCAATCTTTTTATGTATATCCGGCAAAGGATTATGTGCTGACAGATTTCACTTTGGAGAGTACGACTGAAATAGCCTCGAATTATATGGCACCGGTCAATGTGGACCAAATGCCTGAAGTATTGAACCAGGGAGAAAATAATCGTGCGCTTTTCATCCCTTTTGATAATGACTGTTGGATCAGATATCAATCTCATCCGCTCACATTTACAGAACTGACTAGTTATGAAGTTACTGCCATATTTAATAATGATGACCGTGAAGCTGTGGTGGTAGGTTCTGTAGAACATGATTCTTGGAAAACAGGTATAACAATAGGTAAAGGTAATATATATAATGTAGGTTCGTTGGTATGTTATGGCGGTGTTGCCGATAAGACAACACGTGATTCGAAACCTCACGGTGCATTGAAAGGTACGAAAATCAAGTCACCTAAAATTTTAGTAGGATTTTTTAAAGACTGGCGTGAAGGTATGGAAGAATACGCTCAGGCTAATGCTGTGATTGCTCCTCCCAAGGCTTGGGATAAAGCTGTTCCTTTTGGCTGGAACAGCTGGGGAGCGTTACAATTTAATCTGACCTATCCGAAAGCGTTGGAAGTTTCTGATTTTTATAAAGAGAATTTGCAGTCCCATCATTTTGTGAATTCGGATAATCTGGTCTATACAGGTTTGGATTCTGGCTGGAATAGCTTTTCAGAAGAGGAGTTGAAAGCTTTTGTGGATAGATGTAAGGCAAACGGTCAGGTCGCCGGCGTTTATTGGACTCCGTTTACTGATTGGGCCAAAAATCCTGAACGTGAAATAAAAGAAATGCCGGGATATAAATATAAAGATGTGTATCTCTATGCAAATGGAAAACCGCAGGAATTAGACGGAGCTTATGCTGTTGATCCTACCCATCCGGCTATTGAGGCTATGATGAAGCATACATCGGAGCTATTCCATCGGGCCGGCTTTGAATATGTGAAAATGGACTTTATGACACATGGAGCAATGGAAGCCGACAAATGGTATAATCCGGAAATACAAACAGGTATTCAGGGATACAATTATGGAATGCAATTGCTTGACAAATATTTTGGTGATATGTATATCAATCTTTCTATTTCTCCTGTTTTTCCTGCTCATTATGCTCAGTCCAGAAGAATTGCTTGTGATGCATGGAATAAGATGAAGGATACCGAATATACCTTGAATGCACTTTCATACGGTTGGTGGCAGGATAAGGTCTATCTGTTTAATGATCCTGACCATATTGTATTGCGCGATGCTACAGATGGTGAGAACAGAGCGCGTGTCACTTCGGGGGTTATCACTGGAATTTTCATTGCTGGAGATGATTTCAGCAAAGGCGGTTCTAAAGAGGTGAAAGAGAAGGCGATGAAATATTTGACGAATGCCGAGATCAATGCCATAGCCAATGGGGAATCTTTTCATCCTGTAGATGGGAATGGTGAAAAGTCAGAAAATCAGTTTGTACGCATGGATAAGGATGGTAAGGCTTATTATGCGGTGTTCAACTATATGGATCAAGAGTTGAAGATGACTACAGCTTTAGAGCGTCTGGGGTTGGATTCGTCAAAGGAATATAAGTTGAAAGAATTATGGAGTGGCATTGAAAGTACTGCTAAGACTAACCTGGAAGTAACGGTTCCTGCATGTGATGTCGCAATTTTCAAAATGGAAGAATAAACCAATATAAACTTTAAATCGTACTTAAATTTACAAATTATGAAAAGAATTAGGCTTATTAATTTAATCCTTATCATGTTTTGTTGCTGCAATATGTTGGCACAGAACATAACGGTTACAGGACAGGTGGTGGATGTTACATCCGAACCTATCATTGGTGCAAGTGTAGTGGTAAAAGGTACAACCAATGGGACTATTACCGATTTTGATGGTAAATTTACATTATCAGTTCAGAAGGGGGAACATTACATATTTCTTATATAGGATATGTTGCCCAAGATGTAAAAGTGATGGGTAACCAACCTGTCAAAGTGGTGATGGCGGAAGATACTGAAACATTAGACGAAGTGGTTGTTGTAGGTACTTCGATGAAGAAGAGTGATTTGACAGGAGCTGTAGGCAGTGTTAGTTCTGAGGTATTGAAAGAAAAACCGGTGACTGATATTAATCAAGCGTTACAAGGACGTGTGGCTGGTGTGTTGATTAATACGGCAGCAAAACCAGGTGATAACTCTTCTATTAAGGTAAGAGGTATCAATACGATTAACGGTTCTACTGATCCGATTTATGTAGTGGACGGTTTGGTGATGGATAATTATGGTGGCGGTTTTAATTCTGTTAATCTGAATGATGTCTCTTCTATTGAAGTATTGAAAGATGCATCGGCTACAGCATTGTATGGATCACGTGCGGCAAATGGTGTTTGATTACAACCAAGAAAGGTGCTAAGGGAGAAGGTAAGGTGAGTTATGATGGATGGATTGGCGTTCGCTCGTATGCCAATATGCCCGAGACGATGAACTCTAAGCAATTGTTTGAACTTCGTAGAGATGCTGCCATGAATAGCTTTGCGGCTCGTCATCCCAATGCAACAGAAGCTGAGATTAATGCAAATCTGCAAAATCGTATTATGACTCCTTATAATCCATTAGGGGGCGGTGGCTATGTATTTGGCCAATATGAAATAGATGCTTATAATGACCCTTCTTTTCAAGACTATGATTGGATGGATGAGGTGACACGTAACGCTATTGAGCATAATCATTCATTGAGTTTTTCAGGTGGAAGTGAAAAAGGCTCTTTCTTCCTTAGTTTGAATTATGCCAATCAACAAGGTATGGTGAGAAATTTGAATAATAAGAATATTTCAGGCCGTATTAATGCGGAATATAATGTTAAGCCTTGGTTAAAAGTAGGAACCAATACTTCGTATGTACGTACTGAATCACAGCTTGGTGATGGTGATGAAGTTTTCGATAAAGCCCGTGGAGCCAATCCGATGTTACCAATTGATTATGACTTATTGACATTGAATTATGGTGGCTATGTTGATGAAAACTACTTTAATCCATTAGGTACTATGCGTATTGAAAATGATCGAATAAGAAATCGTATCATTAGTTCTAACTTTTTGAATGTTAATCCTGTTAAAGGATTGAACTTCCGTACTACTTTTTCAGTGAATTATTTGGATGAGCAAACATTTAGATATCAACCCAATGATATTCAACAGGCGATTCGTTATTCTAATAAGGGACAAGCTTCCCATAACAGAGACAATGTGGTGACCTGGCAGTGGGACAATACAGTTTCTTATGATACAACTTTAGCAGATGTTCATCGTGTCAATGCTGTGTTAGGTACAAGTGCTTCTAATATTTCACGTAATTACACCAACGCTATAGGACGTGGCTTTGATTCTAATTTGTTTGGTTATCATAACATTGGAGCATCAGAGAAGCTAGCTGACAGACAATTAGGTTCTGATTTCTATTCTTCTTCATTGATGTCTTACTTCTTGCGTGCTAATTATACGTATGCAAGTAAGTATTATTTAACTGTAACAGCCCGTTATGATGGTTCTTCTAAATTTGCCCAAGGACATAGATGGGGGTTATTCCCTTCTTTTTCTGCTGCATGGAATATTGCTGAAGAAAATTTTATGCAAAAACAAACTATTTTTGATCAGTTGAAACTGCGTGCTGGATATGGTGTAGTTGGTAACCAGGAAATTGACAACTTTGCTTTCTTGACTTTATATAGACCGAACGTTTCTACAGGCAGTACTACTTATGTGCCAGATTCTAAACGAGGTACATCGGATATTACTTGGGAAGGGCAGCGTCAGTTTAATATTGGAGTAGATATGGCATTTTTGAATAATCGTATTAAACTGTCAGCAGACTATTTCCATATCGTTAATGATAATTTGTTGCTGACGAGAAATCTGGCAGAAACAACAGGCTTTAGTACGTCAATAGAGAATATTGGTGAAATTAAAAATCAAGGTGTTGAATTTACTGTAGATATAAATGCGCTAAGAACCAAGGATTGGGAATGGAACATTTCTGCTAATTTCTCGAGAGACCGTAATGAGGTGACTAAGTTGTATGGTGATGGAGTGCAGTTTATCAAGAAATACGATGGGGATCATAATTTGCAAAAAGAAGGTAACCTTTTCTTGGGTGAATCGCGTAATACTATTTATATATGGCGCACAGGTGGCATCGCTCAGGTTGCTGACATGGATCGTTTGAATCAAATAGATTGGCAGGGAAGACAGGTGAATCCGGGTGATTTGTATCCGTTGGATGTCTCAGGTCCTGATGGTAAGCCTGATGGAAAGATTAATGATGAATACGACCGGGTAATAGTAGGTTCTCCTGACCCTAAATTTTATGGTGGTTTCAGTACAGATCTTAGTTGGAAGGGTCTTTCGTTGAATCTTGTATTTAATTATTCTTATGGTGCAAAGAAACTGAGCTACATGTATGAAACATTGGTTGGAAGTGTGGGACGTTCTCTGGCTTCAGTGGATTTACTGGATCGCTGGACACCTGAAAATACGGATGCAAAGTTCCCACGCCCGATGTTGCATGACGGAAATGATGGAGCTCCTTCTTATAATACGTTTAATGCCGGACAAATGGACTTTTCCGTACAAGATGCTTCTTACTTGCGTTTGTCAACAATGACTTTGGCTTATACACTTCCTAAGAAATTGGTTAATACAATGAAATTGGATAATGTGAGATTCTATACTACGGCTTCCAATGTCTTTTGTTGGACTCCGTATAAAGGATATGATCCGGAAACCGGTGACTGGTATCCTCCTACAAGGATGTTCGTATTTGGCTTGAATGTAAGTTTCTAAGCATTCTCTGAAGAAAGAACAGTTTATAAATAATTCAATAACGTTTATGTAAAATGAAATCTATGAAAACAATACATACATTATTAGTCTCATCCCTGTGCCTGCTAGGTACAACTTCCTGCCAGGATTTCTTGGATAAGGAACCGCAAAGTGCTTTGACTGCTAATCAGATTTATTCAGATTTGAACAGACTGGAGCCTACCGTAGATGGCCTATATGTTAGTTTCCGTAATTCCAAAGTGGCTAGAGAAGGTTTTACTTTCTATATGATTGGTACGGATGAAGCTCAACAAGGCATTAAAGAAATGATTACTTATTCCAGCCAGCCTGGATTTGATTATTACAATGGTCAGCTTAATAGCTCGCTTGATAAGATATCAGCAATGTGGAAAAGTAAGTGGCCCATTATCAATACTTCTTCATTGGCTATTTGTGGTCTTACCGGTTTGGAAGAAAAAGGAGGAGATGAGGCGACAATGCAAAAAATCAGAGAATTAAAGGCTAATGCTTGTTTTATGCGTGCTATGTCTATGTTTGAGCTGGCTATGCATTGGGGAGAAGTACCTATTGTGGATTTCCCTTCTCTTGAACAGACTGATATAGAGTACACAAGAAGACCATTGCCTGAAGTCTGGGGACAAATTTTTGATGATTTTACTTACGCTTCTCAGAATTTGGCTAGTGGTAGGCAAACAGGTCCGCGTGCCACTAAAGGCTCTGCTCTGGCTATGTTGGGAAAGCTTCACATGTACGCACAAGTAGAAAGCGGCTATCGTGATTTTGAGAAAGCTATTGGTTATTTTGAAGAAATTAATGATGGACGTTATTCGTTGGAACCTGACTATGGCACCTTGTTTGATGAATGGGGAACATTGGAATTCAATTCGCCGGAATCAGTTTATGAAATTGATTATGAGCCAAATGATAATGGAAGAAGCGGATGGCAATGGGATATGGGTTCCAAAACCTTAGGACAGGCCGGTTATTCAGAAGAATGCTATTTGGGCGGATGGGATGTTATTATGCCTACTGTTTATATGTATAGCATGCAAGAAGATGGTGGCGTTTGGGAAGAAGGCGATTTGCGCAGAAATGTCAATTTGCGCTATGAATGGGAGTATGATGGAAAGAAATATACAGTTCCTACAGATGCTATTGATGAACTGGATCCACATATAAAGAAATGGGAAGATAGACGTGTTGACCGTTTTGCTCCAGATTTTCCTAATGTACCTAATAGAAGCTATTATCGTGTGGGAAAGAATTATCCGATGATTCGTTTTGCTGATGTATTGCTTTGTTTGGCAGAATGTCTGAATGAAACAGGAAAAACGGAAGAAGCGATGAAAATAGTGAATGATGTCCGTACACGTGCTTGGGGAGGGAATTTACCTGCTGATAAGAAATGGACTGGCTTCTCTAAGGAACAATTTAGAACTGAAATCTTGAATGAGCGTTTACGTGAACTTTGCTTTGAAGGTTGGAGACGTATGGATCTTATCAGAACGGGTCAGTTTGTAAAATTGATAAAAGAACGTAACCGCTGGGCAAAAGAATCCGGAACAATTGAAGACTATCACATGCGTTATCCTATTCCTGATTCTGAAATTAATAATAACTCAGCATTAACTCCTGATGATCAGAATCCGGGATATTAAAAGAAGGTTTAATCGATAGGCATATAGAAAATATGATAGAATTCAAAAAAATAATAGCATCATTTGCGCTTGCAGCCTGTATGACAGGGCTGCAAGCACAGCAAACGATTTATTTACATTCGGATAATCCGCAAACTGTATGGAAACTGAAACCGCAGGCAGAAGTGAATGGAGATGGGGCAGTGCTGTGTAGTACGGGGCTTGATGCTTCGAAATGGGTAGATGCTGTTGTGCCTGGAACAGCTTTTAACTCGTATGTGGTGGCAGGATTAGAAAAGGATCCTAATTTTGGAGATAATATTCATCAGGTGAGTCGTGAAAAATATGATCGTAGTTTCTGGTATCGTACTACGTTTGATATTCCTGCTGATTTTACTAAAGACTTGATATGGCTGAATTTTAATGGTGTGAATCGTCGTGCTGATATATACATGAATGGTGTTTTCTTGGGACGTTTGGATGGTTTTATGCATCGTGGGCGTTTTGATGTGACCCGAATAGCCAAACGTGATGCCAAAAATGTGCTGGCTGTGTTGGTGCACATGCCAGATACTCCATTGGCTAATCAGGGAAGCCCTACTTATCTTTCCAGTGGTGGTTGGGACTGGATGCCGTATGTACCTGGACTGAATAGTGGTATTACTGATAAAGTCTTTCTTTCCAATACGGGAAAAGCTACAGTGCGGGATCCTTGGATACGTACAGATTTGCCTACTAATGCACGTGCGGATGTGAGTGTAGAGATGGAAGTGAAGAATAATTCTTCAAAGAAAAGTAAGTTTGTAGTGCGTGGTACGATTCTTCCGGGTGACATAACTTTCGAGAAAGAGGTGGAAGTGGAAGCTAACCGCTTTTCTACATTGAAATTTGACAAACGTTATTTCCCACAACTCAGTATCGCGCGTCCCCAATTGTGGTGGCCCAATGGATATGGTGAGCCGAATCTTTATACTTGTAAGCTGGAGGTGCTGGCTGATGGTGAAGTTTCTGAAACAAAGGAATTGACATTTGGTATCAAGAAGTACACATATGATTGGGAAGGAGGAGTCTTTCACCTTTCCATCAATGGAATGCGTGTATTTGTGAAAGGAGCTAATTGGGGAATGTCTGAATATATGCTTCGGTGTCGTGGTAATGAATATGAGACTAAAATCCGCCTTCATAAAGAGATGAACTTCAATATGATACGCAACTGGTTAGGTTCGGTTACGGATGAAGAGTTCTACGAATATTGTGATAAATATGGACTTATGGTATGGGACGATTTTTGGATTAATTCCAATCCGAATCTGCCTTATGATTTGAATGTATTTAATAATAATGTAGTAGAAAAGATAAAACGTGTACGCAATCATCCTTGTATTGCCGTATGGTGTGGAGATAATGAAGCTTATCCTGAACAGCCTATTCAGGGGTGGATGGATGTGAATATTAAAACATTTGATGGCGGTGACCGTTATTTTCAAGCTTGTTCTAATACAGGGGGCTTGAGCGGAAGTGGTTATTGGGGAGCTTTTGACTCGCGCTATTATTTCTTAAATTATCCAGATCCTTCTTCGGGTGGTGATGGAAAACGTGGCTGGGGGTTCCGCACTGAAATAGGTACGGCGGTGGTGCCTACTTTTGAAAGCTTTAAAAAATTTATGCCTGAGTCTGATTGGTGGCCTCGTAACGAGATGTGGAACAAACATTATTTTGGCTCTAATGCAGGCAATGCTCGTCCGGATCACTATGTTGCTTCTATTGATAAAGGATATGGTAAGGCTGAAAATGCGGAGGATTTCTGTCGGAAAGCTCAATTGGTGAATTTGGAATCGAATAAAGCAATGTATGAGGGCTGGTTGGATCATATTTGGGAAGATGCTTCGGGCATTATGACTTGGATGGGGCAATCTGCTTATCCCTCTATGGTATGGCAAACTTATGATTATTATTATGATTTGACAGGAGCTTATTGGGGATGTAAATCTGCTTGTGAACCATTGCATATTTATTGGAATCCAGCAACGGAGGAAGTGAAAGTTGTAAACACAACGACACAGACTTTTGATGGATTGACCGCCGAAGCTGTTATCTATAATTTGGATGGCAAGCCTGTACAGCGTTATTCTCAAAGTCAGTTGGTTACTTCTTATCCCAATACTACAGCGCGGTGTTTTGTGCTTGGTTTGAATTGTGAACGTCCTAATCTTTCATTAGGCAAGCGTGTCGTGGCTTCTTCTACTTCTACGGGTGACCCTTCGTATGTTGTGGATGGAAAAGATGATACTCGCTGGGGGGCTAAAAAAGCAGATAATGAATGGATATATGTAGACCTTGGCAGTGTACAGCCTGTAGGTGGAGTGCGATTAAATTTTGAGGCTGCATACGGTAAGTCTTATAAGATACAAGTATCTAACGATGCAGAAAATTGGATGGAGGTCTATAAAACATCTGAGGGACGTGAGGGCTTGGAAGTAATTACTTTCCCTGAAGTCGATGCCCGCTATGTACGTATGTTTGGTATTGAACTAGGTTGGTGGTTTGGTTACTCATTATGGAGCTTTGATGTATTGGGTGGAACACAGCCTAGTGAGGGTTTGAGTGATGTACATTTTATCCGCCTGACGTTGAAAGATAAATCGGGAAAGATCGTGTCAGAAAACAATTACTGGCGTGGCAACGACCGTCTGGACTTTACGGCTTTGAATACTTTGCCAAAAGCTGAACTGAAAACTTCTTCCAAGTTAATTCGTAAGAATGGTGAGGCGGAGATACAAGCGGTCATAACACTTCCGAAATCGGCTAAGGGAGTAGCTTTTGCTGTACATGTGCAGGCTGTTCGTACTTCGGATGGCGAACGCATTCTGCCGGCATTGATGAATGACAACTATTTTACGTTGATGCCTGGAGAAACAAAGAATTTGAGCATTACATTTGATGAGAATTTGTTGCAGGGCGACAAATATAAGTTAGTGGTAACTCCTTATAATAACAAATAATTCAGATTAGTATGTGTACTAATAAATTTATTCTGTTCTGTATGGGGATAGTGATGAGTGTATCATCTTCAGCTTGGGCTGGAGATGATACCCCTCTCTATAAAGACAGGACGGTTCCAATAGAGAAGCGTGTAGACGACCTTATGTCTAGAATGACATTGCACGAAAAGGTATTGCAATTACAGAATCGTGCGTCTGGCCAGTTGGATGAGATTGACCGGATCTTCGCGGGGGAAAGTTATGGGACAACTCATGAAATGAGTATGTCTGCTTATGATTGCGCCGTGATGTATAAAGAATTACAGCATTATATGCGTACTAAGACTCGTTTGGGAATTCCGTTGTTGACTTCTGCTGAGGGCATACAGGGTATTATTCAGAATAATTGTACGCTGTTTCCTCATGCTTTGGCGCAGGGAAGCACTTTCAATCCTGAATTAATACAACAAATGACTGAGGCGGCTGGCGAAGAGGCTAAGGCGATAGGTATTCATCAAATTCTTTCTCCGGTTTTTGACATTGCCCGCGAGTTACGCTGGGGACGTATTGAAGAAACATACGGAGAAGACCCTTATCTGATAGCGGAAATGGGAGTGGCGTTTATCAAAGGGTATCAAAAACACAGAATTACTTGTATGCCCAAGCATTTTGTAGCCCATGGCACTCCGTCTGGAGGCTTGAATTGTGCGGGAGTAAGTGGAGGAGAACGTAAATTGCGTAGTCTCTATCTTTATCCGTTCCGTAAAGCTATAAGGGAAACTTCTCCGTGGGCGGTGATGACTTGTTACAGTGCGTATGATGGAGTGCCGGTTACAGGTTCTTCTTATTATATGACTGATATTCTTCGGGGAGAACTGGGCTTTAAAGGATACACTTATTCTGACTGGGGTTCGGTGGAGCGTCTGATGACTTTTCATCATGCAGCAGGCAGCCGTGAGGAGGCTTCGCGTATGGCATTAATGGCCGGAGTGGACTTGAACATTGATTCGACTTACGAAACATTGGAAAAACAAGTTGAGGAGGGAAGGCTTGATGTTGCATATATAGATCAGGCCGTGCGCAGAATATTGACGGTGAAGTTTGAATTGGGCTTATTTGATGAAACTTATGGTGATCCTAAACTGGTGAAGAAGGTCGTTCGCAATGCTGAAAAGGTGGCATTGGCTAAGAAAGTGGCTGACGAGAGTGCCGTATTATTGGAAAACAGAAATGATATTCTTCCTTTAGACTTGAATAAATACAAGTCTGTTGCAGTGGTGGGGCCTAACAGTAATCAAGCCGTGTTGGGCGATTACGCTTGGACGATGGGGGATACTAAAGAAGCAGTCAGTTTGTTGCAAGGATTGCAGGAAAGTGCAGGTGATAAAATAATGATCCGTCATGCTGAAGGATGTGATTGGTGGAGCCAGGACAAATCACATATTGCCGAAGCTGTGGAAGTTGTCCGTAACAGTGATATAGCTGTGGTGGCGGTAGGTACACGAAGCACTTATTTGGGAAGAAGTCCTAAATATTCTACGGCAGGTGAAGGATTTGATCTTTCCTCATTGGAACTTCCTGGGGTGCAGGAGGAGCTGTTGAAGGAGATAAAGAAAACGGGCAAGCCTATGATTGTCGTTCTGATTGCGGGTAAACCGCTTGCTATGCCTTGGGTGAAAGAAAATGCTGATGCAGTGTTGGTGCAATGGTATGCAGGTGAGCAGCAAGGATGTACATTGGCAGATATTTTGCTTGGAAAGGTGAATCCGTCGGGTAAGTTGAATGTATCTTTCCCGCGTAGCACAGGTAATACTCCTTGTTTTTATAATCATTTCGTGACAGATCGTGAAGAACCTTTTGACCAGCCGGGTACTCCTGAAGAACCTAAAGGTCATTATGTCTTTGATAAACCGGAACCTTTATGGAACTTTGGACATGGAAAAAGTTATACTACGTTTGATTATGTGGATTGTGCACTGAGTGATACGTTATTGGTTGCAAGTGATACATTGAAAGTATCCGTTACGATCAAGAATACGGGTAGGCGCGATGGCAAGGAGGTTGTGCAGCTTTATGTACGTGATAAGGTAAGCACGGTGGCTACTCCCATCCAACAGTTAAAGGCATTTCAAAAAGTTCTGGTCAAGCCGGGCGAAAGTCAATGTGTGGAGCTTTCTTTGCCAATCGCAGAATTAGCTCTGTATAATGCAAAAATGGAGGAAGTGGTAGAACCTGGGGACTTTGAAATTCAGATAGGAGCCGCCTCAGATGATATACGCTTTAAGAAAACAATTACTATAAACTGAAAATAAATGTGCTTGTCTTCTTGTTATTTCTTTTCTGATAACAAGAAGGCAAGCCATGTGATCGTATTGTTAGTACTGGTATGTATATATTTTCTTGTTAATTTACAACTATTTTATATGAGAAGCATCTTGTTTTTTCTTTCTTTTTTCAGCCTGACGTGTATTTCTTACGCCAAGGTGGTCTTGCCCGCTTATTTTACGGACAATATGGTTCTTCAGCAAAATACGAAGGTTACTTTTCATGGTAAGGCGGCATTGGGCAAAACCTTAAAAGTAACTACAGGCTGGAATAATGAAGTGTATGTGACTCCGGTGAATAAGGATGGTTATTGGACTTTGTCTGTGCCTACTCCTGTTGCAGGAGGGCCTTATACGTTGACATTTACGGATGGTAAGAAATTGCAATTAAAAAATGTAATGGTGGGAGAGGTATGGTTTTGTTCCGGCCAGTCTAATATGGAGATGCCTGTTGCGGGTTGGGGGAAAGTCATGAATTATGAGCAGGAGATAGCGGAGGCGAATTATCCTTCTATCCGTTTGTTCCAAGTGAAGAAAAATACTTCAGTAACTCCGTTGAGTGATGTGGAGGCTACGATGGGAGGATGGCAGGAATGTTCTTCCGCCACAATTCCTGAATTCTCTTCGCTCGCTTATTTTTATGCCCGTTCATTATGGAAGGAGTTAAATGTTCCTGTAGGAGTGATTGACTGTACATGGGGAGGAACACCTGCTGAAGCGTGGACCAGCTATGAAACATTGAAACAGGTACTGGGCTTTCATGAGGAGTTGGCTAAGATGGAACAATTGGATTTTGACCCTGTTCGTATGGAAAAGGCCTATAATCAAGAGCGCTCCGAGTGGCAATCTCTTTTTTCTAAGGAAGACAAGGGAATGGAGGAAGATAAGCCTTGCTGGATTGCACCGGACTTGTCAGAAGAACAATGGCAGGATATGTGTCTTCCCGGTTACTGGGAAAGGAATGGTTTGAAAGATTTTGATGGAGTTGTATGGTTCCGTCGTAGCTTTGAAATCCCGGTAGAATGGATTGGCAAACCGTTAAAGTTAAATTTGGGGATGATTGATGATGAAGACATCACTTATTTTAATGGGGTGGAGATTGCCCGGGGGGCAGGTTATATGACACCGCGTACTTATACCATTCCTGCAAAATTAGTGAAGGCTGGTAAGGCGGTTCTTGCTGTTCGTGTTTCTGATTTTGGTGGAGAGGGCGGTATTCATGGCAAGGCAGAGGAACTTTATGTAGAAGCTGATGGAAAGCGGATCAGTTTGGCCGGAGATTGGAAATATCGTATCGGACTTTCTTTAAAAGGGTTTCCACCCGCACCGGTTTCTCCCGTTCAAAGTTCCAGTTATCCTACGGTACTGTTCAATGCGATGGTCAAACCATGGACTGCTTTTCCCATTAAAGGAGTAATATGGTATCAAGGTGAAGCCAATGTAGGCCGTCCGGAACAATATGGGGATTTGTTTCCTGCTCTCATTACGGATTGGCGCCAGCAATGGCGGAGTGATTTCCCCTTTTATTTTGTACAATTGGCTAATTTTATGGAATCCAAGGAAATACAGCCGGATTCCGAATGGGCGGCTTTGCGTGAAGCACAAACTAAAGCATTAAAACTTGACCAAGTTGGTATGGCTGTGACCATTGATATTGGTTTGGCTGATGACATTCATCCTAAGAATAAGCAAGAGGTGGGACGCCGTTTGGCCTTGGTTGCCCTGGCCGGTAGTTATGGAAAAAATGTTTCCGATTCGGCTCCTGTATTCCGGAATTATAGAATCAAAGGGGATAAAATGGAATTGGATTTCGGACAAAAGCAAGATGGATTTCAGATTAAAGGTACAACTTTAAAAGGCTTTACCATTGCAGGGCCGGACCGTGTGTTTTATCCGGCAGAGGCGATGGTCCAGAATGGGAAAATTATAGTTTTTTCTCCTGAAGTTTCTATCCCTCTTGCTGCACGTTATGGCTGGGCGGATAATCCGGATTGTAATTTGTACGGAGAGAACGGCCTCCCGGTTGCTCCTTTCCGGACCGACTGTTGGTAGATGTCGTAAGTCTTAACCTTTTTTCTTCTCTTTGTAAGCTGATGGAGGCACTCCCATCGTCTTAGTGAATAACCGGGAGAAATAAAGAGAATCCTCATAGCCTACCAAGGGACTTATTTGGTTAATTTTCAGGTTGGTAAAATCCAGGTAATGACAGGCTTCCTGTATTCTGAGATAGGTAAGATATCGAAGAGGAGAGGAGCCTGTCTTTTCTTCAAACAGATTAGAGAAATAGGAAACCGAGAGGTTTACTTCCGCAGCGATATCTGCCAGACGAATGGTTTTGCTCAAATTTTCTTGCATGAAATGAATCGCTATTTGCACCACATCCTTGCTTCTGCAACCATTGCGCATGGAACCGCAATCCCGATATTCACCAATAAACTTCATGGAACCTAAAAAATGGAAAAGACTGGTAGTGGCATAAAGCATATAATTCTTGCTATATCCGGAGCTGATGGACGAGTAGATTTCTTCGAAGAGTACTAATCGTTCTTTGATTCGTGAATCCTCTTGTGGAGTGATGTCTTTCGGACGGTCAAAACCGGCACTGAAAAATGCAGCTTTTGTTCCATTGAAATGGATCCAGTAAATAGTCCAGGGATTTTTCTCATTACTGCCATAAGCATGTGCCTGATGTTCGGGTAGAATGAAAAATTGGTTGGCGGTAACTGCATATCGATATTTGTCTAATTCGAACCACCCTTCTCCCTCCATACAGTAAATGAGGATGAACTCGGTCGCTTCCTCGGTGTCACGTTTCCGGTAATGAAAACAGGCATGAGGATAATATCCTATATCTGTAATGTAAAGTTCGCTGCCTAGCGGATCTTGCTTTAATTCTTCAATCAGAAAAGTTGGGAGCACGATGGCGCGTTCTCCTTTAAATCCCTCTTTAATTCGTGGCATATATCCATGTATTAGAATTGGATAACAAAGATAGCAGACTTCCTCGACTTTACCTACAATACAGGCCTGATTTCGATGGTTTTGAGGCTATAATCGTCAATTTTCTTATTTTATGGCGCATTTGAGTCGGAATTTTTGAGGTTCTCTCCCTATCTTTGCACTATAATTTTAATCGATA
This sequence comes from Phocaeicola sartorii JCM 17136 = DSM 21941, assembly GCF_000614185.1. Lineage (GTDB taxonomy): Bacteria > Bacteroidota > Bacteroidia > Bacteroidales > Bacteroidaceae > Phocaeicola > Phocaeicola sartorii. The sequence goes on along the minus strand of NZ_BAKM01000009.1, from coordinate 14,984 downwards.
AATAATACCATGAAAGAAAGATTGCTCTTCTTGATATGTTTTTTATGCATGTCATTTATGTTAAAAGCGGCGGATAAGCCAGTCATCAAAATTAGTACAGAAAATGTAGACCTTATTTACCGGGTTGGTGATAACGGACGTCTATATCAAAGTTATTTGGGAAAGAAGTTGAATCATGCTACAGATATTGTCCACTTGCCACAGGGCAGCGAAGCATATCTTACTCATGGCATGGAAGATTATTTTGAACCGGCTATTCATGTAGTGCATAATGACGGCAATCCTTCTACTTTATTAAAATATGTATCTCATACTCGGAATCAAGTGTCGCCGGGGGTAGATGAAGTGGTGATTACCATGCAGGATGATAAATATCCTGTCACTGTAAAACTTCATTATGTGGCTTACCAGAAAGAAAATCTGATAAAGACTTTCACTGAAATCAGTCATCAGGAAAAGAAACCTGTGCAGCTTCATAAGTATGCGTCTTCCATGTTGCATTTGAATCGTGACAACTATTTCCTGACTGAATTCTCGGGAGACTGGGCCAGTGAGGCGCATGTGAAGGAACAGCCTTTGGAATTTGGCAAGAAAACGATTGATACCAAGTTGGGAGCACGTGCCAATATGTTCTGCTCTCCTTTCTTCCAACTTGCATTGGACGGAAAGTCAGAAGAGAACCAAGGTGAAGTGTTAGTCGGAACATTAGGATGGACGGGTAATTTCAGTTTTGTATTCGAAGTAGATAATAAGAACGAACTGCGTGTTATTTCGGGTATTAATCCGTATGCTTCGGAATATAGTCTGAAACCGAATGAAATTTTCCGTACTCCCGATTTTTATTTTACTTACAGTTTTACAGGCAAAGGACAGGCTAGCCGTAATTTCCATGATTGGGCCCGTAAGCATCAGGTAAAGGATGGGAACCAGACTCGTATGACTTTGTTGAATAACTGGGAAGCCACCTATTTTGATTTTGATGAAGCGAAATTGGTGAAGCTGATGGATGATGCGGTAGAACTGGGTGTGGATATGTTTTTGTTGGATGATGGTTGGTTTGCCAACAAGTATCCGCGCAGTGGTGATCATCAAGGGTTAGGCGACTGGGATGAAACGGCTGATAAGCTTCCTCATGGTATTGGTTATCTGACGGAAGCTGCCAGAAAAAAAGGTATAAAGTTCGGTATTTGGATTGAACCGGAAATGGTGAATCCCAAAAGCGAGTTGTACGAGAAGCATAAAGACTGGGTGATCCATCTTCCGAATCGTGACGAGTATTATTTTCGTAATCAGTTGGTACTGGATTTGAGCAACCCGAAAGTGCAGGATTATGTATTCGGAGTCGTGGATAATTTGATGACAAAATATCCTGATATCGCCTTCTTTAAATGGGATTGCAATAGCCCTATTACAAATATTTATTCTGTTTACTTGAAAGACAAGCAGTCACATTTATATATTGATTATGTGCGTGGCCTGTATAATGTATTGGAACGTGTGAAAGCAAAATATCCTAATCTGCCGATGATGCTTTGTTCCGGTGGTGGTGGACGTTCGGACTATGAGGCCTTGAAATATTTTACAGAATTCTGGCCTAGTGATAATACCGATCCTATTGAACGCTTATTTATTCAGTGGGGATTCTCACAGGTGTTCCCGGCCAAGACAATGTGTGCGCACGTAACGACCTGGAATAAGAATAGCAGTGTGAAATTCCGTACGGATGTGGCTATGATGTGTAAACTCGGCTTTGATATAAAATTAGCGGACATGAGTAAGGATGATGAGGCTTATTGCCGTGCTGCCGTACAGAATTATAACCGTTTGAAACCAGTTGTCTTGGAAGGCGATATGTACCGTTTGGTATCTCCTTATGGCAGTAATCATACCTCCACTATGTATGTGGGCAAAGATAAGGATAAAGCAGTGGTATTTGCTTTCGATATTCATCCTCGGTATGCGGAAAAAACATTGCCGGTGCGTTTGCAGGGGCTTGATGCGGACAAAATGTATCGTGTGAAAGAAATCAACCTGATGCCCGGAGCCAACTCTTCTTTATCGGGCAATGGTGAGGTCTTCTCCGGAGAATTCTTGATGAATGTAGGATTGAATCTGTTTACTACACAGCAACTCAACAGTCGTGTAATTGAAGTTGTAGCTGAATGATCGGGGATTGATTGTATATAATTTAGTGTATTGCCTTCATTATTCGTCTTTATGAATGATGAAGGCAATTTTCTTTTCTACAGATGAATGATACTTGGCCGGTTGGATCATGATCTTAATTCATAGAAGATGCCGTGACACATGATAGATCTTCAGGTGTCATCGTTATATATGTTACACTTGTAAGATATATAATCTTTCGGGCTTAAGTTTTATATCAGAGAGGTTCGGGTTTTATATCTTGGGGGAGGTATATATTTATATATATACCCTCCTCCAAATCCGACTTTGTTTCCGTGCCGGAATATCTTTTTTATTCTGAAGACAGCCCCGTCCTTCTGAATTACGTTAACCTGCGCAAATCTACAATAATCAACTATAACCTACAACAACCTACAAGAATCAACTTTTTCTTGGCCCGTCTGTCGTATCTTCGTGTCCATAAACAAAATGAAAATGGAAAAGACAGAAATTTTAAGTCCGGATCATGGTGGTCCGCCTTTTACCGTTATTGGACGATGATCAACGGACGTAATAGTACCGATAAAGAAATCCTTGCAGATAGTGCGGAAACCAAAGCACATGACATGAACCTGTTCCTTTCGACGAAATCAGAGGCCGGTCACGATTGTGCTCCCCCACAGTAATGATATTCTCAGTATGTACTTTGTTTATAGATGTTGGATCGATGTCTTTGTGTGTGATATTTGTCTTCTTGTGTGAGAAATTTTAGAAATCAAAAACAAAATGAACTGTTTTTTTTGAGAAATCTAACAAAAGATATCTACATTTGTGCTATCTTTGTGATAAGTTGGCCTTTTAAGAAAACTTGGGAAAAGCATTTATTATGAATCAATATCCGGATTTTGACCAGAAGTTATATGACGATCTTCGCCGTGGTAAAGAGTATGCCTTTGCCGCTGTCTTTGATCGCTATCATCGGTTATTGTACACCATAGCCTATCGTTTTTTGAAATCGGAAGAAGAGGCGGAGGATGCAGTTCAGTATCTTTTCATGAAATTGTGGGAACAGAGGGAAACTTTTAGTTTTGAGTCGGGTATCCGCAGTTTGTTATTTACTATTTTGAAGAATTATATACTGAATGAATTGAGGCATCGCAGTCTGGTATTCGAGAAGTTGTATGAAATGGCCCAACAGGTGAATGATGAGGACGAAGATGCTTTTTTAACCCGGTTTGAACAGGGTGAACTCAGAAAATACTTGCGGGTTGCCATTGACAAACTTCCTCCTCAGAAACAAAAAATCTGCTTGCTGAAAATAGAATATGGGTTATCCAATCAAGAGATTGCCGACAGGATGGGCATCACTGTCCCTACAGTGAAATCTCATTACACACAGGCTATAAAGGCGCTTCGTAACGAGATTGAATCTTTGATTATGTGGTTTCCTGTAATATGGATTTATTTAATAGACTGAAATGTACTCATACTTTTATCGGAGTGGGGTGTTATTATAAATATACGAAAAAAATAGATTATGAAGATAGATGAATCGGTGATAGATAAAGTACTTGACAACAAAGCTGCTCCTGAAGAAGCTCGGAGAGTTGCCGGCTGGTTCGTTACGGAAGAAGGGCGTAAGTACTTGTCCGGACGATTGGACCGCGAGATGGAAGAGCTTGCAGAAGAGGTGCCGGAAGATGTCCGGCCTCCTTCTATTCGCGGCATGAAGATGAAACAGCGGTTTATGAGTGAGATAAAACGTGAGCGTGAAAGAAGGCCGGCCGGCCGTAAGTGGATGTGGGTGGCGGCTGTACTGTTGCCGTTTGTTTTCTTAAGCGTCTCCTTGTTGTTTTTGGCGAACCGGACGGGGATTTTCTCGGAAACGGAGTATGCTGAAATAAATGTTCCTTATGGTGAACAGATACGGGTGGTTTTGCAGGATGGCAGTATTGTGCACTTGAACTCGGATTCCCGCTTGAGGTATCCCAGACAGTTTGGATTGTTCAACCGTACGGTGGAGCTTTGGGGGGAAGGGTATTTTAATGTTGCCAGAGATGAGAACCGCCCTTTTAAGGTGGATTTGCAAGGGGTGGAAGTGAGAGTGACCGGGACCAGATTTAATGTAAAGGCGTATGCTGCCGAACCCAATATCTGGATAACCTTGGATGAAGGAGGCATTCTTTTCAGAGATCATAATGCGAAGGAGTACAGGCTTGTTCCGGGGGAGAGTGCGGAATATAACCGTCACTCGGGAAAATGCCTGATTTCCCGTCCGGATAATATGGAGCAGATTTCGGCATGGCGCTCCAACAGCCTTAATTTTTATCTGACTCCGCTCAATGAGATTCTAAAGGTGATGGAAAGACATTATGACGTTCATTTTATGGTGAAGGACTCTACGGTACTGAAGAACAGGTTTACTCTGTCAACAGGAAAAGTCAACGCGTCGGATGTACTCTATGATTTGGAGACTGTTTCCAATATCTGTTTCACGGAGGTGGGGGACGGTCTGTTTGAAGTGAACTCTAAATGATGGGAACCATAAAGGAAAACAGGGAATAGATGTGAGTGAATACACTTGCATCTATTTTTTTCGGAAAAATGAAAAAACGGACTCATACCTTTTCCCGGGTGATGTGTTAGCCTGTATAAGAAATCCTTTTGTTTCAAACTAATTATTGATGAAAATGAAAGCAAGAACCAAAATGAAGACATTACTGCTGTTGGGAGTCCTTTTATTTGGCTTTACTGTTTCAGCACAGTCGCAAAAAGTCTCTTTAGATTTTAAGAATGAGAGAGTGGAAAAAGTACTGGCGTCTATTAAAAGCCAGACCGGTATGAGCTTGGTTTTCAGTGACCAGTTGGTCGATGTGAATCGTAAGGTAACCATGCAGCTCAAAGATGCCACACTGAAGGAGGCATTGACAAAACTTCTTTCAGGAACTAATCTTACTTTTGAAATCAGGAACAACAAAATCTATTTCATCGAGAAGAAAACTGTCTCGCAACCCGGCTCTAAAAAGAAAAGAGTGACCGGAGTGGTGAAAGATGCGATGGGAGAACCTCTGATTGGTGCCAATGTTGTGGAAAAAGGCAGAAGTACCAATGGGGTTATCACCGATTTTAATGGGAAGTTTACGTTGGAAGTGGACGAATCCGCTTCGTTGGTTGTGAGCTATATAGGATATCTGGCACAAGATGTTCCGACAAAAGGAAAAGGGGATTTTCATATTACATTGAAAGAGGACGCCAATACGTTGGACGAGGTTGTCGTTACCGGATATGGGGATTTCAAGAAGGCGACTTATACGGGATCGGCTTCTGTGCTGACTACTGAAAAGCTGGAGGCATTGCCTGTTGTGTCCGTGGGGCAGATGATTGAATCGAATATACCGGGCATCAGTGTGGTTGCCGGTACTTCTTCGCAGCCCGGTGCGAAAACAACTTTACGGGTGCGGGGAGTCGCTTCCATGAATGCTTCTACCGAGCCTTTGTATGTATTGGACGGAGTGCCTATTCCATCTTATGACTTGAGTAACTTTACCAGTATGTCCGATGCGGGAGGAATGGGGTTCATTGAAACGCTGAATCCGGCGGATATTGAGAGCATCACCGTCTTGAAAGATGCGGCATCCGCTTCATTGTATGGTGCGAAAGGTGCTAATGGAGTCGTGCTGATCACTACTAAAAAAGGAAAGGAAGGCAAGCTTCGTGTCAATATGGCGGCGAAATACGGAATCACTGATTTCGCTTATACCTATCGTCCGTTGATGGGAGGCGAGGAAAGAAGGGAATTGATTCACGAAGGACTGGTTAATTTCCAACTGGATAAGGGGGCAAGCGAACAAGAGGCACAGCGGTATGCGGATGCGAATATAGACCAGTACGCCAAACGCCTGCCTCAGGGATATTCGGACTGGGAGAGTGCTTTGTTCAAGAAAGGTTATCAACAGGATTATAACCTGTCTGCCAGTGCCGGCAATCAAAATTCCAGTTTTATCGGTTCTTTGGGATATACCAAGCAGACGGGTGTTTCCCTGAATTCGGAAATGGAGCGCTTTACGGGGCGTGTGGATGCAAGTAACAAGTATAAAAGGGTGGAATTTGGCATGAACGCTTCCTTCTCGTGGACAAAGAACGTTCACTTGCCCGAAGGAAAGTTCTATGGAAGTGCCATTTATGCATCGAAAGTGAATCTGACACCTTCTACTCCTATTTATAATGAAGATGGAACCTATGCCAGCGGTTACCGTGAAAATAACGGTTACAATCCGGTGCTGGAGGCCGAGGTCAATGATTATTATGCCCGGACGTACGTGCGATGGGTACGGCTAAAATAGCTTATAATGTTTGGGATAATTTGAAGGTATCCAGTGTGTTTACGGTAGATTATTCGTTGACAAAGGACTTTTTCTTCCAGTCTCCTGAGGGACGTGACGGAGCGACTTATCAAGGGCGGGGACGTATGCAGATGACTGACCGTATGCGTTATACTTCACAGAATAATTTGACTTATTCCAAAACGTTCGGCAGGCATTCGGTCAGTGCGGTCGCTGCTTTCGAGGTGATGAAGTATGATTATGAGGATTTGTATGCTGCAAAGAAAACTTACGGGCAGGATATCAACACTTCATTGGGGAACGCAGCCGATCCGATAGATGCGGACCAGCTTTTGCAGGAGGATGCATTGATGTCCTATGTGGCCAGTGTGAACTATTCTTATGGTGATAAATATTATGCCAGCTTCAGTTTCCGCAGGGATGGATCATCCCGCCTGTCTCCCGATACTCGTTGGGGTAATTTCTGGTCCTTGTCCGGTTCGTGGAGGCTTTCTCAGGAGAAGTTCATGCAGCCGTTGAAGTCAGTCTTAAGTGATTTGAAACTTCGTGCTTCCTATGGGGTGAACGGAAATCTTCCCTCTTCATATTATGGTTATCAGAGTACTTATACCACAGGAGCGTTTTATAATGGAAAACCTTCTCCGTGGGAAAGTACATTGGGGAATGAGGAACTTACTTGGGAGAAGAATTATGCATTGAATCTGGGACTGGATATCGGTTTGTTCAGTCGTGTGAATGTTTCCTTGGACTGGTACACGCGTACAACGAAAGATCTGTTGATGAGCAAGCAATTGAATTCCATCAGTGGGTTCTCTTCTCTGCTGACCAATGTGGGGCAGATGCGGAATACCGGTGTGGAACTTGAAGTCCGTTCCAATAATATCAAGACAAAAGATTTCAGTTGGACTACCGCCTTTAATTTGAGCCATAATAAAAATAAGATTCTGAAACTGGCGGATCTGCCTGGTTTGTGGATGGCAGATATGTGCGTAAGGAAGGTTATCCGTTTAATACGATTTATCTGCGTGAGTTTGCAGGAGTGGATCCTGAAACCGGAAGTGCTTTGTATTATGATAACCGGCAGGATGAGAATGGCGGTTATACCAAAAATACGGTGACAGACCCCGGCAAGGCAAATCCAATTCCGCTGAAAGATATTACGCCCACTATCTCGGGAGGTTTTATGAATACCTTTAATTATAAATTCATTGATTTGTCATTCAATCTATCCTATAGTTTCGGTGGTTATTCGTATGATAATGCGTCCTATATTCTGCAAGATGATGGTTATTCGGTGATAAGCAATAAAAGTACCGAGCAACGCCGCCGTTGGCAGAAACCGGGTGATATAACGGATGTTCCCCGTTTTGTATATGGAAATAAAAAGGGGGGTAACTATAATTCTTCGCGTGCCATCCATTCTACGGATCATATCCGTCTGAAAAGTCTGATATTGGGGGTGAACGCTCCTAAAGCATGGTTGCAGAAATTAGGAATAGGGAATGCCCGTGTTTATTTCTCGGGTACGAATTTGCTGACATGGGCTGCTTACGACCAATATGATCCTGAAATGAGTGGGGTGGTAGGATTCTACACGCCTCCGTTGAAAACTTATGCTTTCGGACTGGAACTTAAATTTTAATCATCAATTACACTAAAAAAACAGAATCATTATGAAGAAAATACTTTTTATTTTAGGATTCGTTTCACTGCTCGTTACCGGTTGTGGTGATTTCTTCGATACAGCTCCCAGCAATAAAATCCCTACTACGATGGCTTTCCGTACAGTAACCGATGTGGATAATGCGGTGAATGGATTGTATGATCTGATGTCGGGGTCCGGATATTACGGGGCTGCTATGTTTGCCTATGGAGATATGAAGGGAGATGATATGCAGAGTTCCGAGGAAAGCGGGGTATGCAATACATGCTATATGTTCAATCATCGCCCTAATAGCTTGAATGCCGGTTCATTGTGGGGACGGCCTTTTTATATTCTTCGTGAGGCGTGGAATATTTTGAATGCCATTGCTGAAGGAAAAATTGAAAGCGGGGATGAAAAGAAGTTGAATGCTTTGAAAGGCGAGACGATGGCGGTGATTGCGCTTTGCCAGTTTGACCTGACCCGTTGCTTCGGCTATCCTTATACAAAAGACAATGGCGTGTCACTGGGTGCTCCGTTGATAGACCATCTGGTGGGGATCCATGAGAATCCTCCCCGTTCCACTGTCGCTCAGGCGTACGATTTTATGATAGAAATGCTGGAAGAGGCGGTCACATTGATGTCTGAAGAGAAAAATAACGGACGTATGAACCGGTATGCGGCCCGTGCGTTGCTGGCCCGTGTTTACCTGTATCATAATGACAACCGGAAAGCGTTTGATATGGCGGACCAACTGATAAAGGATGCGGATGCATCGGGAAGCTATGCTCTTTATCCGCATGAGAAATATGTGGCTGCCTGGTCGGTGGAAGCCAAGTTTGGTTCAGAATCGTTTTTTGAGATAGCCAATAGTGTGGATGATACTCCGGGACGGGATTCATGGGGGTATTTGTTGAACTGGTATGGCTATCAGAAGGGATTTGTCACTCAGAAATATGCGGAGCAGATGCTGGCTGATCCGGGGGATGTGCGCGGGCAGTTGCTGGAGGAGAATAAATATGCGGGAAAAACGGTATGGTGGTTGTACAAACTGAGAGGGACGGATCTGAAGACTGCACCGCTGGAATGTAACAATGTGGTCCTTCGCCTGTCCGAGGTGTATCTGATCGCCGCTGAGGCTGGTTGCAAGTTGGGCGGTGATGCTGCGGTTCAGGGACTTGGTTATTTGAATGAGATTGTGAAGCGGGGTAACCCCGATAACGAAGTGACAATGGCTGACTATACCTTGGACCGTGTGTTGGACGAGCGGAGCAAGGAGCTGGTAGGTGAAGGACATCGTTTCTTTGATTTGCTTCGGAATGGTAAGACCATCATCCGTAAGGGGGGATATCATCTGCCCAGTGTGGACGAAGAGGTGGATTGGGATTTTTACAAGTGTGTGTTGCCGATACCTGAGGACCAGTTTATCTTTAGCCCTGAGATGGAACAGAATTCGGGATATCCCAAGAATTGACACGCTATTAATCATTATTTAAATATATACGTATGAAAAACAGATTGGTAATATTCGTGGCATTTGTGTGCTGCTTGTGTACGATGCCCGGGATAGTACGGGCACAGTTGTCCGTTCATCAGTTTGACCAGCTGATGAAAAAGATTGATGATGTCCTGTGGTACGAGAAAGTGGGTGATATCGCTCATGTAGATAAAGTAATATTGTGTGGGCCGCCGCGTTGGAAGGAGTCTAATCCCACTTCGATGAGCGCCGGTAACGAACTTAAATTCAGAGCATACATTTTTATTCCCAAAAGCGTGGATGAAAACAAGAAATATCCGTTGATCGTATTTCCGCACAGTGGGGTACATGCCGATATGGACACCTATTATGCCCATATCATCCGCGAGCTGATAGCGCAGGAATACATTGTGGTAGCGGCAGATTACCGGGGAAGTACCGGATACGGAGCGGGAACATATAATAATATAGATTATGGTGGATTGGAAAACGAAGACGTGTACATCAGCCGTAACTATATGGTGGATAATTTTGATATTGTGGATGGTAACCGTGTGGGGATCATGGGATGGAGTCATGGTGGTATGATTACGCTGATGAATCTTTTCAATTATCCGGGACAATATAAATGTGGTTTCGCCGGTGTGCCGGTTTCGGATGTGATCATGCGTATGGGATATGCCAGCGACAGTTACCGCAAAATCTTCTCGGCCAAGAATCATATCGGGCAGACTGCCAAGGATAACATAGCGGAATATAAACGGCGTTCCCCTGTGTGGCATGCGGAGAAGTTGAAGGATCCGTTGCTCATCTACACCAATACCAGTGATGATGATGTGAATGTAGTCGAGGTGGAATCAATGATCCGTGCTTGAAGGCGGAAGGCAAGAAATTTGAATATAAGATATTCGAACGAGCTCCCGGTGCGCATAGTTTTGACCGGCTGGACACGTATGAGTCAAGCAAGATTCGTCTGGACATTTATAAGTTCATGGGTCGTTATTTGAAGCCCAATAAGCCATTCGGCTCGGTGAAAGAATTGCGTAAAGCGGCTTATAAGTTCTGATAATTAACTTGGTGACAGGATAAAGGATGGTCGGTTGCTTCCTGTAAATGGGGCAACCGGCCTTTTTTATTGGCTTTTCGGATGGATAAAGATGAATGAATATTCATCTTGTATGAAAGATAAGCGGAAATATGGATAAAGTGTACGGATAATAAGCGATAATTAAACTTTTTGAATATCTTAGCAGCTTGTTAGCTTTCAGAACGTAGTTGTACATTGGTAATGAGAAATAGATTATGAAAAACACGCGCTTATTATTGGTTGTTTGGATGTTGTTCTTGGTTTTACCTCAGGGGTATTCACAAGAAAAAAAGGAAAATTCATCCATATTGGGACAAGTGAACGGCTTTTTGAGTAAACATGTGAAGTTGACTGCCTACGGTCAGTTCGGTTATAGTTATACGGACAGGAAAGACCTGGATGTGAGGCAGGCGGATAATCAGTTTTTTGGAAGGCTGGGGATGCTGATCCTTTCGGGGGATATCACGGATAAACTGTCGTGGATGGTTCAGTATGAACTGTTTACTTCACAGCTGCTGGAACTCTATGCTTGTTACAAACCGTATTCTTTTTTTCAGGTCAAGATAGGTCGGATGAAGACCTGTTTTACATTAGAGAACCAGATGTCACCTTCGGTTTATGAGACGGTAAACTTCAGTCGTGTGATTGAGCGTCTGGCAGGTTTCAGTGGAGATGTATGTGGGAACCAAGGTGGCCGTGATATGGGTTTGCAGGTGGGCGGTGAGTTGTTCAAGACCTCTTTCGACGATTATTTTCTGGAATATCGGGCAGGTGTATACAATGGTTCCGGACTCAGCATGAAAGATCATAATGATGCAAAGGATTTTGCCACATGGCTTACTGTGCAGCCTGTCAAGGGGTTGAAGGTGGGTGCGTCTGCCTATATTGGAAAATTGAATGCTGACTATACGGTGGTACATGATGAAACGGGGGAAGAAACTATTTATAATGCAAATATGAAGCGTAACCGCATGGCACTGAGTGCCTGTTATCAGACTCCCCGGTTGACTTGCAGGGGAGAATACCTGTGGGGAGAAGATGGTGCGGTCAACCGTCGGGGTTTTTATGCGTTAGGACACTGGTTTGCCGTTCCCTCCCGATGGGCGGTTGTGGCAAAACTGGAGCGCTATGAAGCGGATACGGCAGTCTCTGATTCCGAGATGATCTATACAATAGGAGGCGCTTATCATATAACGCCGAAAACGCGTATCATGCTGAATTATGCGCATTTTAATTATGAAAGGAATGCTTCAGTTAATGAACTTTGGGCGATGCTTCAAATAGGTTTTTGAGAAATAAAATAAGCCACTAATTATTAGCGGCTTATCCTTTACAGTGTCGGAATGAGGCGACTCGAACGCCCGACCCCTACGTCCCGAACGTAGTGCGCTACCAACTGCGCTACATTCCGTTTCTGTTTTGCGTGTGCAAAGGTAAAGCATTTTTTTGAAATCAAAAAGAAATTCGCAGAAAATTTGCAAAAAATTTGTAGAATCAAAAAATATACCTACCTTTGCAACCGCAAACGAGAGACAATGGTGCCATAGCTCAGTTGGTAGAGCAAAGGACTGAAAATCCTTGTGTCCCCGGTTCGATTCCTGGTGGCACCACCCAAGCAAAGATTAAATCGCTAATTCTTACAGAGTTGGCGATTTTTCTTTTAGTCACTACAGGGCGTAGTCACTATAATAGTCACTATCTAAATCGCTATAAACCACGATAAATCGGCTTGATTAAACTGTATTAAAAAGTAGCGTTTAATTCTAAACCCAATTAAATTCTACATTAAATTCTCTGCAAAATAATAGTGACTATCGGCGTGGTGCGCTGAGATAGTCACTATTTTATTTTACATTGTAAGTCGTGTGCCGGACTGACGGTCATCAATGTCGTCGTAGCGGGAGCTGTTGCTGACTTCGTGCTCGCGCTTGTAGCCGGAGGAGCCGGAACTGACATTGAGGGAAGAGAGTGCGTTGGCAAGGTTTAATGCGAACACTTGCGAGATTTCCGGGGAGTAGTCCTGTGGACGGGAAGGGAGAATACGGACTCCGGCTTTGGACTGGGTATTCTGCCTTATCCTCTCTTTAACCGCCTCGGCATCCTTTCGAGTAAGATGCAGCATGGCTATTGACATCAGGAAGTCTTGTCTTGCTTGTTCATCGGCATGTAGAGAGCGGAACTTGGCTTCCTCCTCCGGAGTTAATTCGATCAAAGGCATATAGCCGTCAGTCAAGGCAGCGCGGAGGCAATAGTTGCCGTTTCTATGTTTGACAACTGCCATACTCTTTATCCTCTCTTGATGGTTGTGTATAGGATAGCGCATGAGATATTCGGTCAGTATCTCCTCGGAGAATATCGTGGCAGCTATTGTCAGACCTACATCTTCGCGCTCGTCATCCTTTACGCCGTTATACCATGCGTACTGCCTCGGTGAGATTGGCTTGCTGTACGTCGAGCCGTCTTTGACATTGATGAGCATATAGTTCCCTATGCTGTCTTTGCCCACCTCGACAGTGAACAGGCCGCGGTACACGTCAAGCGGCGATGGTTTCCTCTGTGGCTTGATGGCGAAATCAACAAGCTCCGACAGTTTCATCACCTTGCTGCCGTCGAAGGCAATCTTTTCGGCATGGTCGATTATACTGTAGCCTCTCACCCTGCCGTCCTTGTCCTTCTGGAAACTGATGTCTATGCCAAACTTTGTCTTGAGAACATCAATGAGAGTCTGTATGCGCTGGCAGTTCTCCTCGCTCAACGGCTTGCCGTGGTTGTCAAGTATTTTGCGGATGTCGGTGTTCAGCTTTGCCTTTACCGGCTTTCGCTTCTTACCTTTTGACACTTTGACATTATCGACACTTTGACATTTTCCCTCGGCTATCTCGCTCTTGTATTTCCGGATTATGGCACGAAGCTGCGTAGCGCGGTCTTTGCGCTTGGGGCTGTTCCTGGTGATTCGATTGAGAATGTCGCCGATGGCGATATTTCCGGCATTGCCGCCACACTTGAACAGACGGTATCCGTCGAGCGATTTCTCTATCTTGTAGCCATGAGTCTTGACGATATTGGCAAACTGCCTCTCCGTTTCGTAGTCGTAGCTGAGAATCCGGTTAATATCTTTCTTGATGTCAGGAGATAGTATGCGGTTGGCACACTCGTTAAGCCTGTGCCTGTCCTGATGGTCAGATATGGCATAACCGTTTGGCTTTATTCTCGTCGAGAGAATATGCACATGGTTGTTGCCGGTATCATGATGGGCGTAAACAAAATACGGCTGATGGGCATATCCCATACCCACCATAAGCTCTCGCGCGAAGTCGGTGAGTTCTTCAGGCGACATGGCGCGTCCTTTCACAGATGCTGACACATGGAACTGGAAACGAGTCGTCTTTGTGTTGCCGTAAGTCTTAGAGTTTTCCTTCAGATACCTTTCGACTTCAGCCGAGGCATCAAGGCCGAAGCGGTGCAACGTCTCGACATTGTGACGCAACGCCTCGCTGACGTTCTCCATCGCCATAAGGGTTGCCACGCCATCAGCAATCTTCTTCTCGTTATATCGAGCGCCGGGGAAACCGCCGCCGGACACATCGTTGAGTTTCTTGACTATCATTTTCCTGATATTATCATGTTATAGAGGTATGTCAGCATCTGTTGGATTTTATCTGTACCCTCGCAAAACTGACCGAAGGGAAGAAGATCTGCCGCCCGCAACGAGTAAGGATTAATTTTCTGCTGCTCGTTGATGTGCTTTGCAACCTGATTGGTGTTGGTGCCGGTTCTTTCGATGAGCTTGATAGCGGACTTGATCAAAGCAATCATACGGGGATTGTCTCGGTCAGCCATCGGCTGCTCTTCATATTTGAGTGTGGCACAACGTACAAACGCACTCAGATTACCGTCGGTGTATCGGTCGGCTCTTGACTGCATTTCTGCGTGGGTCTGCGAATCGACACGTATTTTTATAGTGATGGATTTTTTATCCGGCATAGAGATTAACTTTTTAAGATATTATGGTTTGATAGATTGGTTGATTGAATATCTGATACAATGAAGACTATATGACTTGGTATAATGATTGCTTGATGATTTGATGAACTGATACCTTGATGATATAATATCTGGTTGTCTCGATTGTCTGATTATCCAATGCTCCATTACCCGATGACTTATTGTCCAATGGCTCATTATCATATTATCCAATGTATCGATTATCCAATGTGACGATGACCGATTAACCGAAGTATCACGGTTCATGATAAATGTGTTGCTTGATAATATATCAACCGCAGATTTTCAGTTTTTCATCATTTT
>NZ_BAKM01000010.1 GCF_000614185.1 Phocaeicola sartorii JCM 17136 = DSM 21941 | reverse complement strand
GGCAGAAAAAATTCAAGTCTGTTGGGTCGTCTGGACAAGTTCCAGCGACTGTTCTTCGTTGCTTTGTTATCCGTATTGGCTGTAGGGGCCTTTGCACAGAGCAAAACCGTTTCGGGTACTGTCCTTGATAAGACAGGTGAGTCTGTAATCGGTGCCAGTGTAGTGGTGAAAGGTACTACCAATGGTACAATTACCGACTTTGATGGTAATTTCACACTTCAGAATGTTCCTGATAATGGGACGATCCAAGTAAGTTTCGTGGGATATAAAACTGTAGATGTCCTAGTGAAAGGACAATCAACTATTAAAGTAACCTTGGAAGAGGATACTGAAACACTGGATGAAGTAGTAGTGGTTGGTTATGGTGTTCAGAAAAAAAGTGACGTTACAGGTGCTATGGCACGTGTCGGTTCTGAAGAATTGAATACAAGACCTGTGAACAATGCTTTTGAAGCCTTACAGGGCAAAGCCGCCGGTGTAGATATCACCTCAAGCGAACGTCCGGGTACTGTAGGATCAATCCGCATTCGTGGTAACCGATCTATCAGCGCATCATCAGACCCTCTGTATGTAGTAGATGGCGTTCCCTTGAGTGCTGGAGGAATTGAGACAATCAATCCGCGTGACATAGAATCCATTGATATCTTAAAAGATGCCTCTTCTACAGCTATTTACGGTTCTCGTGGTGCCAATGGTGTCATTTTGATAACTACTAAACGTGGTAAAGCGGGCAGACTTGCTTTAAACTATTCAGGTTCTGTCACATTAGAAACCCTGAAAGACAAATCACCTGCCATGAGTGCAAGCGATTACATAACTTGGCGCCGTTGGGCTTATTACAACTCGGATCCGGTAAACAACCCTCGCGGTGACCAACCTAACTACGACAAAGACCAAATTTATTTCGCAGCATCAGGTGATCCCACTGCTTTGGCAAATGTAAATAAAGGTTGGAATAACGGCAGCTGGGATGGAAGTAGAGTAACAGATACCGACTGGGCAGACATAGTGACCCAAACAGGTATCACTCATGAACACACCATCAGTGGTAGTGGCGGTAACGAAACTGCACAAGCTTTCTTCTCCGTTGGTAACCTGAATAATCAAGGTACTCAGAAAGGACAGGAATATGAACGTTACAACTTCTCAATGTCTGTCGATTTACAAGTAAAACCTTGGTTCAAAATGGGGGGATCGATCAACGGTTCATGGGCAGTTCAGGACTATGGTTATTCCCGTACCGGACAATCTTCAGGCTCTGGCCCGGTTGATATATATAGTGCGGCAAAAGCTATTCCACGTTTTGGTGTTCCTTATGATGAGGAAGGCAATATCATTACAAATCCCTGTGGTTCCACTACCAATGTTTATACTGTAATCGATGAATGGAACAAGTCAACCGATAACCGTCAGACTTTCCGTGCACTAGGCAGCTTTTACGGACAATTTGATTTTGGGAAAATGTGGGCACCTTTGGAAGGACTAAGCTATAAAATCTCTTTCGGTCCTGATTTCCGCCACTATCGTCAAGGTATTTTCATAAGCAAGGATTCTGCTGTAAAAATGGGTTCGAAAAACTACGCTAAATATGCCACAGACCGTTACTTGTCATGGACACTGGACAATCAGATCAACTATAACAAGACATTCGGCAAACATAACTTAGGCGTAACCTTATTGCAGTCAGCTTCCAAATATAATAAAGAAAGTGGTTCCGAAAGTGCTAACGCCATCCCTAATGAGAATTTTGAATGGTACAACATGGGCAGTGTAGATATTACGGATGCAGCAACTTATGGTGCTGGTATGAGTACCGGCATGTCTGAAAATCAGCTGGCATCGTACATGGCACGTGTAAATTACGCATACAACGACCGCTATTTATTGACTGTTTCCGGACGTTATGACGGTTCTTCCGTATTAGCAGACGGGCATAAATGGAGTTTCTTCCCTTCCGCCGCCTTGGGCTGGCGCATTGACCAAGAAGACTTTATGAAAGATATTTCTTGGATAAACCAGTTAAAGCTTCGTTTCGGCTTGGGAACAACTGGTAACTCAGCTGTAAGTGCATATTCTACATTAGGTAACATCCAGTCATTCTATGTACCTTTTGGCTCTACTCTGACCCCTGCTTATGCCACCAATGAACCTTATTACACTTCTTCTCAAGTAAAAATGGCAAATAAAAATTTAGGTTGGGAAAAGACAACACAATATAACTATGGTGTGGACTTCAGCTTCCTGAATGGACGTATCAACGGTTCAATGGATATTTATCACTCTAACACCAATGACTTGTTATTAAGTATGACTATTCCAACCTTAACCGGTTTTAATTCCACTTATGCCAATGTAGGTAAGACCAAAAACTTCGGTGTTGACTTATCTCTGAACCTGGTTCCCATACAAACCAAAGACTTTGAATGGAGTTCCACTATCAATGCAGCCTATCAAAAAGATGAAATCGTAGAACTTGCCAACGGCAAGCAGGATGACATTTCCAATGCCTGGTTCATTGGTGAGTCAATCAATGTTTTCTATGGTACCGCCAGCGATGGTCTGTGGCAGGAAAGCGATGCTGCAGAAATGGCTAAATTCAATGCCAACGGACATAAATTTGAAGCAGGTATGGTTAAACCGGTTGATCAGGATGGCAACTATGTTATAGACAGCAATGACCGTATTATTCTTGGCAACAAAAATCCTAAATGGGTGCTGGGATGGAGCAATACATTCAACTATAAAGGTCTTGAACTAGGTATCGAGCTGAACGGAAGATTTGGTTATATGGTTGATACGGGTGGTGAAGGCCAATACGGTATGTACAACCAACGTAAAATAAACTATTGGACTCCGGACAACACTGGTGCTGATTATCAAAAGCCGATTTACAGTACAGCAGGTGGCGATGCTTATTCAAGTCTGCTAGCTTTAAAGACGCCTCATTCATCAAGATCCGTAACATTTCTCTAGGGTACAACTTCAATTCCAAAGCATTGAAGAACATCGGAATCAGTTCTCTTAAATTATACGCACAAGCTAAGAATATAGGCAACCTCTATTCTTCAGTAGATTTTATGGATTTGGACTTAGGCACTACTTATTACAATAGAGGCTTTACTTTCGGTTTACAAGTTGGTTTCTAATTTGATAATAACACATTAAACTGTTTTTAAAATGAAAAATTTAAAATATACATTATTCACAGCTGCCCTATCTGTCGCAATGACTGCTAGTTTCAGTTCTTGTAGCGATAGTTTCCTAGATGAAAAAAACAAGTCATCCTATACCACTGACTATTTCAAAACGTCACAGGGCATTCAAGATTTGGCTACCGCACTGTACGGTAACATCCGTTGGCATTTTGGTTATGAGTGGGCGTATGGTATTACCCTTTACGGTACAGATGAATTTACAAACGGCTCTGACCTGACAGCAGAACCATGGAACACTTATGACAGCCGTCTGAACCCATTGGACTGTACAAAAGCAAACGGAGCAGCCAACAATAACTGTCCGGGCATTTCAGCTCTTTGGGATCAGATGTATTACGGCATCGCTTCCGCCAATCAAGTTATCGCATCAGCTGATTATGTTACAGATGCGGAAGTCCGCGAAAAATGCTGGGTGAAGCTTATTTCCTACGCGGATATAACTACTATCGCCTTTTCGCACAATATGGTGGGGTGGTTCTGCAAACCCAAGTTACTGAAGGTGTGGTCAGAACCTTTACTCGCGCTTCTGCAGAAGAAACATTAAACCAAGTGATTGATGACCTGCAGAACGCTTACGACAAACTACCTGCAGACAGATGGCGTGGTACAGGTACATGGACTAAATATACAGCAGCACACTTTCTGGCAAAGGCTTTACTATATCGTCAGTCTGAACGTTGCAGCGACTGGAACTCAAGTTACCCTGCAGATGCAGACTTGAAAAAAGCGATTACGTTATGTGATGAAGTCATCTCAAAATGTCCGTTGGAAAGTGATTATAATAACCTTTACGCCAAATGGACCGGTATAGACTGCAAAGCCGAGGAGTCTAATGAAATATTAATGTCATGCCAACACACTTCTTCGGCAACCGGACGTTTCGGAAACCGTACTTATAATTACTTCAACCCACAATTCTCCAACTTCTCCGGTGGTTGGACACAACGTGGTCAATATATTGGTGGTATGGACTTCCAACGTTGCCGCCCTACAGAATATGCTTATGCTATCTTCGACAATGTGAATGACTCACGTATGTGGAAAACATTCAAAACTGTCTACGGATTGAATAATATTGCATCGAAAGCAGATGATGTAGTGGCTACAAACGGTATTACAGCCGATCAGGTTCCAACACTAGGCGACCAAGGCATCATCTTTATTCTTAATAAAAAAAGTGACAATCGTTTTAAAGACGCCACAAACTCCGATTATGGAACAGTAGGTCGTGGTGGTATAGCCCACTCCTTTGTAAACCCCGAAACAAATAAATGGGTGCCGAATGTGTTCCCTGTATATGCCGGTGGTCAATATGTATTGAACACCTATGGTGTTAGCGGAAATCCAGCACAGTCCAATGTATTCTGTGGTATCAATAAAACTGATGACGGCTCGCGTACAGCAGAGAAAGGGGACGCACATCGTGATGTCATTATGGCCCGTACAGGCGAAACTTATCTGATAAAAGCAGAAGCTCAAGTACGTTCCGGTAACTTCCAGGATGCTATTTCTACCATCAACCAGCTCCGTGCACGTGCCGAATGGAAAAATGGGGAAGACCGCGAATACTACACCGACGGTTCTATGGCTTTCTTGAAAAGCGCAGGCGGTGACGAAGATAATTCAACCGCACTAAGCACTTTAGGCAAATGCAAAGATGCCAATGGTACCAAGATCAATAACACAGAGGCATTCAAGGCTTCTTTCCTTCAAAAGAACACTTACTATCTTTCAACTGGTATAGAACACACTACAGATGCTTCCAGTCTGCAAATTTCAAGTTATTCATCATTACCAGCTGAGGATGAAGCTATTCTATCAGCTATGGGCGTAAATGGGGACAAAGACCGTTTGATCAATTTCATTTTAAACGAACGTACCCGCGAATGCTTAGGTGAATGGAACCGCTGGGAAGAGTTGAGCCGTACCAAGACTTTGGTTCAACGTGCTAAATTATTCAATCCGGAAGCAGCTGCCAATATAGCAGACAAACATTTGCTTCGTCCTATTCCACAAACATTCTTAGACCAACTTCAGCATGAAGACGGTACGAATTTAAGTGATGAAGAAAAAGCCGCAATGCAGAATCCAGGCTATTAACAGACTAGATTTTTGTAGTCAATAATTAATAAGGGGAGTGCCGGATTCAGCATTCCCCTATTTTCCACACCATAAATACTTATTTTATAATGAAAAAAATCGGTCGGTTTATATACTTCACTACACTATTCTTGTTAATAGCGGGATGCAAACAACAAAAATCCATACGCTATGAACTTGTAGATGGCAATCCACAAATAGATTACATAGATTTCCTGAACGACACGCTATGCCGATTTGTCGCACCAGGACCATTGGTTCTGACAAGCCACTACACAAAAGAAGGAGATATTTATATAATACAAATCAACGATATAGTGAGCGCACGGCTATATAAAGAAGAAGGAAAGCTACGAGGTGAGGCTCCTTTTTTTGAAGGAATATGGATTATAAAAGAAAAGTGATATCAACAAGCTCTGTACAGTTCATTCACTCATTTCTTTTCATATAAAGAATCTATCTGTCAGCCCCCCAAAAAAATCAATAACTAGATTGTTATCCGTATATGGAAAAAGAACAGAAAGAAGATGAACAATATTCCATGTAAATGAATAAAATTCCATAGGTAAGACACCTTCTTCGTCTATATTTGCATAAATCAAAAATCAAAGATACTATGGAACTATTACCAGCAATCAGGAAAAGCATAATTACATTCGCTCTGCTGCCTGCACTTCTATATGCAGGTATCCCTCCCACCCTACAAAGCGATGCCTCACAAAGAATGACCAAAGATATCATGGACCGCGTTTACCATCACCCCCAAACGTATTGTTACCAAATACGCAGGATGTAAGAATAATCTAATAAAAGATGAACACTATTTGTTAGAGCGTGGAAACGGCCAATCGGAAATGAACAGAAAAAAATGTTGTATAATGACCTCTACTGAAACAGAGAAGGCATCCTTATTACTGGATTTCGGCAGTGAACTGCATGGAGGATTAAAGCTCGTCATGGGCAGTTCCAGCCGTAGGGAACCTTCTTTGGTAAGGATACGTTTCGGAGAATCTGTTGGAGAAGCCAACAGTACCACTTCAAATTCCGAATGGAAAGTGGGATTTTCAACGGACGATCATGCCAAACGTGATATCATCATGGAAATTCCCCGTGACGGCATGATTGAAATAGGCAATACCGGTTTCCGCTTTGTCCGTCTCGACTTGCTGCAAAACAACGCTACTATCTCTTTAAAAGAAATTTCAGCTATCCTGCGCTACCGTGATATTCCCTATCTGGGATCTTTTGAATGCAACGACCAACGTTTAAACAAAATATGGATTACCGGAGCCTATACTGTCCATTTGAATATGCAGGAGTTTTTATGGGATGGCATCAAACGTGACCGGGTAGTCTGGCTGGGCGATATGCACCCTGAATTAATGACCATCAGCCGTGTTTTCGGATACAATGAGGTGATTCCCAACAGTCTGGACCTGGCCTGCAAACAATTTCCTTTACCCAATTGGATGAATGGCATGAGTGCATACAGCCTATGGTATCTGATCAACCAATATGAATGGTATCACCAGACCGGCGATATTGATTTTTTAAAGAAACATTCCGACTATATCAGCGGGTTAATCCATCTGATAAACGAGAAAGTGGATGATGCGGGAAATGAAACGTTAGCGCCTGCCCGCTTTTTGGACTGGCCATCCAGCGGAAATAAAGCCGGAGTTGAGGCAGGATATCGCGCACTGATCGTATGGGCCATGCAAGATGCGCATCAATTGTCTTTAAAACTTGGCAACACCTCTGATGCTCAATTATGTCTGGACATTATCAACCGGATGAAAAAAAAGATATTACCTCACAACAATCTGAAACAGGCAGCCTCATTAATGGCCATCGCCGGATTGATGGATCCCCAACAGGCTTGCGATGAAGTTGTCTCTGTAGGCGGTGGAAAAGGTTTTTCCACTTTTTACGGATATTATATGCTGGAAGCATTAGCCAAAGCAGGTGAATATGAGAAAGCAATAGATATCATTAATACTTTCTGGGGGGCCATGCTGGATTTGGGAGCAACCACATTTTGGGAAGATTTCAATCTGGACTGGATTCCCAATGCCGCTCCTATAGACGAACCTGTTCCGGCTGGGAAAAAAGACATACATGGCGATTTCGGCGCCTACTGCTATCCCGGATTCCGTCACAGCCTTTGCCACGGGTGGTCCTCAGGACCTACCACATGGCTGTCTGATCATGTATTAGGTGTAAAAATCGTGGACGTGGAACGCAAGCAGATCAGCATTGAGCCACATCTGGGTAAATTAGAATGGGCCAAAGGCACTTATCCCACCCCTTGGGGCGTGATAGAAGTCAGCCACGAGAAGAAAGCCGATGGTAAAATCGCAACCAAAGTGAAACTTCCGAAAGGTGTAAAACAAATTTAATTATAAGAAATCGTTATCAAACTTCTATAAAAACTGGATCTTATGAAAAACATAATGATATGGATTATGCTCCTCTTGAGTATAACTTATACTGACGCCCAAAATGGAAAATCTCCTAGAAAAGACTATGCCAAATTAGCTAATTATGATGAAAGTAAGGTTCCGCAATATACCTTACCTTCCGTATTAATGTGCCACGACGGAGAAATGGTTCAGACCAAGGAACAATGGGAGCAAAAACGCCGCCCCGAAATTTTAAACCTGTTTACGACTTACATGTTTGGCAAAGCACCTGTATTAAAACACAAACTGCCTTGCACAGTCAGTCGGATCAATGAAAAAGCTCTGAACGGACGTGCCACCCGGAAAGAAATAACCATCCAATTAACAGACGATCCACAGGGTCCCCACATCGACTTGCAACTGTATCTTCCTAATCATGTATCAGGAAAAATTCCGGTTTTTCTAGCATCAGCTTCATGCCCAATTACACGATATATGATGATCCCGATTTATCTGTCCCCGAAATAACAGATGAAAAAATGAAGAAAAGATCTTTCAGGGGATCAATGGACAAGTCCTGGCAGCTTGATAAAATTCTGGAACACGGATATGGTCTGGCCACTTTCTGTTATAATGATGTGGATCCCGATTTTGACGATGATTTCCAAAATGGTGTGCATCCTTATTATTACGAGAAAGGGCAGAATTTCCCAGATCCGGATCAATGGGGTTCCATTGCAGCCTGGGCATGGGGCATGAGCCGTGCCATGGATTATCTGGAAACAGACAAAAAAGTGGATGCTAAAAAAGTTGCCGTGATAGGTCATTCTCGTCTTGGCAAAACCGCTGTCTGGGCCGGAGCCTCCGATCCGCGTTTTGCTTTAGTCATATCCGGGAATTCGGGATGTTGCGGAGTTGCCATCTCACGTCGTTGTTTTGGTGAGACTGTAGAAGCCATGAATGTACGTTTTCCCCATTGGTTCTGCGGTAATTACAAACAATTTAATGACAGGGAAAAATACTTACCTTTCGACCAGCACGAACTCGTTGCCCTGATTGCTCCAAGACCTATATATATAGCCAGTGCAGAAGAAGACAACTGGTCCGACCAAAAAGGTGAATTTCTAGGAGGTAAAGGAGCTGAACCTGTATATGCCCTTTATGGCTTGAACGGAATAGGTTGTGAAGAAATGCCTCCTGTGGATACACCTTACATGAATGGCTCTATCGCATACCACAATCGTAAAGGGCCTCACGCCGTTCTTCCATACGATTGGGAACAATTCCTTCGCTTTGCTGACAAATATTTTAAAAACAAATAATTAATATATAAATCAATGATGAAAAACAAGAACCTACTTATAGGATTATGCTCGGTACCGCTGTTGCTTAGCATATCAATAAACATGACAGCTCAAGACTCGCGTGAACGTACATATTATTATGAAATACTAGAACCACGCCATGAGCCCAAACCGGAAATCAAAGGTTTTGCAACAGAAAGAGTAAAAGAGCACTTAGACAGAGGATTAACGGCCACCCCATCTGCAGACGGGAAAGGTATCTACCTCAGTTGGAGGCTATTGGAACAAGATGAAACTGACACTTCCTTCCACCTCTACCGTTCTGCAAACGGCAAGACACAGCGTTTATCAAAAAATCCTATTAAAAACACCTGTGACTTTGTTGACCAAACTCCCGTTGCCGGAAAAGCGACCTATTGGATCTGTGCATTAGATAAAAAGAAAAAAGTGATTGACACATCTTCCAAATTGGATGTGGACTATTCTTTATTGAGAAACTATCAGTCTATTAAATTGAACCGTAATATAAAAGCAGGCAAAATAGCCGTTGCTGATTTGAACGGGGATGGTATTTACGATTATATCATCCGCACCCCGGAAAAAAATGTGGATCCCGGAATGCCCGGTACTTTGGATGGTTCAACTTACCAAATTGAGGCTTATTTAAGTGACGGCACTTTTTATGGTCTAAAGATTTAGGACAAGGTATTGAGCCCGGTGTTTGGTACTCACCTTTCATCGCATACGACTTCAATGGAGATGGCAAAGCAGAAATTGCCTTAAAAACAGCTCCGGAAACGACCAAACGAAATGAAAAAGGACGAGTAGACTCCGGTGAAGAATATCTAAGTGTATGGGATGGAATGACCGGAAAAGAAATTGCCCGCGTGGACTGGCCTGAACGGAATGACAGGTATGGAAATCTGGTCCGACAGAACCGTAACCAAATAGGGATGGCCTATCTGGACGGCAAAACTCCTTATATATTGGCATGTCGTGGCACTTACAAACTGATGACTGTAGATGCATGGCAACTGAAAGGTAACAAACTGGAACGTGCATGGCGATGGGACGGCGATGAAGAAAATCCCGTAGTAAGAAGCATGGGTTCCCATAATATGGTATGTGGTGATGTGGATGAAGATGGAAAAGATGAAATTCTGTTAGGCTCATGCATGCTTGATGATAACGGGACTTTACTATGGTCTACCGGACTAGGACACCCTGATAAAATCTATCTGACTGATATCGACCCGGATCGTCCGGGTATGGAAGTGTTCCTTTGTCTGGAACCTTGGCACGAGAACGGACGTGGCGTTTGTGTTGTGGATGCCAGAACAGGACAACCGGTATGGAATATCGGTCATAAGACATTCCATGTAGGCGATGGGATGGTTGCTGATTTTGATCCGGTCCACAAAGGTCTGGAATGTTTTGCCAGCGAAGACCGTAAAGGAGGCAGCACAGACAAATATCTACTTTCGGCTGACGGTAAACCTTTAGGTAAAAATGAGGAAGTGCCCTCCTGCCGTAATTGGGCATGGTGGGACGGTGACTTATTGCGCGAAACATTCAAAGGAGACGATAACCGATGGGGGGCAAGTTCCTCTTCAAACGGTCGTTCACTAAGTATTGTAAAATGGAAAGGAGAAACACTGACACAAGGAATTGAAGGTGATATCTTAATGATCGCAGACTTATATGGAGACTGGCGTGAAGAAATAATCACCGCATTGCCCGGTGAAATACGCATCTACACCACCAATCTTCCAGCAAAAGACCGTCGCACCACATTGATGCAAGACGGAATATATAGAAGTTATGTAGCTCATCGTTCCATGGGATATCCACAAGCTCCTGTCCCCTCCTATTATTTAGGAGAATAATATTAAGATTAGCATGAAGGATTCCTCTAAAAACTACAACGGATATCCTTTTGCTGTAGGGGCGCTTTGATGCGCCCTTATGCATATAAAACTCAAACCTAATCATAAACATCATGCAAAAGATACTATTACTCATTGCTTCCCTTTTTTATTTCAACTTTATACTCGCAGAAAATGAAATAAAATCCTGGCAAGGTATTCATGAAACGCCCCTTTCCAGTCTAGAACAACAATTTGCAGAACCTCCTGTGGAATTTGCCAACCACGTAATATGGGGTTGGGAAGGGAAAATGGATAAAAAGACTATTTGCAATGACTTGGATTCTATCAAGAAGAAAGGATTCCGTGCCGTAATATTTGAAGCAGGTTACAAACTACCCTTCAAATATCTTTCCGAAGAATGGTTTAAAGCAATTCGTACCGGAGTACTTGAAGCCAAAAAGCGAGGTATGAAAGTCTGGATTATTGATGAAGGAAAATATCCCAGCGGATTTGCAGGAGGAAAATTCTCACAGGAACGTCCCGATTTGAGAATGCAAGCTCTTGTGATAGACGATACCATACAAATAAAACGGGGAGAAGTAATGACAAACCATAAAATAGCACCGGAAATCATCAGTGCGGTAGCCGTCAGTACCTCCGGTGCTCCTAACAGAACTGTAGAAATTGATAATGGAAAAATAAGTTTCAATGCCGGAGTGGATGACTGGAAGATCCTATTGGTCAAAAGCGACTTCCGGACGGCCGTAACCCGAGCCGTTAATAATCCCAACGGCGGCAAAGATGCCACTAATTCCCTGTGTGACTATCTGAACCCTGTTGCCGTACAACAATTTATTGACTGGACACACGAACAGTATAAAAAATACCTTGGTAAAGAGTTGGGTACCACCGTACTTGGTTTCCGGGGAGACGAACCCGATTATGCACATTTACCCTGGACTCCTTCCATTATCCAAACCTTCAAAGAAATAAAAGGATACGACCCGACTCCCTATCTGGCCTCCTTTTTTACCGCTTTGCCCACCACACAAGAACAAAGGGTAAAAGCCGATTATTGGGATGTATGGTCCAGCTTGTTCGCCACCCACTTTTTCAAATTACAGGCCGATTGGTGTGCAGCCAATGGAGTAGCCACATTACCCATCTTAACAAAGAACATGAAATGCCCGCATGTGTTAAAGCTGAAGGAGACTATTTCCGGAATTTAAGTAAAGTTCAAATACCCGGAGTAGATGCAATCTGGAACCAAATATGGCCCGGTACCCTTAATGATTTCCCCAAACTAGCCTCATCTGTAGCTCATGTTTATGGAAAACCTAGAGCATTCAGCGAAAGTTTTGCGGCTTACCACATCTCCCCTACCATTTCCCAAGCCAAATTTGTTGTAGATCATCAAATTGCCCGTGGGATTAACTTCTTTGAATTCATGTTCTGGCTGGCAGGATCCAAACAGCGCAATTGGATGAGCGATCCCGGTATGAAAGGCCTGAATGAATATACAAATCGCACTACTTACCTAATGAGCCAGGGGAAGCCGGGAGCACGGATTGCCATGTATTACCCCACATCTACTATGTGGCTGGGTAACAATGAAGTTTATAAGGATATCGTCACTCTTACCCAACAGCTGTTAACTCATCAACGGGATTTTGACTACATAAATGATGACGCTTTTACGGAAGCACTGGCCATAGGTCCCGGCTATCTGGAAAATAAAAGCGGTCAAAGATATGAAACATTGATTATCCCATCATCAGATGTTATTTCCGCATCTGCCTGGAAAGTAATAGAAACATTTTCCTCACGTGGAGGAAAGGTCCTGTTTTGGGGAAAGAAGCCTGCTTCTTTCATTGACAAAAGTTTCACTGCTCCCGGTTCCCTATCAGATTTAACCAACAGTAGGATTGAGCCATCCACCAGATGGACAGCACGTGTAAGCTCTTCCCTTCCGAAACCGGAAATGAAAATCATTTCACCTGCCAATGATTCTATCCGCTACACGCGCAGAGTAATGCCCGATGGCGATCTCTACTTCATATTCAATGAAGGGAATAAAGCTACAGAATTTACAGCAGACTTTGATAAAGTAGGAGTCGCAAAAGAATGGAATGCGACAAATGGCACACTCCAACCGATAAATGCAACAATTGTCAATAACTGCACCCGGCTGACCATTAAACTGGAAGCATGGGAAAGCAAGCTCATATCCATCGGAAAAAGCAATAGAGAATATAACATTAAAGAATATGGCGTAAAAGGAAATGGCTATTCGGAAACAGCCACTTTACAACGTATCATTAATGAAGCAGCTCACAACGGAGGCGGAACGATAGTTATTCCTGCCGGGGAGTATCTAAGCGGCGCTCTATTCTTTCCACGCGGTGTAGATTTACGTATAGAGAAAAACGCCAAACTAATCAGCACTGTCGCCCCCAATGAATTTCCTGTCATCCCGACTCGTTTTGAAGGCATAGAAAGAAAGTGGCGATGCGCTTTCTTGAATTTCGACCATTCAGACGGAGTTAAGGTTTATGGTGAAGGGGTTATCGATGGTAAAGGAGTAGAATGGAAAAAGATTCCATTCGGAAACTCCGGGCGCCCCAGACTGTTATGTTTCACAGATTGCCCGGGAGGCAAGATTTCCGGTTTAAAAATGATAAATCAAGCCTCATGGTGTCTTCATGTACTTTACACAAACGGATTCACTATAGATGGAATCGATATCCGCGCATTGGAATATATACCCAGTTCCGATGGCATAGATATTGATTCGTCCAATGATATACTGATTACTTCCACCCGCATTGAGGCGCATGATGACTGTATCTCCATCAAATCCGGACGAGACGAGGACGGACGCAGAGTAGGACGTCCCAGTGAAAACATTCTGATAGAGAACTGTCATTTTGCATACGGTCATGGTGGAGTGGCTATGGGCAGTGAAATATCAGGCGGCATACGCAATGTGACCATACGTTCCTGCCTGATGGATAACGAAAATTGGAGCCCCTTACGCTTTAAAAGTCAGCCCAGCCGCGGCGGGATAGTAGAAAATATCACTTTTGAAGATATTACCATCAGAGGAGCACGCAGTATCTTTGATATCAATATGGAATGGCGTATGGTTCCTCCGCTTTCACCTGCACATTATCCGTTGACCCGTTTGCGCAATATCCATTTCAAGAATATAAATGGAGAAGCACAATCAGCAGGAACCATGTATGGTTTTAAAGAGACTCCATTCGGAAACGATACATTCTTTTTTGAGAATTGCCATATCAAGGCTCAAAAAGGATTAAGCATTTCGAATGTAGCCAATGTCAATTTTAAGGGTTTGGAACTCGAAATAAAAGAAGGAGAAAAAATCTATGAACGGCCTGTAAACAAGGCCCGACAGCCCAATAAGAACACTAGCAAATAAAAAATACGATCGAAATGCGTACACATGCATAATATTCAAGGAAGATGTACGCATTTCCATTGTAGAAAGCCCCAGACCATCCTACTTTTGTATTACCATTAAAACACTAAAAACAACATGATGAAGAAAAAATTAATACTGTCATTCTTTTTAGCCGCATTAGGTTTTGGAGTTGTAAAAGCACAAGACTTGCCGGACAAAAAAGAAACATTGAAGACTGTTACAAAAGTCAATGATTACTTCATGAAGAAGTATGCCGATTATCGTACTCCTTCTTTTGTAAAAAATGTAACCCGTCCCAGTAATATCTGGACACGCGGAGTATATTATGAAGGATTAATGGCTCTTTACTCCGTCTATCCACGCGATGACTATTATAAATACGCTGTCGATTGGTCAAATTACCACAAATGGGGATTCCGCAACGGTACAACCACTCGCAATGCTGATGATTACTGTGCCAGCCAGACTTACATTGACTTATATAACATTTGTCCCGATCCGGAAAGAATCCGTAAGGTCAAAGCTAATATAGATATGCTGGTTAACACTCCTCAAGTAAATGATTGGTGGTGGATTGACGCCATCCAAATGGGAATGCCTGTATTTGCCAAACTTGGGAAATTGACCGGAGAACAAAAATATTTCGACAAAATGTGGGATATGTATGAATATACGCGTAATAAACATGGTGAGAATGGCATGTACAACTCAAAAGAAGGTTTATGGTGGAGAGACCAAGACTTTGATCCCCCCTACAAAGAACCTAATGGTAAGAATTGCTATTGGAGTCGTGGCAATGGATGGTATATGCCGCACTGGTACGTGTATTGGATGAAATTCCTACTAATGAAAAACATCGCGCCGACTATATCAATGATTTCTTGACCATGAGTAGAGCTATCAAAAATTGCCAACGCACAGATGGTTTTTGGAATGTAAGTATGCATGACGAATCAAACTTCGGGGGTAAAGAAACCAGTGGTACCGCTTTATTTGTATATGGCATGGCATGGGGGGTACGTAACGGACTATTGGATAAAAAAGAATACCTACCAGTCTTGTTGAAAGCATGGAATGCTATGGTGAAGGATGCGGTTCATCCTAACGGTTTCCTAGGGCTTGTACAAGGAACCGGAAAAGAACCGAAAGACAGTCAACCTGTCACATACGACAAAGTACCCGATTTTGAAGACTTTGGAGTAGGTTGTTTCCTGCTTGCCGGAAGTGAGGTTTACAAATTAAATTAATAATATGATTGGTTAGTGAATCGATTTTTCATAGACTATGATTTAAAGGTTAGATTTAGGTTAAGTAAAAAAGAGCGACTGTGAAGCCGCTCTTTTTTGTTCTATCCATCATACTGTTAATCTGCAATAGAAAACACCAATACTCCAGCTGTAGGAATAACAGGCTCTCCTATCAATACTTTGGTTCCCGAAGGAAGTACGAATTTATAAGGTTTATCTGTATAATTCAGTACAATCCCCATACCATTGCGGTACTCTAAAGTAACACCGTATGGTAAATCCATCACAGGAATATTCAATTGCGCATATAGTTTCTTCAAAATATCCTTCTCCAGTAATCCGTCCGTACTATCCACCCCTACGTAAGTAACAGTACCTTTTCCCAACTTACGAGTAGTGACTGCCGGTTTTCCTTCATAAAATTCCTGTGTATAAGTAGCCCATACCTGTGAATCCTTACCCGGTTTCAATATCTCTCCCCAAGTATTCCACGTATATTCTTTTCCATCCATCCGTAATTTGCCCGGTTCTTCAGGAAGTAATAAATCATAAAACTCCATTTCATTACCGGTCAGTTCATTTATCATGGAACCGAAAGGAGCTTCGGGTAAACGTCCATGGCGGTCTTTCTGGGCTGTACGGCAAGTTAAGACCAAATTACCACCCTTCTTTACATAATCAGTCCATCTATCTACCAATGCCTTGTCAGCCAATTGATAAGCCGGAGCTATGATCACAGGATAAGAGGAGAACTCCTTGCTTTCATTGATAAAATCTACGGGCGCGCCAAAAGATTTCAAACGTGCGATAATATTTCTCAATATGCCCCAATGTATTCCATGTACGATTTTGCTTCTGGCGCTCAATGCTCCATGAATTTTCATGATTAAAAAGAATGGCGGTACGACGTGCCAAATAATCGGCCGGTTTCACCTCACGAGCAGCAACCTGTCCCCGCAGCTGTCTGATTTCTTTCATGAACTGCTCATATTCTCGTCCACCGGGAGTTACCGTTGTTCCGTCTGTACCTACAATGCCATAGTGATATTGTTCCGTGCCATACAGAGGCTGGCGATAACGATAAGTACAGATAAAGTCGCCTCCACCGGCAAATACGCTCCACATCCATAAACGGACAGCTCCGGGCAGTGGTTGAGGATTGATACTCCCCCAATTCACCTGTCCAGGCTGAAGTTCCATGACTCCGTAAGTACCTTGGATGGGTCTGAAAAAGTCATTGGCAAAAGCAATACGCAACGGATTTCCCACTCGATATCCGCGGCGGCCGATACCTTCATTGTCTCCATACACCATATAGCGAGTATAACTTTGAAAATCAAGTGCAGGGCTGCCACCTATATGTCCTTCCTCATAATTAGGAATATAGTTAGTAGTCACCCATTGATTCTTTGCCTGTTTTTTAATCAACAAACATTGTTCATTCAAAAAGTCGTTTGTCTGACTAGCAGCAAAACGGCGGTAATCCAAAATCTGATGATGATTCATAAACATCTGGCAGTTTTAGGAAGAGTTATTTCATCAAAAGAAGAATAAACCTCACTCCAAAAAGCCGTTCCCCAGGCATCATTCAATGCTTGAATGTCATGATGATATTTTTCACGCAAAAAATCCCGGAAAGCCAGTTCAGCTTTCGGATTATAATCAAATTGTACAGCCGGCTCATTATCGAGCTGCCAGCCGATTATTCTGGAATCATTTCCATAATGCTGAGCTAACTTCTCTATCATTTTATAAGCCAGTTCTCTATAAACGGGAGAAGCAAAAGAAGCATGTTGACGTGCTCCGTGATCAAGCACGGTACCATTTTCATTTTTAATCAAAATTTCAGGGTATTTACGGCTCAGCCATACCGGTGGAGTTGCCGTAGAAGTACACATAATGACTTTCAAATCATATTTGGCAGCCAAAGCCACCGCTTTATCCAACCAGGCAAAATCATATTTTCCCTCTTCCGGTTCCAATTGCGCCCAAGCAAATTCCGCGAAATGGGTGAATTCAAAACCCAAATCGTGCATCTGTTTAAAATCTCTCTCCCATTGACTTTCATCCCAATGCTCGGGATAATAATAAGCACCGGTCAAAGTCAAATCCTTGTCTTTAAACCAAGGTTGTTGTGCAAAAAGTCCTCCGGCCAAAGAACAAGCCAAAAGAACGGTCACAAATCGTTTTCTCATGATAATATAGTAGTTTAATTGCTTTCAAGCAGTTTATCAAGTACAGCCTTCTCTACGGTAAAAGCGGTTCCGTGACGGGTTCCTTTTGGAAAAGATACACGGTCAGACACATCTTCCCACGTCTTTCCATGATCACGACTGCAAACAGCTCCATATTGATGATTACGATATTTATCAAAATAGACATAAAGAGCATCATCCACAAAAAGTGGCGCAGGTCCCTCACACCAATAATTTCCTGTAATGGAAGGAGAAACGGTAGTAGGAAACCCATCCTCTATCCGCGTTGTCCGTGTTATTCTTAAATTCTTCTCTGCCGGCAACGAGTTTTCATTCTTCACCACCATAATCAAGTCTTTCATCACCGGATCACGCACTATAGCTGCATCAATCACACTGAAATCAGGATTAAAGAACAGTTTGGTTTCAGAAAATGTATTAAAATCCTTCGTCGTAACATAGTAAATACGATGGTTCAACCCTTTCTCACTCTCAATGACCGGCACTTCCTTGTGACGTCCGGGAATAGTCGTTGCCCAGAAAATATAATAAGTTTGCGAAGGTTCATCATAAAACAATTCAGGCGCCCAGCAATTATGTGCAGCAGGTTCATGCATCATTACCGGAATAGAGCGTTGCTCACTCCAATGAATTAAATCGGGAGAAGAAGCATAACCTATAATCCGGTCTGTCCAGCTGGAAGTCCACACCATGTGAAAGGTACCGTCCGGTGCCTGACAAATACTAGGGTCACGCATCAGGCGGTCTTTCCCGACAGTGGGTATCAAGAAAGATTTTCCATGATTCAAAGGAGTCCATGTCAGCCCATCCAGACTATAAGCCAAATGAAGGCCGTCCCGACTGTCATTAATGAAATAAGAGAACAAATAAGCCGTATTACCGGCAAATAATCCGGATACTGCTCCTAACAAGCAGAGCAAACAGAATAATCGTTTCTTCATGTATATAATGATTTAATTGTTAGCATGCAAAGATAAAAAGAGATTTGGATTTTTTTCTGCACATACCAGGCATATCCATGTAAAATAGTACAACCTCATCGCACATTACCCTGTTTTTATACGAATTTCCATCTATATGTACTTCTTTCTATTTACATATACGTGAAAAGGTCTTAATTTAGCAACATCAAATTCAAGTAAAAAAATGCTATGAAAAAAAACGCTATTGACTGTCTGCTTAGTATGGATGTGCTTCTCGTTAAGTGCACAAAAAACTCTTGACTTATCCGGGAAATGGTCATTCAGTATTGACCGCCAGGATAAAGGAGAAAAAGAGAAATGGTTCAACCACACATTAAATGATTGCATCCACCTTCCCGGCTCCATGCCCGAGAAACTAAAAGGCGATGAGGTTACCGCAAAGACCCGATGGACAGGCAGTCTCTATGACAGTTCCTATTATTATAATCCATACATGGAAAAATACCGTAAAGAAAGCAATATTAAATTTCCATTCTTTTTGACTCCCGACAAACATTATGTAGGAGCTGCTTGGTATCAGAAAGAAGTAAATGTGCCTGCCGACTGGAAAGGTGAACGTATCTTGCTATTTCTGGAACGTCCCCATATAGAAACTACCGTATGGGTGAACGGACAAAAGGCAGGAATGCAGAACAGCCTGTGCGTACCCCATCAATATGATATAACCCGTTATGTCCGTCCCGGAAAGTGCAACATCACCATCCGGTGGATAACCGAATCAAAGAAATCAATGTCGGACCGGACTCACATAGCATTACTGACCAGACACAAGGAAACTGGAACGGCATTGTAGGACGCATCTGTCTGCAAACGACTCCGAAAACATTTTTTGATGATATTCAAATATATCCGGAACCGGAACAAAAACAGGCACGTGTCAAAGTCGTCATCAAAGGTGCAGGCACTGCAAAAGTAAAATTATCAGCAGAGAGCTTCAATACGGATAAAAAACATATCGTTCCCGCCATACAACAAGAAATCAAACTTAACAAAGGAGTGACGGAAACAGAAATAGTATTACCTATGGGGAATGATATGCTGTTATGGGATGAATTTCATCCGGCCCTGTACAAACTGAAAGCAGAAGTCACCAATGGGAAAAAAACTGAGATAAAAGAAATACAATTCGGTATGCGCCGATTTGAAATCAAAGGTAAATGGTTTTATGTAAATGGACGCAAAACTCAGCTTCGCGGAACAGTTGAGAACTGTGACTTCCCGTTGACCGGTTACGCCCCGATGGATGTAGAAAGTTGGGAACGAGTATTCCGTATCTGTCGCAGTTATGGACTGAATCACATGCGTTTCCATTCATTCTGTCCTCCCGAAGCCGCTTTTATGGCTGCCGACCGGGTAGGATTCTATCTGCAACCCGAAGGTCCCAGCTGGCCCAATCATGGTCCTAAATTAGGTTTGGGACAACCTATTGACACCTATTTGATGGACGAAACCATCGCATTAACCAAAGAATATGGCAACTATGCCTCCTATTGCATGTTGGCATGCGGAAACGAACCTAGCGGACGCTGGGTAGAATGGGTGACCAAGTTCGTAGAATATTGGGAAAAGAAGGACCCCAGACATGTATATACCGGAGCATCGGTAGGCAACGGATGGCAATGGCAACCCCGCAACCAATATCATGTAAAAGCGGGGGCACGTGGCTTGACCTGGTCTAAAAGACAGCCATCCACCCAAGACGATTATCGTTTCCAGAATCATCTTGACACAGTGAAACAACCTTACGTATCCCACGAAACAGGTCAATGGTGTGCTTTCCCTAATTTCAATGAAATACGTAAATATACAGGTGTTAATAAAGCCAAGAACTTCGAAATTTTCAAAGACATTCTGGCTGACAACCACATGAGCGACCAAGCCCATCTATTTATGATGCTAGCGGAAAGTTGCAAGCCCTTTGTTACAAATATGAAATAGAAAAGACACTCCGCACGCCCGATTATGCCGGTTTCCAATTATTGGCACTGAACGATTATTCGGGTCAGGGAACTGCACTGGTAGGTGTTCTCGATGTTTTCTTTGAAGAAAAAGGATATATCAACTCTGCAGAATGGAGACGTTTCTGTTCACCTACAGTTCCACTGATGCGTACAGATAAATTTGTATATAATAACAAGGAGATTTTAAAGGCGGATATTGAAGTTGCTCATTTTGGTGCCGAGGCATTAAAACAAGCAGAAATTGTATATACGTTAAAAGACGAATATGGCAAAGTATATGCGCAAGGCACATTGGCAACACAAGACATTCCTGTCGGAAATTTAAATCGCACGGGTAGCCTTGAGTTTCCGCTCACTGACATCCAAGAGGCTAAAAAGCTGAATCTGGAAATACGCATTACAGGAACAGAAGCTGTAAATGACTGGAATTTCTGGGTTTATCCCGCCCAAGTAACAATAGCCGAAGGAAAAGTATACACTACTGACACTTTGGATTCGAAAGCCTTGGAGATTCTTCAGAATGGTGGAAATGTGCTTATTACAGCTGCGGGCAAAGTGAGTTATGGTAAAGAAGTGGTCCAGCAATTCACTCCTGTATTCTGGAACACCTCCTGGTTCAAAATGCGTCCTCCTCATACCACAGGTATCTTAGTAAACCCCAAACACCCGTTATTCCGTCAGTTTCCGACAGAATATCACAGCAATCTGCAATGGTGGGAACTGCTGAATCGTGCTCAAGTGATGCAATTCACCCACTTTCCACCCGCTTTCCAACCTACGGTTCAAAGCATCGACACTTGGTTTATAAGCCGCAAGATAGGTATGTTATTCGAAGCCAATGTATTAAATGGGAAAGTGCTTATGACAAGCATGGACATTACTTCCCAGCCAGAGAAACGCATGGTAGCCCGTCAGATGCATAAAGCCATTCTGGATTATATGAATTCGGACCAGTTCCGTCCGCAATTTACTGTAACGCCTCAACAAATCAGTGAGTTGTTCACAAAAACAGCCGGTGACGTAAAATCTTATACCAATGACTCTCCGGATGAACTAAAACCGAAAATCAATTAACAACAATCTATATCAATCATGAAACAGATAGCCCTATTAGCTCTTGGACTTTTAGCGACATTAGGAGTCGAAGCACAAACTTACAAATTCGATTTTACCACAGGTAAAAAAACGAAAGACGGTTATACCAAAATAACTCCCGCCGACAGATACTCGGAGGAAAAGGGATACGGATATGACAGACAGCCCTCTCCGGAAGGTAAAAGTACAGCTCCATTCTTTTTCTCTGTTACGGTTCCCGATGGCAATTACCATGTCACAGCCGTGATAGGAAACAAACGCGCTGCCGGAGAAACAACAGTGCGAGGAGAATCACGCCGCCTTTTTTTCGAAAATGTGAAGACAAGAAAAGGGGAGCTAAAACCTTGTACATTTGTGATCAACAAGCGCAACACACATATTTCGGAAAAAGAAAATGTGCGCATCAAACCGCGTGAACGCCAAAAATTGAACTGGGATGACAAACTTACTTTGGAATTCAACGGGGATGCACCCCAATTGTCCGAACTGATTATTGAGAAAGTAAATAATGTACCCACCGTATTCCTATGCGGTAACTCTACCGTAGTAGACCAGGACAATGAACCTTGGGCAAGCTGGGGACAAATGATTCCCCGCTTCTTCAATGACAGCATTTGTTTTGCCAATTATGCAGAATCCGGTGAAAGCGCCAATACTTTTATCGGTGCAGGACGACTGAAAAAGGCATTGACACAAATGAAACCCGGAGATTATATTTTTATGGAATTCGGTCACAACGACCAAAAGCAAAAAGGTCCCGGTAAAGGAGCTTATTATTCATTTATGACCAGCTTGAAAACATTCATTGATGAGGCAAGGGCACGAGGAGCCTATCCTGTACTGGTAACCCCGACACAACGTCGCAGTTCGATGAAAACGGTAAAATCAGAGATACCCACGCAGACTATCCCGAAGCGATGCGCTGGTTGGCTGCCAAAGAAAACGTTCCTTTGATCGATCTCAACGAAATGACCCGTACCCTCTATGAAGCAATGGGAGTGGAACCTTCCAAAAAGGCATTCGTACATTATCCTGCCGGAACCTATCCGGGACAAAACAGGGTATTGGCAGATAATACCCACTTCAATCCTTACGGAGCTTATCAAATCTCCAAATGTATCATTGAAGGGATAAAGAAAGCGGGATTACCCATCTCTAACTATTTGCGCAGCGACTATTCCGGTTACAATCCTGCACATCCGGATGCTTTGGACTGTTTCAAATGGAATGACAGCCCGTTTACAGAAATTGAAAAGCCGGACGGCAATTAATTTAAAAGTAAGAACAAATGAACAACAAAACATTATTATTAACCCTATCATTTACCTTAGGTACCCTTTTTACCAATGCCCAATCCCTCCCCGAATTCCAATGGGAAGAAGGGATCGGAACCCCTGACCTTTCATGGACTGCCCAAGTAGGAGCCAAAACCTATCCGGAAGGAAAAATATTCCAAGCAGCCGATTACGGATTGAAAAATGACAGTACCCGGTTAGGCACTGCCGCCCTGCAGAAAGCCATTGACGAATGCCACCGTTCCGGAGGGGGAACAGTGGAAGTAGCCCCGGGATACTACCGGATTGGTGCCATCTACCTGAAAAGTAATGTAAACCTCCACCTCAGCCAAGGTACGACGCTGATAGCCAGTGAGGATATTGATTTATACCCCGAAATGCGCTCCCGCGTGGCAGGTATCGAAATGGTATGGCCCTCGGCAGTCATCAATATTCTGGATGCAGAAAACGCAGCTATCAGCGGAGCAGGTACATTGGATTGTCGTGGAAAAATATTCTGGGATAAATATTGGACCATGCGGAAGGATTACGAGAAACGTAAACTACGGTGGATTGTGGACTACGACTGCAAACGCGTAAGAGGTATGCTCATCTCGAACAGCCGCCATATAACACTAAAAGACTTTACCTTGATGCGTACCGGATTTTGGGGTTGCCAAGTGCTGTATTCCGACCAATGTACCTTGAACGGACTGAAAATCAATAATAACGTAGGAGGGCATGGTCCCAGTACGGATGGCATTGACATTGACTCCAGCACCAATATCCTGATTGAAAACTGCGAAGTAGATTGCAACGATGACAATATCTGCCTGAAAGCCGGACGGGATGCCGACGGTCTGCGTGTAAACCGTCCCACCGAAAATATCATTGTTCGTGGATGCATTGCACGTAAAGGTGCGGGACTGATTACCTGCGGCAGCGAAACTTCAGGCTGTATCCGAAATGTATTGGGATATAACCTCCAAGCATACGGAACCTCTTCCACCCTCCGTCTGAAATCTGCCATGAACCGCGGTGGAACCGTAGAAAATATCTACATGACCCAAGTGACAGCAGACCATGTCCGCCATGTACTGGCAGCGGACCTGAACTGGAACCCCAGCTATAGTTATTCTACCTTACCGGCTGAATATGAAGGAAAAGAGATTCCCGAACATTGGAAGGTTATGCTGACTCCTGTCACCCCTAAAGAAAAAGGGTATCCGCATTTCCGTAATGTATGGCTCAGCGATGTAAAAGCTACTAATGTGCAAACCTTTATCACCGCTGCCGGCTGGAATGAGGAACTGCCTTTGCAGAATTTCCATATTTCCGGCATAAAAGCCAAGGTAAATAAAGCAGGAAGCATTATCTTTACCGAAGACTTCCACTTGGAAAATGTCCGGTTACAAGTAGAAGACGGCAGCCGTGTGGAAGAAAAAAACAATAAGAACGCACAAATCAATATCAGCTATGAAAACAACATGGAATTATAGCCGGCGGCTACTTCCGTTCTTTTTCTGTATGCTGTTGTCTGTCTTTAGCAACAACGCCCAGACTCTTCTTCCGTTTATCCAAAGGTGCGGGAACTTTCCGTCTGGGAGTGGTCTGCGGCAATGAAAGTTGCTGGCTGGACCAATGCAGTGTCAAGAAAAAGGGACAGGCTTATACCATTAAAGGTAAATTATGGAAAGAAGGTGAAATAAAGCTGATTGTATGTCCATTGACGGATAGTAATGGTTTTATCATGGAGATTTCGGGTGAGCGATTACCCGAAGAGCTCAAACTTTGCTGGGCTTTCGGTGCATGCGACGGTGCAGACGCCCCTGCCGTAACAGACAACAGTATTCCGGCAGCCTCCTGCTTCCATAATGTATTCAGTATAGAAGGAAACGCTTTTACTACCTATTATGGTGAAAGCATGAAACTGAGAACGGTTCATGGGGTATCTCCCATCGGTTCCGAAATTCGTCTGTCCGACGGACATAAACAAGCATCCCCGCTTGCTTTATTCAACTCCGGTAAAAAGACAGATGCCCCCGTCATCTCTGCCCTATGCCCGTGGAAACCGCAAGAAAAGCTCTACTTTTGTTTCTACCAACGAGCAGATTATAATTATTTCATGCTACCCGGATTATTCGAGAAAGAACATAAAACCCGATCAAAATGAAACGATTGTATCCATACCTGTTCTTCCTTTTCCTATGCCTGTCCGCCCAGGCACAGGAATTCAAGGTGTACCAGTTTCCGGCAGATAAGGTTCCTGCCATAGATGGCAATACCCACGACTGGGATTGCGTTCCGGCTGATTATAAGATAACGGAAGCAGCTTTAAAGGAAGACGAGAGAAAACATGCACAGCCGGACACTACCACCTTGAAAGTCAGTGTCAAAGTAGGTTGGTGTGCAAAAACTCAGAAGTTGTATTTTCTATATGAAGCATACGATAATTATTGGCGGTTCAGTGAGAACTCCTTGAACACGGATATTTTTGAAGTAGTGGTGGATGGCGATTGTTCAGGGGGGCCGTTCATCGACCGTTTTCATCCCACAGCTCCCAAAGATGTGTGGCAGGCTTGGTTCAAATTTCACGGATGCCATGCCCAGAACTATCACATCTTCACCCCAGCTCACGGCAATGACTGGTGTATGTTATGGGGTCCTCAAGTATGGCTGAAACAAAAGCCATACGCTGATTATGCCTATCAGTACTCTTTCAAGGAGGGAGAAGCGGGTAAGCTGGTATTGGAATTCTATATCACCCCCTTTGACCATGCAGATGCCGACGGGCCCGAACTGTCCCACCCGACTTATTAAAGGAAGGAAATGAAATCGGACTATGCTGGGCGGTAATTGATTGGGATGCCCACCCTGCCTCCAAAGACGGATTCTGGAATTTATCCGATGAGCATACCATGTATGGCAATGCATCTTATTTACGCAAATTCAAACTAATGCCCATTCAGTAAAAGTTAAGACAGACCATGAAACAACTCATACTCTTCCTTTTATGTCTCAGCATAGGGACAGCGCAGGCAAAGATCTATAATGTAAAAGATTACGGAGCGAAAGCCGACGGTACTACCATTGATACCCCCGCCATAAACCGGGCCATTGAGGAAGCTGCCTCCCAGGGGGGAGGAACCGTTTATTTCCCTGCGGGAGAATACGCCTGCTATTCCATACGTTTGGCCAGTCATATACATCTGTATATAGAACAAGGAGCACGGATTGTCGGCGCCTTTCCATCAGCAACGGAAGGCTATGACCTGGCAGAACCGAATGAACACACCCAATTCCAGGATTTCGGACACAGTCATTGGAAGAACTCACTTATTTGGGGAATCGGTCTGGAAGACATCACCATCAGCGGACCGGGACTGATTTATGGCAAAGGACTCACCCGTGAGGAAAGCCGCCTGCCCGGTGTAGGCAACAAAGCCATCAGCTTGAAACTCTGCAAGAACGTGACATTGAAAGACTTCTCTTTGTTGCATTGCGGTCATTTCGGTCTGCTGGCTACAGGAGTAGATAATCTGAGCATTCTGAACGTGAAAGTAGATACCAACCGGGACGGTTTTGACATAGACTGCTGCAAAAATGTCCGCATCAGTCATTGTACAGTCAACGCTCCCTGGGATGATGCCATCGTGCTTAAAGCATCCTACGGATTAGGTTATTTCAAGGATACGGAAAATGTAACCATCTCCGATTGTTTCGTCAGCGGATACGACCGTGGCAGTGTATTGGATTGCACTTGGCAACGGGACGAGCCCCAGGCGCCGGACCACGGATTT
Organism: Phocaeicola sartorii JCM 17136 = DSM 21941; assembly: GCF_000614185.1. Lineage (GTDB taxonomy): Bacteria > Bacteroidota > Bacteroidia > Bacteroidales > Bacteroidaceae > Phocaeicola > Phocaeicola sartorii. The sequence goes on along the minus strand of NZ_BAKM01000010.1, from coordinate 108,357 downwards.
GTAACCGGGCGTATCAAACTAGGAACAGAATCCAGCGGTGGTTTCAAAAACATAGCCATCACCAACTGCATTTTCGAGCGTTGTCGCGGACTTGCCCTGGAAACGGTGGACGGTGGCAAACTGGAAGATATCGTCATCAGTAACATCACGATGCGCGATATTGTCAACGCCCCCATCTTCCTGCGGTTAGGAGCCCGGATGCGCAGCCCGCAAGGAACACCCGTGGGCACAATGAAACGCATCCTCATCAGCCACGTCAATGTATTTAATGCCGACTCGCGCTATTCCTCCATTATCAGCGGAATACCGGGAGCCCTTATTGAAGATGTGACACTGAGCGATATTCATATCTATCACCAAGGAGGATATACAGAAGCCGACGGACTTCTGACTCCCCCCGAACAAGAGAAAGTATATCCTGAACCGTGGATGTTCGGAACGATTCCCGCCAAAGGTTTCTACATCCGCCACGCACGCAACATCACCTTGGACAATGTAAATTTCCATTACGAGAAAGCGGACGGACGTCCCTTGTTTGTCACAGAGGATGCCAATGATATCAGATACAGGAACATCACAGTGGATGGAAAAGAATTCAATGCAGCAAACTTATAAAAAACAAATAGAATGAAGAGAAAATATTTATTGTTCAGCCTGTTACTGGCCGGAAGCAGCCTTTATGCACAAGAATGGCCGGCAGTACACCCCGAAGCCCGTCCGGCTACCCGCTGGTGGTGGCTGGGAAGTGCTGTAGATGCAACCAATCTGACCTACAATCTGGAAGAATATGCCAAAGCCGGACTGGGAGGTGTTGAAATCACTCCTATTTATGGTGTTCAAGGCAACGATAAGAATAACCTCCCTTTCCTCAGCCCGCAATGGATGAATATGTTGCAACATACTGAAGCTGAAGGAAAACGTATCGGTATTGAAGTAGATATGAACACCGGTACCGGATGGCCCTTCGGCGGTCCTCACGTGAGTATGACGGATGCTGCTACCAAAGCTATTTTTCAATCTTATCAAGTAGAGGGTGGAAAAGAGATTACGCTAGATTTGAAAGTAGAGGAAGAAAAACAACGCCCTGTAGCCACTTTAAGCCGGGTTATGGCCTATAATGCGGACAATAAGCAATGTCTGAACCTCACTTCCAAAGCGAAGAACGGACAATTACAATGGAAAGCTCCGGCAGGTCATTGGCATATTATTACCTTATATATAGGTAAAACATTCCAAAAAGTGAAACGTGCCGCTCCCGGTGGAGAAGGCTATGTGATGAACCACCTGGATAAAGGATCCGTAAAACGCTATTTTGCCAACTTTGACAAAGCCTTTAAAGAAAACAAGACCAATTTTCCACATACTTTTTTCAATGACTCTTACGAAGTATATGGTGCTGACTGGACTCCTGATTTTCTGGAACAATTCGCCCGCCGTCGTGGCTATAAACTGGAAGAACACTTCCCTGAATTTATAGCTCAGGACCGTAATGAAACCACCGCCCGCATAGTCAGTGACTATCGCGAAACCATCTCCGATTTATTGATTGAGAATTTCAGTACCCAATGGACTAACTGGGCACACGGTCACGGCAGCATCACCCGTAACCAGGCACATGGTTCCCCTGCCAATCTGATAGATACCTATGCCTCTGTGGATATTCCCGAATGCGAAGGGTTCGGTCTGTCACAATTCCATATTAAAGGATTGCGCCAAGATTCCCTGACCCGTAAGAATGATTCAGACCTTTCCATGCTGAAGTATGCTTCTTCCGCTGCCCATATCGCCGGAAAGCCCTACACGTCTTCAGAAACATTCACCTGGCTGACAGAACATTTCCGTACCTCACTTTCCCAGTGCAAACCGGATATGGATTTGATGTTCGTATCAGGTGTAAACCACATGTTTTTCCATGGAACCCCCTACAGTCCCAAAGAAGCCAAATGGCCGGGATGGAAGTTCTATGCCTCTATTGACATGTCTCCTACCAATAACATTTGGCAGGATGCTCCTGCTTTCTTTGAATATATCACCCGTTGCCAGTCTTTCCTGCAAATGGGAAAACCGGACAATGATTTTCTTGTTTATCTGCCTGTATATGATATGTGGCAGGAACAGCCGGGCCGTCTTTTGCTGTTCAGCATCCATGATATGGCAAAACGTGCTCCCAAGTTTATAGAAACCGTTCATACCATCAGCAATTGCGGCTATGACATGGATTATATCTCTGACAACTTTGTAAAAAGTACCCGTTACGTAAATGGCAAATTACTGACCAAAGGAGGAACTTCCTATAAGGCCATCATCATTCCTGCTGTAAAACTAATGCCGTCCGAGGTACTTGACCATTTACTAAAGCTGGCACAAGCCGGAGCTACTATCATCTTTACCGAAAACTATCCGCAGGATGTACCCGGTTATGGAAAACTGGAAGCACGCCGGAAAGGCTTTGCACAATTACAAAAGCAACTTCCGGAAGTTGCTTCTTTCGATGAGACGGTGGCAACTCCTTATCAAAAAGGAATCATCATTACAGGAAACAACTATCAATCTGCCTTGGAAAAAAGCGGTGTTATTCCCGAAGAGATGAAAACGCGGTATGCTTACAATGTATCCGCCGCTCCCATGCCGATGGACATCATTATTTCATCTCCTCATTGCAGGAAAAAGGAGTAAACGACTGGATAACCTTGGCCGTTCCCGCAGAAAGTGTCATGCTGTTCAATCCGATGACGGGAGAAAAAGGGAAAGCACAAACTCGCAAGGAAGGAGGAAAAACCCAAGTACGTCTCCAGCTGCATTCCGGCGAAAGCGTGATCCTGCAAACTTTCAACCATGCCTTGACAGGGATTGCCGACTGGAAATACGTTCAAGAACAATCTGTCAGCCTCAGCCTTGATCACAACTGGAAACTTCATTTTGCAAAAAGCACTCCCGAGATAGAAGGTACATTTGATATCGATACTCCGTCTTCGTGGACTGAAATTGTTCACCCCAACGCTCCGATCACCATGGCGACGGGAGTATATACTAATATCATCACTGTTCCCCATATTCCCGCCGATGACTGGATACTGGATTTGGGCGATGTGCGGGAAAGTGCCCGTGTGCGCATCAACGGACACGATGCCGGAACGGCATGGGCTGTACCTTATCAGTTGAAAGTAGGCAAATGGCTGAAACCGGGAGATAACAAGATCGAAATAGAAGTGACCAATCTGCCTGCCAACCGCATTGCGGATATGGATCGTCGGGGTGAGAAATGGCGTATCTTCAATGAAATCAATGTGGTAAATCTGCAATACAAACCGGTACCTTATACTGATTGGCAGCCATTGCCATCAGGATTGAATGGTAGTGTAAGGTTGATACCGGTTACTTATAGATAAAATATCCGATAGTGGTAACCTATTGGCGGAGTTAATCCAGACTGTATTTGAAAGACTGAATTAATTCCGCCAATGTTTTTTACATCATGCTCAGTAAGTGCACCTGCAACCGATCAAGCCGCAGCGAGATAACATTTTATAGCAGAGAGGCGTATTTACGGATAGTATTCAAACGTTCCCTAAGCGTCGGGGCATTACCAGCCTGCTGTATATTGTATTTCAGTTGCAGCCGCATCAGCGAATCGGCAGGGATATCCAGCGCCGCTTTAAACATCATGGCTGCAGCATACGACGAGCATTCAGCAAGTCATTAAGCGCCTTATAAGAGACACCCATCTGTTTAGCCAATTTCCGCTGTGAAATTTTGCGGTATTCCATCTCATCTTTCAGTACTTCACTGGGATGAGTCGGGCTATATCCGAATTTTATAGTTGCCACATATTTTGTAAAGTGACTCATTTACCTAGAAAGCATAATTCAAGTTCCTGTTTAAATTTCAGATCCTAGCCCCCCTTCCCTGAGTTTTGCAAAAGTGCTGCCACTGCTACCACCTTTTTCACTGAAACCACCATGGACAGGGCGTTTTGAGGGGTGGTGGCAGCACATCCTTTTATGCGCCGAAAAGGGCTGCTGCCACCACTTTTTTTTGTTCTTTCCGGCAGTACGATACTTTCCAGCTGTTTTTCCAAAGCTGGCGGAAACGTCTGTTGATGCGCATGATCTGCCTTATTCGTCCGCATGAACGCGTACACGGACAAGGAGTTTCAATCGGTTTCGTCAGGTTGGAACTACAGTTCCGTCGGGTTGAAACTACAGTTCCGTCAGAGTTGAAACTTTGGTTCCGTCGGGCTGAAACTGAAGTTCTACTGTAGTTTAACGCTTTAGGTTGACTACTCCTTCATCTTACTTGTAAGGATGGTTGACGGAGTTAATACTTAGTTATAATATCAGTTGACTCTTTCAAGAGTTATTTCTTTGTCGGGTTGAGTTCTTTCCGCTTCTTCATCGATTCTACTAAATCTAGGGTTTCGAGGGCAAAGTTATTAATAATTCTGTAAACTCTACTTCGACTGCACCCTGTTTGACGGACTATCCTACTGACTGGAGGTTTTGAACATAGTAAAGTTCACAGACCTCTTGAGCGAGCTGAACGTCTTTTAATAAACCAATCTGACGTTTGTTGAAATCTTTTTCCATTTAATGATTTTTTAGTGTCAACCATGGGTACAAAAAGACAGTGATTGCAGAGGACGGAAACCAGTTATATCGACCGTCCTCTTTTAAAACGCTAGAACTGGAAATAAATAAACGGCTGAATATCACTGCTCTTTATCTGGATAACCAGATAAATCAGTGCCACCAGCAAAAATGCCTTTCCCAGCAAAGGCATTTTTATAACTCCACGGCAACAGGCATCCTGCCAACTATCAGGAGCAAAATGAAGCAAATACCCTATTCCCATCAACACAAACACTTTCCAATAACCTTCTATCAGCTGCATGAACACCTCGGGATGAAAAGCTGTAAATATCTGCTTCAGCATAACAACCGAAGCTTCAAAAGTCGTATTACGGAAAAATATCCAACAGAAACAAACAAAATTGAAAGTAATGAGGACTGCAAAAAATTTGCGAATGCCCTTACTTGTGGCCGTCTTAGGTTTATGCAGCAAGTTACGCCAGAACTTCTGCGCCGCCAGTGCCAGTCCATGAAATCCCCCCCATATCACAAAGTTCCAGGACGCGCCATGCCACAAACCGCCCAGCAACATAGTAAGGCACAAATTGATATAAGTACGGAATTTGCCCTTGCGGTTGCCTCCCAATGAGATATAAAGATAATCCCGCAACCATGTAGAAAGGGAGATATGCCAACGATGCCAGAAATCGGTTATACTGTCGGCCTTGTAAGGAGAATTAAAGTTCATCGGGAAACGGAAGCCCAGCAGCAAGGCCAGCCCGATAGCCATATCGCTATATCCGGAGAAGTCACAATAAATTTGTAAAGCATATCCATATACGCCAAACAAATTCTCGACCCCGGAATAAAGAGCCGGATTATCAAAAATACGTTCCACAAAATTCACACTGATATAATCGGAAATAACAGCTTTCTTGAATAATCCGCTGATGATGAAGAAAACACCGGTGCCAAACATCTCCGGAGAGACAAACAGCGGCCGCCTGATTTGAGGAATAAAATCGCGGGCACGGACAATAGGCCCCGCTACCAGCTGCGGGAAAAAAGACACATAAAATGTATAATCCAGCAACTTGTTCAAAGGAATCAATTCGCGACGGTAAACATCGATGGTATAACTTAAAGACTGGAAAGTGAAGAACGATATCCCCACCGGCAAGAAAATATCCAACGGCTGGAACTTGCCATCCCACAATGGGGCCAGCATCTGATAAAAGAAATTAGTATATTTGAAATAACAGAGCAATCCCAAGTTTATCCCCAGACTGGCCAGCAGCAACAACCTCCGTTTCCATTGGGTTCCGGTACGTGCCATACGTCTCGCCAGCAGGAAATCAGCTACTGTCACCACCCCCAGCAAGAAGAAATAAAAGCCACTGCTTTTATAATAGAAATAATAAGAGAACAGCGTTACAAACAGAATGCGCGCTGTGTCCTTTTTCTGCAATAACATATAAATCAGGCTAAAGCCCAAAAACAGAAACAAGAACAAGCCACTGCTAAAAATCATCGGTTGCTTGGCATTATAAGTCAACACCTCAGCCAGTTTACTCCAATCCAGTTGCCACATATTCATTATACGCTTTAATCAGTGCCTGATGCAATAAATTACCTTGTAAACGATATCCGTCGGGAGTGAAATGAATGCCATCCGCACGAAGCATGCGGTGCTTCGTCCAGTTACGGCAAGCATCTGTCTTCCCTCCTACTATATTATACAGATCCCAAACCGCCATTTTATGTTCTTGCGCATATTCCTTTATGATACGGGCAGCCGTTACGGTTCTCGGATTAATGGTACGTGCCCGACGACGCCCCACGTATGCCCCGGGAGGGGTTGTCAGCAAAAAAACCGCCTCCGGACAAGCTGCTTTCAACATACCCAGCAACCGGTCTATCTGCTGATTGTGAGCCTGAGCCAGATAGCGGCGGCTATGCGCCTCATTGGTTCCAAAAGAAACAATGATCAGATCGGGATGCAAAGAAGCTATTTTTTTCACTTTCTCATCGTCAGAGAAAGTAACGGAAGTAGCTCCATTAATGCCAAGCATGTGATAAACAATACCCGGTCCGCCCGTCTCACGCGCCAATCCGCCGGTACGGTATGAGATGGTATCGGGATAAACAGCCTCAGCACCAAAATCATTTTCCAGACAGCGACGGGTAATCAACGGATAAAGATGTCCCCGCACATGGGAATCGCCTATATGGACGATCCGTACCGGCCCCGTCATATCATTCAGTTTTTGAAAGAAAGGGGACAGCGAACGGCTCTCATCCTCAATCACATTATCCAAAGAATGGGCAAAAGTCGGCGGAAGTGAATCAGGTACTGCTATCAGCCGCATGCCGCGGTGCATCTCCTTTGTCTCACCGGGTATGCGAAGCGGTTCCAACGGCCGGGACAACGCTGGAATCACATCCTGAGCATAAAGGCACGGAGACAGCAGAAGCAGCATAACTACGACGGACAGGCCCAGATATCTGTTATTCCTCCTCATAGGCTTTCCGTTTTTCGTATTGCTCTTTGCCATACATCAATGTCTCAAATAAGATACCTGCCAAATGCTTGCCTCCTTTAAAATTGATATGGGTATAATCAAGATTTGCCATTTTTTGCTCAATCATATCAACTATGCTTCCCTGACCTCCCATCGCCTCATACATATTCCAGAAAGCGATATGGCTATCCGCCGCAATGGACTGTTGGTAGCGGATCAGATTCCTCACTCCGGGCATGGTGCGGAGCTCTCCATTCTCGTTTTTATATTCGCGGTCGCCCACACTGACCAGCAAAATACCGGTTTCAGGAAAAGCAGTCTTCAAATGCTCTATCACGGTAAGCATTCCTTTCTTATAATTATCGTATTTTACTCCTCGTTCCGTAGCCACATTCAAACCGTATTGGATCACAATCAAATCGTATGGACGAAGACGCTGGAAATCGCGAAGCGTACGTAAAGGAATACTACGCAAATGAAGACCACTGCTGCCACGCACACTGAAATTGTCCAAAGATATCCCCTGTCTTCCGTCCATCGCCACTCCATAGAAAGTGGCAGAGTCAGCTTGTTCCACGCTCCATCGCACTTGCCCTATCCTGCCTTTTACCGAGACTGCCTGCATGCCTCCAGTTCCTACTTCCTCGTGCAGTTCTCCTTCCGCCGCATTATTCACTTTAGAACGGACAGCGGCAAAACCTTTATTCAGGAAATAAAAGGTAGAGATCTCACAGGTATCCAGCCGGGAAGCATATTTATGCTGTCCTTTTAACTGTACGTAAGCTCCTTCGCGAGGGTAAAAATAATGTCCGGAAATATCTTGCTGCATTTTATCAAAACCGACAGAGTCATTGGATGAATGACTGCTCCATCCCCCAAAAGTATGACGCACCGTAGGACGGTAACCGCTGATGGAAGAGGTTACGGGAACATATCCCACTCCGCAGCCTCCGAATTCTTGTTGAAGCCTTTCACGCAGATCGGCAGTAAAAATATCAGCTTCTATAAAGGAGTCACCGAAGTAAGCGATACGCACAGGACGTTTCATGGTTTTCACTTGGGAAAGTGCCTCATAAAAATGTTTCATTCCCCGCATGGTGGAATCCGAATAATCCTCAATGCAGGTGATGCCCGTTTTACATGTATCCACAAAAATAGGCTTTACAGGAGGAGGAAGAACAATGGTATCGGAATCACAGACTTCTTCTTCCACATCCGGACGGATATCAGCCAGCAGATCAACCTTACGCAACGGCTTGCCGCCTACCGACATGGGAGGAAGAAAATACAGCCCCATTAACACTCCTACTACGATAAGAGTGAGAAGAAAAGTGGCTGGTATATTGTTTTTCATATAGCTACATTTGTAAATCAGCCGCAAAAGTAGTGATTTTTTAGACGGGGTACTTCATGATAGAGGCTAAAAAAAGAAAAAAGACTGTGCCGGAAGGATGGCAACAGTCTTTTTCTTTAATAATGGGAAGACGGGTCAGACCGTTTTTTCTATGTTCCACACAAAAGCACGTAGTCCCAATTGTTCGGTTTCCTTGTCCATTTTATGCAGGGCGTCCAACAACGGATCCACTTTGGCATCATCTACCACTGCCATAATGGCCGAGCACATACCCGGCCACGCATGACTGCCATAATGCGGTTCCCCCTTTACAGAGCCACGCCCTTGCAACTGCTGCCAATAGCTGAATCCACGACAATTCTGACGATCCAGCAATGCCAGAATACGTTCATAAAAAGCTTGGTCGAAAGTGATGAAAACTGATTTCATTATTCTATTTTTAGTTTTAAGTCTTGCCATCCGGAACCCTATTCATTTCGCCCCGGATGACAAAATATATTCATTATTCTTTTTTACTTTTGGTCATCTCCGTCTTATGCGCCTGATAATATTCATTCAGTTCACGAGCTGCTTTCATCTTCTTACGGTTACGCTTGATGCCTGTGCCCGCAAATGAACAGTAAAGTACCGGAACCAGAATCAAGGTAAGCACTGTAGATACAGTCAAACCTCCGATAACAGACACACCCAAAGGCTGCCACATCTCGGAACCTTCTCCCCCGCCTATCGCCATCGGCACCATACCGAGAATGGTGGTCAAAGTAGTCATCAGAACCGGACGCAAACGGCTACGGCCCGAAACAACGACCGAATGAATGACGGACATGCCCCGCTCACGGCACAAGGTAATATAGTCAATAAGAACGATACCATTCTTCACTACGATACCGATCAGCATGATACCTCCCAACAAACTCATGACGTTCAATGTAGTCCCCGTTCCATACAATGCCATCAACACCCCACTGAATGCAAACGGGATAGAGAACATAATGATAAACGGATAGGTCAGAGACTCAAACTGAGCCGCCATCACAATAAACACCAATACGATAATCAAAACAGCCAAAGTTCCCAGATCGCTGAACGAATCCTGCTGATCCTCATAAGAACCTGCCACCTGAATACTGATGCCACTTGGCAAATCCATCTTATCAATAATAGACTCACCCGCTGACACCACACTGCCCAAAGGCGCACCTGAGATAACAGCAGATACCGTTACAATACGTTCACGGTCCTTACGCTCAATAGTAGGAGGAGCGGAACGTTCCACCACCGTACCGATATCTTTCACCCGGATCGCCTTACCTTCATTGGTGTAAATCAGGATATTCTCCAGATTCTCAATGCTGGTACGGAACTGGGGTGCATAACGCACCTTGATATCATATTCGTCACCATCTTCACGATAATAAGAGGACAAGGCACCATTGACACGGTTACGCAGGTACAAAGCCGCCGTAGAAAGGTTCAAGCCATGTAAAGCCAGTTTCTCACGGTCAAAGTCCACCTGATATTCCGGCTGGTAATCCTGCCGGCTGATATTCACCTCGGACACACCGTCCACTTTCAATAAAGCTTCTTTCAATTCAGCGGCAGCCTTATCCGTCTCTGTAAAATCATATCCATAGATCTCAAAGTCGGCAGTAGCTTGTCCACCCATACCTCCACTGCTACCGCCCAAGATAACCTGGGCTTTGTCCAATTCGGGATAAGCTTTCAAATCCTCACGCATACCATCGCAGACTTCTGCCAATGTGACGGAACGCTGATCGGGGTTATAAAGGTTGATATTGAATGAAATGATATGGCTGCCATTATCCTGGATAGAAGCCCAGGTATTGTCCGCATCAGCCTGCCCCACAGTATAGTTACAGATGCGCATCACTCCTTCATATTTCTTCAACCATTTTTCGGTCAGTTCCTGAGCTAATGCCTGGGCGCGCTCCACGCGGGCTCCGATCGGTAATTGCAACTGAACTGAAATACGGCTGTTGTCTTGTGACGGAAAGAACTCTGTACCAATACCTTTCGCACAAACCAGACTCAGCAGAAAGAACCCGAGACAACCGGCAATAATCGTCTTGCGGTGGCGGACAGCCCAGTTCAAGCGTTTCTGATACCAGTTGTCCAACCCGTCCAGCACACGTTCTATCGGTTTGTAGAATGCGACAAACCACTTGCTTTGCTTCTTTTGCAGGCGGAGCATCTGCGCACACATCATCGGAGTGAATGACAGAGCCGAGATAGTAGAAATGGTCATAATGACGCACATCATCCACCCCAGCTGACGGAACAAAACTCCCGACATGCCACTGACCATCGTCAACGGGAAGAATACCGCAATCATAGTCAAGGTAGATGCGATAACGGAAATCGCCACCTCATTCGTGCCATGAATAGCCGCCTGTTTCGGCTCGGAACCACGCTCGATATGAGTCGTTACGTTTTCCAAAACAACAATGGCGTCATCCACCACATTACCAATCGCAATAGAAAGACAGGACAGAGAAATAATATTCAAAGAGCCCCCCTCTGTGATTGCCAGATAGATAAAGGAGGCAATCAATGACATCGGGATTGTGATACAGATAATCACCGTAGCACGCCAACGGCCTAAGAAAACAAATACCACCAAAACCACAAACAGAATAGCGTACATAATAGTTTCCGTCAAACTGTCAATGGTGTTCAAAATATTATCCGAAGTATTCACGATGACCCCCAGTTTCACATCACTGGGCAGCGACTTCTGCAATTTGGGCAACTGGTCCATCACTTTCCGGGAAATGTTCACTGAATTTGCGCCCGATTGTTTCTGCACAACAATCATAGCTCCTTGCACCCCGTTGTTATAGGTTTCCTGTGCACGTTCCTCCACAGAATCGACCACTGTCGCCACATCGCGCAAATACACCGAAGCGCCATTGCGTGTACCTACGACAATATTCTCCATTTCTTTCGGATCCTTGAATTCTCCTTCCACACGCAACGAGTAGGTGTTGCTGCCCACATCGAATGTTCCGCCTGGAGTATTCCTGTTTTCAGCCCCGACAATGGAACTGATGGTCTCAATCGTCAGATCATAGGCTTCCAATTTGTTGGGATCACAATAGATATTTACCTCACGCTTTGGCGCACCGGCAATAGACACTGTTCCCACACCGGGAACACGGGCCAAAGGATTCACCACATTATCATCCAAGATCTTATACAGAGCCGGTTGGCTTTCTTCTGCCTGAACGGACAACAACAGGATGGGAATCATATCCGTGCTGAACTTAAAAATAATCGGAGTATTGACTTCATCGGGAAGCTGTGAACTCACCATATCCAATTTATCACGCACATCATTGGTCAAGACATCAATATCATAGCCATACTCGAATTCCAAAGTGATAACTGATATATTTTCTGAAGACCTGGACGTAATATGTTTCAAATTACTCACCGAGTTCAACGTATTTTCCAACGGACGGGTTACGTTGTTCTCTATATCGGAAGCACTGGCACCCTGATAAGATGTCATCACCATAATGGTATTGGTGTCAATATCTGGGTACAAGTCCACCGGAAGTTTCGACAATGAGAACAGACCAAAGATCGCTACGGCCAAAAAACATAGCGAGGTCATAATCGGTTTTTTAACCGCTCCTTCGTATAAACTCATGTTTTTTTTATTAAAAATTGAAAATTAAGCATTAAAAATCGTGTGTGGGTAAGTAAATCAGGAATACTGCAAAACTAATCAAGGTGTACCTTAGCTGCTATAGTCCGCCAGGTACAAGCCTTTTTTAATTTTTAATTCTCAATTTTTAATTTACTGCCACTTCTACCCCATCAGCCAAACGGGTCTGACCGGCAACAACTACCTGCGAATTATCCTCCACTCCGGAAATCAATTCATATTCGGTACCCATCCGGCGCCCCAGTTCCACTTTATCATAAGAAACTTTACCGTCTTTGTACACATATACATAACGGTCGCCTGAGCCGGCGCGTTTCACAATGGCCTGATCAGGCACGACTACATGCCGCAATGTACCAAAGCTCACGGTCACACGGCCAAACATCCCCGGACGTACACGCTGATTAGTGTTAGCCAGTTTCACCTCAACAGGAAAAGTATGGGTATCAGCATCAATCGTGGGATAGACCAAACTAACTTTCCCTTCGAACTCCTCATCACCATATACATCAAATTTCACTTTTACGGCCATACCCTTGGTTACTTTCGGGAAATAAGGTTCGGATACATTAACCAACAGTTTTACCGGAGTGATCTGTTCAACTACCAATACAGGAGTAGAGGCAGAAGAATATAAATCACCGTTATCAAAATTACGCGCTGTAACCACTCCGTTGATAGGGCTTACCAACTGCGTGTTCTCCAACAAATTATTATAGGAAGTGCGACGTACATCCAAAGTTGTTTTCGCGGCATCCCATTCAGATTTGGAAGCTCCACCCACTTTGTACAGTTCGTCCATACGTTTGAATTCCGTTTCTTCATTTTCTAATTGCAATTTCATTTGTTTCAGGCTTGCCGCATCCATCTGTACTAATTTCTGTCCTTTGGATACATGATCTCCTACCTCAACAAAAATACGGTCTATACGTCCCGGAGAGGTCGGAGCTATGTTATTTTTCGCTTCCGCTTCAACAGTGGCTGTATATTCCTCAATCTGATCCACATCACGGGAAGTCACGGAGGCAAGCCGGACTACCGGTTTGTCTTCCGTTGCGGTATCGGCAGCTTCTTTACTCTCCGTTCCACCTGAACACGCACCCAGCATAGTTACCACCAGCAAAGCTGCGAATTGAAAATATTTTCTCATACTGTTATCTTTATGTTTATGTGTTATTATTCTGTTACTTCATCAATTCCTAATACTAAATCCAAATCAGCCTTAGCCACCAGATAATCATAGATAGACTGGTTATAAGTCAGTTGAGCCTCTGTCAAAGCCACTTCCGAACTGTTCAGTTCCAAGATGGTTCCTTTTCCCACCTCATATCTTTTTTCGGCAATAGTACGTCCTTTCTCCGCCTGATATACAGCTTCTTTGTTACTTACCACCTGTTCCGTACTGGCGGCCATATTATCCAAATAACTGGTGGCCTGCATCGTAAGCTGACGTTCTGTATTGATACGGTTCTCTTCCAATTGCTTCATTTGGATACGGGTCTGCTTCAATTGAGTGAAATTGCTTCCTTTAAATAAAGGAATGCTCAAATTCAGCCCAATCGTAGAATAGGGTCTCCAGTCGTATTCTTTGAACTTGAAGTTATCATTCATTGAAGTATACATATACTGGAAACTGGCAGAAAGCGTCGGCATGAAATTGGTATATTGCAACTTCAGCGTCTGTTTTAATTGCAAAGCATTCAGTTCCAACTGTTTCAACGTACTATTATTTACCAGATTGTCCGGACGAGGCATTGCCTGACGAGTAAACATAGACATTTCATAATCCTTCAGATTGCCTTCAACCGCTACCTTTACATCAGCTTCCATCCCCATCAAGACCTTCAACTGCAGATTGGCCAGATTCACTCCATTACGGGCAGACACCACAGTAGGCTTCAGACTGCGCATCTGCACATCCGCACTAATCTTATCATATTCACTGACAGCCCCTTGTTCATATTTAGCCTTTACCACATTATAATTGTCTTCACTCTGCTTATAACTCTTAAGCAGCACCTCATAACTATCTTGTGCCAGAAGCAACTGAAAGAAAGCTTTGGTTACTTGATTCACCATATCCAGCCGTGAAGCACGCGACTTTTCTACGGCCAAATTCACATCAGTCTCTGTCAAACTGATACTTTTATAGAGAGCCGGAGCAAAAACCGGCAGACTGACAGAAAGCCCACCACTATAAGTGTTGTCCGTACCTACTTCAATCACCTCTCCCATCATGGCAAATGATTGTTTCTTTATGGCGCGTGAATAACTGCCCACCAGACTGGCTTCCGGAAAAAGACCTGCATAAGCTTCCCGCCGGGCTTCTTTCTTTAACTGGATTTCCTGACCGGCAACCTTTATAGTAGGATTGTCGCTCAATGCTATCCGGACCGCGTCCTGCAAAGTAACCCTCAATGTGTCTTGTGCTTGTGCACTTTGCGTTGTTACATACATTAGCAACCATAAGGCTAACGTAAATTTTAATACGAATTTCATTTACTATTACTCTTTATTGATTTTGTAACTAATTTAGCTTCTAACCGCACTTCTTATGTTTATTACCTTTCAAATTCAGTAAAAAATCATCCACAATCTTTAATCCCTTCTCAGTGGAAATGCCACGCATGTGCATAAAAACGACCGTCTCATAAATTTCGCCCAGCGAATAAGACTTGCATATTTCCGAATGCAACAGTAAATCCATCTGCTCACATACCATGGCGCGTACAATATCATAATTTACATCATTTCTAAAAATACCTTGTTCCACTCCTTTGCGATAAAATTCCATAGCTGAATCCAAATTCTCCTTCCGGCTTTCATCAATGTAACGCATTACCTTGGGATATTTCTCAATATCCTCAAAAAATTTCCTGTTTGTATTCTGAAAATCCTGAGCACTTTTTTGGAAAAATTTCAAGAGGACTTCCAAAACATGTTCTGCTTTGGAAGCCACCTGAGTCATATATTCCTGCATTTCCTCCCGATGTAACTTCATGACATCAAGTAATAAATCCTCCTTGTCATGAAACAACTCATAAAGCGTACGTTTAGATATAGACAATCCGGCAGCAATATCATCCATCCGCACTGTTCTGACGCCTTTTTGTGTAAACGCCTTCGCTGCAGCCAAAACGATGTGTTCCTTTACTACCGTTTTATCTGTTCTTTTTTTTCTTACGCTATTCATGCTTAACCTAAAGGGAATAAAGATATGCTTATTTTATAATACCCAATTTAGAATTTCGGACAAACTCTATCAAATGTACTATTTCAGGACTAGACGGAACCTGTTCTTCGATACGACGCAAGGCATCCTCTGTAGATGTATTCACTTTATACAATATACGGAAAGCATGCGCTATATGCTTAATAACTGTTTCCGAGAAGCCTTCATGCTGCAATACTGTGGTATTGATGCTGTAAAAAGTCGTGGGCTCATGAGCTGCTACACAATAAGGAGGGATATCTTTAGTAAAACGACATCCGCCCTGCACGGCGGCATAAGTTCCCAGACGAGTCTTACCCTGCATCAGCACATTGGAAGTAAGAATGGCATAATCCTCGATCACACAACAGCCCGATACCTGCGAACCGTTACCGATAATACAATTATTACCAATGGTCACATCATGTGAGATACGTGCTCCCTGCATAATGAAATTACCATTTCCTACCACAGTCTCATCTCCTGCGAAAGTAGCGCGAATAATTACCGCATTCTCACGGATCGTATTATTGTCGCCTATACGGGCGATGGTATCATCCCCCGTATAGTTGAAATCTTGCGGAGCCGCTGCAATCACAGCCCCGTTATAAATAGTATTTCCGTTACCGATGCGTGCGCCGCTCATAATGCTGGCGTTGGGCATGATGACATTATCATCACCTATCTCTACATTCTTATCAATGTAGACAAACGGGTGAATCGTTACGTTTTTCCCGATTTTTGCTGACGGGTCTACATAAGCTGACGGACTTATCATATTCATATCATTTTTAAGGTTAATTATTCACGTCCACCACCCAATGCGCTGTACAGATTGATAACAGCCTGCATACGCTGGAAAGTATCGGATACTTCGTTCAACTGGGCACTCAGCAATGACTGTTGTGCAGTAATGATTTCCAGATAAGTGGCCTTTCCTGCCTGAAACAGATCATTGTTCATCTCCACCGCTTTCTGCATTTCAGCAACCTGTGCCTGGTGCTCGCTCAATTTTTTATCTGCCGTATCATACAGGAATAAGGCATCACTTACCTCCTTACCGGCCTCCAGAATAGTCTGTTGATAATTCATCTTGGCGATCTGCTCCTCCGCTTTAGACACTTTCAAATTGGCAATCAATTTTCCACGCTGAAAAATGGGCTGGGTCAATGAGCCGATAGCATTCCAGAGCATGACAGCAGGATTAGAGATCACTGTACCATTGGAACCATTGGTCCATCCCAAAGTACCGGTAATATTGACACTGGGATAGAAAGCGGAACGCGCCTGGTTGGTTGTATAATAAGCACCGGCTAATGCCAACTCTGCCGCTTTCACATCCGGACGGTTCTCAAGCAGCTGCAAAGGGACCCCTACCGCCAGATCTGCAGGCATCACTTGCTCCTCTAACGTTCCACGGTTTATGTTTTGAGGAGCCTTGGCGAGCAATACAGAAATGGAATTTTCGGTTTCGCGCACCTGACGTCTCAAATCAGCCAATGAAGCTTCCGTTTGATGATAAGCACCTTTGCTCTGTGCCACAGCAGCCTCGGTTGTCATACCAGCTTCCTTCATAGCCTCCATCGTACGCACCGTTTCTTTCATTAATGCCACATTCTGCTCGGTCACACTGACCTGCCGGTCGAGCATCAATAAAGAATAATAAGCATTGGCTATTCCGCCAATCAACTGTGAACGCACTGCCTGCTGATAGGCCTTGCTTTGCAAATAAGAAGCTTTCTGGCCGCGATGGGCGTTCAGTAATTTGCCGAACAAATCAACTTCCCAACTTGCAGAAGCAGGCAAAGTGTAGTTCTTTACAGGAGTACTTTTATCCACACTAGTCAACGAACCTTGTGGAGCAAGGGCCAAAGAAGGCAGATAAGACAAACGAGCTGATGTCAATAATGCCTTTGCCTCCTTCACACGCAGGATGGCGGTCTGCATATCTACATTGTTTGCCAATCCCTCTTCAATCAGCATCTGCAATTTCGGATCACGGAAAATTTCCTTCCATGACAAGTTACCCATATTGGTTGTATCGTCTACTGCCAATGCATCGCTGGCGGCAACCGGGTCACGATAGATGCCTGTGGCATCTATCGACTCGGGACGATCGTATGATTTATAGATGTGGCAACCGCTTAATAAAAACGTCGCGCAACATAATCCTATTATCTTTTTCATTGTTCTTCTGTTCATTTACGGGTGTATTGTTCAATTTCGGGTTCAACCTCTGTATTGTCCACACTCTCCCATTCAATCGGCTTGAATTTCTCTTGTAACCATTGGAATACCACAAACAATACGGGTACGATAAAGATCTGGAAAATCATACCGACCAACATACCACCAATGGCTGAAGCTCCCAAAGTACGGTTACCATGAGCACCAACCCCCATAGCCAGCATCAACGGAATCAAACCTACAATCATGGCCAATGAGGTCATCAAGATCGGTCGCAAACGGGCCGCCGCACCTAAAACCGCAGCCCAGGAAATACTCATCCCCTGCTTACGGCGGTCTAAAGCAAACTCTACAATCAGAATGGCGTTCTTCGCCAACAATCCCATCAACATGATCAATGCGATCTGCATATAAATATCATTTGACATGGTTCCCAGAATCATCTTCAATGCCGGGATATTTCCCAATGCCGCAAATCCGTTTACAAACAAGAAGCTCCCCAACAAACCAAACGGTACTGAAAGCAATACGGACAACGGCAGTATATAACTTTCATATTGCGCACTCAGCAGCAAGTAAACGAATACGAAACACAAGATAAAGATGATACCCGTAGAACTACCACTGGTAGATGCCTCCTCACGGGCCATACCTCCCAACTCATAACCGTAACCGGTAGGCAAATTCTCTTTGGCTACTTCCGCAATAGCCTGCAAAGCCTGTCCGGAAGTATAACCGCTGGCAGGAGCCACCATCACTTTGATTGCCGTATAAAGATTGAAACGGCTGATCACGTCCGGCCCGTATACTCTCTTGATAGAAACAAACTGAGAGATTGGAGCCATCTCATTCCCATTACGTATCTTGATACTATTCAATGACTCCAGATTCTTGGTTGCCTCGGGTTCCGCCTGAATCATTACACGGTACATCTTACCGAAACGGTTGAAGTTAGAAGCATACAAGCCTCCGAAATATCCCTGCATAGTAGCCAGAATATCACTGGGGCTAATACCTGCCTTCTTACAAGCAGCGGCATCAATATCCAGCATATATTGGGGGAAATTCGGATTAAAGGTAGTCTGTGCCGAATTAATTTCGGGACGGGCCTTCAACGCATCCATATAGTTCAAAACCACATCATAGAAATGATTCAAGTCACCACCCGTCTTATCCTGCATATTCAACTCTATATCACTAGATGCCGAATAGCCCGGAATCATGGGAGGGGCAAAGAACAAGACCTGCG
This sequence comes from Phocaeicola sartorii JCM 17136 = DSM 21941, assembly GCF_000614185.1. GTDB lineage: Bacteria > Bacteroidota > Bacteroidia > Bacteroidales > Bacteroidaceae > Phocaeicola > Phocaeicola sartorii. The sequence continues at coordinate 89,575 of NZ_BAKM01000010.1, read as the reverse complement.
CATCCTTGATGATTTTCTGCGCACGCATAAACAAAGTGCCTACCACGACATCCGAGTTCTGCATCATGGAACGTTCTTCCCAGTCTTTCAGTTTGATGATCAAAGAGCCGTATGAAGGGCCCTGGCCACCGATAAAGCCGAAACCGGAAATTACGGTACGGGAACCTACCGCCGGTTCGGCAGCTACCAGACTGTCCACACGGTTCAAGATCTCCATGGCACGTTCCTGCGAGGTACCAGGAGGCAATGTCACCGCACCCATGATAGTACCCGTATCCTCATTAGGCACCATACCAGTCGGAGTGACCTTCATAAAGAACACCAGCAGAATGATAGAAGCGGCAACCAGTCCGAATGACAGCCATTTCTTATGGATAAAGAATACCACATTCTTCTTATACTTTTTCAACAAAGAATCATAAGCAGCATTGAAGGCGGTATGAAAGCGTTCCACACGGTTCATTTTCTTTGTACCGTGCCCTTCATCATGAGGTTTCAAGAAAATAGCACACAATGCCGGCGACAGGGTCAACGCATTCAAAGCGGAGAAACCGATAGCGATAGCCATAGTGATACCGAACTGACGGTAGAATGTACCGGCAGTACCTCCCATGAAACTCACCGGAATAAACACAGACATCATCACCAATGTGATGGAAACAATGGCGCCGCCCAGTTCACTCATGGCATCGATAGAAGCCTCACGAGAAGACTTATAACCCTGGTCCAGCTTGGCATGGACACCTTCGACCACAACTATGGCATCATCGACCACAATCGCGATAGCAAGCACCATCGCCGAAAGAGTCAGCAAGTTCACACTGAAACCGATCAGCTTCAACACAAAGAAAGTAGCAATCAACGCCACCGGAATAGCAATAGCCGGAATCAACGTCGAACGCATATCCTGTAAGAAGATATATACCACGATAAACACCAGAATAAACGCCTCAATCAACGTTTTGATTACCTCGTGAATAGAAGCGAACAAGAAGTCATTGGCATTCTGGGCGATATTGATACTCAATCCAGTAGGCAGTGATTCCTGCGCCTTTGCAAGCACTTCTTCCAAATTAGAAATAGTTTCGGTAGCATTAGTACCGGCCATCTGATAAACGATACAAGACACCGCCTTATGACCATTTACCGTATTATTGAACGTATAAGCCAGACGGCCTAATTCTATATCGGCCACATCTCCCAAACGAAGTACGTTACCATCCGGCAATGCCTTGATAACAATATCTTCAAACTCATTTGTCTGCTGCAAACGCCCTTTATAACGGATCGTATATTGGAAAGTCTGATTACCACGTTCACCGAATTGCCCCGGAGCCGCTTCAATATTCTGTTCTGCCAAAGCCGCCGAGACATCGGTAGGAATCAATTTGTACTGCGCCATCACGTCCGGTTTCAACCAAATACGCATGGAGTAGTCCTGCCCTAGCACCGTAGCATCACCTACACCTTTTACACGCTTAATTTCAGGAATCAAGTTAATATTAGCATAGTTTTCGATAAATTCGATGTTATATGAGTCGGTTTCATCATACAGTGAGAAAACCATCAACATAGAATTCTGGCGCTTCTGGGTAGTCACTCCGACTTTAGTCACTTCGGCCGGCAATAGTCCTTGTGCCATGGAGACACGATTCTGCACATTGACAGCCGCCATATCCGGGTCAGTACCTTGATTGAAATAAACATTGATATCAGCAGCACCATTATTAGATGCTGTGGACTGGATATACATCATGTTTTCCACACCGTTTATCTGGTCTTCCAATGGAGCAATGACCGAATTCAACACGGCTGTGGAGTTCGCACCTGTATAAGTCGCCCTTACCGACACAGTAGGAGGCGCAATATCCGGATACTGTGTAACCGGCAATGTAGCAAGTCCGATGATACCCAGAATAACTATCAAGACGGAGATTACCGTTGATAGCACCGGACGGTTAATAAATCTATCTAGTTTCATTCTCTATATACCTTAATTTATATAAACGATATTAATCTGTTTATTTTATACTGATTATTTAAAGGCCGTAGCAATATTGCCTTCCTTCTGGTCTTTCAGGTGTTGTTGATATTTGGCCTCTTTCTGTTCCGGAGTGATCGGAGTAATTGTCTGTCCGTCCTTCAGAGTCTGCACACCTTCAACTACAATTTTATCGCCGGGCTTCAAGCCACCGGTAACAATATAATTCTTACCGTCATTTAAATTCGACACCTTTATTTCCGTATGCTTCAATGTATTATCCGACAGAAGTACATAAACAAACTTTTTGTCCTGAATTTCCTGCGTAGCCGATTGAGGAATCAAAATAATATCTTCCATCGTATAAGGGAAAATCACATTAGCCATACCACCACTACGCAACACAAACTGTCCGTTCGGGAAAACAGCACGCATACTTACCGAACCGGTACTCTGGTCTATAACACCACTTACAGCATCAATTTTACCTTCTTCCGCATATAACGTACCGTCAGCCAGCTCCAATTTCACAGCCGGCATCTTCTCCAATTGCTCTTTCAGCGTGCCACCCGCTCTTGTCAAGCCCAGCAACTGCTTTTCAGTCATGGAGAAATACACATACATCTCACCGATTTCGCTTACAGTAGTCAACGGCTGTGCCACCGAAGGGCTCACCAAGCTACCTATACGATACGGGAATGTACCAACCACACCATTCGAAGGACTGGTCACTGTACAGAAACCTAAATTCTGACGAGCGCTGGTCAACTGAGCCTCCGCTTGAGCCAAACCGGCCTTTGCAGAAAGCAATTGATCCACCGCACTTTGGTACTCAAAATCACTGATAATTTTCTTATCATACAAGTTTTTTTTCTGTTGTTCGTTCAATGTCAACGTATTGACATTGGATTTCGCCATCTCTACAGCAGCCTTTGCCTGACGTTCGGCAGCCGCATACTGTGTAGGATCAATCTGGAACAATGCCTGGCCTTTCTTTACAGTTGCGCCTTCATCCACACAAAGCTTTACGATAAACCCGGAAACCTGAGGACGCACTTCGATATCCTGAACACCCTTAATGGTAGCGGGATAAGAAGTGGACTGCTGGCTGGCTGTAGATTGTACAGTCACAACGGTGAATTCGTCATCACCCAACTTCATACCGCTCTGACCGCCCCCACAACTGCTTAAAACGGTCATCACCGCCGTAAATATCGCTAGGCGGCTCCATGAAAAACACTTCATACTATTTACTGTCATCTTCATAACTAATATTATTGAACTTTACTTATTTATCGAATTAACAGAGGTTTACAGAAAACTTTTTAAACCCAATTAGTTTTCACCGCCACAAAATTAGTCATTTTTCCGGCATTTATCCGCTTAGCCTATTAGCTTTAACTATAAATAACGTGCGCACACGAAAGGATACCTATCATGTAAATATGTTTCATACATATTCCATTCACATTCAGGCTTCAACTATTAAAATACATTAGACCATGACACAACTCATTATGATATGGACATACATGAAAACTATTTTTTATATCTTTGCCTTGAAAACACTAAAGAATGAAATCTGATTTTCGCACTGATCAAAACCAACACTTAAAAAATCATCAATTCGATATCATTTTACACTATTTAGACTTCAAATTATAATTTTATTTGTATTTTTGCCACCAATTTAAAACAATAACATTATTAAAGTAAAAAGATTATGGTCAAGATTACCAAAGAAGCAGCTTTGCTATACCACTCGCAAGGCAAGCCCGGAAAAATTGAAGTTGTACCGACAAAACCGTACAGCACACAAACAGACCTGTCATTGGCTTATTCCCCCGGAGTAGCCGAACCTTGTCTGGAAATAGAGAAAGACCCACAAACCGCATACGACTACACTGCGAAAGGCAACTTAGTAGCCGTTATCTCCAATGGTACAGCCGTTTTAGGACTAGGCGACATAGGCGCTTTGAGCGGAAAGCCTGTCATGGAAGGTAAGGGACTGCTTTTCAAAATTTACGCAGGCATTGATGTCTTTGATATCGAAGTAAACGAAAAAGATCCTGAAAAATTTATCCAAGCCGTAAAAGCCATTGCCCCCACATTCGGAGGTATCAACTTGGAAGACATCAAGGCTCCTGAATGTTTCGAGATAGAAAACCGGCTGAAAGAAGAACTGGATATCCCAGTAATGCACGACGACCAGCATGGTACAGCTATCATTTCATCTGCCGGACTATTGAACGCATTGGAGGTCGCCGGAAAGAAAATTGAAAATGTAAGAATCGTAGTAAACGGCGCCGGAGCTTCCGCCACTTCCTGTACCAAACTATATGTAGCGTTAGGAGCCCGTAAAGAAAACATTTTGATGCTGGACAGCAAAGGCGTGATAACCAGTGACCGCCCCAACCTGACAGAAAACAAGAAATTCTTTGCAACCGACCGTCGAGACGTACATACACTGGAAGAAGCCATCAAAGGAGCAGATGTATTCCTAGGATTATCAAAAGGTAATGTGCTGACTCAAGACATGGTCCGCAGCATGGCAGATCATCCCATCGTATTCGCATTAGCCAATCCGACTCCGGAAATCTCTTACGAAGACGCCATGGCATCCCGTCCTGATGTATTGATGTCCACCGGACGTTCAGACTACCCCAACCAAATCAATAACGTAATCGGTTTCCCCTATATCTTCCGCGGAGCTTTGGATACCCAAGCCAAAGCAATTAATGAAGAAATGAAGCTGGCCGCCGTACATGCTATCGCCGATTTGGCAAAACAACCTGTTCCCGATGTAGTGAACGAAGCCTATCATGTGAATAATTTTACTTTCGGCCCTGAATATTTCATTCCCAAACCGGTTGACCCCCGTTTAATTACCGAAGTTTCTATGGCTGTGGCAAAAGCAGCAATGGAATCAGGAGTTGCGCGCAAAAATATTACTGACTGGGAAGCCTACAAGACCCGCCTGCGCGAACTGATGGGACAAGAAAGCAAATTAACCCGTCAACTTTACGAAACAGCCCGTCGCGCCCCACAACGTGTAGTATTTGCCGAAGGTATTCATCCTACGATGTTAAAAGCTGCCGTAGAGGCCAAAGCCGAAGGGATCTGTCACCCTATCTTATTAGGTAACGATGAGCGCATTGAAAAATTGGCAAAAGAACTGGATCTGAGTTTGGAAGGAATAGAAATCATCAATCTTCGTCATGACCGTGAAGCCGAACGCCGTGAACGTTACGCCCGCATACTTTCAGAAAAACGTGCACGCCAAGGGGCCAACCTCCAAGAATCCAACGACAAGATGTTCGAACGCAACTACTTCGGTATGATGATGGTTGAAACCGGAGAAGCCGACGCATTCATCACCGGTCTATACACCAAATATTCCAACACGATCAAGGTAGCGAAAGAAGTTATCGGCATCCAACCGGAATACAAACATTTCGGGACAATGCATATTCTGAATTCAAAGAAAGGCACTTACTTTGTAGCTGACACACTGATCAACCGCCATCCGGATACCGACACCTTGATTGACATCGCCAAATTGTCAAAAAAGACAGTAGAGTTCTTTAATCACACTCCAACAATGGCCATGTTGTCCTACTCCAACTTCGGTTCGGACACCGAGGGAAGCCCGGCTAAAGTACATGATGCGGTGGACTATATGCAGAAAGAATACCCGGAACTGGCTATAGACGGTGAGATGCAGGTCAATTTTGCCCTAAACACCCAATTGCGTGACGAGAAATATCCCTTCACACGTTTGAAAGGCAAGGAAGTAAACACGCTGGTATTCCCGAATCTGAGCTCTGCCAATGCCACCTACCAGTTAATTCAGTCCATGAGTGAGACTGAGGTAATCGGCCCGATACAAATGGGACTGAACAAGCCTATCCATTTCACCGACTGCGAAGCTTCTGTACGCGACATCGTAAACATCACCGCTGTTGCGGTAATTGACGCTATCGTTTACAAAAAAAAGAAAAGGAAATAAACAACATTCACCACAGATTGCATCGGTTTATACAGATCATCATTCAGGTTGTAGCATCAGCCAATTTTATCAGTGCAAATCAAGACAATCTGTGGTGAAACACATCTAAATCATCAAAACAGTACTATGAAAAAAAAGTCGCTTTCCCTTCCACAAATCGTAACCTTAGCCCTGTTATGGATTGCCATTTGCTATATTATCCTAACAGGGAGCGAACATATTGACGGACCTTTAATATTATCCATTATCATTTCGGGAGCCTTGGTCTTCATTCCATTACTAAAATATCTCAAGGAAAGGGGAAAATAATCTTTTATCCGCTTTTTAGCTTACATTTTGCACAGATTGATATTTTTCTACGTATTTTCTTTATAAATTGTTGCATATTTCAATTCTTATCTATATTTTTGCACCATCAAAAAAGTAATAGAAAGAATTAATTAACAACTATAAAAAGAAGTAGATTATGAATGCAGCTAAGGTATTAGAAGATCTGAAAAGAAGATTCCCCAATGAACCTGAATATCATCAGGCAGTAGAGGAAGTGCTAAGTACAATCGAAGAAGAATACAACAAACATCCCGAATTTGACAAGGTAAATTTGATTGAACGTTTATGTATTCCTGATCGTGTATATCAATTCCGTGTAACATGGATGGATGACAAAGGTAACATCCAGACAAACATGGGCTACCGTGTGCAACATAACAATGCCATCGGCCCATACAAAGGTGGTATCCGTTTTCACTCTTCTGTGAACTTGGGAATTTTGAAATTCCTTGCCTTCGAGCAAACATTCAAAAATTCACTGACTACCCTTCCGATGGGTGGTGGCAAAGGAGGTTCCGACTTCTCTCCACGTGGCAAATCAAACGCAGAAGTGATGCGTTTCTGCCAAGCATTCATGTTAGAATTATGGCGTCACATCGGTCCTGAAACTGACGTTCCGGCAGGCGATATCGGTGTAGGTGGCCGCGAAGTAGGTTTCATGTTCGGCATGTACAAGAAACTTTCTCATGAATTCTCCGGTGTACTGACCGGCAAGGGCCGTGAATTCGGTGGTTCCTTGATTCGCCCCGAAGCAACCGGATACGGTAATATCTACTTCTTGATGGAAATGCTGAAAACCAAAGGTACAGACCTGAAAGGAAAAACTTGTTTGGTTTCAGGTTCAGGTAACGTAGCTCAATACACCGTAGAAAAAGTAATCGAGCTGGGTGGTAAAGTAGTTACCATGTCCGACTCAGACGGTTACATCTATGATCCGGATGGAATAGACCGTGAAAAACTGGATTTCATCATGGAGTTGAAGAACTTATACCGTGGACGTATCCGTGAATATGCCGAAAAATACGGTTGCAAATACGTGGCAGGCGCCCGTCCTTGGGGTGAGAAAGCAGATATCGCATTACCTTCCGCCACTCAGAACGAACTGAACGGCGATGAAGCCAGACAATTGGTTGCCAATGGCGTCATGGCTGTCAGCGAAGGTGCAAACATGCCCTCTACCCCTGAAGCTATCCGCGTATTCCAAGAAGCCAAGATTCTGTATGCTCCGGGTAAAGCAGCCAACGCGGGTGGTGTATCTGTATCCGGATTGGAAATGACTCAGAACTCTATCAAACTAGGCTGGAGTCAAGAAGAAGTAGATGAGAAATTGAAAAGTATCATGAAAAACATCCATGAGGCTTGTGTACAATACGGTACTGAGGCTGACGGTTATGTAAACTACGTGAAAGGTGCTAATGTAGCAGGATTCATGAAAGTAGCCAAGGCTATGATGGCTCAAGGTATTGTTTAATAGAACATTCCTTTATATTATATCATATTGTAGAAAAAGGTGCGGAAATCTATTTTTCCTGCACCTTTTTCAATAAATACCAAATTCTTCCCAAACAGCATTCCTCCATTTTTTCAATACATTGCATGAAGGATTATATCCGCCACCTTTTTGCCAAACTAAGCCTCCCGCGCAAAATAAACTTATCAACCACATTAATATAGAAGAAAATACTATCTTTGCCATAGTTATATCCAAAGAAATAGAACCACTATGGAAAAAGAAGAATTAATGCGGAAAGCAATTAAGCTTTCTATAGATAATGTAACAAACGGCGGCGGTCCCTTTGGAGCTGTTATCGCCAAGGACGGAGAGATTATCGCTACCGGAGTCAATCGTGTCACCACACTATGTGACCCCACCGCCCATGCGGAAGTCAGCGCCATCCGTGCAGCGGCAACCAAACTAGGAACATTCAACCTGAGTGGATGTGAAATTTATACTTCTTGTGAACCGTGTCCTATGTGTCTGGGAGCTATTTACTGGGCACGATTGGATAAAATGTATTATGCAAACAACAAGACGGATGCCAAGAATATAGGTTTTGACGACTCTTTTATCTATGATGAACTGAGTCTGAAACCTTCGGCACGCAAACTTCCCTCCGAAATTCTTTTGGCGGAAGAGGCAATAAAGGCCTTCCAGCAATGGACGGAAAAAAGTGATAAGATAGAGTATTAATAAAAAGACGCGGATGAAATCCATATCATCCGCGCCCGAAAGCTTTATAAAATCTTAAAGACTATTCTTTTACCGGTGTATTTTCCAAGGTAGCTACCACGAAATCATAGAACTTGCCTACAGAAGGAATAAAGCAGCGTTCATCCGGTGAGTGAGGAGAACGCAAAGTAGGACCGAAGGAAATCATATCCAATCCCGGAACCACCGCACCGATGATACCGCATTCCAAACCGGCATGAATCACTTTCACAGCAGGTTCCTTACCGAACTGTGCCTGATAAGACTCCTTCATAGCTTTCAGAATAGGAGAATCCACATTGGGCTCCCAGCCTGAATAACCACCGGAACGGGTTACTTCCATACCTGCCATAGAAAAACAGCTTTCCAGTGCAGTGTTCAGATAATCCTTCATCGAGTCACGCGAACTGCGGGCCAGGATTTTGATCTCCGCCTTACCGCCTCCGATAGAAACGATAGCCAGATTAGAAGAAGTTTCTACTGTATCAGGGATCGTAGGAATCATACGCATCACCCCATTCTGACAAGCATAAATCGCATCCACCAGATTATCTTTGATTTCATCGGGAACCATCATCGCAGGCAATTCCACCCGTTCTGCCTTGAAGCTGATCGGAGTTTCGTGTACATGATATTCTTCATTCCACAATGCTTCGCACTCCTGCACAAATTCCATCACGTCCGCTTCCTCATCAGCAGGAACCGTAATAACTACTTCACATTCACGAGGAATGGCGTTACGCATATTACCACCTTGCCAAGAAACCAGACAAGCCTCATCATAAGCAATCACCTGATTCATGAAACGAGCCATCAGTTTGTTGGCATTGGCACGTCCTTCATTGATTTCCAATCCGGAGTGTCCGCCACGTAATCCTTTCAAAGTAACCTTCAAAGCAATGTCAGCCGGATCTGTCTCCATTTCCTTATATTCCAAAACAGCTGTCAAGTCTTCACCACCTGCACAACCTATATACAATTCTCCTTCTTCTTCCGAGTCCAGATTCAACAGAATATCACCATCTACCGTACCTGGCTTCAAGCCAAACGCACCGAACATGCCGGTTTCCTCATCAGCAGTAATCAACGCCTCCAACGGACCATGTTTCAGCGTCTTATCTTCCATGATAGCCATGATAGCCGCAACACCCATACCGTCATCTGCTCCCAAAGTCGTACCTTTGGCTTTCACCCAATCTCCGTCAATATAAGTTTCGATAGGATCCTTTTCAAAATCATGCACCGTATCATTATTCTTCTGAGGCACCATGTCCATGTGAGCCTGAAGAATCACTTTCTTACGGTTTTCCATCCCCGGAGTGCAGGCTTACGATAAATAATATTACCAGCTTCATCCTGGAATGACTCTACACCTACACTTTTTCCAAAGTTCAGCAAGAACTCTTGAACCTTCTTCAAGTAACCCGAAGGACGGGGAACCTGAGTCAATGAATAGAAATGCTTCCACACATTCTGCGGAGCGAGAGAGAGAATTGTACTCATAACTTCTTAGTTTTATTAGTGAACGGCAAAGCCGCTAATCCATATATACCCAACAAAATTAATAAAAAAGTTTGTATTCCATGCACTAATAAGGCAAAAATTCCCGCATCTTCTTTTCCGACTCCATAGAGCATCATCATCGTTATGACAGCAAAATGCCACGGACCCGCCCCATTAGGAGTCGGAACTACTACCGCAATGCTACCTACAGCAAACATAACCAGCCCCGCCATCACTCCCAAATTATCAGAAAAATCGAAACAAAAGAAGGAGACATAGAATTGCAGGAAATAACAAGTCCAAATGGCGGCAGTGTAAAGAATGAACAAAGGCATCCGCTTTACATGGCGCAAAGACAGTACACCAACCCATACATTATGGAGAATGCCTTTCACTTTGGCAAAGACTGTCACATTCCTGATCAGAAAAAAGGCCAGTACCAATACGGCCAACACACAGACGATAGTGATATAGAAATGCCCGGAGGTAAAGACCTGTGACAAGACCGTGGTATCCGTGCCGGTTTCTTTAAAGAAAATATCGAATACCCTTGCCTGCATGATCAAAGTTACCCCTGTAATCAACGCCACACACAACGTATCAATCAACCGCTCCGTAACCACCGTACCCAACGATTTGGAGAAAGACGTGCCATCGTATTTCGCCAACACACCGCAACGGGAAATCTCGCCTACACGGGGAACAGCCAAGTTGGCAGCGTATGACACGAAGATGGCATACACACAATCAGATGTTTTGGGATGCTCGCCCAACGGAGCTAATGTCAGTTTCCACCGCCACCCGCGAAATATGTGGCTGAATACACCAAAGACCAGCGACAACAACATCCACCCATAGTTCATTCCTCCATCCAAAACCTCCCATACCCGGGAAAAATTGAATCCGTGATACATCCATATCAGTATCGCGGCTCCTAAAAATAACGGAAATGCAATCTGCAAACCTTTATTTATGATCTTTTTTAATCGAGTTCGTTCCAAAATCTGTGTATATTAATTTAGAATGTTTACCTTTGCACGATGCAAAGATACTATCTTAGCGAAATAAACCTATTTATAAATGATAGAAAATAACGGAATGGGATTAGTTAAGCCAAAAAAATTTCTAGGACAACACTTCTTGAAAGACCTCAGTATCGCAAAAGACATAGCCGATACCGTAGATGTGTGCCCCGACCTGCCAATTCTGGAAGTAGGACCGGGAATGGGGGTACTAACCCAGTTTATTATGCAGAAAAGCCGTCCCGTAAAAGTAGTGGAGCTGGACTATGAATCTGTAGCTTATCTTCGTGAGAACTACCCGGCTCTGGAAGGGCATATCATTGAAGACGACTTTTTGAAACTGCACCTTGAAAAGTTGTTTGACGGGAAACCTTTTGTTCTGACCGGCAACTATCCTTATAATATATCCAGCCAAATATTCTTTAAAATGCTGGATTATAAAGATCTGATCCCCTGTTGTACCGGAATGATCCAAAAAGAAGTAGCCGAACGCATTGCCGCCGGCCCCGGAAGCAAGACGTACGGCATCCTCAGCATCTTGATACAAGCCTGGTATAAAGTAGAATACCTATTTACCGTACACGAACATGTATTCAATCCGCCTCCCAAGGTCAAAAGTGCGGTAATCCGCATGACACGCAATGAAACGACTGACCTGGGATGCAATGAAAAACTGTTCAAACTCATTGTAAAAACAACGTTCAACCAACGACGTAAAACCTTGAGGAACTCCATTTCCTCCATTTTGGACAAAGAGAACCCGTTGAGTGCCGACCCCATTTTCAATAAACGGCCAGAACAATTGTCCGTACCAGAGTTCATCGAACTGACCAACAGAGTGGAAGCGGCATTGAAGAACAAGACGGACATTGTTTACAGCAACGATATCGCCCGGAAAGTAACAAACAAGAAAGAATAACACCTATTATTATATTAACGGAAGAGTAGGATGAATAAAGAGGAACTAGAAAAAGTAGAGCAGCTGATCGAGCAAAAAGACTCAGAACAACTTAAGGGCTTACTCGCCGATCTGCATCCTGCCGACATAGCAGAACTGTGCAATGAACTGGACGCGGAAGAAGCGCGGTTCATATACCTGTTACTGGACAATGAGACTGCCGCCGACGTCCTTATCGAAATGGATGAAGACGCCCGTAAGGAATTTCTGGAAATCCTTCCCTCTGAAACAATCGCCAAACGCTTTGTCGACTACATGGACTCGGATGATGCTGTGGACATTATCCGTGAAATGGACGAAGAGAAACAGGAAGAAGTCCTCTCACACATTGAAGACATAGAACAAGCCGGAGACATTGTCGATTTGTTGAAATATGACGAAGATACCGCCGGTGGATTGATGGGTACCGAAATGGTAGTCGTAAACGAAAACTGGAGTATGCCCGAATGTCTAAAGGAAATGCGCATCCAGGCGGAAGATATGGACGAGATCTATTATGTATATGTAGTAGACGATGACCAGCGGCTGCGCGGTGTATTCCCGCTGAAGAAAATGATAACCAGCCCTTCCGTATCCAAAGTGAAACATGTGATGAGGAAAGACCCGATATCCGTCCATGTAGATACACCTGTGGACGAAGTGGTCCAGACCATTGAAAAATATGACCTGGTTGCCGTACCGGTAGTTGACAGCATCGGACGTCTGGTGGGACGGATCACCGTAGATGATGTGATGGACGAAGTTCGTGAACAGGCAGAACGCGACTATCAGCTGGCATCAGGTCTGTCACAAGATGTAGAAACAGACGATAATGTTTTCCGCCAGACTACAGCCCGTCTTCCCTGGCTGCTTATCGGTATGATAGGCGGAATAGGCAACTCCATGATTTTGGGTAATTTTGACAGCACTTTTGCCGCCCATCCCGAAATGGCCCTCTATATCCCTCTTATCGGTGGAACAGGCGGAAATGTAGGGACACAGTCCTCAGCACTCATCGTACAGGGGCTGGCAAACAGTTCACTAGACGCCCAGAACACCTGGAAACAAATAGTAAAGGAGTCCGTAGTAGCCGTAATCAATGCCACCATTATTTCCATGCTGGTATATATTTATAATTTCATCCGTTTCGGGGCAAACGCCACCGTGACCTATTCGGTTTCACTTAGTCTGTTTGCCGTGGTCATGTTCGCTTCCATCTTTGGAACCCTGGTTCCCATGACACTGGAAAAATTAAAAATAGATCCTGCCATCGCCACAGGTCCGTTCATCTCCATCACCAATGACATTATAGGCATGATGCTCTATATGGGCATCACCGTATTACTATCCTGATACATTTCATCACAAATGATACAGACTGCAACTTATACAAAAGAGAAAAAAACAGATTCACACGGATGACTTCAAGAAATCACAATAAAAAAGAATCCGTATGAATCTGTGCAATCTGTAGTGCATCCCCCCTCGATTCCCCTGTTTTCTCCACTTTTAAAGATTTTCCTAAAAAAAATCGGGAAAAACAGTATGAAGTTCTAATTTATTTCTTTTAATTTGTAAATTGTTGTTATAACAAGAACGCTTACTTTAAAAATCTATACGATGGACTCGAATGAAACTAACCGCCCTTTAACCGAAGTTCCGGTGGAACAAACATCTGAAACTTTGGTATCATCTTCCGCTACTGTGGAAGAGAATAACGCTACGTATGTACCTAAACAAACGAAAGAAGAGGTCATCGAACGTTTGAAAGAAATCAATGAAGACGCCTGCAATGCAGACAAACAGGAGTTGGATTTATTGAAACAGAACTTCTACAAGCTGCACAAGGCCGAACAAGAAACCGCCCGCAAGGCATTTATTGACGGCGGGGGCGCTCCCGAGGCATTTATCCCCCAACCGGACGATGCTGAAAGCCGTTTCAAGGATATCATGAGTTCTATCAAAGAAAAAAGAAGCGCCATACAAGCAGAACAAGATAAAGAAAAAGAAGATAATCTGGTGAAGAAACTCGCCATTATCGACCGTTTGAAAGAACTTGCCGAATCTCCCGAAGACGCCAACAAAGCATACAATGAATTCAAAAAGCTGCAACAGGAATGGAACGATATAAAACAGGTGCCGGCCGCCAAAGTAAATGAACTATGGAAAAATTATCAGCACTATGCAGAAAAGTTCTATGACTTGATAAAGTTGAACAATGAATTCCGTGAATACGATTTTAAAAAGAACCTTGAGATAAAGCTCATCTTTGCGAAGCCGCCGAGAAACTAGCCGAGGAAGAAGATGTCATTTCCGCTTTCCACCAATTGCAAAAGCTACATCAAGAGTTCCGGAATACAGGTCCTGTAGCAAAGGAATTACGCGAAGACATCTGGACACGGTTCAAGACCGCCTCTACAGCCGTAAACCGTCGCCACCAGCAACACTTCGAAGCTTTAAAAGAAAAAGAGCAACGTAATCTGGATGAAAAAACCGTAATCTGCGAGATTGTGGAAGCAATGGAATACAATACGTTTACTACTTTCCAAGATTGGGAAAACAAAACTCAGGAAATCATTGCCCTGCAGGCCAAATGGAAAACAATTGGTTACGCACCACAGAAAATGAACGTGAAGATATTCGAACGTTTCCGTGCCGCTTGCGATGAGTTCTTCAAACGCAAAGCCGAATTCTTCAAGTCCATCAAGGAAAGCATGGCAGGCAATTTGGAAAAGAAGAAAGAATTATGTGAAAAAGCGGAAGCTTTGAAAGACAACACAGACTGGAAGGCTACCGCCGATGTGCTGAGCAAATTGCAAAAGGAATGGAAAACAATCGGTCCTGTACCTAAAAAGTATTCGGATGCCGTATGGAAACGTTTTATCGCTGCATGTGACTATTTCTTCGAACAAAAGAACAAAGCTACTTCTTCACAGCGATCAGTCGAACAGGAAAATATGGCTCAGAAAAAGGCGATCATTGAAAAATTAAATACAATCGACGCACAGGAAACACCGGAAGAGAATGCCGGAAACGTCATTCGAGAATTAATGAAGGAATGGAATAGTATCGGTCATGTACCGTTTAAAGAGAAAGACAAATTGTATAAGCAATATCATGGAGTCATTGATAAGTTGTTTGACAAGTTGAATCTCTCCGCATCACAGAAAAAATTAAGTAATTTCAAATCAACGATCAGCAAGGAAGGCAACCTCTATCGTGAACGTGAAAAATTGGTTCGTGCTTACGAGAACATGAAGAATGAAATTCAAACATACGAAAACAATTTAGGTTTCTTGACCAGTTCTTCCAAAAAAGGCAGCAGCCTGGTTACAGAAATGAATCGTAAAGTGGAAAAGCTCAAAGCTGACTTGGAACTGATACTGAAAAAAATAGAAGTGATTGACCAATCAATGAAAGACGAATAAAAAAACAATTATAAAAAAGAGTTTAATGCGAATGTGTTAGACTCTTTTTTTGCTAACGTGGCACTGATTTTTCACTATCTTTGTCCTTGAATTACACCCCTGCAAAACAGGGGTGCCAGTTGTTTTAAGCCCCCGCCCTGTCTTAACCCAAACAGGATATTGAACGTTTGCTTTTTGGATCTCTCATTTTTTTCGTGTTTAGATGAGCCTATAAAGTATAAAAATAGAGAGTTGGCACCGAATTTAACACCGATTTCGGATGGTCTATTTTTAAGATAGCTAGCCCCGAAATAAGAAAACCTCTCTAAAACTACCATTTTAGAGAGGTTTTGCCTTTAATAAGTGGGTTATTTGTTGGGATACCAGGATTCGAACCTGGAAAAACAGGACCAGAATCTGTTGTGTTACCATTACACCATATCCCACTCTTCCTATCAAAACGCCTGTTTTGATTTTGACGCTGCAAAGATACGGCTTTTTATTTAACCTACAAATTTTTGAAGCTTTTTTTTAATCAAAATCTTTTTTTCTTTATTTATCTTCTTTTCCCAGTCCACTTCATCCCCCCTGATCACAAATCCTCACTTCTGGTTTAACCTAACACTAAAAAGATTATCTAACTAAAAAAAACAAAAACCGAATATATTTAATGCACATTTTTTCGCTGATATGAGAAAACCAAGTATCTTTGTACATTGTTGTAAATACATAATATTAGAATAATCAGTTGTTAATAACATTATAATGAACGAAGCAGAGACTTTAGTAAAAAAAATAACAGAAGGTATTCAAGAAAAGAAAGGTAAAAACATTGTAATAGCGGACCTCACCGCCATTGATGATACCATTTGCAATTATTTCGTCATCTGTCAAGGCAATTCCCCAAGTCAAGTAACAGCTATCGTTGACTCAGTCAAGGAGTATGTACATAAAGAAATAGATGACAAACCGACGGGAATAGACGGACTGAGAAACGCAGAGTGGGTAGCAATGGACTACAGTGATGTACTGGTGCATGTCTTTTTGCCGGAAACGAGAAACTTTTATAATCTGGAACATTTATGGGCAGACGCCAAACTGACTCAAATTCCTGATTTAGATTAATCCTATACAGAATTAAAATGAGTGAAAATACAAATAATAAGCCAAAGATAAACATGCCACGCTTCAATTTGAGCTGGCTGTATGTTATCATTGCCATGAGTTTTGCCATTCTCTACTTTTCCAATCAAGAAGGAGGAATTGACAAGCAAATAACATATACCGAGTTTAAAGACATGATAAACAAGGGATATGCCAATAAAATAATTGCATACGATGACAATACGGTAGAAATGTACATTAAACCGGAATTTGTTAAAGATGTATTTAAAGATGACTACAAGAAAGTAGGACGCAGCCCGGCCTTGAATGTAGAAATAGGTTCCATGGAGTCATTGGATAAATTCATGGAAAAGGCACAGGAAGAGGGACACTTCACCGGATCTATCAGTTATGAGAAGAAACGCGACTACTTCGGTGCATTATTCTGGAATATTGCTCCGTTCTTACTATTGATCGGAATCTGGATGTTTGCCATGCGCCGCATGAGCGGTGGAGCAGGAACTGGAGGCGCCAATCCGTTCAATGTAGGTAAAAGCAAAGCTCAGGTATATGAAAAAGGAGACAAAGCCAACCGGATTACTTTTAAAGATGTAGCCGGACAGGCAGAAGCCAAACAAGAAGTGGAGGAAATCGTAGAATTTCTGAAACAACCTCAGAAATACACAGAGCTGGGAGGCAAGATTCCTAAAGGCGCGTTGCTGGTAGGCCCTCCGGGAACTGGTAAGACCTTGCTGGCAAAGGCTGTTGCCGGTGAAGCAGACGTACCCTTCTTCTCGCTTTCGGGTTCCGACTTTGTAGAAATGTTCGTCGGAGTAGGCGCATCCCGTGTACGTGACTTGTTCCGCCAGGCGAAAGAAAAAGCCCCTTGTATTATATTCATAGATGAAATAGACGCGGTAGGACGCGCCCGTGGCAAAAACCAAGCATGGGAGGAAATGATGAACGGGAAAATACATTGAACCAATTGCTGACAGAGATGGATGGTTTTGGCTCAAACAGCGGTGTGATCATTCTGGCAGCTACCAACCGTGCGGATATATTGGACAAAGCATTATTACGTGCCGGACGTTTCGACCGCCAGATTCATGTTGACTTGCCCGACTTAAACGAACGTAAAGAAGTATTCGGAGTACATTTGAAGCCCTTAAAACTAGACGAGAGTGTCGATCTGGACTTACTTGCCCGCCAAACTCCCGGATTCAGCGGGGCAGATATTGCCAATGTTTGTAATGAAGCAGCCCTGATCGCCGCCCGTCATGGCAAGAACGCAGTCGGGAAACAAGACTTTCTGGATGCAGTGGACCGTATCATCGGTGGTTTGGAAAAGAAAACCAAAATCATGACTGCCGAAGAAAAGCGTACTATTGCTTTGCACGAAGCAGGTCACGCCACTCTGTCCTGGTTTCTGGAACATGCCAATCCTTTGATCAAGGTAACCATAGTTCCCCGTGGACGTGCATTGGGAGCCGCATGGTATCTGCCCGAAGAACGGCAGATCACAACCAAAGAGCAAATGCTGGATGAAATGTGCGCCACTTTAGGAGGGCGCGCGGCTGAAGAACTGTTCACCGGACATATCTCAACCGGTGCCATGAACGATTTGGAACGTGTGACAAAACAATCATACGGAATGATCGCTTATGCCGGAATGAGTGAAAAGTTACCCAACTTATGCTATTACAACAACGATGAATACTCTTTCAACAAGCCATACAGTGAACGTACAGCCGAACTGATTGACGAAGAAGTAAAAAGAATGATTAACGAACAATACGACCGGGCAAAAGCCATATTGTCCGAACATAAAGATGGTCACAACGAACTGGCACGTCTGCTGGTTGAAAAAGAAGTGATTTTCGCCGAAGATGTGGAACGCATTTTTGGCAAACGCCCCTGGACTTCACGTTCTGAAGAAATTATGGCTTTAGAAACTCCTGTAAAACCAATAGAAGTGACCGAAGATTTTGAAGAGAAGGATTCTTCAGATACCGAGGAAAAGGATAAAGAAAAAAAAGAAGCATAACATTGTAGAGAGATCTGTCAATTATCCGCATGTCATTCTGAGTGACACGAAAAGTTAGCAAATGCAGACTCTTCATTGCTATTCAGAATGATTGAAGCACAGATCTAACTACTTTGATTTTTGAATCACTTAAGACCAACGACCATGAAAAGCAATTTCTTACAACGGGCAATAACCGGAATTATCTTCGTTGCAGTATTGATAGGCTGCATAGTGGGAGGTCCCGTTTCTTTCGGTATCCTATTCGCCATAATCAGTGCATTGGCTATCAACGAATTCTGTAATCTGGTCAATCATGCAGAGGGGATACAAGTAAATAAACGTATCTGTATTCTCAGCGGGGTATTTCTTTTCCTGTGCTTTTTCTATTTCGGAATAGACCCTTCACAAACAGGTATATTCATTCCTTATCTGGCCTTATTCATTTATCTGATGGTCAGTGAACTTTATCTGAAAAAAGAAAATCCGCTGAACAACTGGGCTTACGCCATGCTAAGCCAGATGTACATTGCTTTGCCGTTCGCTTTGCTGAACGTATTGGCTTTCCACTCGGACCAGACAGCCAGCATTTCACAATACAATGCCATTCTCCCGCTATCTATATTTATATTCAACTGGGTGAATGACACAGGCGCCTACTGTACAGGCATGTTATTCGGCAAACACAAACTGTTTGAACGCATTTCTCCTAAAAAATCATGGGAAGGCTCCATCGGTGGCGGCGTATTCTGCATCATAGCCTCTTTCCTGCTTGCCCACTTCTTCCCTTTCATGTCCACCGGAATATGGGTGGGGTTGGCATTGACAGTGGTAGTATTCGGCACATGGGAGATTTGACGGAATCCCTATTAAAACGTCGATTGGGCATCAAAGACTCGGGCAATATTTTACCGGGACACGGTGGAATGCTCGACCGTTTTGACAGTGCGATTCTCGCAATTCCGGCAGCAGTAGTCTATCTGTATGTCGTTTCTTTATTTTAATCCGCCAACTCCAAAGAATCAAAACCGAACACATCCTTGCCTGTGAGCGGACAAGAGAAAATAGATATTTTTTCTTTCCCGCCCACAGACCGAACCAGCCTTAAACTGTTTATCCGAAAGGATCAGAAAATACCGGGAGAAACTTACTTCTTCAACAAAGCCACCATTTCACGGGCTGCCGCCTCCGAAGCTCCTGCCGGACCTAAAATCCGGATAATGCGGTCATACTCTTCCAGCATCCTGTTTCCATATACCTTATTACATAAGAGAGCCTCCAATTCAGAACGCACATTATCCACCGTCATCGTATCCGCCACCAGTTCACGAACCACCTCCTTGCCGGCTACCAAATTGACCAACGAGATATATTTCACCTTCAGAATATGCCGGCGAAGAAAAGCAATGAACTTTCCCACCGGAGTATAATAGCACACCACTTGAGGAACACGGAACAGAGCCGTCTCCAAAGTTGCAGTACCCGAAGTCACCAATGCCACCCGCGCCTGTCTCAACAACCTGTAAGTCTGTCCGAAAATGATTTTAACCGGCACATCCGGATTCATATAATCTGAATAATAAGCAGGATCCATCCCCGGAGCCCCTGCCAACACCAACTGATAATCCTTGGTGAACGGAGCAGCAGCCTCCAGCATGATCGGCAGGTTGTCTTTGATTTCCTGCTTCCGGCTACCCGCCAGCAATGCAACAACAGGCTTGCCGGACAAACCATTATCCACTACAAATTCCGGAAATCCATCCGGATGTTCCTTACAATAAGTATCCACCGCATCCACACAAGGATTACCCACATAATGAACAGGATACTGATGTCCCGCAAAAAACTCAACCTCAAAAGGCAGAATAGAAAACAATTCATCTACATCCCGCTTGATATTCTTAATCCGGTACTCTTTCCAAGCCCATATTTTGGGAGAAATATAATAATAGACAGGTATTTGCGTCTGCTTCTTGACATACTCCGCTATTTTCAGGTTAAAGCCCGGATAATCCACCAGAATTACCACATCGGGAGCCCATCGGACAATATCCTGCTTGCATTCCTTCATATTCCGGAAGATAGTACGCAAATGAAGCAACACCGGAATAAAGCCCATGTAAGCCAGTTCCTTATAATGTTTTACCCGCGTTCCTCCAACAGCCGTCATCAAATCCCCACCGAAAAAGCGGAACTCCGCTCCGGGATCCTCCCGCTTCAAGGCACGCATCAAATTAGACGCATGCAAATCGCCCGATGCCTCGCCTACGATCAAATAATATCTCATACTTCCAGATTCCAGTTCCTCAACTCATTCATGATCCCGTATGCTGTAACATCAATTTGGGTCGGAGTTACCGCCACATAACCATGGCTCAGCGCCCAGTGATCCGAGTCCTCCGCTTCCGGTTCATAATTGTCAAACTCCCCGGTCAGCCAGAAATACACTCCGCCACGGGGATGCTGGCTGCGCTTCCACTCATTAATCCAAGCCCCATTTGTCTGACGGCAGACGCGTACCCCTTTCAAGACAACCGTATCCGGAAAGTTCACATTCAGACATATGCCCAAAGGCAAACCATGTTCCAAGACCTGCTCAGTAATACGGCGTATATAAGGCAATGACGGAGAGAAATCAGCATCCGCAAAATGATTACACAATGAATACCCGATAGAAGGAATTCCCTTCAGACACCCTTCAATCACCACCCCCATCGTGCCGGAATAATGCACATTCACAGAGGAATTATCACCGTGGTTTATCCCGCCTATCACCACATCGGGCCGCCGGGGAACCACTGTATGCAATGCCAGTTTCACACAATCCACCGGTGTGCCTGTACATTTATACACAGTCAGCTCCTCCTCTTCACGTACCTTATAATACCGGACAGGATGCTCGGAAGTGATCGACCCCGAAGCCCCCGAGCGAGGGCCGTCCGGTGCCATTACGATAATCTCGCCCATTCCGCGCAGTCCTCTTATCAGTTCATTCAGCCCTTTAGCTTCCACGCCGTCATCATTTGACAGCAATATCAACGGTTTTGCTTTTTTCATATTTTTCCACTCTTTTTCTCGGAGCGTAAAGATACAACTCTTTGCCGGAACTATCTCCCGCCAGAAAAGAAAATTATCTTAATGTTCTACAACCCAGTGCTAAAAATAGAATAGAATTGAATGAAAATTTCTATCTTTGCCGCCGTTGAGTTATTAACAAAACCAATGAGTTATCAACAGTTTTGCTAATGTCTGCCGTTTTTTATAGGTACAATCACCTATTATTTGTTACTTCGCAGCGAGAAAAACTGATTAATATGGGAAAAATTATTGCTTTAGCCAATCAAAAAGGTGGCGTAGGTAAAACTACTACAACGATTAACCTTGCAGCTTCTCTGGCAACCCTGGAGAAAAAAGTGCTGGTTATTGATGCAGACCCTCAGGCCAACGCATCATCAGGATTGGGTGTGAACATTAAAGAGGTAGAATGCTCTATCTATGAATGTATTATCAACGAAGCCGATATACGGGAAGCAATTTATACTACCGACATTGACGGACTCGACATCGTATCTTCACACATCGACCTGGTTGGCGCAGAAATAGAAATGCTGAACCTGGAAGACCGCGAGAAGATCATGAAAAAAGTATTAGCCCCCATGCGGGACGAATACGACTATATCCTGATAGACTGCTCGCCGTCATTAGGCTTGATAACGATCAATGCACTGACAGCAGCCGACTCAGTGATTATCCCGGTCCAATGCGAATATTTCGCATTAGAGGTATCAGTAAATTACTGAATACCATTAAGATTATCAAATCGAAGCTGAATCCATCGCTGGAAATAGAAGGCTTCCTGCTGACAATGTTCGATTCACGCCTGCGTCTGGCCAACCAGATTTACGATGAAGTGAAACGTCATTTTCAAGAATTGGTATTCAAGACAATTATACAGCGTAACGTCAAACTGAGCGAAGCTCCCAGCCACGGCATTCCTGCAATATTGTATGACGCCGACTCGACCGGAGCCAAAAATCATTTGGCATTGGCACAAGAAATTATAACACGTAACAGTAAGTAAGAACCATGGCAGTACAGAAAAAATTTGCTTTAGGACGCGGACTTGACGCACTGATCTCGACCGAAGAAGTAAAGACCGCCGGCTCATCTTCCATCAATGAGATAGAATTGAGCAAAATATCCGTCAACCCCAACCAGCCGCGTCGTGAATTTGATCCGGTGGCGTTGCAGGAGCTGGCCGACTCTATTGCCGAAATTGGTATCATCCAACCCATTACGTTGCGTCAACTGAGTGAGGATTCCTACCAGATCATAGCCGGAGAACGTCGTTACCGCGCCTCCATACAGGCAGGGCTGAAATCCATCCCGGCATACATCCGCACGGCCGATGACGAGAATGTGATGGAAATGGCCTTGATTGAAAATATCCAGCGTGAAGACTTGAACTCACTGGAGATCGCACTGGCTTATCAACACTTGCTGGAACAATATGCACTGACCCAGGAACGTCTGAGCGAACGTGTCGGGAAAAAGCGTACCACCATCGCCAATTATCTGCGTCTGCTGAAACTTCCGGCACAGATCCAGGTAGCGCTGAAAAACCGTGAAATAGACATGGGACACGCCCGTGCCTTGCTGGCCTTAGATGATCCTAAAACCCAAATACGCATCTTTAATGAAATACAGTCACAAGGCTATTCCGTCCGCAAAGTGGAAGAAATAGTCAAGGCTCTGAGCAGTGGCGAGACAGTAGACAGCGGCGGGAAGAAGATTAAGCCGAAAGGCTCCAAGCTATCCGAAGAGTACACCTTGCTGCAAAGCCATCTCTGCGGATTCTTCGGTTCGAAAGTGCAGCTTTCATGCACAGCCAAAGGAAAAGGCAAGATCAGTATTCCATTCAACGATGAAGAGGACTTGGAGCGGATCATGGAAATACTGGACTCACTGAAAAAGAAAGAATAAAGCACTATTACGACATTGAAAAGAAGAATATCCACATATAAACTGTTTACATTCCTGCTTTTAAGCCTTATGATGGCCGGAAGCATGAATGCTCACGCCCAAAAAGCACGCAACCGCCGTATGGGTATAAAGGCAGACTCTATCATACAAGTAAAAGACTCACTTGCCGCCGACAGCCTGAGACTGCTGGAGGAACGGCTAAAGATAGAAAACATGGAAGCGCCTGTTGACACCGCCGCCTTGGTTCGTAAAAACGACTCCATACAGAAAGCAATGGCTGTCGAAACAAAGCCCCGGTTTATCCCAAATTCCAACCGTGCCATCTGGCTGGCACTGGTAATTCCCGGCGGAGGACAGATATACAACCGCAAATATTGGAAACTGCCGATAGTATATGGAGGGTTTGTGGGATGCGCGTACGCGCTGACCTGGAACAACAGAATGTACAAAGACTATTCGCAGGCCTATCTGGATATTATGGACGATGATCCCAATACCAAAAGCTACGAAGACTTCCTGCCCCACGGCATAAGCGCAGAAGGCATGGAGGACACCTTCAGAAAACGAAAAGATTTTTATCGCCGGTATCGGGATTTAAGCATCTTCTGCTTTATCGGTGTATATATACTGTCGGTCATAGACGCATACGTGGATGCCGAATTATCCGATTTTGACATATCCAGAGACTTAGGTCTTCAAATACAACCTGTTATTTTTAATGACGGCCGGAGCAGGATACCTAACACAATAGGCCTGCAATGCAGTTTCAAATTTTAATCGCATGAAAAACTTTTTAATTAGTTTATTTACCTTTATAGGAACAACGGGAATCAGTGCACAAACCCAAAGTATTACCGTTCACTCGCAAACTACAGGAAAAGAAGAAATCATTGATGTTCCTGAAAGTATGCAGTCGGAAATGGACAGCCTTTACTGGGACTGGCAGTCAAAGAATTACATCACACTGGGAGAAAACTGCACCATGGCCTCCACCAACCCTGTTGTAAGCGACTCCATCTATATGGACCGCCTGTCACGCATCCCGTCCATCATAGAAATGCCTTATAACGAGGCTGTACGCAAATTCATCGACATGTACGCCGTCCGTCTGCGCAATAAAGTTTCCTTTATGCTTGCGGCAACCAATTTCTATATGCCCATCTTTGAAGAAGCGCTCGATTTATACGATCTTCCTCAAGAGCTGAAATATCTGCCGATTATAGAATCGGCCTTGAATCCTGTCGCCGTTTCCCGCCAGGGGGCTACCGGCCTGTGGCAGTTCATGCTAGGTACCGGGAAAATATACGGACTGAAAAACAACAGCCTGATAGACGAAAGACGCGATCCGATCAAATCAACCTGGGCGGCGGTACGTTATCTAAAGGATCTATATGATATCTACCAGGACTGGAATCTGGTACTGGCAGCCTACAATTGCGGACCGGGCACCATCAACAAAGCCATCCGCCGTGCCGGAGGAGCTACAGACTATTGGACAATCTACAACTATCTGCCCAAAGAAACCCGTGGGTATGTTCCCGCTTTCATCGCAGCGAACTACATCATGACCTACTATTGCGAACATGACATCTGTCCCATGGAAACACAGCTTCCCAATGCCACAGACACCATTCACATTGACAAAGACCTCCACTTGCAGCAAGTGGCAGAAGTGTGCAACATCAACCTTGACCAGCTTCGCAGCCTGAATCCCCAATACAAAAAGGATATCATTCCCGGCAACAGCGAGTTGTGCGTACTTCGTTTGCCCAACAACATTGTCAGCACCTTCATCGACCGCCAGGACAGCGTATTCGCCTATAAGCCCAATGAATACCTGACCAAAAGAAAGACGGTAGCCATCAAAGAGACGGCAAACACCGGAAGCCGCTCGTCCAAAGGCACTCTTTATCATAAAATCAAACAAGGGGACACATTGGAGGAATTGCCGCCAAATACCATGTATCAGTCAGTCAATTACGTAATCTGAACGGTATAAGAGGCAACAATATCAGAGCCGGAAAGAGCTTGCGGATCAGATAATTGATAAAAAATACCGATTTAACACGATACATTTTCCGAAAATGCTTGCTTGAATATGTTTTTTGTATATTTTTGCAGTATAGATTATAGGAGGCAAAGATATGACGGATGAAAAGCAGATTCAGGAACAAGCGGACGAGGAAATGATAAACCAAGGGTTTCAAGAACTTTTGGACAGTTATCTGGCGACCAAGCACCGTAAAAAAGTAGAAATCATCACAAAGGCATTCAATTTTGCCAAACAAGCACATAAAGGAGTAAAGCGACGCTCGGGCGAACCATACATCATGCACCCCATAGCCGTTGCCAAAATCGTATGCACCGAAATAGGCTTGGGATCGACATCCATTTGTTCGGCCCTGTTGCATGATGTAGTCGAAGATACAGACTACACCGTAGAAGATATCGAGAACCTGTTCGGCCCTAAAATAGCCCAGATTGTAGATGGACTGACCAAAATATCCGGTGGCATATTCGGAGACCGTGCTTCCGCACAAGCCGAAAACTTCAAGAAATTGCTACTGACCATGAGCGATGACATCCGGGTTATCCTCATCAAAATAGCCGACCGCCTGCATAACATGCGTACACTGGGCTCCATGCTTCCCAACAAACAATACAAAATTGCCGGAGAAACTTTATACATCTATGCGCACTGGCCAACCGCCTGGGGCTGAACAAAATAAAGACAGAGTTGGAAGATCTCAGTTTCAAATATGAGCATCCGGAAGAATATACCCAAATAGAATCCAAGTTACAAGAGACACAGGCAGAACGCGAAGAGGTATTCCGTGAATTCACGGCACCTATCCGTGCGCAACTGGACAAGATGGGTATCAGCTACCAACTGATAGCACGGGTAAAATCCCCCTATTCCATCTGGAACAAGATGCAGACCAAGCATATCACATTCGAAGAAATATACGATATCCTGGCTGTCCGCATCATTTTCAGCCCCAAGAACCCCGAAGAAGAACTCAATGAGTGCTTTAACATATACGTATCCATATCCAAAATCTACAAACCGCACCCCGACCGCCTGCGCGACTGGGTAAGTCACCCCAAAGCCAACGGCTATCAGGCACTCCACGTAACCCTGATGAGCAATAAAGGCCAATGGATAGAAGTGCAGATACGCAGCGAGCGGATGAACGACGTAGCCGAACAAGGCTTTGCCGCACACTGGAAATATAAAGAAGGCGGAGGCAGCGAAGATGAAGGCGAACTGGAAAAATGGTTGCGTACCATCAAGGAAATTCTGGACGATCCGCAACCCGATGCCATGGACTTTCTGGATACCATCAAACTGAACCTGTTTGCTTCCGAAATATTTGTCTTCACCCCGAAAGGTGAGATCAAAACAATGCCGCAAAACT
Source organism: Phocaeicola sartorii JCM 17136 = DSM 21941 (assembly GCF_000614185.1). Lineage (GTDB taxonomy): Bacteria > Bacteroidota > Bacteroidia > Bacteroidales > Bacteroidaceae > Phocaeicola > Phocaeicola sartorii. The sequence goes on along the minus strand of NZ_BAKM01000010.1, from coordinate 62,648 downwards.
GTACGGCACTGGATTTCGCATTCTCCATCCACACTTTCTTGGGCAGCCATTGTATCGGAGCAAAAGTCAACCACAAGCTGGTTCCCTTGAGTCATAAACTGCAAAGCGGCGACCAAGTGGAGATTCTTACATCCAAATCACAGCACGTACAGCCTTCGTGGATAAACTTCGCCACCACCGCAAAAGCCAAGGCCAAGATTCTGGCCATACTAAAACGCGAACAGCGAGGGATGCAACAGGCCGGCGAGGAAATGCTGCGCGAATTCTTCTCCAAGGAAGGAATAGAGTACACTCCCGAAAATATACGGAAGATCTGCAACCTGCATACTAGCAAGACACAAGAAGAATTATTTGCCGCCATCGGATTAAAAACGATCATTCTTGGAGAAAACGACAAAAACGAGCTGAAAGACAAACCGACTCCCAGCAACTGGAAAAAGTATATCTCTTTCGCCTTCGGAGGCAGCAAGACAAACAAGGAGAAACCGGAGGAAGAGAAAGAACCCTTGCAAAAGATAGACAGCAAGAAAGTGTTGAAACTGACCCCCGAAGCAATCCAAAAGAACTATGTGATAGCCGAATGCTGCAAGCCTATCCCGGGAGATGACGTATTGGGATATATAGGCGATAATAACCGCATCATTATCCATAAACGCCAATGCCCGCTGGCCACCAAGCTAAAGAGCAGTTACGGCAACCGCCTGCTGGCTGTGCAATGGGAGACAGGCAAGTCTCTGTATTTCCCCGTAAACATTTACATAAAAGGTATTGACAATATCGGTATCCTTAATAAAGTGACTCAGGTCATTTCACAACAGTTGAATGTGAATATCCATAAGCTGAGCATTGAGAGCAATGATGGTATCTTTGAAGGCAGGATACAGCTGTTCGTGCATGATGTAGATGACGTGAAGACTATAACAACCAATTTAAGAAAAATAGACGAAATAAAGACGGTCACCCGTATTGAGAAGTTTGAGGATCAACCGAATTGACAAATGCCTGTTTCACCACAGATCACACAGATTACCCTACAGATAATCCACTATCTGTTTCCAATCAGAGCTAATGTGCCATCTGTGGTGAATGTGGTTATGTCAGATAATCCAGTTCCTTGCGCATGCTCACCAGTTCCTCCCGTATCAGCTTCAGTCTGTCCAGAATCTCCGTTGTACGGACAGTGGTCTCCCTGTTCATCTTCAGTTTTTGCCTGGCCCCTTGCAAAGTCATCCCCTTCTCTTTCACCAGATGATACACCAACCGTATATTCTCAATATCCTCCTTGCGATACTGACGGATATTACCTCCCGCCTTCTTAGGCGAAATAAAAGGGAACTCCTTTTCCCAATAACGCAACAAGGATTCATTTACATCAAACATCTTCGCCACTTCCCCGATGGAATAGTAAAGCTTCAGTTCTTTATTCGGATTATAAGCCATGTTAAATTAAAGATTGAGAATAAAAAAATCGCGACTAGTCAAATACCTTGCCGTGATTGGCAGCAATCTGTATCATCCTGTCATAATCTTCGGCACTCAAGTCCATGAAATAATAGTTCACGGGATTCTGCACCTTTCCTTTCACGTGCACTTCATAGTGCAAGTGAGGCCCGGTACTCTTGCCCGTATTTCCTACTTCCCCTATCACTTCCCCACGCACCACCTTTTGTCCCGGACGAACCTTATACTTGCTTAAATGCGCATACCAAGTCACATACCCGAAACCATGATTCACCTGAATCAAGTTTCCATAACCGGTCTCCCAGCCCGCTTTCACCACCGTTCCGTCCCCCGTGGCATAGACAGGAGTGCCGATATTGGCAGAGAAGTCCATTCCCGCATGAAACTTGGCAGTCTTATAAATAGGATCTATACGGACACCGTAACCGGAAGCCGTCTTCTTCAAATCCTTATTGGATACCGGCATGATGGCCGGAATACACTTCAACATCTCGTCATGGTTCTTGCACAAATCCACCACCTCGTCAAAAGACTTGGACTGGATATAAAGCTGCCGGTTCAGCATATCCAGTTTCTGAGTGGTATTGATGACCAGATCGGCATTCGCCATATCCCGCAACTGTTCATAACGGTTCGTCCCCCCATAACCTGCCTTGCGGACAGCATCCGAAACAGGATCGGCCTGCAACACCACACGATACAAGTTATCATCACGCTGCTGGATGTCCTGCATGACGCCCAACGCCTCGTCCAGCCGATGGGACAGTACATTATATTGAGCCAACAAACGGGCATTTTCTATACGGAGTTCTTTCTCGGAAGGAGATCCGAAGATGAACAACAAGAGGATGAAACTGCCTGCCCCCAGGCCCATTCCCACAAACAAACGGCGCAGGATGCTTAAGGCGCGCTGCCTCACTGTGGGGTAAATGCGGTCGTATGTACGGGTCTTAGGGTTATAAATATAGTAGACTTTACGCATCTATTTCTGCTTTTTGAAGTTTTTAATGCACAACACATCAATATTTTGCACAATTCTTGTCGACAAAAATAATAAAACCAATTATCTTTGCAAATCCTTTTTGAGAATATTAACTAGAAGACAATATATTAAGCGACATGATGACAGCTAACGAAATTAGAGATTCTTTCAAAAGCTTTTTCGAGTCGAAAGGACACCAGATTGTCCCGTCGGCTCCGATGGTCATTAAAGATGACCCCACATTGATGTTCACCAATGCAGGTATGAACCAGTTCAAAGACATTATCCTGGGCAACCACCCGGCCAAATACAAAAGAGTCGCGGACTCACAAAAATGTTTGCGTGTAAGCGGCAAGCACAATGACCTGGAAGAAGTGGGACACGACACCTACCACCACACCATGTTCGAGATGCTGGGCAACTGGTCTTTCGGAGATTACTTCAAGAAAGAGGCCATCAGCTGGGCATGGGAATATCTGGTAGATGTACTGAAGATTGACCCGAAAGATCTGTATGCCACCGTATTCGAAGGAAGCCCCGAAGAAGGACTGGAACGGGACAACGAGGCAGCTTCTTACTGGGAACAGTTCCTGCCAAAAGACCATATCCTAAACGGAAACAAGCACGACAACTTTTGGGAGATGGGCGACACAGGTCCCTGCGGCCCATGCTCCGAAATCCATATCGACTCACGTCCGGAGGAGGAAAAGGCTCAAATACCCGGCAGCCAGCTGGTAAACAAGGATCATCCGCAAGTAATCGAAATCTGGAACCTTGTATTCATGCAGTTCAACCGCAAAGCGGACGGTTCACTGGAAGGCCTTCCCGCCAAAGTGATCGATACCGGTATGGGATTCGAGCGTCTGGTGCGCACCCTGCAAGGCAAGACATCCAACTATGACACCGATGTGTTCCAACCGATCCTGAAAGCCATCGCAGAAATGGCAGGAACCACCTACGGACAGGACAACCAGAAAGATATCGCCATGCGCGTTATCGCCGACCATATCCGTACCATCGCGTTCTCAATCACCGACGGCCAGCTGCCCGGCAATGCAAAGGCCGGTTATGTCATCCGCCGTATCCTCCGCCGTGCCGTCCGTTACGGATATACTTTCTTGGGACAGAAACAAGCATTCATGTACAAGCTGCTGCCTGTACTGATAGAAAACATGGGCGAAGCCTATCCGGAACTGAACGCACAGAAAACATTGATCGAGAAAGTGATCAAAGAAGAAGAAGAATCCTTCCTGCGCACCTTGGAGACAGGGATCCGTCTGCTGGACAAGACAATGAACGACGCCAAAGCTGCCGGAAAAAAAGAAATCAGCGGTGTGGATGCCTTTACATTATATGACACCTTCGGCTTCCCCCTCGACCTGACGGAACTGATACTCCGCGAAAATGGCATGACCGTAAACGAAGCTGAGTTCAACGCCGAAATGCAAAAGCAAAAAGAACGCGCGCGCAATGCAGCAGCCGTCGAGACCGGCGACTGGATCATTCTGAAGGAAGGTGACACCCACTTCGTGGGATATGACTTTACCGAATATGAAACTAGCATCCTGCGTTACCGCCAGATCAAGCAGAAAAACCAGACACTCTACCAAATCGTGCTGAGCGACACTCCGTTCTATGCCGAAAGTGGTGGACAAGTAGGCGATACAGGGGTGATCGTAAGCGAATTCGAAACCATTGAAATCATTGACACCAAGAAGGAAAACAACCTTCCCATCCATATCACCAAGAAACTGCCCGAACACCTGGATGTTCCGATGATGGCTTGTGTGGATACGGAAAAACGTGCCGCCTGTGCCGCCAACCACTCTTGCACCCACTTGCTGGACGAAGCATTGCGCCAAGTGCTGGGTACTCATGTAGAGCAGAAAGGTTCTTTAGTGACTCCCGAGTCCTTGCGTTTTGACTTCTCCCACTTCCAGAAAGTGACCGACGAGCAACTTCGTGAAGTGGAACATCTGGTAAATGCTAAAATACGCGAGAACATCCCTTTGACGGAATACCGCAATCTTCCTATCGAAAAGGCGAAGGAACTGGGCGCTATCGCCTTGTTCGGTGAAAAGTATGGTGATGAGGTGCGTGTTGTCCAGTTCGGCAACTCCATCGAATTCTGCGGAGGTACGCACGTTCCCGCCACAGGCAAGATCGGTATGGTCCGCATCATCAGCGAAAGCTCTGTTGCTGCCGGTGTGCGCCGTATCGAGGCTATCACGGGTGTCAAAGTGGAAGAACTGATGGATACGGTTCAAGATACCCTGAATGACCTGAAGGCATTGTTCAACAACGCTCCCGACCTGAAAGTAGCCATCCGCAAGTATATTGACGAAAATGCCGGATTGAAGAAGCAGGTGGAAGAGTTCATGAAAGAAAAAGGTGCCGCACTGAAAGCCAGACTAGTAGAGAATGCCAAAGAAATAAATGGTGTGAAAGTAGTGAAAGCCATCATCCCGATGTCTGCCGACATTGTGAAAGACATTGCTTTCCAGCTGAAAGGTGAGATTCCCGCCAACCTGTTCGTTGTAATAGGCAGTGTGGACAATAACAAACCGATGCTGACCGTGATGATCAGCGAAGACTTGGTAAAAGCCGGACAGAATGCAGGCAAACTGGTCCGCGAGGCGGCCAAACTGATACAAGGCGGTGGCGGCGGTCAACCCCACTTCGCTACGGCAGGCGGTAAGAATCCCGATGGCCTGAATGCGGCTGTTGACAAAGTGATAGAGCTGGCCGCACTGTAATCCATCCGGATTTCGTCCATATCTCGTATATATATCAAAACTCCGCCATCCGGTCCGAAAGCCGATGGCGGAGTTTTTTCATCTGCCTCATCAAGCCTTTTCTCCTATATGAATAAAGGAGATAGAACACAAACGCTCAAAAAGGCTTAGCCATAGGGAGAAAAGCCGTCAGCCAAACGGCTGCAGGCAGACAGCCAGTCATCAGCGCCTCACTGCCCGTCTGCTTGTTCCGTCTGCTCCTTCGGCCAGTTCACCAGATACAGAACTTCCGTAGCACGGGTGAAAGCCGTATACAGCCAGCGGAAATAATCCGGATTCAGCATATCCTCCGTCATATAGCCCTGATCCAGAAAGACCCGTCTCCACTGACCGCCCTGTGCCTTGTGACAAGTGACGGCGTACGCATATTTCACCTGCAAGGCATTGTAATAAGGGTCAGCTTTCATTTTCCTCATCCGTTCACGCTTCACGGTTATATCGGCATAATCCTCCAAGACCGAATAAAACAGTTTGTCGTTCAGTTCCTTGGGCAATGCAGGCGTTTCGGTGTGCAAAGTATCCAACAGGAGCTTCACCTCCAGTTCCATCTCATCATAGTCGGGGAACGCCAGCACCACATCGGCAAAACGAAAGCCGTATGCCTCGCGCACCCGGCGGACACGACGCACCACCGCTATATCTCCATTGGCTATAAAATCGATCTCCTTACAGCCCTCCGTCCAGAAATAGTTGTTCTTCGCCACCATCAGCAGGTCACCGCTGTTCAGCTCATCCTCCCGATACAAAATGGTATTCCTGATTCCTTTATTATAAATATTCGCCCGCTTATTGGAACGGCAGACCACAATCGTCTCATCCATACCCGCCTGACCGTAACAATCATTAATCACCTCGATCAGCTCACTGCCAGAAACCGTCCGGATATCCGGAAAGCCTTCCACACGAACAGAAGGCAAAGTGAAAAAGTCTTCCTCGGATATGTAGCGGCGCAACTCTGTCGCATTCCAAAGAATTCCCGAATCGTGCATCTGGCGCACCACCTCGGTAAGCTGCGCCTCATAGATCTCCATACCATACCCACGCAACTTATCGGCCGAAAGAGCCGGACTCTCCTCCTCGCCCACCGGAGGAAGCTGCGCCGTATCCCCTATCAGCATCAGGCGGCAGCCTGCTCCGGCATATACATATTGAATCAAGTCGTCCAGCAGGCGTCCCGTGCCAAAGACCGACCCCGCCAATCCGTCATTAGCGATCATCGACGCCTCATCCACGATAAACAAAGTATGCTGATGCAGATTGTCATCCAAAGAAAAGTTGTCCAGGTCATTCGAAAAGTTACGCTGCCGGTAAATCTTCTTATGAATCGTATAAGCCGGATGCTGTGCGTAATGCGAAAAAACTTTGGCCGCCCTGCCCGTCGGAGCAAGCAGCACACACTTTTGCTGCAACTGGTCCAAGGTCTTCACCAACGCCCCGATAAGAGACGTTTTACCCGTTCCGGCATACCCCTTTAAGAGGAAAACCGAGTCCGATTGGCGGGAAAAGAGAAAATCTGCTAAAAATTTAACAGCTTTTTCTTGCTCTAAAGTTGGTTTATATAGAAAATTTCCCTTAATTTGCTGCACTAAATAACTATTAATCATAATTGCGTAATAAAAAGTTCCTTGAACTGTGCGTTATTAGATTTATTTGTTTTATTTTTGCGATGCGAATATAAACTAAAAAAAACACATATTTATCATGAAAACAGTTATTAATATTGTATTGGCTGCTTGCGTTATCGGTTTGATATACGTTTGCTACGGCAGTATCATGGGACCGATTAACTTCGATGACGCTAAAAAAGCTAGAGAGAAACAAGTTATTGCACGCTTAATTGACATCCGTAAGGCACAGTTGGAATATCGTAACCTGCACAACGGACAATACACTGCAAGTTTCGACACCTTGATTGATTTCGTCAAAACTGCCAAACTTCCGTTTGTAAAGAAAGAAGGAGTTTTGTCTGACACACAGCTGGAAGCCGGCATGACTGAAAAGAAAGCTATGGCAATCATCAACAAAGCCAAAAAAACAGGTAACTGGAAAGACGTTGAAAAAGAAGGTTTGATGAACTTCAAGCGTGATACCTTATGGGTTGCCGTAACAGACACCATCTATGCTCCGGGTTTCAATGCTGACTCTTTGAGATATGTTCCTTTCGGAAACGGTGTAGAGTTTGAAATGGCTATCCGCAATGATACAACCAAATCAGGTGCTCCTCTGCACTTGTTCCAGGCTCAGACTCCGTATGAGACATATCTGGGTGGTTTGAACGCTCAAGAATTGATCAACCTTAAAGACCTGCAAACTAAACTGGGTAAATATTGCGGTTTAAGAGTGGGTGATATCGAACAGCCTAACAACAACGCAGGTAACTGGGAATAAGAATGACTGAACGTATCGATTTTACAAAATCGGAACAATATACATTATCCATCCGCCTCAGTGCGGATGGATTTTCTTTTTCCATCTATAACCCTCTGACAGATAATGATTTCTACTTTGTTCTGTACCCGATAAACGCCGGCTACTCCATGACGGCCAACCTAAAGGAAATGCTGACTGAAACAGAAGCTTTAAAATACTCGTATAAACGGGTTAACATTCTGTATGACTCACCTCGTTTCACACCTGTTCCTTTGGAGCTGTTCGAAGACGAACAAATGGATACCATTTTCTATCATAATTTTCCTAAAGGGACCAACGAGATTGTACTTTGCAACGTTCTGGGAAAAAGTAATGTGGTGATACTTTTTGCCATGGACAAACATGCGCATCTGTTACTGACCGAACATTTTCCTGCAGCCCGTTTCTTCTCCACCGCCAGTCCGATGACCGAATACTTCGCCCGGAAAAGCCGGTTGGGCAACAGCCGGAAACTATATACACATATACGCGGGCAACAAATGGACGTTTTTTGCTTTGACAAGGGCAGCCTATTACTGATCAACTCTTTTCCATGCAAACAAACCACCGACCGTGTATATTACCTATTGTATATATGGCACCAGTTAAATTATAATCAGGAAAGAGACGAAATGCACCTGACAGGGAAGCTGGAGGATAAGGAAGAATTACTGAAAGAATTGCGCAACTACCTGCGCCAGGTATTCGTCATCAACCCCAAAGCGGAATTCAACCGCTCCGAGATAAGTAAAATAGAAGAAATACCTTTTGACATGCAAACTTTATTATTATGCGAGTAATCAGCGGCATATACAAACGGCGCCGTTTCGACGTGCCTCATACATTCAAGGCACGTCCTACAACGGATTTCGCCAAAGAGAACCTTTTCAATGTATTAAGCAACAATTACTTTGACTTCGAGGACGGAGTCAAAGCCTTGGACCTTTTTGCCGGTACGGGCAGCATCAGTCTGGAACTGGTGTCACGCGGTTGTGACCGGGTTATCTCAGTAGAGAAAGACCCCCAGCATCTTTCTTTCATCGCACAGGTGATGCGCGAGGTGAAGACCGACAAATGTTTTCCGATCCGCGCTGATGTCTTTAAATTCATAGACAAATGCAGCGAGCAGTTTGATTTCATCTTCGCCGATCCTCCATACGCTTTGAAGGATCTGGAAAGCATCCCCGCCCGTATTTTCGAAAGCGGAATTTTAAAGGAAGACGGACTGCTGGTGCTGGAACATGGAAAAGAGAATCATTTTGAGGATGATCCCCATTTTATCGAACGCCGTGTATATGGCAGTGTGAACTTCTCGTTCTTCAGAGCAAGGGTGCCAGCAGACGGACAATAGATTCTTGTGCTTTTTGATACCAAGGACGCTTCATCCATGTTTTTCTCAGCAACAGGATGGCGTCCTTCTGATCTTGCAGAAAGATGCCTTTCAGCATCAGTGCCGAAGCCGGATCATACATAAAGGCATTCACTTCAAAATTATGCTCAAAGCTGCGGAAGTCCATATTGGTGGAGCCTACCGTGGAAAGAGTATCATCACTGACCATCAACTTGGAATGCAAAAAGCCTTTCTGATAAAGGTAAATCCTGACCCCTGCACGCATGATATCGTCCAGATAGGACAACGAACCTAAATGCGTAATCCATGTATCGGCGCGCGCCGGTATCATAATACGGACATCCACACCGGCCAAGGCCGCCGTTTTCAATGCCATCAGAATAGGCTCGGTAGGCAGCAGGTAAGGGGTTTGTATATAAAAATATTTCCGGGAACTGCTGATAGCGATCAGCAGCCCCTGCATGATATCCCGCCATGCGCCCACGGGATCGGAGGTGACAATCTGTATCAGAGCCTTTCCAAAAGTTCCGACTTCGGGGAAATAGCGTGAGGAAGTTATAAGAGTACGGTCTACCACATACCAGTCGGTCAGAAAAGCAGTCTGCAAACCATATACCGCCTTTCCCTCTATCTTAATGTGAGTATCCCGCCATATCCCCCATGGAAAGCCCTTCATATAGCGCAAAGCAATGTTCATCCCTCCCGTATAGGCCACACGACCGTCGATTACGACTATTTTACGATGGTTACGATAATTTACCTTACTGGTGAATAAAGGGAAACGGACCTTCAGGAAACTGCGTGCTTCGATACCCGCCCCCCGCATTTCATCAAAAAAGGCATGGGGAACTTTCCAGCAGCCCACATCGTCATACAGCAGACGCACCTCCACCCCCTGCCGTGCTTTATCTATCAACAAATCGCGCAGCAACCTGCCTACCGGATCATCCTCAAAAATATAGAATTGCAAATGGATGTGGTGCTTTGCCTTACTGATCTCTTTCATCAATGAATACAGCATGGAGTAACCATCCGTAAAGACTTCCACCGCATTCCCTTCAAAGGGCAACGCATTATTCACCTTCCGGAAAAAACGCATCAGCTGGTGCTGCTCGTCAGGACACTTAAACGCCTTTTGTGCTTGATACTCTGCCATGGGACGTTTGATAAGACGAGTGAATCCTTTCTTGCTGATCAGTTTCTCCTTACGTGTGCTCCTGCCGAAAAAGAAATAGAATACAAGCCCCACAAGGGGCAGAAAAAAGAGCACAAGCACCCATGCCATTGTTTTAACCGGATTGCGATTATCAAGTATCACTATAAAAATAGTGCCGATGATAATTACAAAATAAAGCACGTTAAAAGCAACAGCAAAGATTTCATTAAAGATACTCCACTCTACCATATAATTCCAAGTAGTTTACTTATAAGCAAACTTATAAAAAATCCCAACCTATAACAATATAGATTGGGAAAAGATCAAGATATGGCTGCATTTAGAAAGGGCGCATACGGTGCTCCGGGACCGGGGCCGAAACCAGGGCCACCGAAACCTCTTCTATTATTCATCATTTTATCACGGGCGGCTTTACTTCCGAAAATATTCAGACGATAAATAAAATGTACCATACAGTAACTATTCACCCCATTATATTGATAGACTGAACGCCCGCTTGATGTCAATGAGCGAGTGATATTACTTTGTTTTCCCAGTATATCATACATCTCGAAACTTACGGTAGCTGCTCCCTTCAACAGCGATTGAGCTATCTGAGCATTCCAGATCAATTCATTATTATTCAATTCCACATCCGAATACCCCCGACGGCTCTGATTGGCAATGTTAGTAGAAAAGCTCATTCCCCAAGGAGCTGTTAAAGTCGTATTGGCCCCATAAGAGAAAGTATAAGGTTCCTGATTATTCACACGTTGCAATTTATCCCTTTCCACCGAATAAGAGAAACTTCCGTTTAATCCAAATTCAATCCAATCATTACGGTAAGCAGCGTTCAGTCGCTCACTCACGCTAAACTCCGTAGTCGTATTTTTTCTTTCCACCTTGGTAGAATCTGTCAAATAGCCAACATTGTTAGTATACCGGAGCGTTGTAAATGTATTAATAGTATACTTTTTATTCTTCAATGCCGTATTATAACCAAACATACCGAATGCATTCCAGTTTCCATTGATGTTTTTAGGCATAACAGTCCAAGCACCGGTCATTTCATCATACGAGCGGCTATTGCTTATACTATTCTGAGTCAATTGTCCATTGATATGGGCTATAATACCTTGTTGCTTTTCAGCATTGTAAGTATTATAGAATACACGCAAATTGTGAGCAAAGGAAGGATCCAAACCAGGATTTCCCATACGGATATTCAACGGATTAGAATTATCCGTGACAGGCAACAGATTCTCCATACTGGGCTGACTGCTACGTCCCCGATAAGTCAGGCGCAACTGACTGACTTTGGAGAACCGAAAACGAAAATCCATATTCGGAGCAAAATTGAATACATTCCGAGTTGTATCAGTAGCAAAATCGCCTTTTTTATAAGAAAGAACCGTATGCTGGGGTTGAAACGACATACCGGCAGACAGACTCCACTTTTCACGAATAAAGCGTAAAGACACCATCATATCATGGTTAAAATATTTATACTGAGCATATTTACTTTGTTCCTCATCTTTATCTTCTTCAAAATTTACGGGCAGCGGATTATTGTAAACCCATCCATAAGGCATATTATAAGTAGATTTATCACTCTCATTATATTGATACTTGAACTGATAACTGAATTGCAAAAACACAGCACGCGCCAATGGTTCGCTATAAGTCAATTGTGCTGCATAATTATAGTTGTCAGTAGGAGTGGTAATATACCTGCGAATAGAATCTGTCCGGAATAAAAGTCCTTCTTGATAATATCTGGTTTCCGAATTCATGTATTGGTCATTATCATTATTCCCAAACCCAAAACTACCTCTGAAAGTTATATTCCGTCCCTTGTTGTTCAATTTACGGTTTATCTGTAAAGATGCATTTCCCGACAATGAATTTCCCTCAACTAACGACCAGCTTTTGGAAGAATTGACCCGGATTTTATCCAATTCCTCACTACTATTATCTTCATTGTTCCCAAAATTCAAATAATCATTGGGGTTCGTCACTATTTGATAAGGATCACTATTGAAAGTCCCAGATACATCCATACTACGATTTTCGGTATCCCCCACGAGATATTCGGACGGAAAATAATATTTGTCATACTGTCCGGTTTCCATTCCAAGCGAAAATCGGCATTGAAACTCTTTGCTTTATTCCGCTTTTGTGCATTCGAATTTTGAAACGAACTTCCATTTGTCAAGAAATTCTCATTCTGCCCAATACTGCTCTCATCGGCATCTCTATAATTATAACGCATACTACCTCCCAATTCCAGCTTCTCTGTTTCGGTAGCAAAATTAGCACCCAGCATTTTAGTTGCATTCAAACCATTGTTACGTCTCCAACGCGGACCACCTCCGCCACCAGAAAAGCCTTGGTCGTTTACATTATTAGCTGAGCCGATTATTGAAAATTGAGTTTTATCATAAAACCGGTTAATCATGGCCCTTCCCATATAACGATCTTTCGTTCCGGCTCCCAGATCCACATTTCCAAACCATCCCTGATTCATACCTTTCTTTACAGTCAGGTCAAGTACTGTTTCTTCTTCACCGTCATCGATTCCCGTAATACGTGACAAATCGGATTTCTTATCGTATGTTTTGAGCTTTTCCACCATATCTACCGGCAAATTTTTCAAGCCGGTCTTCACATCACCGCCAAAAAACTCTTTTCCATCTACCATGATTTTCTTGATTTCCTTGCCATTCACCTTTACATTCCCGTCTTCATCTATTTCCGCTCCCGGAAGTTTCTTCACCAGTTCCTCCAGCATCGCACCTTCCGGAGTACGATAAGCAGAAGCATTATAGCCTATAGTATCTTCGGAAACGGTTACCTGCGGAGCCTCGGCCACAACAACAGCCTCACCCAACATGATAGCATCGGTAGGTAAAGTGACCGTTCCAATATTAACACTCGGTTTACCGGCAGCCAGCTGCAAAGGCTTTTCCTGAGTAAGGTAACCTACAAATGAAATCTTGAGAACATATTTTCCCGGACGGGCGTTTATGGAGAATACTCCGTTGTTATTGGTCACATTTCCCACCACCATTGTACTATCGGGCAGGGAAAGCAACTGTACGGTAGCTTGTCCAACCGGGCTTTTATCATCACCATCAATCACAGTTCCCGTCACGGTTATGCGCTTGCTATTTTGCGCCCAAGAGAGAGTTGCACAAGTACATACCAGCAACAATAATAAAACTAACTTCTTCATCTTTTCTTTTTCCTTGATATTTTAATGCCTAATGCCCTTTGGACTCTCTCGTCCACAAAAGGTTTAACGGAAAAAAATGTATTTATTTCTTAAATAATCGGTCAACCCGGCTTTTTTGCACACCAAATTCCAGACAGATGACATTAAAAGCCATATAGACTATAGCGACGGAGTTGTCCGCTTCTTCCAAGTTTCCATCATACACTCCTCTGACCAGCATTACAATATAATAAATGCCCAGCAGATAAATAGCATAGCCAACGGCTTTGACACGTATCCGGGAAATCTTCTCATTCTCCTCCTTCACTTTTGCCAAAAAGATCATAAACAGAGAAAACCAGATAAGCAACTTGATAGAAGCTTTCGTAAACAACAGGTTACTATCATTTATCATGCCAAACATAAACATGAGCAACGGTACGAAAACGGACAATAACAGAACAACATATCCCATCGTCCTACAATAAACTGGTAAAATTCCTTTCATTATTTTATATTTTAACGTACAAAAGTAATTATTTGTAAGCAATGAACGGCCATCTTTTTGCTTTTTTACCTAAATTTGCAGGCAAATAATAGAAAATATGAGTAAACAAGAAGTTATCATCTGCCATGACTTAGACGAAAACCTCAATAAGGCAATAGCCCAATGCCCGCATGACAAACTATTTGTCTTGGTTGATGAACATACACGTGAACTTTGCATTCCTGTCTTATCAGGATCTGACTGCATCAAAGATGCCCATTTTATTTGCATAGGAGCCGAAGATGTGCATAAAAATCTGGAAACACTGGCGTATGTATGGAAAGAACTGGGAGATAAAGGCGCAAGCCGTCATTCGCTGCTTATTAATTTAGGTGGAGGTATGGTTACAGACTTGGGGGGATTCGCCGCATCAACTTTCAAACGGGGGATTCAATATATCAACATCCCTACCACCTTGCTGGCCATGGTTGATGCATCCGTAGGAGGCAAGACCGGAATCAATTTCAACGGATTAAAGAATGAAATCGGAGTCTTCTCCCCTGCCGAAAGCGTATTGATTGACGCCGATTTTCTAAAATCATTGGATCTCCGTAACCTCTTGTCCGGATACGCCGAAATGTTGAAACATGGTCTTATCAGCACCCATGAACATTGGGCGGAATTGTTGAGATTTGACTTCAACAATATAGACTACAAGGCCTTACAGACTTTAGTCGGGAAATCAGTACAGATTAAAGAAAATATAGTAGAACAAGATCCTTTTGAAAAAGGAATCCGCAAAGCTTTAAATTTGGGGCATACCGTAGGACATGCTTTTGAAAGCCTGGCACTGGAGACACATCACCCGGTATTACATGGTTACGCAGTGGCATGGGGTATAGTCTGTGAACTTTATTTCTCCCATCTCAAGACAGGTTTCCCCAAGGACAAGCTCCGTCAGACCATCCTGTTCATCAAAGAACATTACGGAGTGATGCCGTTTGATTGCAAACAATACGAACGCCTCTATGAATTCATGAAACATGACAAGAAGAATTCAGCAGGCATTATCAATTTCACTCTATTGGCCGAAATAGGAAATATACAAATCAATCAATCGGCAAGTAAAGACGAAATCTTTGAAATGCTGGATTTTTACCGTGAATCCATGGGCTGCTGACCCCTCACTTTCGGACAGAAGGAAAGGGTGTATGAACTTTCCAACTGTCCGATATTATAAAACATCTTTTATTTATTCCAATTATAGCCGAATAAGTTTTTAACAATCAAGCCATTAGAGCATTTATTATCTATTAGTTAAAAACCAGCTCTATTGCTTAAAAAAGACAAATACCAAGCACCTTTTTTCTGTAAAATTGTTCCTAAGTTCCATTGATCAATTTTTCAATGCTTTAGAAATCCTATTTTTGCACTATAATTGGTTGGTATAAATGTTAGATAAGGAATTTGAAAAAAATAGAGAAGATATATTAGAGAATGAATTTTGCATGCAATCTGACGCATCCACATTGCCCATTACAGATTGCCCTTCCTATACCTCTATATGTACGATTGGAATCTGTGTACAAGGAAATGCCAAAATAAGAATGGATTCTCAAGAATATATTATACATCCACATGATGTTTTTGTCTTTATGCCGGGACTGTTAGTCTCAGTCATAGAGACAAGCCCTGATTTTAAAACAAACTATTTTATACTTTCAAACACATTTTTCTATGATGTGATAAAAACTATCAGAAGTTTTTCTCCCCAATTTTTCTCTTACATGAAGTCTCATTTCCTTTATCCGCTGCCGGAACAAGAAATGCAGTATTTCATGAACTATTATGCGTTACTGAAGAGCCGGAGCAAACTTCCCAAGAGTTTTTCCAGAGAAGCAATTATAGCTCTGTTAAGAATTATATTTCTAGATTTATATAACGATTTTGAAAATTATATCAATCATAGAAATAATACAAGTACATCACGCAAAGAAGATTTAACGCATAGATTCTATACGCTAATGATGGATAACTACAGAGAACATAAAGAGGTTATCTTTTATGCCGACAAACTTCATGTCTCTTCCAAATATCTGTCTGAAGTAGTTAAGGAAACCAGCGGGAAGTCTCCTAAAGACTGGATTATAGATTATTCATTACTGGAAATAAAAGAATTGTTGAAAAACAGTTCCCTTAATATTCAAGAAATAACAATCAGGACTAAGTTCCTGAACCAATCCGCTTTAGGTCGATTTTTTAAGAGACATACCAATATGTCTCCCTCCGAATATAGGGAATCAACTTACTAGTTTTATCAACGGCTTTTCATTTAAGCTTTGAATTGGGCGTACAATTCCCCTACCCATGCCAGTGCAGTATATTACTTTTATTGGGTCGCCAAGGTTACCCGGCTTATTCTTAAATACAATAATAAGCTGCACTCACTTATACCCTCATGCCCTCACTCCTTACCCTCATATTTTCACTTAAATCACTCATTCATAATATCATACACATTTACAAGCATATAAATCGGTTGTTTGGGGAAGTTCCCTGTTTTTCAGCTTTTCTTCCTCACAAAAGCGACATAAATAGCAGCGGCCGTAGTTTGTGTCATACTGTTCTTCTTTGATGATTGAAAGTTCAATATCCGTTAACCACGGACGTGGTTAAGTCTAGTCACCTTGGTGGTTAAAGTTAGCCACCAAGGTGATTAGACTTAGCCACAGGGGTGGACAAGCAATTACAAACATATAAAAGTAGGAAAAGAAAAGAGAGAAAACAACTAAGAGACAGGGAAATATGCACACATAGACTACCACCAACCCGATGCAGAAGCCATGCAACTGCTTTATAAGAACAAACGTTAGGAGTTAAATGATGAAAAAGAGGAGGTATTGCGGCAAAACAACACTGGATTTGAGCAAATTTCGCCTTTGGAACAGTTATTTAAATGTCACTTTTATTCTGCCACTACAGAGAAGAGGGGAAAATGGATGATCGCCCATAAAGATTTTCAATCACCTGCAAAGATATACACGTGACAGGCTGCCAATCAATAAGATGAATTGATTCGAATGTATTCTTCATAGACTGAATATTTCCCCAAAAGCCAGCAACAAAGGTACTTTGCATCATATTACAAAGTTAAAATAATTTATTTTTAAGCATTCATTAGTGAGAGCAATGCCCTCACTGATACTGATGCTACCACCACTAATAAGCATCTCATTATAAACAAGTTAGAGTAAAAGTGAGGGCATGAGGGCATTTTCGCGTCCAACTTTCTATTAATTACATCCATACGTCACTGTCACTTGCGGAAGTATGAAATATCGTTTTGTCTTTCATATCCTGGCATATATTTCTTTCAAAGAATTATGTCCAGGTTTCCGGCCAACCGTTCAGCCTTACGTTTTTATGCTGTCCTGCAGGAGGTTGAAGTCAAGATCCCGATACATGCTTTCAATAGCCGTGTTATTTTTTTATTACAGGAATAAAACCGTCTTCATCAAGCATCAACTTCTCTACATCTTTCATAACCTCTTTTATAACTTCCATCCTTTCTTTTATTTACCGAATGAAGCAATAATTTGAATGTTGTCATATCTCATATCCAACTAATTAACAATTAAGTGCAAAAATAAAAAGGGCACAGTACAAACGTTCTATAAATGATTCGTAAAAAAAAATATTTAAAAGAGCAACAGACACCACTAATGCAAAAAGCTTCCACTTCCCTAACATATTCCTAAGACATTAGAAAAAACTTAATGCAAATAAAGGAAATCCAATACCATTGCAACTATCTATCATATAACTGACACACAAGCATTTACAAACAACGCCAATAAAAAAAACAATTTTTTTAAGCAAAAAAGTGCTTGAAAAATTTGCAAATCACCCATAAATACGTACCTTTGCACCCGTTAAGCAAAAACAACGGGGTGTAGCTCAGCCCGGTTAGAGTACGCGTCTGGGGGGCGTGTGGTCGCTAGTTCGAATCTAGTCACCCCGACTAACCGTAAAGCATTGATAATCGGAAGATTGTCGATGCTTTTTTTCGGGTCAGTCCGAAAATCCTATGGGTATGTTAAAAAAGTCAATCTTTTAAGATGCATCCTTCATAACCAATAAAGAAGGGAGTGCTTTAAAGACTTTTTCATTGGCGGCAATCCCCACACAAGTATCATAGCTTAAAATAAGCAACCCATGGATGGTCGACAAGGCCAAATCCTCCATCTCGACCAACGGATACAGATGCACCCTATTTGCATACTGCTTATTGATCTTATGTATTTGTCCCATATATTCTTCACTTCCACCGCTGAAATAATATAAACGAATAAAACGATCTCCATTTTCCAATAAATGGCGCACATGAGCGAAAAGGAAACGATCCATACTCCCATTTATCAATACAGCCAGTTCATCTCCATCATGATAGTCACGATTTACAAAGATAGCGACAGGACAAGAAGCATGTTCTAACACATCGTCCACCTTTTTACGAAACAAACCAAAAAAAGAAGTCATCGACTTTTCACCGTCAGTCATGAAACGAGGGCCCGCTCCCAACAACAAAATATCCGGTGACTCCGCCTCTACAGTGGAAATCATATCAGATACCAGATTATCAGTAACCCTATACCGCTTTTCTATATGTATATCCAAGTGCTCCGCCTGTTTTTCAACAGGAATAAAACTTTCTTCAAAAAATTGTTCAACACTGGTAGGGTTCGCATCGGTACCCGTTGTATAATGAGCTGCAATTACCTGATGATAAGAAAGTTGTTTTCCAAAAAGCAACTTATATACCGACAACAACATACTACCTGTTTCGGGACGTCCAAAGAACAAAAGCAGTTTCCGTTGCAAAACCTTTTTTTGCTCTCTTGCCGCAAAGCCCCATTCCACCAAATTCAACAAAGGTGTCGTCATAAACGTCGTAACCAAAGCCATGATGATCAGAATAACAAAGATAGACGGAGGAAGCACCCCCAACTCATAACCTATATTCAATGCCACCAATTCCATCAATCCGCGGGTGTTCATCAAAGTACCTATGGTGAAACTATCTTTCCAAGATTCACCCACCAGACGGGAAGCTACAGCACACCCACCAAATTTTCCGACAACAGCCACAGTAACTAATAGCAGACATACACACCATAACTCTGGTGTATTTATCAATCCTATCTGTGTGCGTAATCCCGTAAAGGCGAAAAACAACGGCAGGAAAAAAACCAATGCTATATCCTCAACCTTCTCCATCATTACCTTACGGAAACCAAAATTAGAAGGCATGACCACCCCCGCCATAAAAGCGCCAAACAAAGCATGAATACCCAAAATTTCCGTAACAGCCGCCGATAAGACCAAGACCAAAAATATAAAACTGACAAAAGTCTTGTTGATAACTTCCTTATTGGTATAAAGCATACCGATCTTCTTTAAAAACGGACGGACAACCACAAACATCACAGCGATATAGACAAATGTAAGGAAAACAGTGTACAAAGCACCTCCAAAAGTTCCCGCCTTTGTAATGGCAATGACAACCGCCAACAGGCACCAAGCCGTCACATCATCATTGGCCGCAGAAGCTATTGTAAGAATTCCCACAGGTTTCCGTGTCATATTACGTTCTTGAATAATACGCGCCAAAACAGGGAAAGCAGTAATACTCATAGATATGCCGATAAATAAAGCAAAGGAAAGAAAAGCTGTTTGCCGGGAAGCATATTCCTCGTACACCCAGTAAGAAGCCAACATTCCTAAAAAGAAAGGCACCAAGATTCCGGCATGACTGATAACCAACGTTTCGTTGATCTTATTTTTCAGCACACCAAAATCAACCTCCATTCCAATAACAAACATAAACAGCACCAGACCTAACTGACTGATGAGCTCCAGATTGGTCAAAGAATCCGGTTGGAATAGAAAACCGAAAAACTCAGGATAAAGAGCTCCCAACACAGAAGGTCCCAGAACAATTCCCGCCACGATCTCACCTATCACTCCCGGTTGCCCTATATAACGGAACACGGAAGCAAAAATACGAACCGCAATCAATACGACTATAATCTGAATGAGCAAGATGGAAAAAGGATGAGTCAGATTATCAAGTAATATAGTTTTAAACATAGCAAAAGCGTCATCATCTGCTGCCACCGACTGTACAGGTGACAAATGCAGAAAACGCTCACCGCCCATTATAGCGGCATAAATCAGCCCTCCGAATATCAATAGCATCATCAGGTAAATAGAGTAGTTCTTACGTGCCTTTCCCATATTCGTCCTATAGAAATGATATGAATGAAAATAGAACAAAAAAAGCTGTTAAAGAGTTCACCAACCCAAAGCCTTTTTTATACCTTTGCTCTACAATTTTCATGAAGATGCCCGAACGTAAGATAATACATATCGATATGGATGCATTCTACGCATCGGTGGAACAGCGTGACAACCCCGAATTGCGTGGAAAACCGCTTGCAGTGGGCCACGCCGAAGAACGAGGTGTAGTAGCTGCCGCCAGCTATGAAGCACGCCGTTACGGAGTACATTCCGCCATGTCATCACAAAAAGCCAAAAGACTTTGTCCGGAACTGATTTTTGTCCCGGGCCGGATGGATGTTTACAAGGCTGCATCACAGCAGATACACAATATATTTCATACTTATACAGATGTCATAGAGCCTCTGTCACTGGATGAAGCCTTTCTGGATGTAACCGAAAACAAAGCAGGCATCTCACTTGCCATAGATATTGCCAAAGAAATAAAGAAACGTATTCGTAAAGAATTGGGATTGATAGCTTCAGCCGGAATTTCTTATAACAAGTTCCTGGCCAAGATCGCATCGGATTACCGCAAGCCCGACGGATTGTGTACCATACATCCCGATCAGGCACTAGACTTCATCGCCCGCCTTCCCATCGAATCTTTTTGGGGAGTAGGCCCAGTGACAGCCAAAAAAATGCACACATTAGGAATTTATAATGGTGCCCAATTACAGACCTGCACTTTAGAGATGCTCACCCGGCAGTTTGGCAAAGCAGGCTGTCTGTATTATGATTTCGCACGAGGCATAGATCTCCGTCCTGTAGAACCTGTAAGAGTCCGTAAGTCCGTAGGATGCGAACACACCTTGGAAAAAGACATTTCTCTTCGTTCTTCCGCCATCATCGAGCTCTATCATGTAGTCACCGAATTATTAGAAAGGCTGAAACGTACCCATTTCAGCGGCAACACGCTTACCTTAAAAATAAAATTTCACAACTTTAACCAAATAACCCGAAGCATCACTCAAAACAGCGAACTGACAAGTATGGATAAAATTCTTCCGCTAGCCAAAAAACTATTGGAGGAAATTGATTATGAAAACCACCCCATCCGCCTCATCGGACTATCCGTTTCCAATCCTAAAGAAGAAAGAGGAGAAATAAAGAAACAATGGGAACAGCTATCATTGGATTTTAAAGAGTGGGATTAAGATACTGGATAAATGAATCAATATAAGGTTCCATTGTACTAAACCCTTTTACTCCATTCTTTAAATCCAGTCCATAATATATTCCGGCCAGCAAACCGGTCAGCGCCCCTACCGCATCACTTGATTTGCCCGCGTTTATAGCCAAAAATACACATTCCTTATAACTATTTCCTGCCATAAACCAATTGATCACAGATTCCACCGTATCTACAACAAAACTTCCATTGTAAAGATTTTGCCTGTTAATCTCCACATCACATCTCTGCTGGGCCTGCTGTAGTGCCTGTTCCTTATCTTCATATTTCAACAGGCAACGAATAAACTCGATAAAGAACCAAGTGTATTTAAAACTATAACGGCTGTTATGAGTGGCCTTGATAAAAGGAAGAATCTCCTCCTTGGACAACGATGAAAAAGCCAAAACGCAACACCCCATCAAACTACGGTTTCCACTATTAGAATCCGAAGACACCCCCCTGAAATTCTTCATAATTGCTTTCTGAGTCACCTGATCAATATCAAACTCTATGTTTTCCCCCGTATATTTTTTATTGAAATACCAATCTTTTAAATTCTGCCGATAAAGTTCCAAATTATAATGACTGTCCAACGCACATAACAACATTGAGGTATTCCCCGAACATTTATCTCCCCGAAGATAAGATTTTTTCCATACAGGTTTAAAAGTTCCCTTCCCTTTTCCCCTGTAAGGCATTCCCAACCAATCTCCCAGTATAAATCCCATTAGTCCATTTTTAATTTTTTCCATGACATGTGTTTAATTACAGAGCACAAAAATAATAAAAAGAGAAACAAATTCTCGTCTTCCGTTGTTAAATTCATAATTAATGGGTATTGATAAGTATGTATGCTACAACTAATTTTGCAGCCAGCAGAAAATGTATTACCGGGCAATAAAGAAAGGAGAACAAATGAAAAGAATCGTATTACTCCGCCATGGAGAAAGTACCTGGAACAAGGAAAACCGTTTTACAGGATGGACAGATGTGGATTTAACCGAAAAAGGCATCGCCGATGCCAATCAAGCAGGCAAGCTCTTGAAAGAAAAAGGATTTCATTTTGACAAGGCTTACACTTCTTTTTTAAAACGCGCGGTCAAAACATTAAACTGTGTGCTGGATAAAATGGATCAGGACTGGATACCTGTAGAGAAAAGCTGGCGCCTAAACGAGAAACATTATGGTGCCTTGCAAGGATTAAACAAAAGCGAGACAGCTTCTAAATATGGAGAAGAACAAGTTCTGATATGGCGTCGCAGCTTTAACGTGGCACCCGATGCTCTGCCTGAGGACGATCCGCGCAATCCGACAACAGACGCCCGTTATAAAGAAGTTCCCGACAAAGATCTTCCGCGCACTGAATCTCTGAAAGAAACAATAGATCGTATATTGCCTTATTGGAAATGCATCATTTTTCCCAATCTGACCACAGCAAATGAACTATTGGTAGTAGCTCACGGGAACAGCCTCAGAGGAATCATCAAATATTTGAGACACATACCGGAAGATGAAATCGTAGGTCTTAACCTGCCCACCGCCGTTCCGTATGTATTCGAGTTTGATGACAACCTGAATTTAAAGAAAGATTACTTTTTGGGAGACCCGGAAGAAATAAAAAAACAGATGGAGGCAGTAGCCAATCAAGGAAAGACCGAACCCGGTGGAGAGAAATAACCCTTCTGCACTTCCCCGAATCTCCATCGCAGGACAGATGATAAAACAGTATGAATAAATTAAAGAAAAAACAGTATGAATAAAATAACAAATTTATTGGGTGACCAAGCAGCATTTTACCTGGAGCACACCTGCAAGACTATAGATAAAGCATTAATCCATCTCCCTTCTCCAAACACCATTGATGATATTTGGATATCATCAGACCGTAATATCCGTACATTGGCCAGTATTCAAACCCTGTTGGGACACGGACGACTCGCAAATACAGGATATGTATCCATTCTTCCGGTAGATCAAGGGATAGAACATACGGCTGGAGCCTCATTCGCTCCCAACCCACTTTACTTTGATCCGGAAAATATCGTGAAACTCGCTATTGAAGGAGGCTGCAACGGTGTTGCCTCCACTTTCGGAGTATTGGGTGCCGTAGCCCGCAAATACGCCCACAAGATTCCCTTCATTGTCAAACTGAATCACAATGAATTACTGACTTATCCCAATTCCTACGACCAAGTTCTGTTTGGCACTGTAAAAGAAGCCTGGAATATGGGAGCGGTAGCAGTAGGCGCCACCATCTATTTCGGTTCCGAACAAAGCCGCAGACAGCTGGTTGAAATAGCGGAAGCTTTTGAATATGCCCACGAACTGGGCATGGCTACTATTCTATGGTGTTACTTACGTAACAACGCTTTTAAAAAAGATGGTGTAGATTATCATGCAGCAGCCGATCTGACCGGACAGGCCAATCACCTGGGAGTTACGATCAAAGCGGATATTGTAAAACAGAAGCTGCCGGTTAACAATGGTGGTTTCACAGCTATCAAATTTGGAAAAACAAATGAAAAAGTTTATACCGGACTGACTTCAGAACACCCTATCGACCTCTGCCGTTATCAAGTAGCCAATGGATACATGGGACGTGTAGGATTAATCAACTCAGGAGGAGAATCTCATGGCAGCTCCGACCTGAAAGATGCGGTCATAACAGCAATCGTCAACAAACGCGCCGGAGGTATGGGCCTCATAAGCGGACGTAAAGCCTTTCAAAAACCAATGAAAGACGGTATTGAATTGTTAAATACCATTCAAGACGTTTATTTGGATCCAGACATCACCATAGCTTAACTTTCACTATATGTTCGGGCCGGGAACTAAACAACCACTTTTCTATGTTCCCGGCTTTTTTTATGCCCTCTGGCTTCCTTTTTTAAGTGCCAACCTATCAAGTATTAAGATAATATTTCTACCTTTGCAATCCGATACACATTATTATATAAGGTATGATGCAAATAAAAGTAACGGCACCCGCCCAAATACATACAACTATCCAACTCCCCTCTTCCAAGAGTATCAGTAACCGTGCACTGATTATCAACGCACTGGGCAATGGGACATTCCAACCTGAGAATCTGTCTGACTGCGATGATACTCAAGTAATGGTTCACGCCTTGAACGACGGCAAAGATACCATAGACATTATGGCGGCCGGAACAGCCATGCGCTTTCTCACCGCTTATTTGTCCGTCACTCCGGGAACACGGATCATCACAGGTACACAACGTATGCAGCAACGCCCCATTCAAGTACTGGTCAATGCCTTGCGTGAGTTGGGCGCAGAAATAGAATATATAATCAATGACGGATATCCTCCCCTGCGTATCACCGGGCACGCACTGCAGAAAGACAGCATCAGCCTGCCGGGCAACGTCAGTTCCCAATATATATCAGCCTTATTGATGATTGCCCCTATACTAAGCAACGGACTGACCCTCACACTGACAGGAGAAATCATATCCCGCCCTTACATCAACCTTACCCTGCAACTGATGAACGATTTTGGAGCTAAGGCCCAATGGCTCAATGAATATCAACTAAAGGTTGAGCCGGCCCCCTACCAATCCATCCCTTTTTATGTGGAAAGTGACTGGAGCGCAGCTTCTTATTGGTATCAGATAGCCGCTCTTTCCAACGAAGCGGAAATCATTTTGCCGGGATTATTCGAAACAAGTTATCAAGGAGACAGCAAAGTGGCTGAGATTTTCCAGTCACTAGGAATCGAAAGTATTTATGGAAATAAAACGGTAACATTGAAAAAGACCGGTAAAATAGCCGAACGACTGGATTATGACTTCATCAACCAACCGGATCTGGCACAAACATTTGTCGTTACTTGCGCGTTAATGAATATTCCCTTCCGCTTCTCAGGCTTACAAAGTTTGAAGATTAAAGAAACAGACCGTATGGCAGCCTTGATAAAAGAAATGGGAAAATTAGGATATATACTTCATGAAACAGATGGCCGCATTCTGTCTTGGGAAGGTGAACGGTGTGAAATGACCGCTGATGCTGCCATTGACACTTATGAGGACCACCGCATGGCTATGGCGTTCGCTCCGGTTTGCGTAGTGATGCCCGAAATCCGGATTAACAACCCGCAGGTCGTCTCGAAGTCCTATCCTTACTATTGGAAAGATTTAAAGAAAGCCGGTTTTATAATAGAGGAGGTATAAAGTTATGCTCATACTTATTATTGGTCTGATTATTCTGGCAGGTATCGCATGGCAGTGGGAGTTTTACACAACCGCCAGATACAAAAAAAGATAGAAAGCGGAGAATTGAAAGCCGCTCCCGAAATAGTAGAAGCAGACGCCGAATGTTGCGGACAGCATGAAATCTGTGAAAAAGAAAGCTTGCTTGCCGCCGTCAGCAAAAAAATAGAATATTATGACGATGAGGAACTGGACCGTTTTCGCGGCCGTCCCTCGAACGGTTATACCGAAGAAGAAGTGGAAGAATTTCGGGAAATCATGTACACTTGTAAAGAGGATGAGGTAGCCGGATGGAGCCGTAGCCTGCAATTGCGTGGAGTAGAACTGCCGGATGAACTGAAAGACGAGCTTTTCCTGATTGTAGGTGAACGAAGATTCAAATAACCCGCCTACAGCCAGACAAAACTTCCATTCGAATAAAAAACCACTGAAAAAAGAATATGGATATAGTAGAACTTTTGCATTATACCTTCTTCCAACATGCCCTGCTGGGAAGTCTGTTTGCCAGCATTGCCTGCGGCATTATCGGCACATACATTGTGACGCGCCGTCTGGTGTTCATCAGTGGGGGAATTACCCATGCTTCTTTCGGAGGTATCGGACTAGGATTATACGCAGGCATCTCTCCTCTACTCTCTGCCGCCATCTTCTCCGTACTCTCTGCCTTTGGAGTAGAATGGTTAAGCAAACGAAAGGACATGCGCGAAGACTCCGCCATCGCTGTGTTCTGGACTTTCGGTATGGCGGTAGGTATCATCTTCAGCTTCCTGGCTCCAGGATTCACTCCCGATTTATCAGCCTTTCTATTCGGCAACATCCTGACTATCACGCCGGCAGATATTTTGTTACTTGCCATTCTTTCCATACTGTTGATACTATTCTTCACTTTATTTCTGAACCCTATCATTTACATCGCTTTCGACCGGGAGTTTGCCCGTTCCCAACGTATTCCGGTTGCTTTATTTGAATATATTCTGATGATGTTCATCGCATTGACCATCGTATCATGTCTCCGCATGGTAGGCATAGTACTTGCCATTTCCCTGCTGACTTTACCGCAAATGACCGCCAACTTGTTTACCCACAGTTTCAAAAAAATTATTTGGTGGTCTGTCATCACAGGTTATGCAGGTTGTCTAGGTGGACTGTTCATTTCTTACAAATTACAAGTCCCTTCAGGTGCAGCTATAATCTTTTTCTCAATCCTCATCTATACTTTTTGCAAAATAGGGAAAAGCGTGTACCTTTGCAAACAAAAGAAACTCAATCAAACCAATGGATATGGAAATTAAAATCAATTCTTCAGACTCTATCCACGAAGCTGCCAAACAGTTCATCGCGGCCATGGGTGACAATACCGTTTTCGCTTTCTACGGAAAGATGGGAGCTGGTAAGACAACATTTATCAAAGCAGTATGCGAGGAACTGGGGGTAACAGATGTGATCAACTCGCCGACTTTTGCCATTGTCAATGAATACCGTTCGGATGAAACCGGTGAACTTATTTACCATTTTGATTTCTATCGCATCAAGAAACTGGATGAAGTGTACGACATGGGATACGAAGATTATTTCTATAGCGGTGCTCTCTGCTTCATCGAATGGCCCGAACTGATAGAAGAGCTTCTGCCGGGCGATGCTGTAAAAGTCGAGATTGAAGAATCCGAGGATGGAAGCCGCGTCATGCGCTTCTGAAGCTGAATAAAAGAAAAATATCTACTGTAGGGACGGATAGCATCCGCCCCTACAGCCAAATTCATCAAAACATGGGAATGCATTATCTGATTCAAGCCATATTTGTATTGGTAGGACTGCTGTCCATTATGGCAGCCTTATTTAATTGGGAGTGGTTTTTTACCGCACACAACACACAGTTCATTGTCAATAATGTAGGACGCCAGCGTGCACGACTTTTCTATGCCGTATTAGGATTATTAATGATAGCTACAGGAATTTATTTCTTTTTGAATGTACAGGGCATCGTATAAACACAATAAACAGATGATGTGAATAGTTAATTCCATATTCACAAACATAAGGCCTTCCGGAAAGGGGCGGGATTTTTACCCGCTTCCCATAACAAGGTATCCAGTCAATCCACAATTTCAGCCAGCAGCCCCCTGGCTTCATCAAGATCAAAATCAGTAGGATCAAAATCATACCCCAACCATTCTTTATATTCACGTGCAGCTTTGGATCGGGGCTTTTCTAAAGCTTTCAGCATTTCCCTATACCCCCATATACCATTACAGTCTTCTGGAGGACAGGCATTTTCACCATCCAACAAGACTATAGCCGGAATCTCCTCTCTCTTATAAGACTGACGGGATTCCAATATAATTTCATGCATCCAACTGTCGCCGAAATCATATTCATATTTAATCTTTGATCCTTTACGACTTAATAAGTCACCCAAAGAAAACACACCGGAATCAACCTGCTTGGACATACCTTCGAAAAAGCCGCAATCATCCAGCTGATCTTTGGGAGGGAGATAACAAGTGCTCCCTTTAATAAACTGGTGCAAATGATAACCCTCCCATCCCATTGCCGCCTCTACCACTTCAGAAAATCTTTCCAGACAAATATTCGAAGGAACCTCCAACACACGCCAAACTAACGGTTCAGAATCTTTCAATTCAATTTTTATTCTAAGTTTTTTTGCAGGCTGTTCCTCCATATAAAGCGGATCATCGTAAATCCCCCATCCTCTGCCTCATCAGTGACAGCTTCAAACATTTCAACTAAATAATCCTCCACCCGTTCCATTTCCAGTCCGTGCATTTCGGCATAAGGCATTTTCTTCTTTAGTTCATTGATACTTGGAATGCCATAAGGCTTAATATGATAAGTCCGATAAATCTTTTGCAAAACAGGTAAAGTCTCCACCCCACGAATATCCATCATGCAGGCTGTAACATGGTCAAGCAGCAAAGTGGGACAAATATCATTCTTCTGATCTTTCAGTATGTCAAAATAGTAATCCAACAAACTGCCAAACCAGCCCATCACTTCCCCCTTCTGTCGGATGAGCTATCACAATATGGGCAACCGCTTCAACGACTCTATATTTAGACATAAGAAGCAATCCGGGCTCCTTCATAAAGTCCATCAAAACATCCAGTTGATTTTGTCCCAACTGATAGGTAATGGCGGATAACATCGTTTCATACAAATAACCGAAATAAAAATCATAAAAATCCAGATCTTGCCGTAACACTTCCAAAACAATATCCAAACAACGTTCCATACGAAAATGCTCCATGATTCCTAATGCATACCACAGTCTATATGAATGACATTCGCTAGACATTTTCCTATATTGAACAAAAATATTAAAGATAAAATTGCGAAGATCGCGCTCCAAGATTTCTTGCGGAACAACAGCACAGGAAGAATAGATTTCAGCCGGTGACAGCGCATTTACATCATTCATTTTCCACAAAGGCATCAGATAAGGTGCAACAGGCTGTGCTATCAGCCTATAATCAGGACACTGGTAATGATAATAAATATGAGACTGTTCATCTACCTGATTTACCCCATCATCAAACAATTCAAGTGCAATTTCCTGTTCTTCCAGAGTCAATAAAGACATGATTTCCTCCAACAAGCCAGGTAGAGATTGGGAATTTTTCTTTTTAGCCATTAAGTAATGTTTTTATAGTTAAAATGAGCATGAGTGTTTTTACAAAGGTATTCTATTATTTTCTTTTACAAAAGAAATAAGAGAGCTAATAATGGGTTATACCTATTTTCAAGCGCAAAAAATGCGCATTCCCATAAAGAGATGCGCATTTTCTATCTTATAATAAGATTTACTTTTAATCTACCTGTCCCAATGAATTTCCATATTCCATTTCCCCTTGAACCACAAAGAATACATCATCGGGCTCATAAGGCCCCATTCCGTCTTTCTTGGCTTCCTTGACTATGTAATTCACAATTTCATCTTGATCAATATTAATGTATCCCTCTTCATCAGGTTGTACGTCAAGACATCCGCTGGAGGTATAGTAATCCACAATCACATCAAGGATATAATACAGGTCATCCTCCGTGAATTTATCTTTCAAATCCTGAGGCAGATAATTTTTGATAAACTCTATTGTTTTCTGATCATCCTCATCTTCCAATAAGAAATCGTCTTCCATTCCCATAGTCGTATATATTAAAGGGGTGAATATTGTTTTTTATTACAGTAAAGCTTTTATTTTTTCCTCCAGTTGAGCTTTGGTCACCGCACCTACAGTTTTGTCTTTCACTTCACCGTCTTTGATGAAAAGAACCGTAGGGATGTTACGTACACCAAATTTACCGGTCAGTTCGTCGTTATCGTCCACGTCGCACTTTCCAATAATTACCTGATCCTTATATTGTTCAGCCAAAGCTTCAACATCCGGAGCTATTTTCTTGCAAGGACCACACCATGTTGCCCAAAAATCAACTACTACAGGTTTGCCTGATGCCAGCAATTCTTCAAAATTACCATCTTTAATTTCTAGTGCCATAATTATTATACTTATTATTTAAAATGTTAGCGCAAATATACTAATTAATTTTATATGAGAGCTGCGGTTGACTCTTTAAATAAGTCATAATCTCTTTCTGAACCGAAACTTTCATGGTACGTGACATCAAATTGACATACATTTGTCCATCCTCGTCCATCACATGGAAATAAAGTTCAGCATTTCCGGGATTTGCCTTGATCAATGCAGAGAATTCCGTAATCAATTCTTCGTCCAATGCGGACAAAGGAGCGGACACAGTAATCTTCTCTATAATCTTTTCCTTTACTTCGGGCAACAGTTCAATGGTACTGATCTTTACCTCCCATTCTTCCTGCCGCCATTGCTTTGGTTGGCACTTCCCCCGCATGAATAAAAACATACCAGTCATGAAAAAGTTCTTTTTCTCCACCCATTCATTACCGAAGAAAGCAAATTCCGCCGAGCCCGAATAATCTTCCAGTTTGGCAATGCCGTACGGCTTTCCCGTCTTGGTGTATCCCTCACGCACAGCTGTGACAATACCGCCCATAGTCAGTTCTCTATTTTGCAAAGGAGTTAAATCGGCAAGTTCCGCCATGTGAGCAGTACATACATTCTCCAATATGACAGCATACTCATCCAACGGGTGAGCAGAAAGATAGATACCTACCAGATCGCGTTCCTTATTCAAACGTTCCAGATCGCCCCATGCAGGAGACGGAATGATTTCCGGAGTAGCAATGTCCACTTGATTCTCACCTCCGAACAATGAATTTGCAGCCGCGGCTTTATCCATCTGATACTTATTTCCGTAACGTACCAAAACTTCGGTAAAGGTTTCATCCTTGGCGTTCTTCACAAAAAAGTCCTCACGCTTAATTCCCGTGAAACTGTCAAAAGCACCTGCCAAAGCCAGGTTTTCTATATTCTTACGATTGCAAGCCGAGAGGTTTACACGTTGTACAAAATCGAAGATATCTTTATATTCTCCATTTCTCTCACGCTCTTCAAGGATAGACTGAACAGCACTTTCGCCCACTCCTTTAATGGCTCCCAGCCCGAAACGGATATCTCCTTTACGGTTTACAGAAAACTTTAAGTAGCTTTCATTCACATCGGGTCCCTTGGTCATGATGCCAGTCGCCTTGCTCTCGTCCATCAATTTGGTAATTTCCGTGATATTCGAGATATTCCGGCTCATGGTAGCCGCCATATATTCCGCCGGATAGTTCGCTTTCAGGAAAGCTGTCTGATACGCCACCCATGAATAGCAGGTGGCATGAGATTTGTTGAATGCGTATGAAGCAAACTTTTCCCAGTCTGCCCAAATTTTCTCCAGTACTTTGGGTTCATGACCGTTCTTTCGTCCACCTTCAATAAACTTAGGCTTCATGTGGTCCAGCTTGTCTCTTAGTTTCTTACCCATCGCTTTACGCAGAGCATCGGATTCACCACGGGTAAAATCCGCCAGCAAACGTGACAAAAGCATGACCTGCTCCTGATATACCGTAATGCCATACGTATCTTTCAAGTATTTCTCCATAACAGGAATATCGTACTCAATAGGCTTACGGCCATGTTTACGGTCGATAAAGTCCGGAATGTAATCCATAGGCCCCGGACGATAAAGGGCATTCATCGCAATCAAATCCTCAAAAGTACTAGGTTCCAATTCGCGCAAATATTTCTGCATACCGGCAGATTCAAACTGGAATGTACCGATTGTCCGTCCTTCACTATAAAGAGCATAAGTAGGAGGATCTGAAATATCCACTTCATCAATATCTAAAACAATACCTTTACTATGCTTGATATTTTCAATCGCCTCTTTGATGATAGAAAGGGTCTTCAAGCCCAAAAAGTCCATCTTGATCAATCCGGTATCTTCAATGACCGAACCTTCATACTGAGTTACCAGCATTTTTTCACCGGTTTCCTTATCATCCGCCGTACTTACAGGTACCCAGTCCGTAATATCATCCCTACATATAATAGTACCGCACGCGTGCACGCCCGTATTACGGACATTACCCTCCAACATCTTCGCATACTTTATCGTATCACGCAAAACAGGATCGGGTGATACTTCCGCCGCCTGCAATTCCGGAACGTATGCTATGGCATTGGGCAAATTCATTTTCTTATCAGGAATCTTGTCCGGAACCAGCTTACACAAACGGTCGGACTCCGACAAAGGTAATTTCTGAACACGGGCCACATCCTTGATAGCCAGTTTGGTTGCCATCGTACCGTAAGTAATGATATGCGCCACCTTTTCCTGACCATATTTCTCTGTCACCCAATTCAACACCCGTCCACGACCATCATCATCAAAATCCACATCAATATCAGGCAAAGAGATACGGTCGGGATTCAGGAAACGCTCGAACAGCAAATCGTATGCGATCGGGTCTATTTTGGTGATGCCTAAGCAATATGCTACGGCAGAACCTGCCGCCGATCCACGTCCCGGACCAACAGACACATCCAGTTCTTCACGCGCGGCACGGATAAAATCCTGCACAATCAAGAAGTAACCAGGGAAACCCATCGTCTTCATAATATGGAGCTCGAACTTGATCCGTTCCTGCACTTCCTCACTCAAGACTTCTCCATAACGCTTGCGTGCACCTTCCAAAGCCAGCTTTTTCAGATAGTCAGCTTCCAGTTTGATACGATAAAGTTTGTCATAGCCACCCAGTTTCTCAATCTTGGCTTTGGCAGCATCCTCACTCATCACCACGTTACCGTTCTCGTCTTGAGTAAATTCATCAAACAAGTCCTTTTCTGTATATTTCTTCCGATATTCCTCTTCTGTTCCAAAATCTTCAGGAATGGCAAAAGTAGGCATAATCGGTGCATGGTCTATGCTATAAAATTCCACCTGGTCACAAATGTCCACCGTATTTGAAAGAGCCTCAGGTACATCGGCGAAAATTTCATTCATCTCGCACGTGTCTTCATCCACTCTTGCTTTGAATAAAGCATACGGTTCGGATCATCCAGGTCCTTCCCCGTACTCAGACAGATCAGCCGGTCGTGTGCTTCAGCATTTTCTTCATCCACAAAGTGAACATCGTTGGTACAAACCAGCTTGACATTGAATTTCCTGGAATATTCAATCAGCTTTTCATTTGCTATCTGCTGCAATTTATAAGCTTCATGGTTCGCACGAGGGACCGTCGCCTTATGACGTTGCAACTCCAAATAGAAATCATCTCCGAAAACACGTTTATACCATTGAATAGCCTCTTCCGCCTCTTCATATTTCCCGGCTATAATATTTCTAGGCACTTCTCCGGCAATACACGCTGTACAGACAATCAGCCCCTCATGATATTTTTCCAATTCCACACGGTCGGTACGCGGACGCATGTAGAATCCTTCCGTCCATGCCTTTGACACTAGTTTTATGAGGTTATGATATCCTTTTTCATTTTTGGCGAGCACCACCAGGTGATAACCACTTTGATCGGGTTTTCCTTCCTTATTAAATAGACGGCGGCGTGCCACATACATCTCGCAACCGAAAATCGGTTTAAACAACTTTTTCTTCGCCGCCTCCAATTTCTCCTTGCAAGCCGCAAGTTCCGCCTCGGGATTCTCACATTCCACCGCTCCTTTTTCCAGTCCGGCTATTCTTTTCTTCAAATCCTTTATCTCACCATTCGTTCCGCCATTCTTCTTATTCACATAGTTGAAGAATTCCTTGATACCGAACATATCGCCATGGTCTGTTACGGCTATACCTTTCATACCATCAGCCATAGCCTTGTCTACCAGACGTGGAATAGACGCCTGACCATCAAGAATAGAATACTGGGTATGAACATGTAAATGGACAAAATCCTGCATAATCTTTGTTCTCCTAAAAAATTTTCTAAAGATACTCCGCTTTCATAAAACCTGCAAAAAGATAAAGAAGAAGTTATCAACATTCGCTTTTTTTATCTTAAAAGGAGTTGAAATAGGCATTTCTAGCAACTTTTATTTGCAGGGTTTTCAAAATAAGTTTATTTTTGCACGATAATTGGTTTTATACAATCATGAGCCGACTGAAGAAATTAAAGAAAATAAGACTACATAGAGAAGGAACAAGCATCTTAATTGTGAGTGCCATTCTTTTGATTGGTCTCAATGCCCTGTTATTCTGGGGAATTGAGTGCAAAATTCCATTTTACATATTTGCCGCCGCAAGTATCGTTGTTTACCTGTTGATGGTTAACTTTTTCCGTTGTCCTATCAGGCTGTTCGAGCACGACACCGAAAAAATTGTGGTCGCTCCGGCAGACGGAAGAATAGTGGTCATAGAAGAAGTGGACGAACATGAATATTTTCATGACCGCCGGTTGATGATTTCTATTTTCATGAGTATCGTTAATGTACATGCCAACTGGTATCCCGTAGACGGAGTGGTGAAATATGTAGACCACCACAACGGCAAATTCATGAAAGCATGGCTGCCCAAAGCCAGTACGGAAAATGAGCGTTCCATGGTTGTTATTGAAACTCCCGAAGGACATACTGTCATGGCACGCCAAATAGCAGGCGCCGTTGCCCGTCGCATTGTGACCTACGCCGAAGTCGGAGAAGATTGCTACATTGACGAACACATGGGATTCATTAAGTTCGGTTCGCGTGTAGATGTTTACCTGCCACTGGGCACTGAAGTCTGTGTCAAAATGGGACAGGCGACTGTAGGTAACGAAACCGTCATCGCTAAACTAAAATAAGAAATCACCCATGGCAAACTGTATCACACGCCACATACCCAACACCGTAACTTGCTGTAATTTATTCTCCGGCTGTATTGCCAGTGTCATGGCATTTAATGGAAACTATACCTTGGCCATCTCCTTTATTATAGCAGGTGCTGTATTCGATTTCTTTGACGGAATGCTGGCACGCTTGTTCAACGTATCAGGACCTTTAGGAAAAGAACTGGATTCGCTGGCTGATGACATCACTTTTGGATTCGCACCTTCCGCCATTGTCTTTTCGCTATTCAAAGAGGTACACTATCCTGATTTTCTATTGCCTGTTGCCGACTATATGCCTTATACCGCATTTCTCATTTCCGTATTTTCAGCTTTACGTCTAGGCAAATTCAATATTGATCCGCGTCAGAGCAGCAGTTTTATCGGTATGCCCACTCCGGCCAATGCTTTATTCTGGGGATCATTGACTGTAGGAGCACATTCTTTCCTGATTTCCGATTCTTTCAATGCGGCATATCTTTTCATCCTGGTAGTGATCATGTCATTATTACTGGTAGCGGAGATCCCGATGTTCTCTTTAAAATTCAAAAGCCTTGCCTGGAAGCAGAACAAAGTCAGCTATATATTCCTCATTGTATGCATCCCTTTGCTGGTTTTCTTTAGAATCAGCAGTTTTGCAGCCATCATCCTGTGGTATATCATTCTATCTCTTTTAACTAAAAAAAGAGCGTAAACAATAGGCGTGGCACGCTTGTTGTAAGTGATATATAAAAAAGAAATTACTATGTTTGGATTTTTAAGTTTTCTACTTGTTCTTTTCCTGCTGATTATTTTTATCGGCTTCACCATATTGGGCAGCATTCTGCGTTTGTTCGGAATGGGCAAGTTTACGTTCAATTATCAGCGTAATACTTCTACCAACCCAAAACAAAACACCTATACTCAGAATCAAACCAATGACAAGCATGAGAACATTGAAAATTCTTCGTCTTCTTCAAACAGACCTTCTCATTCATCGGGAAGCAGAAAAAAAATCTTTGATGACGATGAAGGAGAATACGTAGATTATGAGGAAGTGAAATAAGGATTATCGTTTATTTTTAAAGAAATCTTTCATCAACCGGGCACACTCGTCGGCAAGCATTCCTTTCACCACTACCGTCTTCGGATGCAAGGCATCGGGAGCATATTTTTGATATCCCCTCTTCGGATCTTCAGCACCGAATACAAGCTTTCCCGTCTGTGCCCAAGCTATGGCACCGGCACACATCACACACGGTTCCACTGTAACATACAGAGCGCATTCGTTCAGGTATTTTCCCCCCAATGTATTGGCCGCAGCAGTGATAGCCTGCATTTCGGCATGAGCGGTAACATCATTCAATGTTTCTGTCAGATTATGGCCACGGCCAATGATGCGGTCGCGGCAGACCACCACTGCTCCCACCGGAACTTCCCCCTCTTCAGCCGCCTTTACAGCCTCCATCAGCTTGTCTCATATAATAGGTATCATCTGCCATCTTATCTTCTCATATCATGTTCATTAAACAACGTAGGATAATCCTCCTCCATCTTCTGGTGGATAAAGGTCAAAACCGTTTCGCGTAACCAACGCGCCTTATTGGTTATCTTATATTTTTTAAGATAACAATCCACAATCCGCACCTCCTCCTCACTCATCAGACATACCATGCGCTGCTTGCGTTTAGGGGTCGATGCCGGTACTTTCACTCTCTTTTTTACGTTGTTTGCCATATTCTCTGCAAATTTAGCTTTACTTCTGTAAATACAAAACATAAAAAAGAGTATTTTTGTGCAAAAAGTAACAGAATGGCAGAACATAACGAATTTGGCAAGGAAGGAGAAGAAGAAGCCGCCACATATCTCATAGATAAGGGATATTCCATCCGCCACCGGAACTGGCATTGCGGGAAAAAAGAACTGGATATTGTCGCCGAATATCAGAACGAACTGGTCGTCATAGAGGTAAAGACGCGTAAGAATACCCGGTTCGGTAATCCGGAAGATGCCGTAACGGATCAGAAGATTCGCAGAATCATAGCTTCTACGGATGCATACTTGCGCAAGTTCTCGGTGGATTTACCTGTACGCTTTGACATCATCACCTTAGTGGGCGAAAAGGCTCCTTTCACCATAGAGCATATTGAAGAAGCCTTTTATCCTCCGATTTGGTAACAACATATACATTATCATATATGGACATAGAAACAATACGCGATTACTGCATCAGAAAGAAAGGAACAACGGAAGAGTTCCCTTTTGACAATGTCACTCTGGTATTCAAAGTCATGGGGAAAATGTATGCATGCATCGGACTGGACAATCCGGAATGGCTATCCTTAAAATGTGAACCTGAATATGCTCTGGAACTAAGAGAACATCATTCCGGCATTGAAGGAGCTTATCATTTCAATAAGAAATACTGGAATCAAGTGTCCTTACGAGGCGACATTGAAGACAAACTGGTTCTGTCACTGATAGACCACTCATACGAAGAGGTTATTAAAAAATTCACCCGTAAACTAAAACAAGAATATGATGAATTACATTGATTCTTCTCTTTTAATACATATTCCGGAAACTGATTCTACCAACAATTACCTAAGTAAGTTGAGCGACAAAGAAACGGTGCCCGAATTTACTGTCGTACAATCAGATTTCCAAACAGCCGGAAAAGGTCAACGGGGAAATAGTTGGGAGACAGAAAAAGGGAAAAACCTGCTTTTCAGTGTGATACTTTATCCCACTTTTCTGGAAGCACGGCGACAATTTATCCTGTCTCAGATTGTCTCCCTTTCCATCAAAGAAGAACTGGACCGATGGACGGAGGATATCTCCATCAAATGGCCGAATGATATTTACTGGAAAGATAAAAAAATATGCGGCATATTAATAGAAAACGATTTGACTGGAACACATATAGCCCGAAGCATTTTGGGAATAGGGATAAATATCAACCAGAAAACGTTTATCAGCGATGCTCCCAATCCTATATCACTAAAGCAAATCACTGGACAGGAATATGATACCACCTCTATCCTGAAGGCTGTCATGCAAAGGATAAGAAACTACTATTCTTTATTGAAACAAGGGGACATCACTCCGATTATCCAGCGTTATCAAAATGCGCTCTTTCACAAAAACGGCATATACTCTTATTGCGACGCCGAAGGAGAATTCAAGGCAGAAATAATAGGAGTAGAGCCGGATGGCCATTTTTTATTGCAGGATGAAAACGGAAAAATCCGCCGGTATGTATTTAAAGAGGTACAATACCTCTTATAAATTCGTTTGCAAAATATAAAAACACTATCTTTGCTGACAATCATTAGTAAATGCCTCATTATGAATATAAAATATATCTTTCTAGTTTTAGCAACATTGTTCACTCTCGTAAGTTGTGAAGATTCAGATGAAGACAGCCCAACCCGGCTTGAATTATCCCAATCCTCTTTTAGCAATATCAGCAGCAAGGGAGAAACGGTGGAAGTGAATGTAACCTGCAATAGTACATGGACAACTTCCACTACAGCATCTTGGTGCACCGTAACTCCCCATAAAGGCAACGGCAATCAAAAAATCAGCCTTCATCTCTTACCAAACTTGGAAGAAACCGCAAGAACAGTCACAGTCACTGTTTCTGCCCAAGACATCAGCCAAACCATTCAATTGAATCAAGAAGGAGGGAATATCTCCCCGGAAGATTATCATTACAACCTTCCGGTTATCTTCCATGTGCTTTATAAAGATAAAACAGCCCCGTTGCAATATGTCAGTGCCAAACGCCTGTCGGACATCTTAGATAAAGTCAACAAACTCTACAAAGCACCGGTAATAATGTGGATATGAACCTCACTTTTACACTCGCCGAGACCAATCCGGATGGAGAAACATTGCCCGATCCGGGAGTGGAATATGTTCAGTGGACAGAAAGCTACCCCATTGATTGCAATACATTCATGCAGGATGATTCAAAGAAATACGTGAAATTTATATGGGATCCTAACAGGTACATCAATGTAATGGTTTATAATTTCACAACCGACGAGTCCAATAGTACCATCTTAGGCATTTCCCACCTACCATTCTCAACAAAAGGAAACACTTTTCTGGAAGGACTTAGCTCTGTAGAATACACTTACTTATCATTAAGCAATTTAAGATTCCCTTATTGTGCATCAATCAACAGCCTATACATAAATGCGCAATCCACAGAAAACCTTTACAATTCTGCCGATATCACCGTTACTGTAGCCCATGAACTGGGTCACTATTTAGGCCTGCATCATGTGTTCTATGAAGGAACAGAAGACAATATGGATGGTTGTGAGGATACCGACTATTGCGAAGACACCCCCAGCTATAACAAATATGAGTATGACGCAGATTACATCTGGCTGTCTCTGGAAATGTACCTGAGGACAATCTCTATTCATACCTTGTAAAACGGACCAATTGCAGTAATATCCAGTTTATATCTTACAACATTATGGATTATGCCGTCAGTTATTCCAATCAGTTCACTCAAGACCAGCGCAACCGCATCCGACACGTTCTGACCTATAGTCCGCTAATTCCCGGACCTAAAAAAGGACAAAGCAACTCACGCATGATTCATGACGAAGCACTGGATTTGCCGATTCGTGTTATTAAATAAAAACAGAACAAGCAATTATTTGCTAAAAGGAAGTATCTTTGCATTCCATTAAAAAAAGATGAAATGATTCAACTTAATAACGGAAACAAGAAAATACTTCAAATAGCCATCCCTTCCATCGTTTCAAACATCACCGTCCCCTTGTTGGGCTTGATTGATGTTACTATCGTAGGTCATTTGGGGGCTGCCGCCTACATCGGAGCAATCGCTGTAGGCGGAATGCTTTTCAACATCATCTACTGGATTTTCGGTTTTCTGCGCATGGGAACCAGCGGCATGACCTCACAAGCCTACGGCAGGCACGACCTGAATGAAGTCACCCGGTTACTGCTCCGTTCCGTCGGAGTGGGATTATTCATTGCATTTGCTCTGCTAGTCTTGCAATATCCTATAGAAAGAACCGCCTTCACTTTTATCCAGACCACTGAAGAAGTGGAACATCTGGCTTCCCTCTATTTCTATATCTGTATTTGGGGGGCTCCGGCGGTACTTGGATTATACAGCTTCTCCGGCTGGTATATCGGTATGCAAAATTCCCGTTTCCCCATGTATATAGCCATCACACAAAATATAGTGAACATTGCGGTCAGTCTTCTTCTAGTATATGGATTAGGAATGAAAATAGAAGGGGTCGCTATCGGAACGTTAACTGCACAATACGCCGGGCTAGTCATGGCATATTTGTTGTGGTTACGTTACTACAGCACCCTGCGGAAACGCATAGAATGGCATTCCTTCTTTGACAAACAGGCCATGTACCGTTTCTTTCAAGTAAACAGGGATATCTTTTTCCGTACTATCTGCCTGGTGGCGGTTACTGTCTTTTTCACTTCGGCAGGTGCGGCACAAGGAGAAGTCGTGTTGGCGGTCAATACATTACTGATGCAATTATTCACTTTATTCTCCTACATTATGGATGCTTTGCATACGCCGGAGAAGCATTGGCAGGAAGATACATCGGAGCCAATAATCAGAAAGCACTTCACAAGACGGTTCGCCAACTATTCGGCTGGGGACTAGGCCTGTCACTTGCTTTCACTTTATTATATGGCATAGGAGGACAATCCTTTCTCGGATTACTGACTAACGAAACGACCGTCATTCATGCTTCCGAAAGTTATTTTTATTGGGTACTTGCCATTCCGCTGGCAGGGTTCTCGGCTTTTTTGCTCGATGGAATATTTATCGGCGCCACAGCTACCCATCTGATGCTGAAAGCCATGATAGTAGCCTCTATCAGTTTCTTTCTTATTTATTATGGTTTCCGGGGGACAATGGGCAATCACGCTTTATGGATGGCATTCATTACCTATCTTCTACTTCGCGGAGTGATGCAAGGGGCCATGGGAAGAAATATTTTAGGATATAAGACAAGTAAAAAAGATTAATATTTTTATCTTTGCAAAAACTAAAAGACAAACCAATATGGCAAGATTTAAAAGAATTCTACTGAAGCTGAGCGGCGAAAGCCTGATGGGCGAAAAGCAATATGGTATAGACGAAAAACGTCTGGGTGAATATGCGCAACAAATCAAGGAGATACACGACCTTGGCGTACAAATAGGTATTGTAATCGGTGGTGGAAACATCTTCCGGGGGCTGAGCGGAGCTTCCAAAGGTTTTGATCGTGTAAAAGGTGACCAGATGGGCATGTTGGCAACCGTTATCAACAGCTTGGGATTAAGTTCCGCATTGGGAGCAGCCGGAGTCAAGGCACGTGTATTGACAGCTATCCGCATGGAACCCATTGGGGAATTTTACAACAAATGGAAAGCCATTGAAGCGATGGAAAACGGAGAAGTTGTGATTATGTCTGCCGGAACAGGCAATCCGTTTTTTACTACCGATACCGGGTCTTCCCTGCGTGGTATCGAGATAGAAGCCGATGTGATGCTGAAAGGAACACGCGTGGACGGCATTTATACAGCTGATCCAGAAAAGGACCCCACTGCTACGAAATTTGACGATATCACCTACGATGAGGTATTGAAGCGCGGTTTGAAAGTAATGGATCTTACAGCAACCTGCATGTGCAAGGAAAACAACCTGCCCATTATCGTTTTCGATATGGACACAGTGGGTAATCTGAAAAAAGTAATGACCGGTGAGAATATAGGTACGCTGGTACACAACTGATTTGTCCAATCCTGTTCACCCATTTGTCATTCCTTATTTCCTTCCAAATGCCAAATGGGTGAACAGTTTTTCTCTGTCTTACCATTTTTTCCACAAATTCATTCTTTATTGACACATATTCCTTAAAAAAGAGACTCAACCGATAGATTTTCCATCTAAATGAACAATTATTCATGGACTTATAGCGTTAATTAGCCTATTTTTACATCAGCAAAAAATGTAAATCATTCAAAGACTATAAAAACGACAGGAAACACCATGAAAAATTACTGCTACATCTATTTATTGGCCGCCTGCATGACTCCCATGTCCCTCCAGGCCAAAAAAGCAATGCCGTACAGTGGAGAAGTGTGCGTAACCTCTCTCCCTACAGTCCCAGCCCGCCTTCCCGGCATATCTGCCGATTCATACGCCCGGCGCTTTGCCGACTCTGAAATGCTCCGCTTTCCCAAAGCCTACCAGCTGGATCATGGCAAACGACTCTTTTTCGGGTATTCACAAGGAGTAGGCTGTTGTGCCATGCTGGATATGTGGAAAAATACCGGTGACAAACGATATTTTACGTATGTTGAGGAATGGGCGGATAGCTTGATTAACGAAAAAGGAGAAATCCACCTCTATGATATGTCAACTTACAACCTGGATTACATCAACTCAGGAAAAGTACTGTTCGACCTCTATAAAGAAACAGGCAAAGAAAAATACAAAGCAGCCATGGACCTGCTGGTTGAACAACTTAAAAGACAACCACGTACGCTGGAAGGTGGCTTCTGGCATAAATTGATCTACCAACATCAGATGTGGCTGGACGGACTTTATATGGCTTCCCCTTTCCTAGCCCGCTATGGAGCGGAATTCAACCGTCCTGATCTGATTGATGAGGCGGTAAAACAATTCACACTTTGCCACAAACATACCTATTCACCGGAAACCGGATTATATCATCATGCCTGGGACGAGAGCAAATCCCAACGTTGGGCGAATCCGCAAAACGGTACTTCACCCAACTTCTGGGGACGCAGTATAGGCTGGTGGTTCATGGCCATGGTAGATGTACTGGACTATATTCCCGACAACCACCCCGGACGTGCCTCGCTTATCAGTTGGATTCAAGGTTTGGCAGAAAGCCTGCCCAACTATCAAAGAGACGGTCTATGGTATCAGGTAATAGACCAGCCCGAGCGTGAAGGTAATTTTCCCGAAGCATCTGTAACCACCCAATGTATGTATGCTTATGCCAAAGCGGTGAACAAAGGATATATAGACGCCCGATACCGGACTATCGCGGAAAAAGCCTTCAACGGATTAAAGAAAACATTGCTTCGCGAAAACCCCGACGGAACTCTGACGCTGACCCGTTGCTGCCAAGTAGGCGGACTGGGCGGCACTCCTTACCGCGACGGAAGCTTTAAATATTACATTGGCGAAAAAATGCGTGACAACGATGCCAAAGCTACCGGTCCTTTCATCATGGGTTGCCTGCAACTGGGCAAATAGAATCATATCGCATAAACAACAGAATTATCCATCTTTTTAAATTAGCTATATACAATGAAACACACCATTTATGCTCTGACAATGTTTGCATTGGCCGCTTGCACCTCTCCCAAAAAGGAAGCCATAGACCGCCATGCACTGGTAACGCGCAATAATCCGGAAGTGACCGCCATGGATTCATTATCCTCCCTGTCGGTAGGGAACGGAGAATTTGCCTACACGGTAGATGCTACAGGGTTGCAGACTTTTCCCGAAGTCTATAAAAACGGAGTTCCACTGGGTACACAAAGCCAATGGGGATGGCACAGCTTCGGAAATCCCGAAAACTATAAACCGGAGGAAGCCTTGGTGGAATATGACTTCGGCCACGGGCACAAAGAGTTCTATGCCACCCAACCCAAAGAACCCAGCAGGGCAAAGGAAGCATCCGACTGGTATCGTGTAAACCCACACCGCCTGCATCTGGGTATCATCGGACTCGAATTAGGAAATGAAGTACGTCCCTCGGATGTGCAAAACATACAGCAATCACTGGATATGTGGAACGGTATCATCAACAGCCGGTTCACCCTCAAAGAAACTCCCTACCACATTCAGACAGTCTGCCATCCGGAGCGTGATATGATTGCCGCACGCCTGTCGGCCCGA
The DNA here is from genome assembly GCF_000614185.1 of Phocaeicola sartorii JCM 17136 = DSM 21941. Classification (GTDB taxonomy): domain Bacteria; phylum Bacteroidota; class Bacteroidia; order Bacteroidales; family Bacteroidaceae; genus Phocaeicola; species Phocaeicola sartorii. The sequence continues at coordinate 18,881 of NZ_BAKM01000010.1, read as the reverse complement.
CAACCTGCCGGCATCAAGTTCCACTTCCCCTATCCCACGGGCGGTCACTGTGACGATGCTTGTAATTGGGAAGCGAATGATAAACATAGCACGACCCTGGTCAGTGAAGACGCACAATCGGCCGTGTTAAAAAGAACACTCGACGCAACCACCTATTATGTAACAATCAGTTGGGAAGGCCCTGCGAAGCTGAGTGAAAAAAGTGCAAACTATTTCGTACTCACGCCAACGGACAGTGTATTTACATTCACCTGCCAATTCACACCGCAAGCGTCCGCTTCTCCCATCCTGACTTTTGCGGAAGTACAACAAGCCTCTTCCGGACACTGGAAAAATTACTGGACACAGGGAGCTGTTGCCGACTTCTCACAATGTACTGATGTCCGTGCCAAAGAATTGGAACGCCGGGTCGTATTAAGCCAATATCTGCTCGCTATCCAATGCGCCGGCTCAACCCCGCCACAGGAAACCGGACTGACTTACAACTCCTGGTTCGGGAAATTCCATTTGGAAATGATCTGGTGGCATCAGGCACAATTCGCCTTATGGGGACATCCCGAATTGCTGGACCGCACTTTATCCTGGTATGAAACCGTGGAACCCATAGCCCGCCAGATAGCGGAAAGACAAGGTTTCAAAGGCATACGATGGATGAAAATGACTGATCCCAGCGGTACGGAAGCCCCCTCTAAAGTAGGCAGCTTCCTGATCTGGCAACAGCCTCATCTCATCTACTTGGCAGAATTGCTCTATCGGGCTAATCCATCTGAAGAACTGCTGAAAAAATACAATAGCCTGATACAGGAAACCGCCGAATTCATGTATTCATTCGCCACCTACGAGGAAGAGCACGACCGTTATGTCTTAAAAGGCGCTATCCCCGCACAGGAAACGTTGCGTGCTGCCGAAACTGTCAATCCGCCTTTTGAACTTTCGTACTGGCATTTCGCCATGCAAGTCGCCCAAACATGGCGTGAACGTACAGGGATGGAGCGTGTACCCGAATGGGATGTGCTGATAGAGAAATTATCTCCGCCGGCATACAACGACGAACAGCTGTATCTGGCAGCCGAAACCGCAGTGGATACCTATAAAGATATCCGTTTTACCTCAGACCACATGGCAGTGCTGGGTGCTGTCGGCATCCTGCCCATGAATCAGTTGATTCATGCCGGATATATGAAAAATACCCTGCACTGGATTTGGGATAACTGGAACTGGGACAAGACCTGGGGCTGGGATTATCCGATGACAGCCATGAATGCCGCCCGTATGGGTGAGCCCGAAAAGGCTGTCAGCGCATTATTGATGGACAAGCGCACCAACACCTATCTGGTAAACGGTCACAATTACCAGGACGGACGTCTGCGCATTTACCTGCCCGGCAACGGCGGATTACTGACTACAGTCGCCATGATGTGCGCCGGATGGGACGGATCGGAAGGAACCAATCCCGGATTTCCGAAAGATGGCAAATGGAATGTACGCTGGGAAGGATTACAACCATTACCGTAAAAATAGGAGTTAGTAGTTATTATCATGAAAACGACATATTTATTTCTATGCCTGTTGGGCATCGGCGCCGGTTCTGCCACAGGACAAACCAAGCAGCCACAAAAGATAGGCGATTTCATAGAATCCACTTCGTACAACGAGCATCGCCGGAATGCCACCCGAAGCCTGCAATATACCCCTGACGGAGACGATTTTGTCTGCATCAACGGTAAGAATCGCTTTACCCGTGCCTTATACGGCAGCCACACAGAATTCCGGCTGGAAACAAGCGACCGGCCCGTATTCGCTGCTTATACCAAGAAGAACCCGAAACACATCTGTTTTAAATTGCAGACCTCCGGAGGCACGGTAGCCCTTGACTCTACCGAACACTGCGAGTCCCGTTATACAGCGGGACGCCGCAGCTACAGTTTATCCCATCCATCCTTCGAAGGTGGAAGTTTATCCATTACCACATTGGCACTTCCCGATAAAGAAGGAGCCATTTGGCAATTCAACGCCCGGAATTTCAAGGGATCCCATCCCATTCTACTGGCATCCATTTCAGAGATACGTAATTCCAAACTAAACCGTAACGGAGATATGGGAGCGACCCTGCCGACAGTTTCGAAGCTCCTCTCCAGCCTCAACAGTTACAATCCTTCCCGGCGCAGATAGACGGAACACTTTATATTCTATTGGATAACCAGGAACTACGTACACTGACGACTGCCGAAGGCGAAACCCTGTTTAAAAAAGCAGAAGCCGCCCGTTCCGAAACAGCCTCACGCATCCGCATTGAAACACCCGACCCTTATTTCAACACCTTAGGAGGCACACTGGCTATGGCAGCCGATGGAATCTGGGACGGAGAAGTATGGTTACACGGTGCCATAGGGTGGCGGATGCCCCTCAGTGGCTGGCGAGCCGCCTATACCGGCGATGTTTTGGGATGGCATGACCGTGCCCGGACCCATTTCAACGCATACGCGGCAAGTCAGGTCACCGAAGTGCCTAACACCTTCCCCCATCCGGCACAAGATTCCGCCCTGCACCTGGCACGTTCCGTCAAGAAATGGGGCACGCCCCAATACAGTAACGGATACATCTGCCGTAATCCGCACCGCAATAATCAGATGCACCACTACGACATGAACCTTTGCTACATAGACGAATTGTTATGGCATTTCAAATGGACGGGGGACTTGGATTATGTCCGCCAAATGTGGCCTGTCATCACCCGTCACCTCGCATGGGAAAAGCTGAACTACGACCCGGATAACGACGGGCTGTATGACGCATACGCCTGCATTTGGGCCAGTGACGCCCTTTATTACAATAGCGGAGCAGTCACCCATTCATCGGCTTATAACTACCGTGCCAACAAGACAGCGGCCCAATTGGCTGAAAAGATAGGCGAAGATCCCACTCCTTACCGCAACGAAGCCGAAAAGATTCTGAAAGCCATGAACGAGAGGCTATGGCTTCCCGGCAAAGGACATTGGCGGAATATCAAGATTTTATGGGCCACAAGCGAGTACACGAAAGTGCCGCTGTATGGACCATTTATCATGCTATAGACAGCGAGACAGCCAATCCGTTCCAAGCCTATCAGGCTACCCGTTATGTAGACACGGCCATTCCTCATATCCCCGTCACGGCCCATGGATTAAAAGAGAATGGATATGCCACTATCGCCACCACCGACTGGCTGCCCTACTCATGGAGTATCAATAATGTCGCCTTTGCCGAAGTCATGCATACCGCATTGTCATACTTCCAGGCCGGACGTGCCGAGGCCGGATACAAACTTTTAAAAAGTTCTGTTCTGGACGGCATGTATCTAGGAGACAGTCCGGGTAACTTCGGCCAGATCAGCTTCTATGATGCCGCACGCGGAGAATGCTACCGCGATTTCGGCGATCCCATCGGAGTCGCTTCACGAGTACTGATCCAAGGTCTGTTCGGTATCCTGCCGGATGCCCTGAATAAACAAATCATCCTCCGACCGGGCTTCCCGGACGACTGGGACAAGGCTTCCGTCAGCACTCCCGATATAAGCTATCGCTTTATCCGGAAAGAAGATACGGACACCTATCATATCACACAACGGTTCCAGACTCCTCTCCATCCGGTATTGCAAATCAATGCCAGAAAAGAGAAGATCCGTTCAGTAAAAGTGAACGGTGTCCCTGCAACATGGCAATCCATCGAATCGGCCCATGGCTATCCTCTTCTTTCAATCCAGGCGGAGGGAACATCTTCAACCACCATTACCATCGAATGGGAAGGAGCACCACTTCATACGTTGGCAGCCCAAGAACTAGTCATCGCTTCAAACGGGAAGTTGGCTTTGCAAATACCTTCGGGAGCATCCATCTCCCAAGTATATGATCCTCAGAGCGTTTTAGCAAAGCACACAATGGGAGCCACCGCTTTCAACGCACAGATAAAAGGTGAACCGGGACACCACACTTTCTTTGTTTACACGCATCAAGGAGAAATGGATTGGTGGCAACCTGTTAATATCTATATAGAGAACACCCGGAAAGCCCCCTCCTATACAGACTTTGCAGATATCCGTCCTGAAAAATGCCGGATGGTTGATTTTGACAGACAACTGAATGCTTCCGTCACCGATATTTATCAAAATGAATACCTGTCCCCCCGGTCTCCATACACTACGTTGCAACTTCCCACACAGGGAATAGGGGAATGGTGTCATCCGCTGCTGAGCGCTACCATAGACGACTCGGGATTACGCAACCTTGTACATCATGATACTTTCCAAACGTCTTTAGGCATCCCCTTCCGTCTGAAAGAAAAAGGGAACAACATTCTTTTCACCTCCCTATGGGATAATTACCCGGACAGTTCCACCATCTCGCTATCCGGCACAGCCTCACATGCTTATCTGCTGATGGCGGGAAGTAGCAACCACATGCAATGCCACATTGCCAATGGAATTATCCGCATACACTATGCAGACGGAACTTCCCAAGCAACGGAGTTGACCAATCCGGACAACTGGTGTCCTATAGAACAAGACTTCTATGTGGACGGCAAAGCATTCCAAGTACCTGCTCCCCGGCCGTACCGTCTGCACTTGAAAAGTGGTAAAGTAAGCCGTGACCTGGGTAAGGAACTCAACATCACCGGTGTATATGGACGTGAGATAGAAGGTGGTGCAGGCATATTGCTCGATATTCCTTTGGATCATTCCAAGGAACTAAAAGGGCTGACCCTGGAAACTCTGTCCAATGATGTGGTGATAGGAATCATGGGAATCACTTTGCAATGAGCATCCATTTGATTCCATACTATCAAGAAAGCACCCTCCCAGAGTTTTACAAGACTCCGGGAGGGTGTTTTTTAGCAACGATTCGCTGAGCATAATTGGAACCGGCGTAATTCCGCATTATTCATCTTTGGCACGCTGCGCAAGTGTTCCAGTGTCACTCCTTGAATGTGTGCCTGTACCGCCCTGTTTATCAGTCCATGTCCGACGGCCAGCACCCGTTTTCCATCATACCGTTCTTTCAGGTAGTCCACAAAACGCCCCGCACGTTCATAGAGCATCGCTTCCGTTTCCACATCTGCCGGGAAATGTTGCAAATCAACGTCTTTAATGGCAAGACCTGTCCAGCTCCCCCAATCTATCTCACGCAACAAAATCGTTTTCTCCCAAGGCAGATTCCGGCCTTCCAACGCAATACGGGCCGTATCCACACACCGTTTTAAATCACTGCTGACCACTGCGTCCAAAGGGATGTCCTGCAAAGTATCACGCAAGGCTTCAGCCTGTGCCACTCCTTCCACCGTCAGCGTGCCCGGCATGTGTCCTTGGAAAATACGGGCGATATTCTCTTCTGTCTGCCCGTGACGGGCTAAATATAAAGTTATCATCTTTTTGGGTATCAAAGATAAACAGAAAATTTGAGACTTAGTACAAAATATATCAATAAAACTGACAAACAGTGATTTAGACGATAGAAAGGAACTTTTGATGGAGAAGTTTGCCAATGAAGTTATAACACAATCCGAAGTCATTGATAGCTTTAATCAACAGTAGAAGTATGAACATAAAAGAAAAACAAACACTTGATTCAAGTGACTGTTTTCAGAGGTAGTACGCCACCTTATTATCTCAAAGAGAAAGGCAAGTTACAAGGGACATTTATTCGTGTAGGATCGACCAATCGACTTGCGGATGAAGCTATCATTTCGGAATTGGAACGTCGGAGACGAAACATCTCTTTTGATAGCGAAGTTATACCGGTTTTCCGGTACTTTGATATTTAAATGTAATGGTTCCTTTGAAAAAAGAAAATTGTGGCTATAACCGAAGAAAAAACCGATTAAAGTTTCCTAAATTAGAAACTTTAATTATCTTTGTTGCGCTAAACAACAGCAAAATGGAGCAGAAACCGAGATTTCAAGTAGTCTATATGCAAGAAGCGATAGAGTTTCTTCAATCCCTTAATGAGAAAGTAAGAGACAAAATAGTTTATAATATTGGTAAAAGCATGTTTGTCTTAGATAAAGAACTTTTCAAAAAGTTAGGTGATACGGATATATGGGAGTTTAGAACCCAATATAGCGGGATGGAATACAGATTACTTGCATTCTGGGACACTGGTACTGATACTTTGGTAATAGTCACTCATGGATTTACTAAGAAAAGCCAAAAGACACCACCAAAAGAAATAGCGAAAGTTCAAGAAATAAGGAAAGAATATTTTAACTCTAAAAATAAATAGTCATGGCTGAATTAAGATTATACACCCACGAAGAAATGCTGGACGCCGTAGTAGGAGCTAAAGGAACTCCAAGACGGGATAAATATGAAGCAGATATAAATAACTTCCTCATAGGAGAGGCCATAAAAAAGGCTAGAGAATCTAAGAACCTTACCCAAGAACAACTTGGAGAACTTATGGGAGTGCAAAAGGCTCAAATTTCCAAGATAGAAAGCGGAAAAAGCGTTACGTTCTCTACAATAGTAAGGGCTTTTAAAGCAATGGGAGTAAAATCCGCTAATCTTGAATTAGGTTCTTTGGGAAAGGTGGCTCTTTGGTAAAAATAGAAATAACGCAAAATAATATCTCGATTGCAAATTGTACAGGAGAAAAAAACGTGAGTGACTAAAATAGCAAAGATTATAAATTATTCAGGCTAAATGAGCAGCCGCTTGGAATAGTCGATGCGCAGCTGGGCGATCCAATTCCGGAAGGAGAGGGAGTACTTCGAGTTTACATAGTCGGACAGGTAAGTGCGGTTCGTCCCCAGTTCCGCCGCAAGCTGCTGTATGGTCAATGCGGGGACTGTATAGCCCCGGTTCTCAATCCACTCATCCACTTTTTGCTCCAATGCGGCAAATGCCGGATTGGCGTCTTCGCCGACAGGCAAAAGTTGAAGGCGTATTTTTTAAAGTTCAAGGTGTATTTTAAAAACATAAAGGCGTATTTTAACGACTCCGATAAATGAATAGGTAATAAATATCCGCTTTCCTAAATCTCTGATTTAGGTATGGCATTTTGTTTCTTCTCACGAAACAACAACTCCAAAGTTGTGTATTATCGGATATTTGTGTAACCTTTGCATCTGAGTCAGACAATGTAATCGTTTCAATGAATATAATCACATACAAGACGCCTTGCAGAACTTTGGAAGCCGAACCGTAGACCGTCAAGGTCGGGCAAGATAAAAGGAATTGGGTGCAATACTCTCAATGGATAGCCGTAATCATGTCTGAACTCGGCATGACGCAACGGATGCTTGCCGAGAAAATGAATTGCACCCAGCAGTATGTTTCCAAGGTGCTGAAAGGGCATAAGGATATGTCGTTGGAAACTATATGTAAGATAGAAAACGCATTGGGTATCGAAATTATCAAAAGTCCGGACGAAAACGGTCAATAATACAGGAATATGGCGAAAGAAAAGATAGAGGGCAAAGCAAGCGAACCGGTCGCAAGTTGCGACCAGTTGCCCGAAGTAACCAACATTCAACCGATGATTAGAATAATCAAAGGGAAACAGGTTATGCTTGACAGAGATTTGGCAGCAATATATGGAGTGGAAACCAAACGTCTGAACGAGCAGGTAAAGCGAAACATCGAACGTTTTCCTGATTTCATGTTTCAACTTACTAAAGAAGAGTTTGAAGAAAATTACCATACGCTGGTTCGGTTTCACCTTTATGCATGACATTACGGCAGTAGAACTCATCAACAGGATTCAGCTTTAGTCCGGTTCGGCTTCAAAAGAACATATCAGCATAGTGTGAACTTAATCCGCTTCTTTCATTTGCCGTAGCAGTTTTTGATGCTGTTCGTGCAATTCAGGGAACTGTCTTCTGATGAATTGTCCAAATGAACAGTCGTTGAACCCGAATCGTCTTGCCAGCGATTTCACGCTTTCAGTTGTAGTGGCATATAGGTGCAAAGCCTCCTTGTATTTCTCCATGCTGTGCGGTGCCATTACTCCACCGTTTTCCGTCTTTTTCATTCCCAAGTTCGCGTGCAGTTCCGGCTCATGCTCTTTCAAGTATTGGCGGAAACATTCGGGATGCAGGCCGAACTCGGCGGCGACCTTTGCCGTGGTAAGCCCACCTTTTTTCAGCTTAGCGATGGCGTCAGCGTATTTTGCAGCGGTGGCGGGGTTGTATCTGCGCACCGATGACCAGTCCACCGGCTTGCCCTCCTCGTAAGGAATGCCTTTCCGCTGGCAAACCAGTTCCTTGTGCCAAGTTTGCAGGTAGTCGTAGAAACCTCTTAGCGACACGCCGATCTGCTTGGCTATTTTCCGGACAGACATCGGGGTGGTACGGTAGAGGTGGAGGGCTTCGGCATACACTTCCACCGTCTCGGGCTTCGGGGTGTGAAGGGTACCACGTCCCGTTATCTTTCCTTTGCGCTGCTGTCTCACGGCCTTCTTGCGTACCTTGATTCGGTTATCGACCAACTCCTTGTGGTAAAATATCAGGTGTTGCTCCAATCCGGAGTAGGACACATTGCAACGGTCGGCTGCCTCCTGCACCGTGACATAACGGTCGGTACGCAGAAGCTCCACCGCTTCGGCATACTGCTCCCTGCACCACGGGCGCGTACCACGGGGCAGACCGTCGTCCAGCCCCAACCGTTGCCGTGCCCACTCACGGAACTCTAATACTTCGGGATAATGCGTCCGCAACTGGCGCCCGAGATTCGTACCGTCCAATCCGAACTCTCGGGCAATCTGCGATACATTGTACTCTATATAGTCCATGCTGTCACACGCCGCGATGGCCTCCTTGTATTTGGCATGGGTTTCGGGACACTGTCCGCGCCGCTGGCTTATCTTGATGTCACCAGCTTCCTCCCGGTCGCATTTGATGCCGTTGCGTTCCAGCATCAGATGACGATGGTAGATACCGATATAACGGGAAAATCCGCTGGTGGATATTCCGCACTGTCGGCATATCTCCGCAATAGAGAGGTCGGTGGCAGCATATAACTCCAACGCCGGGCGATATTTCGCTTCCGTCTCCGGTTTGCAGCCTCTTGTCCGATTAGGTATCTTCTCTTTCAAGTTTTCTCAAGTTAATTCTGTTTGAATGTTCATGCAGCAATTTCAACATGAAAAACAGGAGTCAAGGGTTAATAACCGGTATGTGAGCCGTTACGGACAGATCGCACGGGCATACCGTCGGTGGGATAGAAACTGTCTTTCGGGCGGATATAACCATTTTTATCTTTACGCGAGAACATGAAGTTGTACGCATAATTGTCATCGTTTCTTGCGTTTCCTGCTGCCCATGAATAACCGATTATCATTAATTCCGTATCAGCGATGTACGCATAACTGTCCCAGTCACGATAGCTACTCATAGGGAATATAATTGACTGGTTTTTCTCGGGATTCGTATAAAACTCGTACAATCCTTCCGTCGGGTTACCGGGCATGATGTTTTCCGTCCGCACGTCGTACCATTCCGGTTCCCAGCCTGTGTTGTCGCCCGTGGTAGTGAACCCGCTGAACGCGTTATAGTGGCATACCTGGTAACCTACCGGGGATGGGTCGTACACTGTTTTCAGAGTCTGAGCCGTGTGATCCTTGCCTTGACGTCCTTCCCAAAGATTGGAGTATGATTCATTTTTGCTGAAGTAGCGCCAATAATCTCGATCTGTCACTGTTTCATCTTTTTTCCACTCTCGAGGCGGATTATGCCATGTTTCGGGGTGTCTGATGAGATGTCCCAAGGCTTGACGAGTGGTCAGTCGTTCACTATCATAATCGGGACTATCGTTTGTAAGGCGCGGCGGATTCCTCCCATCCCGAACTCCTGCATAATTATACCATGGTTTGTTGTTGTCAGCTTCGCCCTTTTTGCAGCAATAAAAGGGTCTTTGCGCCCCCATTGGTAATAGGGGTTATTGCCATAAGTAAAAGCAATATGCGATTTCTTGACAATCTTTACAGTCTCGTTCTTACCGCCGGAACTGAACTTGATTTCAGCCACGCGTTCTTCGTAATACTTTATTTTCTCGCCGTCTTCGGAACACCATCCGAGGTTCATCGGCATAAACTCGAACTTGCGGGATGGGTCGTGGGCAGTGACCTCGATGGTCTTGTCTTTCTCCTTGACATCGAGACGGGTAACCCAAATATGCCAGCTCCAAATAGCATCAAATTGATAGAAAGCATTAGAATTCGTTGTAGGTGCTTTGTCGCATATCGCTATCACGGCGTTTCCCTGTTTGATTCTTTGAGGATCGACATAAAAGCGTATGCCTCCTTTCCCTCCATAGGCATTCGGCATATATTTCGGAGATTCCTCTATCTTATCTGCCGCTCCTCCCCAAGTGAAATGCGGGCGAATGATTCCCCCCGGATTATTACTCAAGTCGTCGTAAGTATCCATCCACACTAAACATGCGACCTGGGGATTACAGCCTGTGTTTTCTTTGATATAAGGACTTGTAATAGGATTTCCAAGGTGATTTACAAATGAGGACAGGAAACTGTCGCCGGAGCTACCGGTGGATTTGTAGGAACTTTCGTTCACCGTCCCGTTATGGATGGCATTACCGTATACAAGCGGGAAGATGTACCATCCCGGAGCATCGATCATATAGCAATTCGCCGTGCAGACAATATTGTCGGGCGTGCCGTTCGGGTCGGCAAGATTGTAGGGCTTATTTATATCATCGGACTTTGAAGTCGCGGCTTTAAGTTCTTGGTTTATGTCGATTTCCTTATCAGGCTTCAAGACATCCTTTTTGACGGTGAATTTGTATTTTACTTCGTAGGGATGGTCTCCTGGGGCTATACGTTTACATTCGAGCCATTCGCCACCTGAAAGAATCTCATAGTTGACGGGCTGTATTGTTCCGTCGTTACCCTCTATATAGCTGGCGACCGTGACGGTTAAAGTATCACTGAACTCGTGTTTCAAATTCGGCCATGATTTATCCGGGACGAAAACTTTTCCTTGGTAATTGAACGGCTGGGGTTCGGAGACCTCGAAAGTCTGCTCGCGATAATCTATGTGCCAGTCTACATCGTTGGCGAAGTTTTTGAAATTCATCGTCAGTTTGTAGTGATAGTTCCGCTCGGCATCATAGTCTTTGATTACGTCCTTGCCGAGCATGAAACGGTACTTGACGATACCGCTGCCCTGGCGCTCAGTGTTCGTCGAGCGCCAGATAGCCTGAACTTCAATGTAAGTGCCGTAAGGTACGTCATCTTTCAGCCTGTAAGTATCGTCACCCGGCAATCCGGGATGGTCCAACGTCTTATCTCCATTCGCATCCTGCCGTTTGTCGGGCATATCCTCTCCAGAACCCTGCATGTTTTCGTAGAAGTACAATGCAGGAGCGGTTTCGGCGTGAAGAGACATGTTTACGGAAGTTTCTTTGTTGATAACCAATCCGTTGCCGGCGATGGAACCGATGTCAGTCGGCGGAGTGTCTCCCTCGTAATATTTTATCATTTCACCGTCAATGAGCACATCCGGTTCGGTATTATCCGATCCGAGCGGACAGTGCAGAGGAATATCCTTGATGGATACAGTCAAGGGATAGATTGAAACCCCGTCATGGAGTCCCTCTCCATTGAATGCCACGGTGACCTTGGAGGCGGTACGGCGTATCCATGCGTGCAATTCGCGGTTCGGACCGATAGTGACAGATTCATCATCGGAGCCGAATTTATCCTTATCATTGGTAAAGAAACCGAACATCTCGGCGTTTTTGTGGATGTCCTTTGTATCCCATGTGAGCTGTAGGCTTTTCAGTTTTTCCGGGGTGTCGATTTTGGTGCCTTCGACCTTGGAGATCGTGTCGCAATTCGCCACGGCGTAGATCTTGTACTGTCCGTTCTTGTGCCGGAGACGGAAGCTGGCACGACCGGTCCGGGTCTCAGTCTGGCTATCGGGCTGTGGCACATCATCCGGTCGCGTGTTGTCGGCAATGCTCGTTGTGAGTTGATGATCCGCTGCAGTAATTTCTATTTTACCGTCCTTTTCGAGCTTCCAAGCACCGTTTCCGTCTTGCTCGTAGATTACCAGCCACAGGGAGTTGATTTCCTTGATAGCGTCACCAGCCGCGCGGGTCTCAAGCGCCGGAGTAAAAGCCTTAAAGTCGACCGTGGCGGTAAATTCCGATACGCCGTCGGGTATGTAGTCGTCCGTATAGAACTTCTCATCCACACAAGAAACGAGCAATAGTGCGGATGGCAGAATTGAAACTATAAATTTTACGAAACTCTTCATCGTATATCATTTTATCTCTTTATTGCTAACCATCATTCATATCATATACCGAAACCGGGGTTAAGATCCTTGACACCGTAAGGAACCAGATCGACCGTGAACTCCGCTGTCTTGTCCACCGTGAAGCGGTAACAAACGTTGCGCAGGATGTCGAGGCGGTTCCCGGTGGGGTTTCCGCCGATGTCGTACTGACAAAACTCAACGGTGTACTGTTTGTCGGTATTATCGGCGAACGTAACGGACAGCCGACAGGGCGTGCCGGCTTCCTTGTTCAAGTATTCAGGGATATAAATCCACGCCTTGCTTTTATCCGGCGAAACATGAAAAGCAAGAGGCTGGTAACGTTACTCCCGGCATCGGTCGGGATATGCGGCACGGAGACGTAACCAGTGTTGTCATACATCTCTTGCGGGGCGCAGTAGCCATTGGTGTTGTAACCCGTGAGCTGCACGGAGTGAAGCTCCAGATAAGGAGTTTCCTTGCATATCACCTCCACTTTCGCCAACGCACGCAGCAGATAGAGGTCGCCGATGTCAATGTACCTGTCGGTATTAAGGGGCATCGTGCAGGTCTTCACGCCGTACATCGGTATGGGCGTTTCCGCCGAGGGGGTAAAAGGAGCTGCGTAGGCGTAGGTATTATTCACTCTGACATTCTCGCAGACATCGCGGATTGTGGTGATGCCCACAGTCAGGTTCGCGTCTTGAGGATAGCTGCCCCAGTTAGCGAGAGCCACGATACGGAACGTCGCATCGGGTTTCTTCGTCAGAGTGCAGAACACAGTGTAGTCCGACGGATACTTGTCTTCACCCACGGGGACGACATAGAGCACGTTCATCTTCTCCACGAATTTGCCCTCGCTGTCGAAGAGCAGGAAGCGGAAATCATTGCCAGTGATGCCGATGTAGTTCTCGTAGCCGGTGCCGGTCTCATATTTCGCCGGGTCGTCATAATCGGGAGGCAACGAGACGCCGTCCGCCCGTGATTCCGGAAGGTACGTGCCGTAATCCTCGTTCAGTCTGATATGAAAACCCACCTGCACGATACCGTCGTTGGTGATTTCGCCCGGATATTCGATTTCCGAGCTGCAGCCGTGGAACACGAGGCAGACGATACAGACCGTGAGGGTCGGTATCACGCGTGCTATGATATGTCGTATTCGTGTCCGCATCACGCTCAATTTCCACCAAAATCAATATCTTCAAGTACCACTCGCCACGAGTTAATGATGATGGAGACGCTATCCACTTGTCCCTCTCGTCGAGGAAGAAGGTGAGCGCCCACTCATCCTGCCGGTCGAGGTAATCCTCGTCGGTCATCTCGTGATCATAACCGTCCTTGAGCAGCAGGGCGTAATCCCTCAAAGGAATACGTGCGGCAATCTCACCCTCGGGATTGTGTATGGTAAGGTATGTCTTGCGTTCCTTCGTGAGCCGCGCTATCGTCAGGTCGGCTATGGCGACGCTCACAGAGGTGACGGCACGTGCCGAAGCCTGTGCGGCCTGCGCCGCGCGCCCTTGCTCGGGATAGTCGTCAATCCCCATGCCCGTGGTGCCCGACTGCTTGTCGTGAGCCCAGTAGGTAATCATTTCGTCGGGCAACAGGCTGTTGTCGTTCCCCATCAGTCCGTTCTCCTCCTCGATTCGGAACGTGAAATCCTCCGGGGCCACCGGTTCGCCCGACAGATGCTGCAGGATAACGCGCACGTGGTTTGTGTTCTTGATGAGCGGTACCGTGCAGGTGTATTCGCCGCCCTCGTAGGTCAGGTCGGGCAGGTTCACGTCGAGCATACCGTGATAGAGAGGATAGAGTTTCTTTTTACTGTATGCGCCGCCGGCATCATACTCGCGGCTGAGCTTGCAGCGCAGCTCCTCGAGACGGGTTTCTCCCACACGTGCTTCGGGCACGAAGAAGGATTCCGGTCTCGTGCCGTCGTTCTCCAGTCCGCACCATGCAACCAAATGGTAGTCGCCGGAAGGGAGGTCGAGTGTCATGGCGTAGCCGTCGGCGGCAAGCGCCTCGCCCTTTTCACTATTCTGCCACACGAGGATGCCTCCCTTGTTGAAAGCATAGAGGTGCACCGATTTCACTTCCGAGGGAAATGCGTCCGTCCATTTCATGTTGCGGTCGTAACGGAATGCTACGCGGTAGGTTACCGAACAGTCGCCCTCGTCATCGTAGATGATGTTGTCGCACGACGGCAATACACTGCAGAACACCGTGGCAGCAAGTATCGCACGTCCCATTTTCCTTATATATGCCGATATGATGTTCATAATATATCGTTCTACATTTTTTTTACTTCGCAAATTCCGTTTTGTCACCATTACGGAGATCTATATGTTGTGCGGCAACCGGAGGTGCCGTCGAATATTCTCGTTAGGTGGGAAACGTTATCATTGTTTCCGAGTGCACACCTCTCTTTTACACCGGTGCGCAAGTGCTGTCTTTTTTTTTCAGTAAATCAGTATCGGAGCCTGCGAGCTCCGATACTGATCGATAAGGGGGTAAATCGTTAGTTTCCGCTAAAATCTACATTCTGTTTTACGATTCTCCATTTGAGTACATTGACTCTCGCTCCGATGAACCATAGGGTTTCATCCGTGGGTTGGTCGGGAATAATCACATCTTCCGGGTCGAACACAGGGGTGCCGACACCCCGAATAGAGTTAAGCGTGAGGTCGTAGATGTGGTTGCGGATAACGCCATCATACGTATGGGCTGTCGTACCAGTACCAGCAACCGGAGACTGGTCGATGTTCACGTAATAGTAGCACTTGCCATCGGTATATACACGTGCGACATAAGGATGAGAGGTTTCAGTTCCTGCCAAATCAGTGTTGATAACAGTCGTAGTTGTTGATGTATATGTACCGGCATTGTTAATAAAAAGGTCGGTAACAGAAGATTTTACTCTCGCAACGACCTCATAACTTTCAAGCCAGCTGATTTCGCCACTACCTGTTTCGGCTTTAAGGTCTTCGTTGTTCACCCATTCGATATCATCGGCGACTATGGACGTGTATTGGGCTGGGGAATCTGACACTTTTTTGCAGTAACCTTTTGACTGCAAATAAGTTAGTATGACGTTCTTCGCGCCAGCTTTAGTCGTATATCCGCCACGGATATAGGCAAGGTCGGCAGGGTTCGAGCCGTCCATCAGCTGGGCGGTTACAAGAATCGCCGTCTTCTGGGCAGAGGTATTCGGCTGGACGTATTCCTTGAAATTCGTCAATGTTGTGATGTTGAAAGAGGTTTCAGTAGCTATGTCCTTATAAGATTTATTGCCGAATGTCAGGGCATTATCTCCGGTCATGAGAGGTACAGTTTCCCAGTAGCTTCGTTTATTAGTTACGTCCCATGCCCACCCATAGCTAAAACCCGAAATGTTCTTGAACAGATAGGATTTCTGGGCGATATTAGCGACCTCAATACCGGTGACATTAATGGTCAGTGACTTCTCGGTTCCATCGACGCTCGGGGTGGCGCCTTGGTTGCCAAAGGAAGTGCCTGCCTTGGCCTGGATTCTGGCAACCACGCGCTCTACATAGATTTCGACCGGGTGTTCCAAAGCATCAGATGCAGAAGTTTTAAGGTCGTCACCGGTAACAGTCGCTCCGCAGACCTCCATATCGCCGTTTTTGTAAACGGAATTGGTCATAATGAATGTTCCGTCAGTATGACTGCCGTAATCATTAATCTGCTGTTTGAGGGTTGCCAGTGATGTAGTCTCGGTAACCGTCAAAGTAGAGGGTGCGTTAAGCACGCAGACAAGCTCAAGGTTAGTGGTCGGTTTGTCTGCTTCTTTTACGCCATCGATAACCAGAACGGCTTTGTATACTTTCTCTACATAGGGATTATTGTCACTCGCTCCGGACTCTTCAGTCAGATTGATTGTCCGAGGGTCGCACTGCATTGTACCGTCTGTCTTGTAGACACAGAAAAGGGCGGTCGCCGCATTGTTTTCAGTATTCGTACCATCCTCATAACCAGCGACGGCACGTGTGTCGATGGATTTCGGCTCCACGATGTTCACGGCCACATAACCGTAGCTATCGTCGGTGTTTTCGTCACCCTTGTTGATAGGGTCGTCTTCGCTGGAGCACCCGGCAAACGCCAGGGCTGCGATCATTGTCATAAATAAAAATTTTAATCGCATGTTGTTAAGTGTTAAAAATGATTTTTATTCAGTTTATTATCTCTTTCGTCTGCCGTTAAGTTCTTTCAGTGTAGCGGTCGCCTGTTGCAGACCCATCTTCTCTGCCTGCTCCAGACACTTTATAGCCATCGTGTAATCCTTCTCCCTCACAGCGAGCGCTCCACGTGCATACATGGTTTCGGCAGAATCGCCCGCCTTGGCGAGGTAGCGGCGTGCTGCCGCGAAATCATCGCGACGGATGGCGGCGTTGGCGGCATTGAGGTTGGCTACCGCGTCGTCGGGGAACATGCGCACGGCGGTCTCGAACACATCCGTAAATTCCTGTGTACCTGGCTCGTATTCCTTCGCCACCAAGTAAAACTCGTTCTGACTCAGCTTCTGTGGCTGCTCCGCCATGACGCGTCTGATTTCATCCACATCGTAGAAGATACGTATCTTATATTCGATACGGTAGTCGGTGCGGCGCAGATAGGGGTAGCAATATTGCAGCAGGAAGCGGTACTCCTTAGGATAGGTGCGTTTGATTTTCCATTCCTTGGCATCAGGCTCCATGTCGCTGTCAATCATAGCCAGTATCTCCTCGCGGTGGTCGATGTTCGACGTCGCCACATATTCGCGCAGACCCTCCCAGTTCTCCGGCTCGTAGTCGATGTCGATAATGCCGTCGGCAAAGTGAAACAACTGCCCGATGTGCTCTTTGAGGGCGGCGGTACGGCCGATGGCGAGTTCGGCGTTATGCTTGTAGGGGCTCTCCGGCGATGCGTATCCCTTGAGCCATACAGAGGTGATAGTAATATCCTTGTCGGCACGCACGGAGTCGATGGTATCGTCTATCTTGCTCAGTTCCACCGTATTGTTGTGGTAGTCGGGATATATCACCGTCTGATTGACCGGGAAGTCGATGTAGGCGAATCCTGACAGCGAGCGGGTCTTCTCGATGTCGGCCTTGGGCTGAACGAACATCAGCGCAGGGAAGAAGGCTTCGTGGTGACGGCCCAAGATACTGTCGTATTCAGCCAGCATATTGTGGCAGCAGCCGAAATCGCCGCGGTGGAACTTGAGCGTGGCTCCGTCCATCCAGTCGCTGTACTCGGTGAGGTTGCTGTAGCTATGTCGTCCGGCTTCTCCGATGCACGATAGACCTTCTCGTCATCACCGGAAATGCCACCTATGCCGTTTCTCACGTAATAGTAATACCGTCTGCGACCGTATATACCCACCGAAGGGAGGTCGAGAGAGTCTATACCATTGACAAGACGTGGCGTGAGCAGCACGACGCAATTTGAAGAGACATCGAGGTCTTTCAAATCTATATCCATCGCCACGTTCAGGAACTTGCCTTCGCGCTCCATCGAGAAATTATTGATGGAAACACCAGGGATGATGTCCTTCGCCTCCTGCGCATCCGCCTCCGGCATACAAACCATGCCGGAGAGGGCTGCCATCATTATATATATTGTCCTTTTCATACTTCGTCACATTTTAGATAGATAAACCAAATTGATGGCCACCTTGGTGGGACCAACGTAATGATGCGGCTTATCGGTTTCCACCTTCTTGCCGCATCCCGCACAACGAAACCTGTCATAACGGGTATAGGAGTAGCCGGCACCGATTTCGGCTTCGAGGTTCCAGTGCCGGCCAAGTATCCATGCGTAACCGTAGGACACGCCCGCGCCCATGAACCAACCTTGATAGCGGGAATCTTTCAGTTTGCGGGAGTCGGTACCCAAGAAATTGATTTTGCCGTCGATGCCGCCGATATTATATTGCCCGCCATGTAGGTGAAATCCTAAAAAACTCGCACCGAAGCGGTCGCATAGCCAGTAGCGAACTCCGGGCTGCACTGCCCAATGCTTCCAGCGTTTGTCATCCGAGAGTGTCCACGCATTGAACTGGCCATCCACTTCCAGTGTCCACTTGGGAGCAAGACCTACCTCCAATCCTATATTTGGATTCAACATAAAATCTGCTGCCAGATTGGTTTTCACGCCCACCTTCTGCGCACAGAGTTCCTGCGAGACACAGGAGACGACTATCATAAATAATAAAAGTGCACGTTTCATTTCCTATTTATATTTATTTCAGTTTCACTCTTTATCCGCAACATCTCTCTATAAGAGAATGACTGCATGGTAAGAATTGCGTGATTTTTAGGTGATAACCGTATCAAACGGATGTTGCTTTCGAACTACACAGTTGCTACGCTTAACAGAATCTGTGTAAATCAGCATTCGCTATCGAAAGACCATTCCTGTTTATCAATCAGTTAAATCCTATGTCACGTATTCATATTTCTCTTATAGAGAGAATGAAGCTACCGCCCAATAACTTGATATATTGAGAAGCACTTCTTTTAATCATGTTTCATACGTCTTTCGGAAACCACTCAAAGGAATTGACACCCAACCCTCTTTCGTTCCCACTTTGGGAAACGCAAATGTGCCCCCGTAAACGTCTGTTCATTGATACA